>JBBTQL010000001.1:0-16600 GCA_038065715.1 Patescibacteria group bacterium
GCCTGAATGTTATAATGAAAAAAGACAATAAAAGTGGTGCTGGGTTTACAATCATTGAATTAATCGTAGTTATAGCAATTATCGCAGTGTTAGCCGCTATCGTATTAGTAAGCGTTACTATATATATCTCTAAAGGCAGAGATTCGGCGATAAAAAGCAATATGGGTACGATAGTAACAAATGCCGCTGTGTGGTTTGATAATAATGATAGCACATTTACTGGTTTTGATACGGATGTGAGTTATACGGCACCAGCTATAGCAATTACTAATGCTGGAAAAAATGTAACTCCAGCTACTACAGTTGATGGTTCAGCTTTTTGTGCTTGCACAACGTTAAATGATACTACTAACGGAACTTTCTGCGTTGATTCTACGGGATACAAAAACCAAACAAATACTGACTGTGTTATAAGATGCGAAGCAACCGCTGCAACATGTAGCGATTAATATATAAGTATTTTAACAAAAAGCACTTCGTTTCTAAAGCGAAGTGTTTTTTTGCAAAATAAAGTGGTAAAATGGTTTAATGCTTGTAAATTTTTTGATTTATTTTTTTATTTTTGTTTTCGGCCTGATTATCGGCAGTTTTTTGAATTGTGTTATTTATAGAACTGAGCTTCAAGAGAATATGCCAAAAGACAGCCCCTATAGGAAAGCTGTTAGCTTCCTACGGGGTAAATCTTTTTGCCCTCATTGCAAGCACAATCTAAATTGGCAAGACTTAATCCCTGTTTTTAGTTTTTTATTTTTACGCGGAAAATGCCGCTATTGCAAAAAAAGCATATCGATTCAATATCCTTTAGTAGAAATTGCTACTGGACTGATTTTTTTGCTAATTTTCAACCACAGCACCGAACGCTTCGCGTTGGTGCTGGGCTTCAACGATTATTCGCTAATAATCGCTTCAGTTTTTAATCTCTTTTTTCTGTTTTATGTTGCGAGCACTTTGATAGTGATTTTTGTTTATGATTTAAAACACTATTTAATTCCAGACAAAGTTTTATTCCCCGCAATAGCCGTCGCGTTTGTTTTTCGTATTTTAGAATTAATTGATTTCAAATTGATTGAAAATTTCAAATTTCAAATTTCAAATTTAGAGCCGTTGTTAGGTTATATGCTGGCCGTGCTAATTGCCGCAGGATTCTTCTTTATAATTTGGCTTGTTTCTGCTGGGCGTTGGATGGGTTTTGGCGATGTTAAACTGGCTATTCTTTTAGGGATTATTTTAGGTTTTCCAAATATTTTAACAGGCTTATTTTTAGCTTTTCTTTTTGGTGCTATAATAGGAATTGGATTAATGGCGATACCTGCCTCGCTGCAAGGCGGGAAAAAGAAAGAATTAAACAGTAAAATACCTTTTGGCCCCTTTTTGATTATCGGAACATTTGTGGCTATTTTATGGGGCCAACAATTAATGCAATGGTATCTTAATCTGCTTCTATTATAAAAAGGGTTTACCCAGCACCACTTTTACCTAACAATCATTAATATGTTTTCTAATATTAAAACTACAAACAAAGACAAGCGTAAATCACTATTATTCAGTGAAAGTGGTGCTGGGAATACTTTAATTGAAATTATAGTGGTAATTTTTATTATTGTTCTTTTTTCGATAATTTTAGTGCCTGATTTTCCAAAAATTAAGCGTAAATTCGCGCTTTCTAGATCTGTTTATAAATTTGCGCAAGATTTAAAAAGTGTTCAGGATATGGGCCTTTCTGGAGTTTTAACAGGGGGAGCTGTGCAAGCAAAGGGATATGGAGTTTTTATTGATCTTAATAATACTGCTTTGGCAAATAAAAAATATATAGTATATGCTGACATAAACGGAGATAGTAAATATACGTCGCAAAGCTCTTCGCAAATAAATCATACTTGTGGCGCCCAAAATCCAGGGGAGGATTGTGTTTTAGAGGTAATTGATTTTAGCGTAATGGAAAACGAGGTGATTATAAGTGATATTTATAACGTTACTGGTAATCAGCAAATTAGTATTAATTTTGCTCCTCCAAATCCAAACGTGACTATAACGGATTTGGTACAAGGAAGCACTGAAGTAGAAATTATTTTTGCCGTTGAATCTGATTCATCACAAACAAGGAGCGTTTTTGTAAACACTTCAGGGTTAATAAATGTTCAATAAAATATCACTATGAAAAAAGATAATTTTAGTATTGCAAAAAGGTTCAAGCGCGAAAGTGGTGCTGGGTTCACTCTAATAGAATTAGTAATTGCAATTTTTATTTTAGCTTTTGCAACAGTTGGAGTTTATAACGCTTTTTCTACAATGATTGTTTTAACTCAAGGCATTTCTAATCGTTTTACAGCGGCTTATTTGGCTCAAGAGGGTTTAGAAATAATAAGAAATATGAGAGATACTAATTGGATAAAAAGCCAAGATTGGAAAACAGGCCTTGATTGTTCTTCGGCTGCATGCGAAGCATATTACAAAACCGGAACGTCGCCAGATTCAACAGATTTTCCTTTAGAGCCTTATAGCAACAATGGCAGAGTTTTAAAAATAGATGATAATGGATTTTATAATTATACTAGCGGACAGGATACAAAAATCAAGCGAAAAATTATAATAACCCCCACAAGTAATTCAGACGCAATTAATGTTTCTGTTTTGGTAACTTGGAAGGAAAAAGATCAAGAATGCATCATAATTGGCAATAATTGCTGTTCGTCTCTTTGCATTAAGGCTGAAGAATATTTATATAATTGGTACTGATAGCGAAATTTTTAATTTTAAATTTTAAATTTTTAATTAATTTATAAATGTCTAAATTTTTAAATTTTAGGAATAATAGAGGGTTCACGCTGATAGAGCTTATCGTAGTCATCGCTGTTTTTTTGCTTGTTATAGGAGCTGCAATAAGTATTTTTATTTCTGTAGTGCAGAATCAAAGAAAAATTCTAGCAGAACAAGAGCTTTTAAGCCAAACGAGTTACGTTATTGAATATATGTCAAAAGCGCTTCGCGTGGCTAAAAAAGATACAACTGGCGCGTGTTTGGGCTTAGATTATATAGGATATAGTTATTTGCTTACACGAAGAGATCTTTCAAGCCCTTATTATCAAGGTATAAAATTTATAAATCAATCGGACAATGATACTTGCCAGGAGTTTTTTTTGAACATGTCTGAACTCGGAGGAGCAGTTCTCAAAGAGTTAAAAAATAGCACAAATGACAGCAGCGCAGTTGCTCTAACTTCAAGCAACATTAATATAAATTCTATAAGATTTAGCATAAATGGCAGCAGCGGCTTAGTGGGGAGTTTAATAGGAGCTTCTGAAAATGATGGTATTCAGCCGAGAGTAACTATTTTTTTAGATGTTAAAAGCAATAAAAACGACAATCAAATTTCAAAAAAAATACAAACAACTGTTTCGCAACTGGATTTAAATATTAAACAATAGTAAATGCCAAAAGACAAACAAAAAGGAGTTTCCCTTATTATCACTTTTTTTATTTTGACAATATTACTTGCCGTAGTTTTGAGCACGAGTATAATTTTATATAGCGAAATAAAAACCATAAAAAACATAGGAAATTCAGTAGTTGCATTTTATTTGGCCGAAAGCGGAATTGAAAAAACCCTTTATTATGACAGAAAGCAAAAACCAGAAAACGCCAACAGGGGGCTTTGTAATATTTGCAATGTTTGCCCCGCGCACAACCCCAACGACCCGCCAGACCAAAGAAGTCTTGAGTGCATTTGCCCTGCCGATTGGAAAAGCGGAGCAGATTGCGATACTATTACCTGTTCAAACTGCACCATTAAATTTTCAACAGATATAGGCTCTCAAAAAACATATAATGTGACTTCTAACCTGCTTCAAGAATGCAAAATAGCCGGCGGGACATTAAATTCTTTTGGAATTTTTAAAGATGTGTCCAGGGCAGTGCAAACAACGCTTTCAACAAAAGTAACTATTGGCGTGCCTCCGATAATTCTTAATCCTGGCACTCCGTTTAACTGTACTGGCGGCGGTGTAACTGCAACAATTCAGGCGGATGTTTATGGCGATGTGGAAGAGGTTTTTACATATATAACCGGATTGGGTTCGGAAAATTATAACCAGTGTTATCCTAATGCCAACCCATGCACCTATAGAGAATTGCCAATGGTAAAACAGGGCGGTGGGCCTACTTGGAAAGCGCAATGGAATTTTGGTCAAATAGGCGTGAACTACAGCGTGGTTATTATTGTTTTTGACACCAACGGTAACTGCACGCAAATTACAGCTCCCAGCATTTTATGTCTATAAAAATATGGATAAAAACGAAGCAAAAAAGAGAATAGAAAAACTTAGGGAGGTTATAAATCACCACCGCTATTTATACCATGTGCAGGACAAGCAAGAAATTTCTGACTCTGCTTTGGACTCTTTGAAAAAAGAGCTTTTTGATTTAGAAAAACTTTACCCCGAGTTTATAACCGAAGATTCGCCAACCCAAAGGGTTGGCGGAGAGCCTTTAAAAGAATTTAAAAAAGTAAAGCACCTTCAAAGGATGCTTTCTTTTAATGACGCTTTTTCAAAAGAAGATATGCAAGATTGGCAAGAAAGAATTTTAAAATTATTGCCAGAAAAAAAAGAAATTGATTTTTATTGCGAATTAAAAATAGATGGATTGGCAATAGAGTTAATTTATGAAAACGGAATTTTAAAAACAGGGTCAACTCGCGGAGACGGAACAATTGGCGAAGATATAACAAATAACTTAAAAACTGTTGAGGCAATTCCTTTAACAATAAATCCGCCAGCTGGCGGAAAACGAGAAATTACTGTTCGGGGAGAAGTTTTTATTTCTAAAAAAGAATTTGAAAAAATAAATAAATTGCAAAAAGATAAGGGTTTGCCGTTATATGCTAATCCAAGAAATATAGCCGCGGGATCTGTAAGGCAATTAGACCCGAAAGTTACAGCTTCCCGCCACCTTGATTCTTTTATTTATGATTTAAAAACTCCTGCCCGCAATGCCTACGGCATAGCCGTTGCAGGCGGGGATTTTAGCCAAACAACTCACGAGGAAATCCATGAAATTTTAAAAACATTAGGATTTAAAACAAATAAAAATAATAAATACTGTAAAAATTTACAAGAAGTTTTTGAATTTCATGAGTTGTGGCAAAAAAATAGAGAAAAATTAAATTATGAAATTGACGGAATTGTGGTCATTGTAAACAATAATGAAATTTTTGAAAAATTAGGAGTAGTCGGCAAAGCTCCAAGGGGAGCCATTGCTTTTAAATTTGCGCAGTCTCAATCAACAACAAAAGTTTTAGACATTAAAGTGCAGGTTGGCAGAACAGGGGCTATGACGCCAGTCGCTATTTTAGAGCCAACTCAAGTTTCAGGGATTACAATTACAAGGGCAACTTTGCATAATGAAGACGAAATAAAAAGATTGGGATTAAAAATTGGAGACACTGTAATTATTGGCAGGGCAGGAGATGTAATTCCAGATATTATAAAAGTTTTGCCAGAATTGAGAACTGGCAAAGAAAAAATTTTTAAAATGCCTGAATTTTGCCCTTCTTGCGGGACAAAACTTGTAAAAGAAGATGTTTTATGGAGGTGTAAAAATTCAAAATGTTTTGCAAGGCAAAGAAGAAATTTTTACCATTTTGTTTCCCGTTCTGCTTTTAATATAGATGGTTTAGGCCCTAAAATAATTGACAGGCTGCTTGAGGAAGGCTTGGTTCAATATCCAAGCGACTTGTTTGAGTTAAAAGAGAGTGATATTATTCCGCTGGAGAGATTTGCAGAAAAGTCAGCAGAAAATTTAATAAAATCAATTCAAGAAAAAAAAGAAATAACTCTGCCAAGATTTATTTATGCTTTAGGAATTAGAAATATAGGAGAAGAAACAGCAATGGATTTGGCAGAACATTTTGGCTCCCGCCCTGAAGGGACGAGGCTCGCCCAACAAAATGGTTGGGCGGCAATAGAAAAAATAAAAAATGCCAAGCTTGAAGATTTTGATTTAATTTTAAATATTGGGCCAGTTGTAGCAGAATCAATTTATGAATGGTTTAAAGATAAAGACAACTTAAAATTTTTAGACAAACTTCAAAAATTTGTAAGCATCAAGCATCAAATATCAACCAAAAAACAAAAAAAATTAAATGGGAAAATTTTTGTTTTAACAGGCAGCTTAAAATCTATGTCACGGCAACAAGCAAGAGCAAGAATCAGGGGATTGGGCGGGAGCGTTTCTGAATCGGTATCTTCAAAAACAAGTTATGTTGTGGCAGGAAACGAGCCCGGTTCAAAAATGGATAAAGCAAAAAAACTTGGCGTGAAAGTTATTTCAGAGCAGGAATTTTTAAAAATAATAAAATAATTTGACAGCCGTGTATTATATTGAGTACAATTGTAGTATAAATTGACTACATATAAATGGACATATTTAAACTTAAAAAATCTAAAACAAGAGAAAAAATCGTAAGGTTGTTTTTTTCTGATATTTCTAAAAAATATTATTTAAGAGAATTAGAAAGAATTCTTGGTTTTTCAGTTGGAAACATCCGCCGAGAAATTTTGTCTTTAGAGGAATCAAGTATTTTAAAAAAAAGCAAAAATGGCAATCAAATTTATTATTATGTTAATAAAGAGTCGCCAATTTTTGAGGAGTTTAAGAAAATTGTTTCAAAAACAATAGGAGTTGAGGCTCAAATAAAAGAATTTTTAGAAAAAATTGACGGAATTATTTCGGCGTTTATTTTTGGCTCCTTTGCTAAAGAAAAAGAAGGTCAATTTAGCGATATTGATCTGATGATAGTCGGCAATCCCGACGAAGGCATTCTAATATCAAGGATTTCTAAAGTTGAAGAAAAACTCGCTAGAGAAATAAATTATAGCATTTTTTCTGAGAAGGATATCCAGAAAGGCCTTCGCAAAAAAAATGTTTTTTTGGAAAATGTAATGGAAAATTCAAAAATATTTATAATAGGAGATCAAAATGATTTGGAAAAAATTATTGGAGGACGAAAGTCTTCAGCCAAAGAAAGTTAGTTTTCGCGAAGTAGAGCTTGTTTTAAGTAAATCTCGCGAGTCTTTAAAAGCCGCTGATTTTCTGCTAAAAAAAGAAATTAGCGAGCCTGCGTTTAAAGAAGCTTATGACGCAATGCTTTTGGCAGGCAGAGCAATAATTTTTTCTTTGGGGTTAAAGCCAAAAACAATCGGTTCACATACTATTGTTATAAATTTTTGCGAGCTATATTTTGGTTCTGAATTTAAGGATTTAATTGAAAAGTTTAGAAGAATGAAAATAAAGAGAAATTATTTAATTTATGGCGCAGGCCTCGCGATTTCTTCAACAGAAGCTGATAATTCTATCCAAAATGCTAAAAAATTTTTGAAAGTTGCCGAAGAAGAAATAAGTAAAATAAAAAAACAAAATAAGTTGTTATAAATTATGCTAGAAATACTCCGTAAAAAATCGATCACAATTAATTTTGAAAATTTAGATATTTAAGAGTTGATTTAAGATTAAAAATTTCGTTGTTATGGGCATAATAACCAGCCATCTTAAAAAGTTAGATTGGAGTTTGATAATTTCAGCGATATTAATATCGCTTTTTGGATTGGCGTCAATTTACAGCTCTTCTTATGCTAAAGGAGATTTTTTAAATTTTGAAAAACAGATTATTTTTTTTATTGTTGGATTTTTGATAATGCTTGCCATTAGTTTTTTAGATTACCGAACTTTAAGAAATAATTCTTATTTAATTTTAATTTTCTATTTTTTTTGTTTGCTTTTGCTTGCCGGGCTTTATTTTTTTGCTCCTGTTATAAGAGGCACCAGAGGGTGGTATAAATTAGGTATTTTGTCTTTAGACCCAACTGAACCTGCTAAAATTGTTTTGGTAATTTTACTGGCAAAATATTTTTCAATTAGGCATGTTGAAATGTATAAATTCAGGCATATTCTTTTTTCAGGATTATATGTTTTTTTCCCTGCGCTTTTAGTTTTTATAAAGCCTGATTTAGGCGGAACTATGGTGCTTGTGCTGGTTTGGATAGGAGTTTTGCTTATATCTGGAATTAAAATAAAGCACTTTTTAATTCTTTTTCTTTGTTTTATTTTAGTGGCTGGTTTTTCTTGGCAATTTTTATTAAAAGATTATCAAAGAGGAAGAATTATATCATTTATATTTCCCTATGACCCCTTGGGAGGTTCGTGGTCTCAAAATCAGGCAAAAATTGCAGTGGGTTCTGGAAAAATTTTTGGAGAAGGTATAACTAAAGAGTCGCAAGTGCAGTACGGGTTTTTGCCAGAGCCCCATACAGATTTTATTTTTTCTGCCATTGCCCAAGAGTGGGGAGTTTTAGGCATATCTGCCCTTTTCCTTTTATATTTAAATTTGATTTGGCGGATATTAAAAACGGCAATTGATTCGCAGTCAAATTTTCCTCGGCTTTTTGCTTCTGGATTTGCAATTATTTTAATTGCCCAATTTGTTATAAACATTGGAATGAACCTTTCAATGCTTCCTGTTGTTGGAATTTATCTTCCTTTTGTAAGCTATGGCGGCTCGGGATTAATTGGAAATTTTGTGAGCCTTGGCATATTGCAAAGCATAAAAACCAGAAGATAGGAGTTTAGCTATTGACAGTTTTATTAAAAAAGAATAAGATGTAAATATTAGAGTCTGCTGATCACAGGCTTAATTAAATAAGTGGCCATTTTACTATAAGGAAAATAAAAACCCCTTGCCCGAAGTTTTTTTAGTGCATATAAATATTTGACAAATTGCAAAAAAATCGGCAGGGGCATTACCCTAAACAAATAGGGTATTTTGTATTTTAAATTTTAAACTAAAAACATAAAATTTTTTAATCTTAACAGCGAGGCAAGAACTTTCCTCGCCAATATTTATAAATGGCAGAAATTATAAAAAAAGTTAAGAACTTTTCAAAATCTAAACTTTCATTTCCAACGCCCCACCTTTTGACAATGCAAAGGGAAACATGGGAAGATTTTTGGAATGTAAGGGTAAAAGAGCTTTTTGAAGAAATATCTCCGATTAAAGACTACACGGGCAAAGAGATGGAACTTTGGTTTGAAGACTATAAATTAGGCAAGCCAAACTACAAAGACGGATTGGAGGCAAAAAGAAATAATGATTCTCTTGAAGCTGCCCTAAGAGCCAAAATTAAACTTGTAAACCTAAAAACCAAAGAGGTTAAGGAACAGGAGGTGTTTTTGGCTGATTTCCCCATTATGACAGACAGGGGAACTTTTGTTGTAAACGGAGTGGAAAGGGTAGTGGTTTCCCAGCTTATACGTTCTCCCGGAGCCTTTTTTACAGCCCGCGCATTTCGCGGAAAAAATTATTTTGGCGCAAAAATTATTCCAAACAGAGGAGCTTGGCTTGAATTTGAAACAGAAGATTCTGGCTTTATTGGGGTGAAAATCAATCGCAAAAGAAAAGTTCCTGCAACAACCTTGCTAATGGCTTTGGGTTTAGAAAATATAGAAAAAGTTGAGAAAGAATTTAAAGATGTAGATACAGGAGAGATAAAATATATTAAAGAAACTTTAAGAAGAGACACTTCGAAAGACCAAAAAGAGGCATTAGTTGAAGTTTACAGAAGATTAAGGCCTGGAGATTTGGTTACGCCAGATACTGCCCAGGATTTAATATTTAATATGTTTTTTAATTTTGACAGGTATGACTTGTCAAAAGTCGGCAGATGGAAAACATGGCAGCGCTTGCCGCAGCTTATAGAGAAGCAAAGCAAGGATAAACCTGCCCGCAATGCTTCGCATAGCGATGCAGGCGGGGATATTGCAAAGGAAGATAGGATGTTAAAAATTGAAGATTTAGTAGAGGTTGTAAAAGAGGTTATTCGCTTAAACAACAATCCAGAAGCTAAGCCCGATCAAGTTGACCATTTGGGAAACAGGAGGGTAAGAACTTTGTCTGAACTTTTGCAGAATCGTTTGAGAGTTGGCTTAATGAGAATGGAAAGAATTATTAAGGATAAAATGTCTACGTTGGAGGTTGATGCAATCACTCCGATTCAACTTATAAATCCAAGGCCATTAATGGCAGTTGTAAAAGAATTTTATACTTCTTCCCAGTTTTCCCAATTTATGGACAACGAAAATCCAATAGCCGAATTAGAACACAAAAGAAGATTAACTACCACAGGTCCCGGAGGTTTAACAAGAGAAAGAGCGGGGTTTGAGGTAAGAGATGTTCAACCCTCGCACTATGGCAGAATTTGCCCTATTGAAACGCCCGAAGGTCCAAATGTGGGATTGGTGGGGCACTTAGCTTCTTTTGCAAAAGTAAATCCTTACGGGTTTATTGAAGCTCCTTATTTTAAAGTTAAAAACGGAAAAATAACCGAAGAAGTTCATTATCTTTCAGCCCAGGAAGAAGAAAAATATATTATTGTTCCGGCTTCGGTTCCCTTAGATGAAAACGGCAAAATTCTTCCTGAAATTCCTCCTAATAAAGTTGAGGCCAGAGTAAAGGGCGAACCGGCAGAAACAGAAATTTTAAAAGTTGATTATGCAGATGTTTCTTCAAAGCAGTTTATTTCTGTTGCCACATCTTTAATTCCTTTTTTGCAAAATGACGATGCCTCAAGGGCGTTAATGGGTTCTAATATGCAGCGACAGGCAGTTCCTTTAATTAAGCCAGAGGCTCCTTTGGTTGGAACAGGCGTTGAAAGAAATGTTGCCCGCGATTCTGGGCAAGTGATTTTAGCAAAGGCTCCTGGCGTAATAAAAGAAGTTGACGCCAGCCATATTAAAGTAACATACGATTTAAACGGCAAAAAATCGGAAGAAAATTATGAACTTCAAACATTCGTAAGAACAAACCAATATTCTTGTTTTCACCAAAGGCCAATAGTTGAAAAAGGAGAAAAAATTAAAAAGGGAGATGTTTTGGCTGATGGAGCGGCAATATCTCATGGCAGGCTGGCTTTAGGCAGAAATATTTTAGTTTGCTTTTTGCCTTTAAGGGGCGGAGGATTTGAAGACTCAATTACTATTTCAGAAAAATTAGTGAGAGACGATGATTTCACTTCTATTCATATAGAAGATTTTACCTGCGATATAAGAGAAACAAAACTGGGGCCCGAAGTGACAACTTCAGACATTCCAAATGTAAGTGAAGAAAAATTAAAAGATTTAGATGAAGAGGGAATAGTAAGAGTGGGAGCTGAAGTTGGGCCTAATGACATTTTGGTTGGAAAAATTTCGCCAAAAGGAGAGGCAGAATTAACTCCAGAAGAAAGATTGCTAAGGGCAATTTTCGGCGAAAAAGCTAAAGATGTTAAAGACACTTCTTTAAGAATGGAGCACGGCAAAAAAGGAAAAGTTGTAAATGTAAAAATATTTTCGCGAGAATTGGGCCATAAATTGGAGCCTGGAGTAATTAAAAAAGTGCAGGTTGAAATTGCTGAAACTAGAAAAGCAAAAGTTGGAGACAAATTAGTTGGAAGGCACGGAAACAAGGGAGTTGTTTCAAAAATATTGTCAGAAGAAGAAATGCCATTTTTAGCAGATGGCACCCCAATTGATTTAGTACTAAGCCCATTGTCTGTTCCGTCAAGAATGAACATTGGACAGATTTTAGAAACTCATCTTGGCTGGGCAGCCCATAAATTAAATTATATTGCTATTTCTCCGGCATTATTGGGAGCCGACAAAGAAGATATTAAAAAAGAATTGGCGGAAGCCGGTTTGCCAATTTCTGGCCAAACAACTTTATATGACGGAAAAACAGGTCTTCCTTTCCCAAAGCAAATTACAGTCGGCTATATGTATGTAATGAAATTAATCCATATGGTTGACGATAAAGTTCACGCCAGATCAATCGGCCCTTATTCGTTGATTACTCAACAGCCATTGGGCGGAAAAGCCCAGTTTGGAGGCCAGAGATTTGGAGAAATGGAAGTTTGGGCATTGGAAGGCTATGGAGCCGCTCACATTTTACAGGAAATGCTGACTATTAAATCTGACGATGTTATAGGCAGAGCTACAACTTATGAATCAATATTAAAAGGCGAGCCGATAAGAAATCCGAATATTCCAGCTTCGTTTAACCTTTTGGTTGCAGAATTAAAATCGCTTGGCTTGGCTATTGAAGTAAAAGAAAAACCGCGTTTAGAGCGCAATGACAGGCGGGACGAAAGAGATAAAAAATAAACAAAAAATCCATTCTTTCAAACAGATTTTTTGACGCGGAGGCCGGTGGAGTCGAACCACATTCTATAGTTAGTAGAACCAGTTGCTTATCAAACAAAGACTAGAACCGTCTAGTTTCAACCTCCCATAACCTCCGCAATTCCAATTATATCATATGAATGGAAAACAAAAAAACAGCACCCCCATTTCTGAAGATGTTGTTTCTTGGTTCTATCACTAGAATGTGACATTGCTTGATAAGCAAATTAATTATAGCAAATCAAGAGCCATTGTCAAGGCTTTGCGGAAATTAAGAAACTAAGAAATAGGAAATTAAAAAGTAAAAAGGTAATTCTCTGGTTCTTAGCCCATCGGGTCTGAAAACCCTCAGGGTCTGAACGACCAGAGCAAAGACATGTTAAATAAAAAAGTTTCAACATTAGTCGGCATAATAATTATTGTTGCTGTTGCAGTTATCCTTTTTAGCGGAGTTTTCGGGTATCAATACTATTTGACAAAGACAAATGCCCAACCCTTCGTCGCTTCGGCTCCTCAGGGCGAGCCTGCTGGCTCGAATTCAAACACCGAAACCGCCGGACCTGCCCTGAGCGAAGTCGAAGGGTGGAAAACATATAACAACAATGACTTGGGATTTCAATTTAGCTATCCGAAAAGTTGGTATATTATTGAGCCAAATGGCAATGCCAATACCAACCCAACAGTTTGGTTTAAAATGGGTGTTTATACAGGTTGTGCTGGAGATGTGCCCTGCGGAAATTTCAATATTGATATAACAGATGTATCTGCTTTGGAGGGGCAAAAATTTCCGACAGTAAACTTGATATCAAGCGGCCAGAAAGATTTTATTGTGGCAGATATGTCGGCTAAGTTGCAAAATATAATTCAACAGAAAAGAAAAGTTAATGTTTTTGGGAACGGCGACGGCTATGAAACAATAGTAAAATTCTGTTATGGGGATGGTTGTAAAGCTACGATTGGACCAATGTCTATTGTGGACGTTCTTGTTTTTGGAAAAATATATCACATAGAATACACAGAAGGAGTAAAGAATGGAATAAACGAGTGGCAATTTTATAATGAATTTAACCAAGTTCTTTCCACTTTTAAATTTACAAAATAAAAATTATAAATGGAGGAGAAAATTGAAACAACAAAAATTGCTTTATTCAAGGGCAGAAAAATCAGAAAAACTATTCACCAAAAAGAATGGTGGTTTGTAGTTGAAGATGTGGTTTTAGCGCTTACAGATTCGGTGAATCCAAAGGATTATATAAATAAAATGCGAATTAGAGACGAGGAATTAAATAGAGGGTATGGACAAATTGTCCACACCCTTGAAGTTCCAACAGAAGGCGGAAAACAGAAAATGAATTGCGCTAATACCGAAGGTATTTTTAGAATTATTCAGTCAATTCCTTCACCAAAAGCAGAACCATTTAAAAGATGGCTGGCAAAAGTTGGATACGAACGAGTGCAGGAAATAGAAAACCCTGAATTAGCGACAAAGAGGACCAGGATGCTTTACAAATTAAAAGGATATTCAGAAGATTGGATTGAAAAACGAATGCGGGGAATTTTTATCCGCGAAGAGTTAACCGACGAATGGAAAAATAGAGGCGGCAAAGAGCAAAAAGACTATGAAATATTAACAGCCGAAATTTCAAAAGCAACTTTTGGCATGACTCCCAGTGAGTATAAAAACCACAAAAATTTGAAACGTGAAAATCTACGCGACCATATGGACGACTTGGAATTAATTTTTGTCATGCTGGGCGAGCGCGCCACAACAGAAATTCATAGAACCGAAGATTCACAAGGAGTTCCAAAATTGAAAAGTGACGCTATCGCAGGCGGAAACATAGCCGGCGGAGCCCGTAAAAAGTTGGAGAAAAGATTAAAAAGGACGGTGATTTCTAAAAATAATTATTTAAAAAACCCCAAAAATAAAAGATTAAAATAAGTTTTAAAAAGTGAATAGCGATGTTCCAAAGTTTTCAAAAACATAAGAATAATCGCTAAAAATATGCAAAAACAAATTTCAACCTTAATTGGCATAATAATTATTGTTGCTGTTGCCGTTATTCTTTTCGGCGGAGTTTTCGCGTATCAATATTTTATGAAATCCAATGCCCCCGCCTTCACTGAAGTTACGGCGGGCAAGCAAAATTTAGAGCCCGAAACCGCCGGCGTGCCCGTCCAAAGCTCGCAGGCGACGGAAGGCTGGAAAACTTTCACTAATACAAAATACGGAATTGAAGTTAAATATCCTTCTGATTGGGCGGCAAAGAATGCCGTAGTTGCTTGCACGAGAGACAATGGATATACGCCCCCTGATTGTGCAGATGGTATTGGTCACGGTATTACATTAACCTCGTTGGCTCCTTATGACTCTCTTACAAATCCGACTGGGGTTGCTATTTCCTTTAATTCTAATTTATATTTGGAGCCGTGTGCCGATAAAATTACTATTGGAACCAAGGTTTTTTGCCGACAAGCTCCAGACCTTGTCTCATATGGCAATAGAATTTTACAAGAAACTTCAGACATAGCTACTGGAAAATATACCGCTGGTCCATATTTTAATAATGCGTTGTTTATAAAATATACGGAGATAGGTGTCGGCACAAATAAACAAGTAATTAAAGCAGGCCTGCTTATTTATGATTTTGGAATGGAAGTTAAAAAAAATACAGAAAATCAATACCAACAAACAAAAACAATTCCACCGCAATTTTCAGATAACTCAACACTTATTAAAGAATATGAGCCGAAAATAAAACAGACAGAACAGATTTTTCAAAATATGCTTTCCACTTTTAGATTTACAAAATAAAAATTAAAAGCCAAACCAAATGCGCGATGACAGACGATTTGAAGGGAAAATTTAATAGTTGGAACATCAAGAAACAAGAAATTCATTTTTCCGATAGAACAGAAGACATATATTTTAAAGAAGGCCAAATTTGGTGGTGTTCAGTCGGTCAGAATGTCGGTAGCGAATCTTTTGGCAAAGGAGAATATTTTATGAGGCCTATACTAATAATCAAAAAGTTATCTTCAGACTTGTGTATTGCTCTGCCGCTAACTTCAAAGAAAAAGACGGGCACATGGTTTGAGGAGATTACTTTTGCGGGTGAAAAAATTTGTGTGCTATTGTACCAGATAAGAACATTTAACAAAAAGAGATTTCAAAGAAAAATGGGAGAATTGGATCAAAAATATTTTATGAGAGTAAAAGAAAAACTCGAGGCGTTGCTCGAGCTTTCTTAAAAGTTATCACCCCGCCGAAGCGGGGATCGAAGGGAATAATCCCAAAAGTAGATTAAGTATAGCAAATTAAAGGTGCTTGTCAAGAGGTACGTAATAGTAATTAAAAAATATTAAAAATTAAAATCAATGCGAGTAATAGACTTAGAATCAATAAGAGTTAAGGTCGCTTCTCCTGAAGAGATTTTATCTTGGTCTCACGGAGAAGTAATAAGGCCTGAAACAATAAATTACAGAACTCAAAAACCTGAAAAGGACGGGCTTTTTGATGAAAGAATTTTCGGCCCGGAAAAAGATTATGAGTGCGCCTGCGGAAAATATAAAAGAATAAGATATAAAGGAGTAGTTTGCGACAGGTGCGGAGTAGAGGTTACAAAATCTTCTGTGAGAAGAGAAAGAATGGGGCATATAAAATTATATGCGCCTGTTTCGCATATTTGGTTTTTGAGAGGCGTGCCGTCAAGAATGGGCATGGTTTTAAACAAGTCTTCACAGCAATTAGAAAAAGTTATTTATTTTTCTTCTTATATTATTACCAAAGTTGATTCTGAAGCCCGCGACAGAATTTTTGAAGCTATTGAGCAGGAATACAAAACAAAAGTTAAGAAAGAAAAAACAGAAGCCTCAAAACAAGAAATAAAACAGGCAAGAGAAAGAGCCAAGGAAGAGGTAATGGAAATAAAAGAGCTTAAAATTTTGTCTGAAGTGGTTTATCATACTTTGTCTTTAAAATACGGAGAGATGTTTGAAGCCGGCACTGGAGCTGAAACAGTAAGAAATATTTTTGCAAAAATTGATTTAAAAAAGGCAGTTGAAGAATCAGTAAGAGAGAGTAAAGAAGCTCCTCCTGCCTTAAAAAAGAAAGCTTTAAGGCGATTAAAACTTTTTCAGGGAATGTTAAGGGCTGGCATAAGGCCAGAATGGATGTTTATGGATGTGCTGCCAATTTTGCCTCCTGATTTAAGGCCAATGGTTCAGTTAGATGGCGGAAGATATGCTTCTTCAGACCTTAATGACTTATACAGAAGAGTTATCAACAGAAACAACAGATTAAAATATCTTTTGGAAATTTCAGCCCCTGCTGTTATTGTTAGAAATGAAAAAAGAATGCTGCAGGAAGCGGTTGATGCTTTAATTGACAACGAAA
>JBBTQL010000002.1:0-56275 GCA_038065715.1 Patescibacteria group bacterium
TTTTATAGAAAATTAGAAGATCATCAGCCAAAAGCTACTCCGGGGATAACAGGCTAGTAGAGCCCGAGAGTCCATATCGACGGCTCTGTTCGGCACCTCGATGTCGGCTCAACTTATCCTGGGGGTGAAGTAGCTCCCAAGGGTCCGGCTGTTCGCCGGTTAAAAAGTTACGTGAGCTGGGTTCAAACCGTCAACAACATTCCTGCTGTTAGGGAATGCGGCGGCTTTTGCGAGTAATCGCAATCGAAAAAATCAACTCATATCGGTGAAATCCCTTATTTTCCCAACCTGGAGATAAGGCGACAATACCGAGGGAAGTACAGAAACTAATTTTTGCAACTTTTCAATCGAGCAGAAGGGGCGACAAATGAAATACAAACTCTTTTATGGTACCAGTGATTTAACGGATGACCAGCCAAATGAGTATATTCGATATCGTTATTTCCATCACGTTAAAAGCGATGAGGAAGCGATGGAAAAGGCTCGGACATTCATTCGTAAGGAAAACTGGTTTGAGCACCTCACGGGTGATACCTCAGACGTTTATTTCATACGGCTCGCCAGGGTCGTAAAGGATGGGAACGGCAAGGAAAAGCTCGTTCCAGTTCCGATTTCTTATTATAAAGGGTGAAAGGGTGTCTCTGAGTAACCCACATTTTTTCAAGCAAAGGCTTGATTGCAAAAATTAGTTTCTGTACCCCGTAGAGACTTGTCCTTAAATGGGCAGATAGAAATTTAATATATTTCTATAACACGTTGATCCCCCGAAAAATCACTTTGTGATTTTGGGGTGGTGGTATAGTCCAAAATTCGTAGTAATACGAAAATTCGTTATTCGTATCATTCGCATACCATTCGTATATTAGTATCGCGTTCGAGCGAAGCGAGATAGCGTGAGACAGGTTGGTCCCTATCTACCGCAGGCGTTGAGTTTTGAGGAGCTTTGTTCCTAGTAAAATTTGCTACTCCCCGCAGTAATGCGGGGTGACAATTCGGCTAATAACGGTGAAACCTTAATTATATTGGTTCGTTGATAGCCATTGTTGCTGTGGTCCAGCTATAATGGTACAATTAACTTGAGGACCAATAATAAATTAAGACAATACCGTGGGAAGTCAATCTAAAATAAATTTATCGTATATAGCAGGTTTTCTGGACGGTGATGGCAGTCTTATGCTTCAAATAAAAAAGCGTAAAGACGGCAGATTAAAGAGGCGATTTATGTGTACTATCTGTTTTTATCAAGACAGCAGGCACGAAAAATCTCTTTATTGGATTAAAAAAATTCTTGGCATCGGTTTTATATCTCATAGAAATGATGGGATGACCGAGTTAAGAATAAATGGCTTTAAACAAATAAAAGAAATTTTAGGAAAATTAATGCCATTTATAAGATTTAAAAAAGAACAGGCGAAAGCCTTACATGGCGCTGCCAGTCTTTTAAATCAAAAAGAATCAAGGTTATTAGATAAAAAAGATTTGTTGAAATTAGCAAATTTAATAATAACCATTCAAAAAAATAATTACGTCACCCGAAAAAAGAAAACCAAAGCAGATATATTAAAAATTTTAGATTTGACCCCGTAACGACTGATTCCAAACTTTTAGGTAAGGATGAGATAGTGGGGAATAAGCCACTATAATACGCCGATACCCTAATCTTATAAACGAGATGGGTAAAGATATAGTCTATGCACGTGGTGACACGTGGTTTAAACATGACGAGAGGACCGGAATGAACCAACCTCTGGTGTACCAGTTGTTCTGCCAAGAGCATTGCTGGGTAGCTAAGTTGGGACGGGATAAGCGCTGAAAGCATATAAGCGCGAAACCCCCTCCAAGATGAGAACTCTTAGATTTCCCGTAGATGACGGGTTTGATAGGCTCCAGGTGTAAGTGCCGTAAGGCATTCAGCCGGGGAGTACTAATAAATCATTTTATTTTTTAGCGTAAGGATAGATACAGATTTTATGTATTTTTTGAACACAAAGGTGGCGACTATACTGATGTTGTCCCACCTGATCCCATTTCGAACTCAGAAGTGAAATACATCAAGGCCGATGGTAGTGCTTTTGCGCGAGAGTAGGTAGTTGCCACCCTTGTGTTCAATAACCTTGAATTACGAAATGACCTTAAACTCTTTATATTTTGTTTTGGGCTGCGACTTTGCAAAAATTTGTTCGGCAGAACACTCTGTGTATGCCTCAAAATTTTTGCTTCGTCTCACCCGCAAACCAAAATAAAATCGTTCGTAAAGCATTTCGTAACTCAAGGTCAATAAAAAAACCGATTTTTAGAGTCGGTTTTTTAGTTGGCTTTTCAAAAATTTGCAAAACAAAGATTGCTGATGTAAAATAATGGTGATAATATGCTATGAATATTTTTTTAAACAAACAAAAAACACTATTGTCAAGAATTTTGATCAGCGCTGTTTTTTTATTTATTTTTATTGCTGTTTTAAATTTATTCCAAAAAGAAATTAAAAACACTTTTTATTTGTTGTCTTCGCCAATAGAGAAAAAGATTTGGAATGCCGGCGTTAATTCTTCTATTTTTTTTATGTCACTGTTAAATTCAGGGGGTATAGCGCAAGAAAACAGAAATTTAAAATCAGAAAATCAGGAGTTATTGTCAAAAATTGCTTTTTTGCAGGATGTTGCAAGGGAGAACGAAGCCATAAAAGAAGCATCTTTAAATAATCAGGATAAAAACTTTAAATTAATTTTAGCCGAGTCGACGGGAATTGATACAGGCCGCGATATTATCTTAATAAATAAAGGTTCAGCTGACGGAATATCCATGAATATGGCGGTGATTAATTCGCAAAATGTTCTTTTCGGCAAGGTTTTAAAAGTTTATAAAAATTTTTCAGAAGTGATGCTTATTTCCAATGAAAATAATGTTTTAGACGTAAAAATACAGCAAGATGATCCTGTAAAAACTCCTATTTACGGCGTGATAAAGGGAAAAGGGAATTTAGGCGTTTATTTAGACCTTGTGCCGACTGATTCAGAAATAAAAAGCGGAGACATTTTAACTACGTCTGCTTTGGAGGGAATTTTTCCAAAAGATCTTCTTGTCGGCAAGATTATTTCAAAAAACAAAAGCGACTTAAAGCCCTTTCAAACAGCAGAAATAGAGACATTTTATAATATTAAAAACACCGACAAGCTGTTTGTGATTTTAAATTATGGAGATTAAATTTTTATTTTTATTTTTATTTTTTTATTTTTTAGGAGTTGCGCAGAACAGCTTTTTTGCATATTTTAATATATTGGGGTCAACCCCAAATTTTATTTTTATTTTTTTCTTTATCCTTATTTTTTTTTCAGATTCAAAAAAATCGGTTTTTTCTCCGTATAACTTGTTTTTAAGCACAGCGGCCGGATTATTTTTAGACCTTTTTTCTTATGACTTCTTCGGAGCTTCAATAATATCATTTTTGATTATCTCCTTTTTGGCCAAAAAATTCCTTTTGCTTTTGAAAGAAATGCAAGAGCAGCAGCCATTAATATATTTTATTCCTTTATTTGTTTTGTCGTTTATTTTTAACGATTTATTTTTAGTAATAGGCTACTATTTTATAGAACACATTAAGCCGTCTTTTGGTTTGACAAACATAATTGCCATAATTTACAATTTAGCATTCGCAGTCATTGGTTTTTATATATTTAAAAAATTAAAATTGTTTTTTGCGCCTTCCCGTCAATTAAAATTACTGCCTTAAATTTTAAAATGCAATGGTTTTTTACAATAAATATAAAATCAGGAAAACAAGAGGAAATATAGAAACGCACGAAGTTTTTTTAGACAAGTTGGCAAAAATAAAAGAAGAAGAACTGGGCATTTCAGAAAAAAAATTTGAAGTGCCAGTGTCGGAAAAAATAGTGTACGCATTATTTTTTATTTTTTTTATGCTTGCTGGCGCTCTTTTTTTGAAAACTTTTTATCTGCAAGCAATTTTAGGCAAAGAGCTTTATAATTTAAGCGAAAACAATAAAGGAAGCATTGCTTTAATACGGCCAGAAAGAGGAATAATATATGATAAAAATCTAAAAAAACTTGTTTCAAATTCTCCTGCCTTTGATTTATTGTGCGACAAAAGAAAATTATCTGAAGATCCGATAGAAGCCACGGCAGAAATAGAAAATATAGCTAAAGCTACTGGCAAAAATTTAGAAGAATTAAAGAAAGAATTTGAAAGTTCAGAAGAGCCAGGGGTGTTAGTTTCTGAAAATATTCTAGAAGAGCCGTTGCTGGTTTTAGAAACAAAAATCAACGGGCTTAAATCCTGCAAAATAGAAAAAAATGTTGTAAGAGACTATCTTTTTGTAGCAAGTTTTTCCCATCTTTTAGGCTATACCGGCAGGATAAACCAAAACGAATTAAGCAGTTCAAAAAAATATGCAGTAAATGATTATATAGGCAAAACCGGCATAGAAAAATCTTACGAGAATATTTTAAGAGGAACTCCCGGCCAACTTGAAGCAATAAAAAACGCAGTTGGCATAAGTAAGGGAAACAAAATAGTATTAGAGCCGAAATCCGGTGAAAATTTAGTATTGTATTTAGATTCAGACCTTCAAACAACCCTTTATAATGCCCTAGAGAAAAGCATAAAAAATATTGGCTCAAAAAGGGGAGCGGCAGTTGCAATGGACCCTAAAACTGGCGGTATTTTAGCTATGGTTTCTTATCCTTCTTATGATAATAATCTTTTTTCAAAAGGCATTTCAAAAACCGATTTTGATAAAATACAAAATGACCTAAACCAGCCGCTTTTTGACAGGGCCATTGCAGCTCAATATCCTACAGGGTCAACTATAAAGCCGTTTGAAGCGTCTGGAGCTTTGCAGGAAAAAATAATTTCTCCTGATAAAAAAATAAATGACCCAGGATATATTTTAATCCACAGCCAATACGATCCGAATATAGTTTATAAATTTAGCGGAGTAAAACCGCACGGTTTAGTTAATATGAGGGAGGCTATCGCTGTTTCTTCAAATATTTATTTTTATACTATTGGCGGGGGATTTAATGGCCAGCAGGGATTGGGTCCGGCAAGAATTAAAAAGTACCTTTCGCTTTTTGGCTGGGGAGAAAAAACAGGGATTGATTTACCGGGAGAATTTTCTGGATTTATTCCGACTCCTGAATGGAAAAAACAAACTAAAAAACAGCCGTGGTGGGATGGCGACACTTACAACTTATCAATAGGGCAATCTGATTTAATGGTAACTCCTTTGCAGGTAGCTACAGCTTATTGTTCAATAGCAAACGACGGAACTTTATATAAACCGCAAATTGTTCAGAAAATTGTTGATTCTTCAAAAAGCATTATTAAAGAATTTAAGCCTGAAATAACAAGGCAAAATTTTATTGATTCTGAAAATTTGCAGATTATAAGAGAAGGAATGAGGGATGCCGTGCAAAAATCTTACGGTTCGTCGTATTATTTAAATGATTTGCCTGTTGCAGTCGCTTCAAAAACAGGAACTGCTGAAACCTCAAGGGCAGGCCATTTTAACACGTGGACATCGGCGTTTGCCCCTTATGAAAATCCGCAGATAGTTTTGGTAGTTACAATTGAGGATGTTCAAGGGTTGCGTTCTGCAACATTGCCCGTGGCGCATGAAGTGCTAAAGTGGTATTTTTCAAAAAAATAATAATTATTCTGCACAATTCGTATTTGTTATATATGCTGATTTTTGATATTATAAACTTATATTAATCTATTCTTATTTCAATATGAAAATTTTAAAATTTTTTTCTAAAAAAAATTTAATTAAAAAAAGAGTAATTTGGCCGGTAATAATTTTATTAGTTGTTTTAACTCTGGGGTATTTTGCTTTTTTCAAAAATAAGGGGGATGGAAACATTCAAACTGCTGTTGTTTCAAAACAAAATTTAGAGGAAACTGTTTTGGCAACAGGCCAAGTGGTTAGTAAAACTAATCTTAATTTAAGTTTTCAGGGGAGCGGCATAGTTAGGCAGGTTCTTGTAAAAGAGGGAGACAAAGTTGCATCAGGACAGCTTTTAGCCGCAATAGACCAAGCAAGCGCCAGAGCAAGTTTAACAAGCGCTCAGGGATCTTTAGAACAGGCGCAGGCCAGTTATGACAAATTGGTAAATGGAGCCACTCCAGAAGATATAAAGGTGATTGAAAATGACGTAGCGTCTGCCAGAGAAAATTTGAACAGCGCTTATAACGGCGCCCTAAACACGCTGAATGATGCTTATGCAAAAATTTATACTTCTTACACAACTGCTTACCTTATTTCAACAACTTATTTTGCCGTAAGCGACCAAGAAGGAATTAAAGTTAGAGATAATAGAACGAATATAAATAACAAAATGGCAGATGTAAAATCTGTTATTGCCTCAGCTGCAGGAAATGAAAAAATTGATTTAGCAATTTCTGCAATATTAATTGATTTAAACGATATTCTAAATTCATTGAAAATTATTCGCGACATGTGTGATGAAGGAGTTTATTATTTTAGAGTTTCTGCTGCAGATAAATCATCATTGGATTCAAGAAGAGACGATATTATATCTGCCATAACCAGTGTTAATTCTTTAAAACATAACATCGCTTCTTACAAAATAGCGCTTGATAAAACAGAAAGCCAGTTAAGCTTAAAACAGGCAAAACCGCGCCAAGAAGATATTGATTTGGCAAAAGCTCAAATACTTTCTGCGCAAGGCCAGGTGGATGCGGCAAGGGCTACGGTAAATAATTTAACTTTATTTACGCCGTCAGCTGGCACAATAACTCAGGTTGATATTAAAGTTGGCGAGCAGGCAACCTCAATGGCAGAAGTTATGGTTTTGCAGGATATAGGAAATTTGCATACTGAAGCTAATGTAAGCGAGGCAAATATTGCTTCTTTAGAGGCAGGCCAAAAAATAGATTACACATTTGACGCCTTGGGTCCAGACAGGCATTTTGAAGGAAGCATATTAACAATAAACCCTTCGTCTACTGTGATTTCTGGCGTGGTAAATTATAAAGTTACTGGCAGTTTGGATAATATTCCAGATATTAAGCCCGGCATGACAGCAAATATGTCTGTTTTGGTTGCCAAAAAAGACAATGTTCTTGCTGTTCCTTCATCGGCTGTTATAAACAAAAACAGCAAACAGTATGTAAGGGTAATAGATGATTTTAAAAATAAGACATATCACGAAGTCCAGGTTAAAACAGGCTTGCAGGCCGACGGAGGCCTTGTGGAAATTATTTCCGGTTTAGAAGACGGCCAGGAAATCATTACATATTTAAAGCCTTAGCATATGATTTTGATTGAAGCTGAAAATTTAAAAAAAGACTATACGAATGAAGGCGTTATAACGCACGTTCTCCATGATATAAGTTTTGCCATAAAGCAAGGAGAGTTTGTGGCAATTATGGGCCCTTCCGGATCTGGTAAATCCACACTAATGCATATTTTGAGCTTTTTAGACAGGCAGACTGCAGGCCTTTATAAATTTGAAGGCAAAGACACGAAAAATTTTACAGACGATTATCTGGCCGAATTAAGAAACGAGAGGGTTGGCTTTGTGTTTCAATCTTTTAATTTGCTTAGCAGGACAACTGTTTTAGACAACGTAAAACTTCCTTTAATTTACAGCAAGAAAAAAGACCACGATAAATTGGCAAAAGGCGCCTTAGACTCGGTGGGGCTTTCGCATAGATTAGATTATTTTACAAATCAAATTTCAGGAGGAGAAAAACAAAGAGTGGCAATAGCCAGAGCGCTGGTATGCGACCCTGCTGTAATTTTTGCCGATGAGCCAACCGGAAATCTTGATTCAAAATCAGGAAACACAGTGATGTCTATACTTCAGCGTTTAAATAATGAGGGGCACACCATTATTTTAGTCACTCATGAAACCGATACAGCAAACCATGCAAAAAGAATAATTCGCATAAAAGACGGAGAAATTGTTTCTGATGAAAAAGTTTTAAGAAGAACAATAGCAAACGGAGGAGAAAATATTGCAAAGTAATTCAAAATTATGGACTTGCTAATGACTGCAAAACTTGTATTTAGAACTTTGCTTGCCAGAAAAGGCAGGTCTTTTTTGACGATTTTAGGCATTGTTATTGGCGTGGCAGGAGTAATAATTATAATTTCTTTGGGAGCTGGCGCCCAAAGCTTAATTTTGGGGCAGATTACAAAATTGGGGTCTGATCTTTTAAGCGTTCAGCCCGGAAAAAGCAACGAAAAAGGCCCGCCAGCTCAATTGTTTGGAATTGTAATTACAACCTTAACAAACGAAGATGCCGATGCCATAAGAAATTCGGGACAAGTACCTTATGCCAAAGCTGTTTTTGCGGCGGTTATGGGGTCCTCGTCTGTTACATGGCAAAACAAAACAATAGATACAAATTTTATGGGCACTGAATATTCAATGCCACAAGTAATAAATATTAAAATAGAGTCGGGCCAATTTTTCAGCCAGCAGGAAGGCGAAGGCTCAGCAAACGTTGCTGTTTTAGGCGCCACGGTTGCCGAAGAATTGTTTTCACAGTCTGGAGTGAATCCGGTAGGGCAGGTAATAAAAGTTAGGACCGCCTCACAGGCAGAAGCCGGAGGAGTTCCTTTAAGGGTAGTGGGTGTTACAAAAAAACAGGGGAGCTCTTTGTTTTTAGATTTGGACGATCAAATTTATATGCCCTTGCTAATAGGCCAACAGCAGCTGCTTGGCATACGCTATTTAAGGGCCATTGATATAAAGGTTGATTCGCCAGAGAATATTCAACAAACCATTGACGATGTCACAAATCTTTTAAAACAGCGCCACCGCATACGGAGCGAGGCAAATGTTGATTTTACTGTGCGAAACATGGCCGATGCAATTGATATTTTAAGCACAATAACAAACGCGCTTCGCCTTTTTTTGACAGCAATGGCAGCTATTGCTTTGGTAGTTGGGGGAGTTGGCATTTTAAATATTATGTTGGCTACTGTTGCAGAGCGCACAAGGGAAATTGGGTTGCGCAAAGCAGTTGGCGCTTCAAACAGAGCTGTTATGAACCAATTTTTGCTTGAAGCTGGAGTTTTAACTTTTTTTGGCGGAATTTTAGGAATTATAATTGGCGCAATAGTTTCTTATTTAATATCGTTGCTTATGCGTTATTTAGGATACGACTGGGCATTTGTAGTTTCCTTATTTTCAATTATTTTGGCAGTAGGAGTGTCGGTTTTAACAGGAGTAATTTTTGGGTTATATCCTGCGCTAAAAGCATCTAAATTAAATCCAATAGATGCTTTGCGCTACGAATAAACGAAGTTTATAAAGTGAAAAGTTTATAAGGTTTGTAAAGTTATAAAGTAAAATAAAATACAAAATTATGTCAGAATTTTTTCAAGAATATATTAATATCTTAATATCCCTCGAGCCGGTTTTTAAAAGAGCTGGTGAGCTTGCGGTTAAAATGCGCAAAACTGCTTCATCAAAAAATAAATTTAACACTGGAGTTGCCGGGATCGATATTGTAACCGAAGCCGACACTGCGGTGCAGGAATTTATTTTGTCTGAAATGGCAAAGACAAAATTAGTTGACTGCGAATTGATTGCAGAAGAAGACACTCCGTCGGTTTTAAAATTTAAAGGAACTAACGGTTTAGTTTTAGCATTAGATCCAATTGATGGAACAATTTTTTATGCAAATAATAAAAGATTTTTTTGCATAATTGTTTGTCTGCACGATGGAAAATCGTTGCTATACAGTTTTTACCATTATCCAGTAGTTAATTGGTCAAGGCGAATTGCAGAAAATAAAGTTGAAGACTTTGGTGATTTACCAAAAGTAAATACAAAAATTGGTTTGGATTTGAGTCGTACGATTGCTCATACTTTTGGAGAGCCAGAAAAAACAATGCCAGAAATTTATTTAAAGCTGATTAAAGAAGGATATGAGTTTCATAATACTCTTACCGAAATAACAGACGAGTCAGGTTCTGCCGCTTTATTTTTTCTTAATCAAGTAGCTGGATATTATACAGGCAATCCCGGATCGTACGACGGTCTTGGTATTCTTTATTATGGACAGGTTAAAAAATATCAAATTTATTCCGACATTGATATTTCAAAAGCCGTAGATGGTGCTCACGGAAAGTATTGTCCCGGCTGGTACGTAGTTTTAAGAAAATAAAGTTAAACAATTATGGTAAATCAAAAAAAGGCAAAAGAGGCATACGAATTATATTTAGAAAAAGCAAAAAACGACGATCGAATTATCGGAGTAATTTTGGCTGGAGGCAGGGGAAAGGGTATCGCCACAAAAAATTCTGATTACGATATTTTATTTATTACAACCGATGATGGTTTAAATAACGTTATAAAAAATTATCCTGGTACAGAATATGTTGATTCCTTGCCTCACGCAATTTCAGACTTCCGAGAATATGCTAAAACAGGTTCTGCGACAGAGTGGGATAAATATTCATTTACACATATTTCAGCGGTGATTGATAAAACTGGTGAAATTCAAAAGCTGGTAGAGGAAAAAGGTTCACTTATGCCAGATGTAGCTCACAAAATTGCTCGCACCGCTTTGGGCGGTTATCTAAATTCAGTCCATCGTTCACTTAAACATATTAGGGACGGAAAATCGTTAGCCGCACAATTAGACGCCGCTGAAAGCATATCAAATCTTCTTGTTTTTCTTTTTGCAGTAGAGAATCGTGTGTGTCCGTTCAATAAATTTTTAGAGTGGGAGCTTAAAAATTATCCATTGAAAAATTTACCTATTAAGCCATCGGATTTTCTTAAAAAGATATTGATTATTATTAAAAAATCTAATCCCAAAATACAGAAGGAAATTTTAGAAATTGTAAAAAAAGTAGCCATTGAGAACGGGCATTCTGACGAAATTAAAGATTGGGAAGGTTACTATTTTGGATAAAAACAATGAAATTAAAAAATTTGATAAAAATACCGAAAGATTATAAAATATATTAAATAAATATGTCTCCTTATTCTAACACGTGTGAAAATTGTAAGACAAAAGTTATAAAAAAGCTATAAAATTTAATTATTTATGAAATTACCGCTCACAGAACAATTTTTATGGGATATTTACCACATAATGCGGGAAGCCGGAGACACTTTGGATTCTATGTATAAACCTATAACTTTTGCCAATTATTTACCCGGGCCCAAAAATCCAGTTTTTGAAAAATATCGGAAAAATAAAGGAGAAAGGGAATTCTCAAAATTTATTTCTTATTTAAAAAGAAAAAATTATATTAAGGTAGAAAATTTAAAAGAGAAAAAAACTATAATTTTAACAAAAGAGGGGATAGGTAAAGCATTAAAAGCAAGTTTTATTATGGAGGGGATAAAAAAAAGAAAAGATGGCAAATGGATAATGTTAACTTTTGATATGCCTGCAAAAAATAAGCGAGCCAGGGATTTAATGAGAAGCATTTTACACGACCTAGGATATAAAATATTTCAGCATAGCGTTTGGATAACCCCTTATGATGTTTATAAAAAAACCGAAGAATTACTGCAATTTTATAGTTTGGACAAATACGTTAAAATATTTTTAATAGAAAAAATTTAATCTTATATTCTTTTATGTTCCATATTTTTCACACGTGCGGAATTTATAGGACATGCTAATAAACTTTATAAACTTTATAACTTGATAACTTCGTTTCAACAATCTATTAGGGCATTAAAGTCAAATCCTGCAAGAACACTACTTACAACGCTTGGCATTGTTATTGGCATTGCCACAGTTATTTTGGTTTTATCAGCAGGAGCTGGATTTCGCAGTTTAATAGACCAGCAGCTGGCTGCCTGGGGTACAGACACGCTTTTTATTGAAACAAGAGTTCCGCCCACCACAAAAAATCGGGCAAACAGCAATGCGGCTTCGGCTGATTTTAGCCGGGCTACAACAACTGTGCAAATTACTTCTTTTAAATCAACTGACCTTGATGCAATAAAAAAAATAAATAATGTTGCGGGAGCATATGGCATTGCAACTGGTCAGGCAGTGGTGAGTTACAGGGACAGGGCAAAAAGTATAATTTATTACGGGGCAGGAGCTGAAATGTTTTTAATAGACAAACACACATTAAAGACGGGCAGATTTTGGACAGAAGCCGAAGACACCGGAGCTAGCCAAGTTGCTATTTTAGGCAGCAACATAGCCAAAGATTTATTTTTACAGGACGATCCGATAGGAAAATTAGTAAGAATAGGAAATTTGAATTTTAAAGTGATAGGAGTTTATGATCCTCAAGGAGCCTTAAGCGGAGGAGCAGATGATATTATTTATATGCCCCTTGCAACCGCTCAGAAAAAAATGTTGGGAATTAACTATTTGCTTGTGGGAGTCGTGCAGGTTAAAGATGTAAATTTGGCTCCAGCCACAGCAGAAAACATCCGCGATACTTTAGGGCGTTTGCATAATATTAAAGATCCGGCAAAAGAAGATTTTACTGTTACAACACAAGCTCAGGCAATGGAGACATTCAATACAATATTTAACGGAATAACTGTTCTGCTTATTTCTATTGCCGCCATTTCTTTAATTGTGGGCGGTGTTGGAATTATGAATATTATGTATGTCATTGTTACAGAAAGAACAAGCGAAATAGGCTTGAAAAAAGCATTGGGAGCCAAAAATTCAGATATTTTAAGCGAGTTTTTAATAGAATCTATTTTAGTTACTGTGATAGGCGGAATTATAGGAATTATTGCCGGAGCTGCTTTGAGCTGGGTTATTTATTTTATAGCATTGTCGTTTGGCTTGGCATGGGCATTTGTTGTTCCTTTATATGCAATAATTATTGGAGTTGGCGTTTCAGGAACCATAGGTATTGCTTTTGGAGTTTTTCCAGCTGTGTCGGCTGCAAAAATGGATCCAATAGAAGCATTAAGATACGAATAAACAAAACGAGTTGTATGGGTTGACACCGTCTTATGGTATAATAAAAAAATTAAAATGAAATTAAAATTTATACTATATGATGAAAATTTTTTCTAAAAACCGTTTATTATTTTTATTAAGCGGTTTATTATTTTTATTGATAATATTATTTTTTTTAAACAATGTTTCTTTTTTGAACCATTTAATAAAAAGGTTATGGTCAGCAAGTTTAAGTGCCGCCGTTGATCAAAAAAATAGCGTCGGCAATGAAGCGGAAAAATATAACGGATATATTGTAGAATTTACAAATGATCCTTCTATTATTAAATATAAAGATATTTCTTCTTCAAAAAGCGGCACAAAAGCGCCATCAGCGCTTGCAGCGCAATCAAACATTTCTTTGTATGATAATACCCTTAAATCAAATGGTGCTTCTATTGAAGTCCAAATAAAAAAAGCATTGAAGAAGGATGTAATTAAAACAACACCCAATTTGATAAATAAAGGAGGATCGCAAACAGAATTAAAAGTTTTGGGCAGGTATTATAAAACTTTTTTTGGCGCTACTTTAGATATTACTGATGCAGAAGCCCAAATAGTCAAAACAATACCGGGAGTTAAAAATGTTTATAAAAATTATGAAGTGAAAGCAAATTTAATGGATGCTGTACCCTTAATTGGCGCTAATAAGGTATGGCAATTTGACTCAAGTGGAAATAATTGTGCGTCGTCAGGAAAAGAATGCTTGACAGGAAAAAATGTGACTATTGCTGTTATTGATACTGGAATTGACTATTCGCATCAAGATCTTGGTGGAGACGGAACTATAAATGAAAGAACGTTTGAAAAAATAACAACTACTCCTATGGTTTTTAAAACTCACTATGTGGGTTTTTTACCTGATCAGATAATAGGTATGGATGAAAATAGATTATTATATATTTCAAATTGTAAAATAAATATTTATAATTTTTTATCAAGGAGCACTGAAATATTTAATGCACCTGAAAATTATTGTCCTGAAGTTGGCGTCTTAAAAGGAGATTATATTGCATATACTGCCAATAATAACTTAAATTATACAATAAGCAAGATTTATCTTCTTAATTTGAAAAGTGGAGTATCATTAGAAATTGCAAATTTATCCAATAGTGATGGAATATACGGTAAAATAGAACTTGATGGGAATTATTTAATATATAATTTAATTAGAAATGGAGATTCTACAAATTCTAGCTTAATTCTATACAAGATTGATGAAAAAAAAGAGGTTTTAATTGACAATGGTTGGGTTGTTTCTCAAAGTATTGATAAAGGTGTAATAGCATATACAATTTTAGATGCTAATAGTTATCCTTCTGGCTATTACCTGTATAATATTAGTTCTGGAAATAAAATAGAATTTAATTTACCAAGACAAGGAAACATCCTCGATTATAAAAATAATGAAATCATATATAGTATCTATTCCGCTAATTTTAAAGGATATGGGGTTTATAATACTGAAACTGGAAATTCAAAGTTTTTGTTAATAGATGAAGCCTCAAATATTAATAATGTCAATGGGATTAATGAAATTGATATTAAAGATTATGGTAAAAGCTGGTCGATAATGGATGCACAAATAGAAAAAGGGTATTATTTCTATTCAAATGATAGATTGTTTAAAAAAGTATATCTAAAAGATGATTTTTTAAATCGCACGATTCAGATTAATCTTCAAAAAAATATAGGAGATTTTGACACTGAAGATAATAAAATATGTTTTGTTGCAGAAGATTATAATATATATTGTTTTTATTATGATCCTAAAATTAATTATTCTCAACCATTATTGCAATTTCCAAACTCAAAAGTAGTCGGAGGTTATGATTTTGTAAATAATGATATTAGTCCCATGGATGACCACGGACATGGAACACATGTTGCTGGAATTGTTGCTGGAAGCGGAGTTGGCGGATTAAAAGGTGTTGCGCCTGATGCAAAATTATATGCATATAAGGTTTTGAATTCTGGTGGAGTTGGAAGTTTTTCTAATATTATTTCTGCAATTGATAGAGCGGTTGACCCAAACAATGATAATGATTTTTCAGACAAAGTTGATGTTATGAATCTTAGTTTGGGAGGCCAAGGAAATCCAGACGATCCTCTATCAATCGCAATAGATAATGCCGTTAATGCTGGAGTTGTGGCGGTTGTTGCGGCTGGAAATTCTGGGCCTAACGAAAAAACAATTGGCAGTCCAGGTACTGCTCGAAAGGCTATTACTGTTGGCGCAACTGATAAATTCGATAAAATTACAAGTTTTAGTTCAAGAGGTCCTGTTGAATGGATTGATTCTAGTGGTAATAATCAGGTCTTAATTAAACCTGACATTGTTGCACCAGGAGTTAATATCTGTTCTTCTGAATATGATTCTGCATGGAGTGATAAAAAATGTTTGGATGATAAACACGTTGCCATTTCTGGCACTTCAATGGCAACTCCAATGGTGACTGGAAGTGTTGCTCTATTAAAACAAATGCATCCTGATTGGACCCCCGATAAAATAAAAATAACATTAATGAATACTGCCAAAAATTTAGGTTATAATATTAATACCCAAGGTTATGGTAGAATTGATATTATAAAAGCCTTGAATTTACCCCAACCTTTAGTAGTAACCGTCTTCAAAGATATTAATTATAAAGGAGTTTCCCAAGAATATGGCGTTGGGTCTTATACTCTTTCTCAAATGCGCGCCAAAGGCACTTTAAACGATGATATTTCTTCTGTAAAAGTAGCTCCAGGATATATTGTAACATTCTATTTGGACGACAACTTCAAAGGCGCTTCAATTGTAAAAACAGCGGACGATTCTACTCTTGTTGATGACACATGGAATGACAAAGTTTCTTCAATGATAGTGGCATTAGGGTCTGTATTTAGCAATAGCCAGATATATAATGATGCTAACAGTAAGGTGCCTGCATTGTCTTGCACTAATTATAAATGCAATGGCGTTTTTGGATATTGCACTGCTCCTTGTGGCGGCGGGTATTATCCAGATAATTCAACTGCCCAGAAATTGTGCCAGAAAAAAGGATATGATTCGGCCTCAAGCTTTACCATAAAAAATAGTTTTTTTGCCTCATGCGGTGACAACTATATGTGGAAATGGAATGGAGCTGCTGCTGAATATATTTGGTCTTGCGCTAAAAATAGCGGCATAGACACTGTTATTTGTTCAAAAACTACCAGTCCTTAAAATATTTTAGTTTTTTGCAGGAAGAATACATTAAACCCCGTCAATTGATCTGTACCCCAAAAAGTGGCACAAAAGTGTCTGCAAAATTAAATTGAAAAAATACGAATATTGTGTTATCTTAAAAACAATAAATAGGGGCATAGTTCAATGGCAGAATAATGGTCTCCAAAACCATTGATCAAGGTTCGAATCCTTGTGCCCCTGCCTTCGCTTCGCTGTAGCGAAGCTTCGGCAAGGCGAAGCCTGCCTAAGATTCGCGAAGGCGAGAACAATAAAATGTTTTATGTTTATAATTTAAAATGTAAAGATGGGTTTTATACAGGTTGCACGAACGATATTGTAGATAGGCTAAAAAGGCACGAAAACGGCGAGGTTATCGCTACTGCAAATCGCTTGCCGGTTAGTTTGCATTTCTATATGGCTATTGAGGATAAATATAAAGCATACGAATTAGAAAAGTATTTCAAGTCTGGATCAGGAAGGGCATTTGTAAATAAGCATTTATAATGAATCGAACTATTCGCTAATATTATGCGACATAAATAAAAAAATCACCTTTTAATTGAGGTGGTTTTTTAATGCGTTGTATGTATTAGTTGAATTTAGTAACCAAGCCCTGTACCTTATCATTGGGTTAGTGTACGAAAAAAGTTCCAACCAATGGAACTTTTGAGAGCGTCTAAGCAGGTGAACAAAATATAAAATCTGCTGAGCGCTATTCGCCGATGAAATCAGGATCAGTATTCTCGAAGAACTCCTCGGTCTTCATATACTTTTCCAACTCACGCTGGAAGTACTCGTCGAACTGGTCATCGGCGATGCCCAGTTTCTTGGCCGCCTCTCGGAGCTCGGGCTCCAGCTTGCGGGAACCGATTTCAGCCGCACGCTTTACGTACCTCGTGAGGAACGTGTAAGCCGCGAGATCCTCCAAAGGAACCCCCATCTTTACGGCAAGCTTGTCTAAGTCACCGAAAAGATCGTACCAGTCCAGCATGGCCTTCCAGCCTCCCTGACGATTCAGTTCGGCTTCTTCTTGGATGGCTGTCTGCCGGAGAAGTTCCTCCATTATTTTCACACCAGTCATGTTTCGCTCCTTCTAAATGTACAAATTTCTGTTTTCGTCCTTTCGGACTCATCAGTTCCGATAACACATCGGAATAACAGGAGGGTTTTGTTTTAGGCAACCCTCATGCCTTTCTTATCGTTGCATTTAACCCGTTAGGGTTTGGTCTGGCTGGGCGAATTCGCATTCTGCCTTGCCAGCTTCGCGTCGAGCCTCCGGATCATTGCCTGCCTTTCGGCAGATGTCATACTCTTCAGCTCGGCGTAACGCCTTTTCCCTAGAAGCCGTTGAACGGCTTCGGGAGTCAGTTCTCTCGCTTCCTCATCCGTCATTGGATGACTCCTTTTTGGTTGTTTCAGCAGATGTCGCCGTTGGCATTGAAGTTTACGGCTGTACCATAGAACTCCTGCTTGGCTGACTTTCGGTAGAACCGAATTTCAACTCTCACCGTGCAGTTGATAAATGCCTTCAAAGTTGCCTCAATTCGCACTGACTCGCGGAATTCTCTGAAAATCCTATCCGATTCCGCATGGCAGCCATCAAAAAACTTGTATATGATCTGCAACTGCGGACGCAACTCTTCACGGTCGTGATAGCCACTCATCAGAAGCCCGACAAGTTCAGCCGGAAATACGACTGCATGATTGAAGGCTTTCGCCAGTAATCCGCTATCTTTCACGCCGGTCTCGCACTCGAGATTCTTCTTATTCGTCAAACGCTGGCGGAGGTAGTTGTCGATAAAAATCGACACTTTCTTGAGTAACATCGCGATTCTCCTTTTGGGAAATGGCTCGCTATGGCCAATAAAAATGTGCAACTGTTTCGTCCTTTTGGACTCATCAGGGAAAGCACACACTTTCCGACAGATGGAGAAATTTGGATGTGTCGGTATTCTCCGTTGCGCTGGCGCGCACCGACTTATTATCGTGGGAGGTTACTCCTCGTGTTCACTCTCCGGGTAGAGAGTTAGCTCTGAAACGGGTTTCCATTTCTTCCCGTCCCACAAGCGGCTTCCGTTCGGAAGCTCCACGACATCGTTGTCGAACTGATCGTTGAAGGCCATCCAGTGATTGATATCCTTTCTGCACCGGAACTTCCCGCTGTGGCCCATGTCAGCGCTATACAACCTTGACCCCCACGGCACCGCCAGTAAGCGATATCCGTAATGATCTCCGCTGTTATGGCTGAACGTGGACGCCACGACGAGAGCATCTCGCGAACCAATCCCTGCCAGTGCCTGATCAACTCCGACCAGGCAATCTAGCAACTCGACCTCCTGTCCGCGGAACACATAGATCCGCTCCTCTTCCACGCCGAGGTTGGCGAAGCGCACGAAGTCCTCCTTTGGCCTGGGCTGGGGTTTGAACCCCACTTTCTCCAGTGCCAAGTTGAAGGCTTCGAGCACCTTCTCGCTTCCCATCTGGACATCCGAGTCCAGGGCGAACAAACGATCGATGCCACAGAAATCGTTGACCGGACCGACGAAGTAACGGTAAGTAGCCATGAGATTTGTTCCTTTCAGGAAAACGGGCTCTCTATGGCCCTAAATCAGGGGAAGCACCTATACTACAATGTACTATATTAAGTATATAATACTCTAACCATATTGTCAAGGGGTCGTTCTTGCAAAGTGGAATAGGTGAGGAATAAAGCACCATCCTTCGCTAAAGCTTCGGCATGGCGAAGCAACAAAGTCCTTTGGTTTTCTGACCATAGGGCTTTTTTATTTGCAAAAAATATGAGAATATGAAATAACAATTTTATATGGCATTAAATTTGTCTGAATTAAATAACGAACAAAAAGAGGCTGTTTTGCATAAAGACGGCCCGCTTTTAATTGTGGCCGGCGCAGGAACCGGAAAAACCACAGTTATTACTCAAAGAATAGTAAATTTAATTGAAAAAGGGCTGGCAAAACCCGAAGAAATTTTAGCTGTAACTTTTACCGAAAAAGCAGCTTCTGAAATGGAAGAAAGAGTAGACAGGCTTTTAGAATATGGCTATGTTGATTTGTGGATTTCAACATTTCACTCGTTTTGCGAAAGGATTTTACGCGAAAACGCTTTAGATATTGGGCTTCCTTCTGATTTTAAAATTTTAAATTCCACAGACGCATGGCTTTTAATCAGGCAAAATTTAGACAGATTTGACTTAGACTATTACAAAGCTTTGGGCAATCCTGCAAAATTTATACAGGCATTAATTTACCATTTTTCACACTGCAAAGACCAGGAAATTTATCCTGAAAATTATTTGGAATATGCAGATAATTTAAAAACAAGAGACGATGCTCCAGAAACAGAAGAAATAGAAAGAATAAAAGAGGTGGCAAATGCTTATCATATTTATCAGCAGATACTTTTAGAAAATAGTTTTTTGGATTTTGGCGATTTGATAAATTATTGTTTAAAGTTATTTAAAAAACGCCAGTTAATTTTAAAAAAATATCAGGAAAAGTTTAAGTATATTTTAGTTGACGAGTTTCAAGATACAAACTGGTCGCAGTATGAGCTTGTAAAAATGCTGGCTGAACCAAAAAATAATTTAACTGTCTGCGCCGACGACGATCAGGCAATTTATAGGTGGCGAGGGGCGAGTTTTTCAAATATAGTGCAGTTTATAAACGATTTTAAAACATCTAAACAAATTTCTTTGATTAAAAATTACAGGTCAAGCCAAAATATTTTGGATTTATCATATAAATTTATAAAGCAAAACGATCCAGATAGATTAGAATTTGTAAATAAAATTGATAAAAAACTTGTTGCCATGCCTACCGGCAGGCAGGCAGAAATAAAAGAAGAAGGAATCATAGAGCACATTCATGCAACAACATTAGATGAAGAAGTTGGCAAAACAATAAGAAAAATTTTAGAAATTTTAAAAAAAGATAAAGATGCAGATTATAATGATTTTGCTATTTTAGTAAGGGCAAATGATTCTGCCGTGCCCTTTATTAAAGCATTAGACAGAGCTAATTTACCTTATCAATTTTTGGCTTCCCGCGGGCTATATTCAAAACCCTGTGTTTTAGACGTTATTTCATATTTTAAGCTTTTAGACAATTACCACGAGAGCGCCGCGGTTTACAGAATTTTAAATTTAGAATTTTTAGAAATTTTAGACACAGACATTGCAAAACTTACCCAGTACAGCCATAAAAAAACAAAATCTCTTTTTGAAACATTAGAAGAGCTCCCTTTGGTGCAAGGCATTTCTAAAAAAACGCAAGAAAAAGTTGCTTTTATTTTAAGCTTAATAAAAAAGCACAGTTTAGCTGCCCGCGAGAAATCAGCTTCAGAAATATTGGTCGCCTTTTTGGAAGATTCTGGATATTTAAAAAATTTAATTGATAATAATCAACAAGAAAAAATTGATTTGTTAAACCAGTTCTATAAAAAAATAAAAAGTTTTGAAGAGGCAGCCGCAGACTCTTCTTTAAAAAATTTTGTTGAAAAAATTAATATGGAATTGGAATCTGGCGAGGAAGGGAAACTGGAATTTGATCCAGAACAGGGACCAGATATGATAAAAGTAATGACAATCCACGGAGCAAAAGGATTAGAGTTTAAATATGTGTTTTTGGCGAATATGGTTGATAAAAGGTTTCCTACAATTGGAAGAAAAGATCCAATTGAGCTTCCAGATGAATTAATTAAAGACATAAAGCCAAAGGGAGATGTCCATTTGCAGGAGGAAAGGCGAATTTGCTATGTGGCAATGACAAGGGCAAAAAAGGGGCTTTATTTCACTTCAGCTGATGATTATGGCGGGCAAAGAAAGAAAAAATTATCGCGCTTTTTAGTTGAAATGGGATATAGTGAAAAATCCCAAAGCCCAAATCTCAAAGCCCAAAACGGGGTATTGGCGGAGAAGATTTCGGCGCCGGAGTTAAAGAAAAAAGTAAAACCAGAATATCTGCCTGCGCATTTTTCTTTTTCGCAATTGGCTGCTTTTGAAAAATGCCCTTTGCAATATAAATTTGGCTTTATTATGAAAGTTCCTGTGCGGGGCAAAGCAGTTTTTTCTTTTGGAAAAACAATGCACAACACTTTGTATAGTTTTTTGAAAAATATTAACGGAAACAATAATATAAAACAAGAAAATTTATTTGGTTTTTCAGAGAAGCTGATACAAGAAAAGAAACATAAAAATTTTGATTATCTCATAGAACTATATGAAAAGAACTGGATTGATGAATGGTATCCTGATAAAAAAAATAAAGACGAATACTATAAATTAGGCAAGCAAATATTAAAAGATTTTTATGCGCAATTTGAAAAAGATGAGCCAAAAATTTTAAAAATAGACCATTCGCCGGGCTCAGGGCAAGCTACATTAGCATTAGAACTGCCGTTTAATTTAAAGATAGCAGATTACACTTTATTTGGAGTAATTGACCGCATAGATGAATTAGAAAATGGCGTTGAAATTATTGATTATAAAACAGGCGCATCAAAAAATAAATTAGATTTTGAAAATAAAGAACAGCTTTTAATATATCAAATTGCGGCAGAAGAAGTGTTAAAAATAAAGCCAAAACAGCTTTCGTATTATTATTTGGAAGAAAATAAAAAAGCATCATTTTTGGGGACAGAAAAAGAAATTGCTTCCCAAAAAGAAAAAATAATTAAAGAAATAGAAAAAATAAAAAACAGCGAATTTAAGGCAACTCCTGGCTGGCAGTGCCAATATTGCGACTTCCGCGACATTTGCGATTTTGCCCAGCGCTAAAAATCTAAAAATTTAAAAAACATGGCTCAAGATAAATACAATGCTCAAGACAAATATAATTCAGTTTGGGTTTCACACTCTTCAATAGGGGATTTTTTAAAATGCCCAAGGCTTTATTTTTTACATAATGTTTATAAAAATGAGCATGGCAGAAAAATAAACATAACCAGCCCCTCGCTTTCTTTGGGGATAGCAGTGCACGAAACATTAGAAGGGCTGACAAAATACAAAGCAGAAGAAAGATTTTTAAAACCATTGGAAGAAAGTTTTGAAGAAGAGTGGAAAAAAGTTGCAGGAAAACAGGGCGGGTTTAAAAACGAGCAAGAGGAAAAAGAAGCTAAGGAACGCGGAAAGAATATGATATTAAAAGTTGCTAAAAATCCAGGACCGCTTTTGCACAAAACCGTAAAATTAAAGCCTGCAAATAATGATATGCCGCCAAACTTTTTTTTATCTGAAAATGAAAATATTGTTCTTAACGGAAAAATAGATTGGTTGGAATATATTGAGGAAGATGATAGTATCCGTGTAATTGATTTTAAAACCGGCAAAAATGAAGAAAAAGAAAATTCGCTTCAACTTCCTATATATCTTTTACTTTTAAAGAATCTTCAAAAAAGAAAGGTTTCTGGCGCAGCCTATTGGTATTTAGACCGTGATGACGAGCCGGTTTCAGCTAAATTGCCAGACGCTAGAAAAGCTTATGATGATGTGCTTTTAATTGCCAGAAAAATTAAAATTGCGAGAGAAAAAAAGGAATTTAATTGCCCGAAAGGGTCTGGCGGATGTTTTGCTTGCCATCCTTTTGAGAAAATATTGAAGGGAGAGGCGGAATTTATAGGAGTTGGAGGATATGGCCAAGAAATGTATTTATTGCCTTAAATTAAGATATGTAATATAATACATAAAATAATATATAAAAATTAATAATCGACAAAATTATGAATAAAAAAACTTTAATAATAATTTTAATAATAGTATTAATAATTATAATTGGCGGGGCATATTTTCTTTTCTTAAAGCCAGCGAATAATTCAAATGACAACAGGCAAACTGGCCAGCAAGACCAGAATCAAAACCAAATCAATTACCAAATTCAGGGAATGAAAATTGAAATATTAAAAGAGGGAAACGGCCAAGAAACAAAAAATGGTGACAATGTTACGGTAAATTATGTTGGAACCTTAACAGACGGAACTAAATTTGATTCAAGCATTGACAGAGGCCAGCCATTTTCTTTTCCATTGGGGGCTGGGCGCGTTATTAAAGGCTGGGATATGGGGGTTTTAGGAATGAAAATTGGGGAAAAAAGAAAATTAACAATTCCGCCGGAGCTAGGTTATGGAGCATTTGGAGCAGGAGAGGTAATTCCGCCAAACGCAACTTTGGTTTTTGAGGTTGATTTGTTAAAAATTAACTAATTTTTAAAGGTCGTTCAGCGAAAAAATAAATATATAAAAATATGTTTTTTGGAATATTAATTATCACAATCGGCGTGGCAATTTTACTTAATGCTTTAGGGGTGTTTAATGGAGCATTTTGGGGAATTTTTTGGGGAGTTTTATTTATAGCAATTGGAATAAAATTAATGATTAAAAGAGGCATGTGCCCTATGTGCGGGTGGCGCGGATTTGAAGGAAAAATGCACAGTAAAATACACGAAAAAATGCACGGACATTGCTGTGAAGGCCATAATCACGGCAACGAAGAGCAAGAAGAAGAGCAAAACCACTAATAAATAAACAAAAAATCGTCCTTTTACAAGTTTGGGCGATTTTTTGTTTACGCACTTGCAAAATTAATTAAAAAAACATATTATTTAAAATTAGGGTCGTAGCTCAATGGGAGAGCGCCCGGAGCCACGTGGTCTGGGAGGTGTGGGTTCGAGTCCCACCGACTCTATTTCATTGTTCATTGAAAACTAGATTACCAATACTGAAAAACACAACCCAAGGAGAACCAAGATGAAATTTTTAGCTGAGATTGCCGACCATGAATTGCTTCAAAAATTGGTTAGATGCAGAAACCCGATTAATATTGCTGGCATAAAAGCAGAAATTCTGCGCAGAATATCTCAAGTTACTCAAGCCGATACAGATCTAATCGATCAGATAGTCATTTTAGAAGAAGATATGAATGCCGTAGATTCAGATTTTATTGAACCAACAGAAAAAATGAGAGAATTAGGTTTAGAATCTTTTGCAGTCAAGCAGCAACTGCTGAAAAGAATGAGCGATACTCAAACAACAATGGTGTTATGGAACAAATGAAAAGACATAAAGGCTCAAGGATTATCTTTGAGCTTATTTTTTTTGTTCAGGCAATCTATCACTCTTGACAGGCGATTGATAATTTTATAAGATGAGTTATCAATCATTAATTTTAAGTGATAATGATAACAGAAAGGCAGGAAAAATTATTAAATTTTTTGATTAAAGAATATATAACCACAGCAGAACCTGTGAGCTCTATGGCGTTAAAAAAAGTTATTGATTTGGATGTTTGCTGCGCAACTATAAGAAACGATTTGCAGGTATTAGCTAAAGATGGATTTATAGAACAGCCGCACACATCAGCTGGCAGAGTACCAACTAAAAAAGCATATAAATATTTTGTCTGGCTAAGCCAGATCTCGCGAAGCGAGACAGATAAAATAATTGCCGAGCAACAAAGAGAATTCGATAATTTTATTGAGAAACAAATTAAACAGGCGCATCAGGAAATGGAACAGGAAATAAAATTTATGGAGGAACTTATGGAAACGCTTGAAAATGATAATTTATTTGAAATATTAAATATCTTAGACATATGGCACAAGAAAACAATGATGTAAAAAATAACGAAGCAGATTTAAAAGCTAAATGCGAAGAATATCTCAATGGCTGGAAAAGGGAACGGGCTGATTTTTTAAACTACAAAAAAGAGGAAATGGAAAGAATTGGCCAGCTAGTAAAATACGCCAATGAAGAAATAATCTTAAAGCTTTTGCCGATTTTGGATAATATTTGTCTGGCAGAGAGACATGTGCCAAAAGATTCCGCGAATACCGGGAATTCGCGGGAAAACGAGTGGGTTGAGGGTTTTTTGCAGATAAAAAAGCAGTTAGTGGATTTTTTAGAGAAGGAAGGTATAAAATCAATTGATGTCTTAGGTAAGCCTTTCGATGCAAACACTATGGAATCTGTTGGGGTTGGAGAGGCAAAACCCGCCTTCGTCAAAGACTTCGGCGAGGCGAAGGAGGGGATTATAGTTGAAGAGGTCCAACGTGGCCACACCCTGCATGGAAAACTAATCCGTCCCGCAAAAGTGAAAATTTCAAAATAATTAAAACAAAAATTTATGGATAAAAAAGAATTAATAAAAAAAATTGAGGAACAGAGAAATTCAAAAGTTATTACCTACATAACCAGTGACAGGCAAGGGCCGGTGAATGCGCGAGTTGCTATGGATATTATTCCAATAATTAGCAAGCAACTTAGGCAAATTGGAAAAGTGGAGAGTATAGATTTATTTTTGTACAGCACTGGCGGAGACACAATGGTTCCTTGGAGATTGGTCTCAATGGTTAGGGAATACTGCGATAAATTTTCAGTTTTAATTCCGTACAAAGCCCACTCGGCCGCTTCAATGATTTCTTTGGGAGCTGATGAAATTGTAATGACAGACTTGTCGGAACTTTCACCAATTGACCCGTCAACCGCAAATGTTTTTAATCCTGCCGACCCTCAAAATCCGCAAAGCAAAATTCCAATTTCTGTTGAGGATGTTATGGCATACTTTGATTTGGCAAAAAACAAATTTGGAATTAAAACCGACGAAGATTTAACAAAAATTTTCAACAAGTTTGTAGAATCTAATCCGCAGATTCACCCCTTGGCTTTGGGGAACGTAAACAGAACTCATAATTTAATAAGAAGATTGGCAGAAAGGCTTTTGAAAAGCCATAAAAACCCGATGAAAGATGAGGAAATTACAAAAATTGTTGATTATTTCACAGAAAAACTTTATTCGCACCAATATTTTATTGGCAGAAAAGAAGCAAAGGAGGATTTAGGAGTAAAAACCGTTGTGGAAGCTCTGGCAGAATTGGCAAAAATAATGACAGAATTATTTGAAAGCTATGTTAAAGAAATGGAATTAGACAAACTCTGGAATCCGGAAATGGAATTAGGTAATAATTTTCAAATACAAAAAGACCATAAAATTGCCTATATTGAAAGCGAAAAAATGGCAAACTATTTTGAACTTTCTTTAGATTATAAAAAAGGTCAGATAAATATACCTCAACAAACGCCCCAAGGCCTAATTCAGGTTCCTCAAGAACAAGTAATGTGGAAAGTTATCGGCCAGGGATGGAAGTAATAATTTAGTAAATGAATTATTAATGTAAAATAAAATTAATTATGCAAGTAAAAATAATAAAAGAAAAAATAAGTTTTAATGAGTTGAAGAATATCGCCGGTGATGGCTATGGTGAAATGGTAAAAGCAGTGGTTGATGTTGAAACGGGAATTATGGCGGTGGGGGGAGAATTGCACGCAGACGAGAGTGAGGAGTTGTTTGAGCATGGGTCAAAAAATGAGAACCTCTGGGGAGTAAACATTTATTTAGACAGGCCGAAAAATGATTATTTAGAATACAACTCTTTGATTAATGTAAAGCCATCGATTAACAGGTCAATGGATATTCAAAATTTAGAAGTAAAGGAAAAAATAATGAAAATTGTTAATAATTTGATAGAATGGAAAATATAGTCAGTAAAAATTTAGATGCAGAGCGCTGGCAAAAACTTTCTTTGAGCCAACAACTTGCGAATATCGGTAGCGAGGTTAGTCGCGCTTCGAGTTTGAGGCAAAAAAAAGATAAAGAAAATATGGATAAGTCCTTTTTCCGCGCAATAGAATTAATTGATTTGACTATTGCCGATAAAAGGTGGAAAAATCGTCTTTCTGAAATTTTTAAACTGCGTGAGATTGTTTGCGATTTATTTTTTGGAGAAAATGTTTTTAAAACAAACCCAGAATTTTTGAAAAATTATTTTTTATTCTTCGCTTTAAACATCTAATTCAAGTTCCGCAAGAACAAGTAATGTGGAAAGTTGTCGGCCAAGGCTGGAAATAAAAATTTATTAAAATAAAAAAACGCTAAATCTTTTAATATTAATAAAAATATGGCAGAATCATTAAAATTCAATGACGAAAATGAAAATAAGGAAAAAGTAGAAAGGCCAGTTATTTATTCTGCATTTTTTGTTGACGACCCAGAAAAGTTAAAACAAAAATATCCACCCGTTTTTCCAAAGGAATTTTATCATCACTCCACAATTGAATATAGGCCTAAGAATGGAAAACAGGGATTAGAAGTCGGTAAAAAAGTACAATTAGAAATTATTGGAAGAGTTACAAGTGATAAAGTAGATGCATTATTGGTTGTAAATTAAAAATCCGAGAAGGGAAATCCGCACATCACACTTTCAACCGCAGAAGGGACTAAATCAAACGCGAGTAACTCTGAAATTGAAAAAGCAGTCAAGAAAGATGCTGTTGAAAAATTACAAGATTTTGTTGAAGCCACCGAAGGATATTTTGACGGAACAAACGATATTAAAGAATAAACTTTTAGATAGTTCTTTCAAATAAAAAAGCCGTTATCAAACAATAAAGTTGACAACGGCTCTGAAAATCACTCAGCGTTGTTCCAGCCTACGCCGGTACAATTTGGACAGTGCCACCCCTGACGCACAGTTGGCGTTTGGGGACGATGGGCACAGGCCCTTCGCCAATGCGATTTCCCTGGTCATCCTTTTCCCACCGCTTGATGAGTTCGCCATTTGGCTGGACGATCGTATCGCGGGCCGCGAGGTTCACGCTCAAGGCGCGTTGGTCTTGGACTTCCTCGTCCTTAAAAAAGAACGGGTTGTCGAAGACACGGACTCGCCACATCGCATTTTCAGCCATGTTCTGTAAAGCGAAGCGAATCTCGTCACGCACCGAACGGAATTCGTCGCTGAGCTCCGCGGACTCGCGGCGGCAGAAGACAAAGCGAACCATGTGATAAGTCCGTCTCTGCCGGGGATCCTTCGGGTCAATGCGCTCTTTGTAGGACGCGTCAACCAATTCGAATCCCGCCTGCTCGAGCCCGAGAGGGAACTCTACGAGTCCACACCCCGGCGTTGGCTCAATAACGAGCACGCCGTTTGAGTGGGTCTTCCGTTCCTTGTGCTCCGCAGGCGACTCCTTCTCTGTCCGCTTCACCACCTCCGGAATCGCGGCAGGGTTGGTGAAAGAAAACTGCACCACAACCATTCTAACACACTCGCGCAAGGTCACCATTGCTGGTCTCCTCGGGAAAAGGAAAAAGTGAAGTGTATTATATTAAGTATAGCATATATAAATAATCTTGTCAAGAGCAACATCAATAATTAAAAACATAATAAAATTAATTAAAAATAAATAATAAATAAAGAAACGGAATATTCTTCTATTTAGATAATGAATAATTATATATTAATCTAAATATCAGAATGATTTACTCGTTTCACTTATAAATCATATGAGTAAAATTTTAGGAATTGATTTAGGTACGACATTTTCGGCGATGGCGGTGGTAGAAAGCGGCGAGGCGAAAATTATAGAAAATAAAGAGGGGGCAAGAACTACGCCTTCAATTGTTGCAATGTCAAAATCTGGCGAGCGGGTTGTTGGCGTGCTTGCAAAAAGGCAGGCTGTAACAAATCCGCGCAACACAATTTTTTCTGTTAAAAGATTAATTGGCAGAAAATTTACCGACGTAGAAGTTCAAAGGGATAAAAAGTTATTGCCTTACGAAATTAGAGAATCAGCTGACGGCGGAGTTGATGTAAAAATGGGCGATAAATGGTTAAATCCAGCAGAAATTTCGGCAATGATTTTGCAAAAATTAAAAGCAGATGCTGAAGCCAAACTTGGCGAAACAATTACAGAGGCAATTATTACCTGTCCGGCATATTTTGACGATGCGCAAAGAAAAGCAACAAAAGTTGCAGGCGAAATTGCAGGTTTTAATGTAAAAAGGGTTATTAACGAGCCAACAGCCGCGGCTTTGGCTTATGGATTAAATAAAAAGAAAGACGAAAAAATTGTTGTTTATGACTTCGGAGGCGGAACATTTGACGTTACCGCTATGGAAATTGTTATGTCTGAGGGCGACGACAAAGAATCGCAGGGCAGTATTGAAGTAAAAGCAACCGGAGGCGACACTCATTTAGGCGGCGACGATTTTGACCAAAAAATTATAGACTGGGTGGTTGCTGAATTCAAAAAAGATAACGGAGTTGACTTAGCAAAAGACAATTTGGCTTTGCAGAGAATAAAAGAATCAGCAGAAAAAGCAAAAATTGAACTGTCTTCAAGTATGGAAACAGAAATAAATTTGCCGTTTGTAACTTCTGACCAATCGGGACCAAAACATTTGCTTTTAAAATTAACAAGGGCTAATTTAGAATCAATGGTTCACAGCTATATTGAAAAGTCTATTGAACTGGTAAAAAGCACATTAAAAGAAGCTGGGTTAAAAGCATCAGAAATTAATGAAATAGTTTTGGTTGGAGGTCAGACAAGAATGCCAAAAATTCAGGAAGAAGTTAAAAAACTTTTTGGCAAAGAGCCTAATAAAGAAGTAAATCCCGACGAAGTTGTGGCAATTGGCGCTGCAATACAAGGAGGAATTTTGTCGGGAACTGCAGGTAAAAACGTGTTGTTGTTAGACGTTACTCCGCTTTCTTTGGGTATTGAAACTTTTGGAGGAGTTGATACAATTTTAATTTCAAAAAATACAACTGTGCCAACTGCAAAAACACAAGTGTTTTCAACCGCAGCCGATAATCAAACGCAGGTTGAAATTCATGTTTTGCAGGGCGAGAGGCCAATGGCGCAAGACAATAAAACTTTGGGCAAATTTATTTTAGACGGCATACCGCCAGCACCAAGAGGTTTGCCGCAAGTTGAGGTTTCTTTTGACATTGATGCTAATGGCATATTAAATGTTTCAGCAAAAGACAAGGCTACTGGAAAATCGCAGTCAATTAAAATTGAAGGTTCTGCCGGGCTTTCAAAAGATGAAATTGAAAAAATGAAAAAAGAGGCAGAAATTCATGCAGAAGAAGACAAAAAGAAACAAGGATTAATTGAAGCAAAAAATATTGCCGACGCTTTGGTTTATACTTGTGAAAAAACTTTAAAAGAAAACGAGGCAAGAGCGTCAGAACCCGCCTTCGCTAAAAGCTTTCTCGAGGCAAGGGATAAAATAAATGCCTTGAAAGAATCGCAAAAAGGTGATAATATGGAAGAAATTAAAACCAAAACACAGGAGCTGTCAGACGCCATACAAAAAATTGGGGCAGAACTTTATAAACAGCAAACTCCGCCAGTTGAAGAAGACAAGCCGAAAGACGGAGAAGAACCAAAAGCGGAGGAGGGAGAATACACTGAGAAGTAATTTTATAATTTTTAAATGATATAATTTTTTAAAATTAAGAAATTAAGTCATTATTTAAAAATTAAAAATTGGAAATTAAAAATTTTCTAAAATGGATTATTACGAAATTCTTGGCGTGGCAAAAGGCGCCACGCAAGATGAAATAAAAAAAGCCTTCCATAAACTGGCTCATAGGTATCATCCTGACAAGGGCGGAGACGAAAAAAAATTTAAAGAGATAAATGAAGCTTATCAAGTGCTTTCGGATAAAGAAAAAAGGGCTCAATATGACCAATTTGGCAGACTGTTTGATGGAGCCGCGCCAGGAGGAAATCAAGGTTTTAATTATAATTGGGCTTGGGGAAACAGAAATCAGGGTCAAAATTTTGAATTTGATTTTGAAGATTTAGGCGATGTGTTTGAAGACTTTTTTGGATTTGGCGGGCAAAAAAAAGCCAGAAAAGATGTTAAAAAAGGAAAAGACATTCAGGTTGATATAGAAATAGGGCTTGAAGAAACTTTAAAAGAAACTGTTAAAAATATAACCTTGCACAAAACAGTGGTTTGCCACAGGTGCCAAGGGACAGGAGGGGAGCCTGGAACAAAAATTAAAGAATGTTTTTCTTGCCGCGGAACAGGCCAAGTTCAGCAAGTTAAAAAAACATTTTTTGGCTCTTATACAACTATTGGCGTGTGTCCTGAATGCCAAGGAGAAGGAACAATACCTGAAAAGCCGTGCAATGTTTGCAAAGGCCAGGGAAGAATAAAAACAGAAGACAATATTAAAATAATTATACCGGCTGGCGCTGATACAAATCAGGCAATAAAAATTGAAGGAAGAGGGGAGGCGGGAAAAAGAGGAGGCAAACCAGGAAATTTATATGCAAAAATATTAGTAAAAAAACATCCTGTTTTTGAAAGAAGGGGAGACGATTTATTCACTTTATTGCAGATTAATTTTTCGCAGGCGGCGCTTGGAGACGAAATTGAAGTTGAAACATTGCAAGGAGCAAAAATTTTATTAATTGTTCCACCCGGCGCCGAATCAGGAAAAATTTTAAGAATATCTGAAAAAGGAATTCCGCATTTTGGAGGCAGGGGAAAAGGAAATTTGTATATTGAATTAAAAATTACAACGCCAAAGAAATTAACAAAAGAGCAGAAAGAACTGTTAAACAAACTTAAAAAAGAAGGATTATAAAATAAGGCTCTCGTAGCTCAACTGGTAGAGCAGTAGCCTTTTAAGCTATTGGTTCTGGGTTCGAGTCCCAGCGAGAGCACCGTCGTTTTTTGCACCTTTACAATACAACCGTTTCTAAAAAGAAATGAGGCCTCTATGACAAGACGCTTTTTATGCCGAGCGATATTTCTTCGCCACGGTCAGAGCGATTATACTGGCGATTTTCCAGATCTAACGAGTGACGGAGTTGAAAGTATTAAAAAAAGCGCTACCGTAATAGAACCCCTTACCGTTGGCTTTAAAGAAGTGGCTATTGTTTCTTCTCCAACGCCAAGAGCGTTTGGGTCTGCTGATATTATTGCAAGAAAACTTGGCTATAAAAAAAGCATTTGCCAAGAGCCGGCTTTGCAGGCAGCAGTTGTCAAAGATATGACAATAGCAAGCGTTCTCTTCAAAGAACACGCAAAAAATGGAGATGTAAGAAAATTTTATATGACAGATCCTCGCTATGAGGATTCGCTCATAATTGAACCAAGGTCAGAAGTGCGCAGGCGTTTTTTTTGTTATTTTGCAAAGATGATAAGGAGTTTGCTTATAAACTCATCAGCGCCCCTGTGCGTTATACATGTATGCCACTACGAAAATTTGTACCATCTTGTAGAATATCTATTTGAATTAGATTTTGCAAAAGATGAACCGTTAGAGTGCGGAGAAATAATAGTAATCTCCATTTATTATTGTGAAGAACAAAACACAATTGAAGTCAGAGCGTGCTTTAGGGGCAAAAAATCGCCCTTAAGAATTTTTAATTGCATAGAAAAAACATTCCAATAGCATAGCTTTCGCCATAAACAGGTTGAAAGCTTTTTTTTATGATATAATATTATATTATATTATAATATGAATAATATTATGAATCTTATTGAAGCTTTCGATAAAAATTTAATAAGCTGGCTGGATGGCCCGCCCGATAAAATTATAGAAACAATCGTTTCTAAATTATATTTTTACGGAGATAAGGTTTACAAAGTTTATAAATACGAAAAATATTTTTTCGGCGATTTTGGTTTTTTTGATTTCAGAAAAAATTTTTACGAAGATGATTTTGCCTGGAACCATGCAATGGCGCCAGATGTATATTTAAATTTGAGGGGAGTTGAAATTATTAATAACCAATATAAATTAACTAACCTGTCTAAAGCTGAAGATTTTTATATTGAAATGAAAAAAATTAATGTTTCAAAAAATTTAACCAATCTTCTTTTAAAAAAACAGGCAAGCAAAAAAGATTTAACAAAAATTACAACTGAAACCATTTTAAGAGTTAAAAAATTAACTAATGAAAGAAAAAGTAAATCAGAAAATTTATTTAAAAGAAAATTAAAAGATATGCATAAAGAAGACTTAGAAAGCGATAGAAATTTGTTATATATGATATCTTCTTATATGCCAAAAGCAAAAACCGATGAAATAATTGATTTTCTTAAAAAAACATCAGAGAAAAATAATTATTTTGAAAAATATGATTCAAAAAATTTTTTATTTCTGATTGATAACCATTCTGACAATATAATTTTATTTGAAAATAAAATAGGATTTATAGATGTTCTGCCGCCAAAAGAAAGCTGGAGAGTAGGAAACCCTTGTTTCATCATTTGCCGTCTTGCCACAGATGTTGCGGTTTTGTTTAACGACGAAAAAGCCGAGTTAATATATAAAACATACGAAATTTTTAATGGCTCTCTTCCAAAAGACATAAGGGCAATTTATGAAATACGCAGCGCCTTAATTCAGATTTGGTGTTTTTATTCGCAAAAAAAAATACAAATAGCTGAAAAATATCTTAAATTTGCGGAAAACAAGGTAACTTATCTAAAAAACCTGCAAATTTGATAAATCTAATAAAAAACTATTGACAAATATATAAAATATACTAATATATGTTTGTTATAGTGTGTCGCTATAACCTGTTTCTATAGGAGATAGAACGCTCTTTGAAAAGTAAAAATGGAATTGAATTCATAGATTAGGAGAATGACAATGAGGCAATCAGTCAAAAACATCGGCCTCGAGAGGGCTATTAGGTTTTTACTTCCGCATTTTGTTACTGCGGGTGATCTCGCAAAAGGTATTCAGCAGTCAATCATCAATGGTGACAAAATTTCTCAGCCGACACAGAAAAGTGGAGATCGTTTTCCTTCAGCACTAACAGACGCGGATCTTTTGGTGGAAAGTTTTCTGGGAATTCACCTCTACACGATGTTTGACGACATTGTTTTTGAGGGTGAGGAGAAAGAGAACGATCGAATTTCTGCTTACTTTCCTAAGCAAGCAGAATATTGGGTGACATTAGACCCTATTAACGGAACAGTGTTCTTCCAAGATGGACTCCCATTTTTTGAGATTATTCTCACCATCTGTCACAACTGGAGGATCGGTGCCTCGGTGGTTTACATGCCTCACGAGGAAGTGTTCTATATTGGTATTACTGGAAATGGGGCTTTCAAAACCACAGCCGATGCTGTTGCCAGAGGTATCCCTTGGGAACAATTCCGACTAGGAAATAATCCACAGCATGTAGCTACATATCAAGCTGATAAGGAAACCCTTCAAAATCTTCAGTCCGCAGGTTTTCGCGCAGTAGGGATCGATCAGTATGATGGTAGTTCAGGATGGAGATATCACCATCATGGATTACTGACTGGTGGAATCTGCGGGTTCGTAAAAAAAAGGGCTAAGCTCATTGATTGGGGGGCATTTGCTCATATTGTTTCCCTCGCCGGGGGCAAGAATAATGAGCCGGAGTACGATATGGTAACTCTCAGGACAGAACTCTTAGTGGTTGGGACAAATCCGGAAATTTACGAACAGATTTTTTCTGCTGTCGTTCCCAAAAAAAAGGAATAGGTTCTTTTTTTTGGAAGAGCAATATCCTCAACTTAGTAATGTGTTGAGGATTTTTTGTATTTCATTTTTATTAAACCTTAATTTTATTGAATTTTTTTTGTTGGTTATGTTATTTTTATTTGTAGCACTTACTAATTACTAATAACAACTTTTTCTGCAAGAAAGGAGTTTGCTATGGCAAGACGCCTTTTGTGTCAAGCAATATTTTTTTGTTCTGACCGAAATCAAAACAGCAATACTGGCGATTTCCCATGTCTTACGAACGACGAAGTTGAAACTATCGGTAAAAACATTGCCGCAATAGAACCCCTTGTTAATAGTTTTCAAGAAACAATTATTGTTTCTTCTTCTGCAAAAAGCGCGTTTGGATTTGCTGATATTATCGCAAGAAAGCTGGGATACAACAAAAGCATAAAGCAAGAGCCGAATTTGCAAGCAGGGGATTGTCGCGCGTCGGGAACACACGAACATTTTTTAGCATATTTTGCAAAGATGATAAGGCATTCGTTGATAAGCTTATTCCCTCAGTGTATTATTCACGTATGCCACTATGAAAATTTGGGTTGTTTTACAGAGCATCTGTTTGGGTCAGAATTCACAAAAAATAAACCATTAGAATGCGGAGAAATAATTGTAATCAATGTTTACTATATAGAAGAGCAAAACAGGATTGAAGTTAGAGCGCAATTTAGAGGAGAAAAATCTTCTCTAATAACTTTTAATTGCAAAGAAAAAGCGTTTCAATAACATAGCTTTCGCCATAAACAGGTTGAAAGCTTTTTTACTATAATGTATATTAGCTCATAACGTTCATTGAAAAAAAGGAGGCAAAAATGAAAGAAAGAATAAAAAGATTTCTTGAGCTTGTGGCTATAACTCTGGTTATTTATCCTTTTGGGGTTATTTTAACTGCCGCGTTTTTACTGCTGCGACGGTTAAAATACATAAAGGTTTTGCACTGGGAAAGATTTCCTCACTTTAAGGAAAAAATAATCTTAGTGGCAAATCATCCCTCTATGTTAGACCCATTTTTAGCGGTGGCATTGTTTTTCAAGGGGTATTTGTTAAACCCTTTGAAATACGGCCCATTAGTTGTTTCAGACAAAAAAAACTTTTGGGACTCTTGGTATTGGTTTTGGTTAAGGCCGTTTTTAATTCCAGTTGATCGGGGAAATAAACGGGACGAGGCTGTGTCTTTTTTGCGAATAAAAAAAGCCCTTGAAGCAGGAAGAGTAATTATTATTTTCCCAGAGGGCGGAAGAACTTTCTGCGGAGATAGATTTTTACACAGCGAGTCTGGCAAAAAGATAAGGACTTTAAAGGGTGGAGTTGCTCTTTTAGTTCGTAAAACCAACGCATCAGTAGTTCCTGTTTGGTTTGAAGGAACTGATAAAGTTTTACCGAACTCAAGAACAAAGCTATTTACGAAATTTAGATTTAGAAAAAAAACACTCATACTTATAAAAATTGGGGAATCACTCCGCTTTCAAACAGAAGAAAGAGAAGAAATTACCCAAGTTATTGCCAGTGCCCTCCTATATTTAGCAGACGAACCTTTCTAACCCCATCCGCAGCAAAAAAACTGCGGATATTTTTTTACTGCGCCAGACTTGACAATGGTATTTTTATACTATATAATAAAATATTATTGAGGTTTCTCAATAGTCCCCGCGCTAAGGGTTTTAGCGCTGTTCTTTAAGGAGAAGGCAATGGTTGTGGCAAGAATTTTGGGCTGGCTATTCGTGCTTTATTGCGCGATGAAGGCGGTCTCTACCTTTTTCCAAGGGTAACCGTTGAGCAGAAACCCACACAAATCGCCGCCAGCCAGAGTATTGACCCTACTTTGGCTTTTTTTTATAAAAACTTGATACTTAGCGTTAATTATTTTATACTATAAAATAATAGGGCCCATAGTAAATTGGCATTACGCGTCCATGGCATGGATGAGGGCCGGGTTCGATTCCCGGTGGGTCCACAAACTAAAAAGTGCCAAGCGAACTCAGCCTTAATCTTCTATTCCTAAATAACAATTGAAACTTTCCTTATATTGCTTTGCAGAACATTCTTTGGTATAAAGATTAAATATGCTTATTTCTAAAAAGAAAATAGTTTTTTTATTTATAGGGTTAGTGATATTGCTTGCAGGTGTTTTTACTGCTGGAATTTTTGTCGGTAAAAATCAAGTTGTATGCAAAGTTTGCGCGCCGGAAAAGCTTGACTTTTCTCTTTTTTGGGACGCTTATTACAAACTTTCCGATAGTTTTATAGACCGCGGAAAAATAGATACGCAAAAAATAATTTACGGCGCGATTGATGGAATGGCAAAATCTCTGGGAGATCCCTATACATCGTTTTTTAATCCAGGCCAAGCAAAAATATTTAATCAAAATCTTTCAGGGTCATTTAGCGGCATTGGCGTAGAAATCGGAATTAAGAAAGACATGCTTACTGTGGTGGCTCCATTGCCAGATACCCCGGGCCAAAAAGCCGGACTAAGAGCAGGGGATATAATTTTAAAAATAGACGGCAAAGATGCGTCCAATATGAGTACCGACGAAGCTGTAAGTTTAATAAGAGGCCAAAAAGGCACAAAAGTTACCCTAACAATTTTTAGAGAGGGTTTAAAAGCTCCAAAGGACATAAGTATAATAAGAGAAACAATAAAAATTCCTTCTGTGAAGTGGGAATTATTCGCCTCGACTGGCGGAGCCGGCGGGAAAGAGGGCGATATTGCTTATATCCACATTTACCAGTTTGACCAGTCTTTAGAGCCTGATTTCAGAAAATTTGCTGTAAGTATTTTATCAAGCCCTGCTAAAAAAATTGTTTTAGATTTAAGAAATAATCCCGGCGGGTATCTTGAAGTAGCTCAGGATATTGCAGGCTGGTTTTTACAAAGCGGACAAATTGTGACAATTGAGGATTTTGGCAAAAATAAAGAACAGATACAATATAAAACAAAAGGAAATTCAACTTTCGCAAATTATCCTATGGTTATTTTAATAAATGGGGGATCTGCATCGGCTTCTGAAATTTTAGCAGGGGCATTAAGAGACAATAGAAATATAAAATTAATTGGTGAAAAATCTTTTGGCAAGGGTTCTGTCCAGGAAGTGCAAAATTTAAGAGATGGCTCATTTTTAAAAATTACCATTGCAAAATGGCTTACTCCAAAAGGCAGTTTAATTTCAGAAATAGGATTAAGCCCCGATATAAAAGTAGAAATAACCGATGACAATATTTCGCAAGATAAAGACCCGCAATTAGACAAAGCCCTTGAAATTATTAAAACATTACAGTAATATATAAAATAGTAATAGAAACTAAAAACAAAAAAAACTAAAAACATAAAGATGAAAGTAATTCTTTTACAAGACGTTGAAGGTTTGGGGAAAAAATATGATGTTAAAGAAGTTAAAAATGGCCACGCCAGAAATTTTTTGATACCTCAAGGCATTGCAAAAATAGCTACAAAACAGGCTTTAAAATGGCTGGAAACCCAAAAAGAATTAATAGAAAAAGAAGCAGAAGAAGACTTGCATAGAGCGCAGGAAATGGCTTCAAAATTAGACGATCTGGAAGTTATAGTTGCTTTAAAAGTTGGAGAAGAAGGGCAATTTTTTGAATCAGTTAACAGCCAAAAAATCTCTGAAAAATTAAAGGAATTAGGCTTTGAAATTAAAAAATCGCAGGTTCTTCTTGAGAATCCTATAAAAGAGCTCGGAGAATTTCCGGTAAAGATTAGTTTAGACCATAATTTGGAAATTGAAATAAGAGTAATAGTAGTAGAAGAAAAAAAATAATAATATTTATGGCTCGTTATATTTTCGTTGCAGGAGGCGTGATGTCTGGCATTGGCAAAGGCATAGCTACTGCCTCTATTGGAAGAATTTTAAAAAGCAAAGGATTTAAGGTTACAGCTATAAAGATTGATCCATATATAAATGTGGATGCCGGAACAATGAACCCGATAGAACATGGAGAAGTTTTTGTGACTGATGACGGCATAGAATGCGACCAGGATGTTGGAAACTACGAAAGATTTTTAGACGAAAATATTTACGCTGACAACTACATAACAACCGGGCGGGTTTACCAAACAGTTATAAATAGGGAAAGAAATTTAGAATATGGAGGAAGATGCGTTGAAGTGGTGCCTGATATTCCAAATGAAGTAATAGCAACAATTCAAAGAGCCGGAAAAAAAGTTAAGGCAGATTTTGTTTTAATTGAAATCGGCGGAACAGTTGGCGAATACCAGAATATGCTGTTTTTGGAAGCCGCCAGAATGTTAAAATTACAACATCCAAAAGATGTTCTTTTTATTTTGGTAAGTTATTTTCCTGTCCCAAAAATGATTGGGGAAATGAAAACAAAGCCGACTCAATATGCAGTTAGAACTTTAAATTCAGCTGGAATACAGCCAGATATGATTTTAGCCAGGTCTGTTTTTCCATTAGACGAGCCAAGAAAAAGAAAGGTTTCAAATTTCTGCAATGTGGAAAAAGACGATATAATTTCTGCCCCGGATGTTAAATCTGTTTACGAGGTCCCGGTTAATTTTGAAAAAGAAAACTTAGGAAACAGAATTTTAAAAAAATTCAGAATAAAAGCCAGGCAAAGCGATTTGAAAGAATGGGAGCATTTGGTAAAAATGATAAATAATTCGCCAAAACTTATTGAAATAGGAATTGTTGGAAAATATTTTGAAACTGGGAATTTTACATTATTAGATTCGTATATTTCAGTTATTGAAGCAGTAAAGCACGCCGCATTTTTCCAAAATAGAAAAGCCAATATTACATGGATATCTTCAGAAAATTTTGAAAAAAATCCAAAAACCCTTGAAGAACTAAAAAAATACGACGGAATAATCGTGCCAGGCGGATTTGGCAACAGGGGAGTAGAGGGCAAAATTAAAGCAATTGAGTATTGCAGGAAAAATAAAATTCCGTTTTTTGGCTTGTGTTTAGGGCTGCAATTGGCTGTAATAGAATTTGCAAGAAATGCTTGCTCGTTAAAAGACGCCACATCTGCTGAATTTAAAACAAAATCAAAAAACAAAATAATTGACGTAATGCCAGAGCAAAAAACTCTGCTTAAAGAAAAAAAATATGGCGGAACAATGAGGCTGGGCGCTTATAACTGCAAATTAAAGCCAGAAACCGTTAGCCATAGGGCTTACGGTTTAACAGATATTACTGAAAGGCACAGGCACAGATATGAAGTAAATAATGATTATAGAAATTTACTTGAAAAAAACGGAATGATAATGGCAGGGTTGAATCCTGAAAAAAATTTAGTTGAAATTATTGAAATAAAAAACCATCCATTTTTTGTGGCAACTCAATTTCATCCAGAATTTAAGTCTAGGCCTATAAAACCGCATCCTTTGTTTAGAGAGTTTATAAAAGCTACTATAAAGAAATAAAAACTTTTATTTTTCTGAGGAGATTACGTTTACAATTTTAACAATTCTTTGCGAGCCGTTAAATATTTTTTTCTTTTTAGTGGCAAACTTGACAACGCCGTTGCAAAGGGCAAATAACGTGTCGTCTGATCCTCTTTTTACATTTTTGCCGGCAAGGAGTTTTGTGCCCCGTTGCCTTACAATAATCATTCCTGTTTTTACTTTTTCTCCGGCATAGGCTTTAATGCCCAATCTCTGCGCGGCTGAATCCCTTCCTAATTTAGATGAACCGCCTTGTTTAGTTTTTGACATATGTTTTTACTTTTTATATTTTAGTTAATAATATATGTTAGCAAAGATATCTGATTTTGTCAAAGCCCATTTTAATGATATAATATTAATTACTATTGTTTTTTTGCTTATATTATTATCATTTGCAATTGGCTACATAATGGCAAGTTATCAAAATAAAGGAAAAATTGAAATTGAACAGCCAAAAATAAGCATTAATATTTTATGGAACACATACCAAAACACATAGTTTTATTTCCCGATGGCAATAGGCGATGGGCAAAACAAAAAGGCATTGTTAGCCTTCAGGGCCATAAACAGGGCTATGAAAATCTTTTAGATTTTTCAGAATGGTGCAAAAATAAAGGAGTGAAAGTGCTCACTGCTTTTGGTTTTTCAACAGAAAACTGGAACAGAACAAAAGAAGAAGTTGATTATTTAATGAATCTTTTAGAGAAATGCCTAATTGATAACTTGGAAAAATATAATAAAGAAAGCACAAGAGTAAGGGTTATAGGCCAAAGGGAGCGGCTGCCAGAATCTTTGCAAAAAGCCATAAAAATAACAGAAGAATCAACAGCAAAAAATTCAAATCTTTATTTAAATTTAGCAATAAGCTATGGCGGCAAGTGGGATATTTTGCAGGCTGTAAAAAAAATAATTGAAGACAAACTACCTGCTGAAAAAATTGATGAAAAACTGTTTGAAAGTTATTTATCAACTGCTGGTTTGCCAGCTCCAGATTTTATAATAAGAGCTGGCGGCGAAAAAAGAATGTCAAACTTTGTTTTATGGCAGGCAGCTTATTCAGAATTATATTTCTCTCCAAAACTTTGGCCAGATTTTACGGAACAGGATTTAGACGAGGCGCTTGAAGAATTTGACAAACGTTCCCGCCGCTTTGGGAAATAACTTTTTATTGTGCGACAAATTAATACAGAGGCGCCGAGTAGGGAAGCGAGAGCGCTAAAAAAACAGGGCTAACCCTGTTTTTTAAATTTTTTATTTTTAAATTGTTTTTGCCAGCAGTTGAGCCATTTCTATCCATTTTAATTGTCTTGGTTTGCTTTTATATTTTATTGATGATTTTTGAATTTCTATAAGTGAGAGAAGATCATTCTTTTTCCAGCTGGCAAAATATTTGCCTTTATTTTTATAAATAATATCAACTGCTTTCCGCCATAATTCAAAATCCTTTTTCTTTTTATCGGCTAATTGATTTTTTCTGAAAAATGGCACAACAATGCCGGTAATATCATCTATTTTTTGAACAGAAAATCTTGCTTGGCCTTTATTAACGCCAACCTTGCCGCAGCCAAAGATTTTTTTAACTTTTTCAAGCGTTTTTATGCTGTCTTTGGGACAAGTAATAACAAACTGAATTTTCCACCTATAATATGTAGGAGAATTTGTTCTTTCGCGCCTTATATCTTTGCGGAATTGCAAATCAAAACATCCGTCAGAATTTACCAATGATGCAATATTTAAATTTTCTTTTGTCATACAATTTTAAATTATTACTTAATTTAAAAAACACCTTAATAATATCATGCTTTATATTATGCGACAAGCGTTTTGTTACTTTTTAAGGTCTTTGCCGCTGTGGAATTGGCGGTGTATGTCGCGCAGGCGTTTATTAGTGACGTGGGTATATATTTGAGTAGTCATTATGCTGCGATGGCCCAAAAACTCCTGAATTGCGCGCAAATCAACACCTTGGGAAAGCAAATCAGTTGCATAAGAATGCCTTAATGTGTGAGGCGTTGTAAATATCGGAATTCCAGATAAAATTGCATATTTTTTAACGATTCTTTCTATGGAACGGGCTGTGAGGCGGCTATCTGCGCCCTTTTTTACGCTGGCTGACACAAACAACGGCTTTTCCATATCTTTGCGAGCTTCAAGATATTTTTTAATCCAACCCAAAGCTCTTTCTGAAAAGTAAACTGTCCTGGGGTTTCCCCCTTTTCCAATTACGCCCAGTTCAAAATCTTTTTTATTTTTTATGTTTGCGAATTGGTCAATATTAAGAGACACAAGTTCGGCAATTCTCAGCCCGGTAGAAAAAAATGTCTCTAAAATAGCCCTATTTCTTATTCCCGCCTCGTCTTTAGGTTCTACGACTGTTAAAAGCTTTTCAACCTGCTCTAAAGTCAGAAATTTAACGGTTTTTACGCTTTTATCTGCCTTAGGAAGCGTTACTTTGCCAGGGGGCAGGGAAAGTATGTCTTTTGCCACAAAATAGGCTAAAAAGGCTCTTAAAGCGATTAAATAGTAGTTTTGGGTGGTCTTTTTAAGGGTTTTACCGCTTTTTGGGTTTTGATAGCGGGAAAGGTATAATCGGTAGTCCCAAATATGCTCTGGAGCCAATTGATGGGGAAGCAGGGCATCTAAATTCTTATTTCTCAACCAGCCAAAAAATTTATTTAAATATTTTTCATAATTATTTTGAGTATTGTTGCGCAATCCTTTTTCTACTTCGCAATAATCCAAAAAATCATTTATGTGTTTTATTAAAGGAGTGTTTGATTTGTTCATAAATAATTTTGCGCCCAGATTTTGCGACACACATATATTGTTGTAAAATCTGGGCTTGGTAAACCGTCATTTAGCTTTTATAAGCTGAATGACGGTTTACCAACATTTTGCGACATTGTGTATATTCATAATAATCTGCCCCTACAACCATGTCAATACTTAAAAAACTCATTTGGCGGCAGGACAGCTTTGCGGGCAATTTTGCTGAGATGCATTTTGAGATGCATTTTTAGAAGGATTAAATACGCTATCCACTATTCCAGAAAAATAATTTTTTATTTTTTCTCCAAAATTTTCTGAAACTTTTTCTTTTTGCAAGGTAAGCTCGTTTTTTATGCCCTCTCCCCTATCTTGAGCCTCAGAGGAGGCTTTAGAATAAACATCGCCTATTTTAGGATATATGTTTGATTTAGCCCAGTTTTCGGCATTTGACCAATATGGCCCGATTTGAGTTACGGCTTTATTATAAAGATCTTTGCTGGTTTTCTTAAAATATGGCTGTTGGCTCAAAAAAACAGCTGTTAAAATAATAACTACTATTGAAATATTTTTTATAATTACACTTTTTTCCATATTTTATGTGTTTAATATTTTAATTGCATCATTAATTCTCTTTGAAGTTTTTTCGCGGCCGAGTATATCTGCAATTTCAAACGGACCGGCAGACGCCTGTTTTCCAGACAAGGCAACACGCAACGGCCACAATAAAAATCCCCTGTTTTTTTCAGGATATCCTTTTTTATTATTAAACATTACTGCCTCGCCCATTAGCGCTTCCTCTATTTTATTAATATCCCATCCTTTCAATTCTGATAGAATTATGTCGCACAATAAAAGCGCCTCTTTAACATCGTTGTCTTGCATATTGTCCCATTTTAATAAATTTTTATCAAAATTTAATTTGTCTATGAAGAAAAAATCAGATAGTTCTACGATGTCTGATAATTTTTTCATTCTGGTCCTTGAAACCTCAATAATTTTTTCGAATTTATTCTCTGAAACTTGGCCTGCCACTAAAAGCCCTGCATCTTTAAGATAGGGCTTGCAAAGTTCGGCGAGCTTTTCAACCGGCTTTTCACGGATGTAAAAACCATTTATAAAATCTAATCTTTGAATATTAAAAACAGCTCCGCCTTTTTGCGCTTTTTCTATTGAAAATTCTTTTGCCAGCTCTTGCAGTGAAAAAATTTCTTCTTCAGTGCCGGGATTCCAGCCTAAAAGCGCCATGAAGTTTGTTAATGCCTCTGGCAAATATCCCTGATCATGATAATCTTTTAATGCAACGTCTCCTTTGCGTTTTGAAAGCTTGCTTCTGTCTGGATTCAGCATTAGGGGCAAATGGGCATATTCTAATTTTTCAAAATCCAATGCCTCTTGCAGCAGAATTTGCCTTGAAGTATTTGATAAATGCTCTTCTCCTCTGATAACATGGCTTATTTCCATTTCAAAATCATCAACCACAACTGCAAAATGGTATAAAGGAGCGCTTGTATTTTTGGCAATTACAATATCCCCCATCAAGCCCATATCAAATTCAACATCTTGCCTTATTAAATCTTTAAATTTAACTTTTTTATCTGCTACCCTAAATCTTATAACCGAAGGCTTGCCCTCTGCTAAATTTTTTTGCGTAATTTCTTCATCTAAACGAGAGCACTTGCCGTCATATTTTGGCGCCACTCCCCTGCTCATCTGGTCTTGCCGTTTTTCTTCCAGCTCTTCTTCAGAACAGAAACAATAATATGCCTTGTTTTCTGCCATCAGTTTTTTTAAATATTTTTCATATATTTCTATTCTTTGTGATTGCTTATATGGCCCGAATTTTCCATCAATATCTGGCCCTTCATCCCACTCAATTCCAAGCCATTTTAATTCTTCTAATATTTCTTGCGTCCATTTTAATTCAGATCTTTCCAAATCCGTGTCTTCTATGCGCAACACAAATCTGCCGTTATTTTTTTTAGCAAACAAATAATTAAACAAAGCAGTTCTTGCTCCTCCCACATGTAAAGGCCCTGTTGGCGAAGGCGCAAATCTTACCCTTATTGATTTTAGTATTTTTTTTGCTGGCATTTAAAATCTTAATTTATTGTATCATAAAAAACTCTAAAATTTCCCTGGCAATAGCTTTTGCGGCAAAAGGCTTTGAAAATTTTAATGCCTTTTCTTTCATTTCTTCTAGTTTTTCTGGATGTAAAAACAAGGAACGGAATTTTTCTAAAAAGAAATTAGGGGTTAAATTATCCTGCTCTATAACTAACGTGGCTCCAGTTTCAGAATATGCGTAAGCATTTTTTGCCTGATGGTTAGCCGCGGCCGAAGGTAAAGGAATTAAAATACTGGGCTTGCCCAAGGCCGCTATCTCAAAAATAAAACCAGAACCAGAACGGGAAATTATGAAATCTGCCGCCCTATAAGCGTGCTTTAGTTTTTCCTCGTCTAAAAATGCTAAAGGATGATAATATTTTTTTAAGTCTTCATTAATTACCACTTCTGATTCTGCCTCGGTTTCCTTTAATTTATCTCTGCCGCAGATATGTATTAACTCAAAATCTTTTAAAAGTTCGTTGAAAATTCTTATGACAAAATCGTTAATTGCTTCAGCCCCTTGCGAGCCTCCTAAGAATAAAACTATTGGTTTTTGAAAAGTTAAATCAAACAACTCCCCCGCTCTTTTACTGTCTCCTTCTAATAATTCTTTTCTTATTGGATTTCCTGTTAAGATTGTTTTATCTAAACTAAAATATTCGGTTTTAGGAAAAGATGTAAAAATTTTCTTCGCCCACCTTGAAGCAATTCTATTAGATAATCCTGGCGAAATGTCTGATTCGTGCAAAAACAACGGTATTCCTAGAATTTTAGCCCCCAAAGCCACAGAAATTGAGCCCGATCCCCCTTTGCTAAAAACCAAATCTGGTTTTATTATTAAAATAAAAAATAAGCTTTGCAAAAAGCCAAAAGGAATTTTAAGTAAAATATCTATAAAATTTTGGAAAGAAAAATATCTCCTGATTTTCCCAGATATTATTGTCTTTATTTTAAAATCTTCCTGTGATAATAAAATTAAATTTAGTTCGTCTTTCGGCCCAATATAATAAAACTCTAAATCTTTTTTAGAATATATCCGCCTAATTTCTCTTGCGATGGCGATTATGGGAAAAATGTGCCCCCCAGTGCCGCCGCCTGTAAAAACTATTTTCATAATACATGATGCAAATAATGCTAATGATATGCCAATTATGCAAATCACGCAATATCAGCTTTGCTATTTAAAACTCTTTTTGGCCTCAAAAACTTTTGGCGAAAATTAACCAAACAATATAATTTATAGAAGAAAAACTCATTTTTTTAAAAATTTTATTCGCAACATTCGCGTCATTCGCATACCATTCGCATTATTGGCATCATGTTAAGTATTTTTTGATATGTTTAATAAAATTCCCATGCTGGTTAACTCAACAAATATATGCGAGCCGCCGTAGCTGAAAAATGGCAAAGGAATGCCGCCTAATGGAATAACCCCCGCAGCAGAACCTATGCTTATAAATGTTTGAATCATTATCCAAGAAGTAATTCCTATGGCTGTTAATTTTGAAAATTTATCGGTTGACGACCTGGCAATTTTTAATCCTAAATACAGAAAAAATAAAAAAATAATAATTAAAATAATACAACCCAAAATGCCGGTTTCTTCGCCCAATATGGCAAAAATAGAATCAGACATTGATTGCGGCAAAAATCCAAACTTTTGGCTGGACATGCCAAGCCCTTTTCCAAAAAATCCGCCGGAACCTAATGCAATTAAAGATTGTTTTATTTGAAGCCCCTTTCCTAGGGGGTCTGTTTCTGGATGAAAAAAAGTTGTCAGTCTGGCCATTCTATACGGTTCAAGTTTGATAAAAAACAATAATGTGCCTATGCCTCCAGCGATTATTAATAATGTGTGCCAAAAAGGAGTTTTTGCTGAAAAATAAATTGAAAGCAATGTAAGATTGATAATTCCCAGCGTGGTAATATCTTTTTGAAAAACCATTATTGCCGATATTGCAATTAAAAATATCGCAAAAGGAACAAATATGTGGATTAATTCATAATAACCTTTTTTTATTGAAAATGCTCGGTCTTTTTTTGAATTTCCCAAAGATTTATTAGACAGCCAAGCAGAAACATACAAAATAGTTGTGATTTTCAATAATTCTGAAGGCTGTAAAGTGATAATTCCTATATTTATCCAACGTTTTGCCCCCCAAAACTTAGATCCTATGCCCGGTATAAAAACAGCAATCAAAAGCGCTAAATTTATAAAAATCAGAATTGGCGCCCATTTTTTTAAAATATGAAGAGGAGTTTTAAATGCGACAGCTCCTAAAATCAAACCAACTGCTATGGCGGCCAATTGATGGAAAAAATAATAATTAGTTACGCCAAACACCCTAAATGAAGCGGGGGCTGAAAGCGTTGATAAAAATAAAACGCCAAAAACAGTTAAAGAAATAACTGTAAAAAACAAATAATAATTAAAATGGTTTTTTGGCATATTTTTTTACGGCTGACTGAAACTGGTTTCCTTTTTCTTCAAAATTTTTCCATAAAGAATAGCTTGGAGATGCGCAGGATAAAAGACACACCCTTCCCTCTTTTGTATGTTTATATGCAAATTTAACCGCTTCTTCCATACTTTTTACCCTTAAAATATTTAAACTTTTCAATTTCATTCTTTTACCGCTCTCTGGGAAAAGCACAATATTATTTATTTTATATTTTTTTATTGTTTTTTCCAAGTGTAAAAAATCATATCCCCTATCCTCTCCGCCAAGAAAAATTGTATCAATGTTTTTCAACGACTTTATAGCCATTATTGTTGATTCTGGGGTTGTAGAAATTGCATCGTCATAAAATTTAATTCCTTTAAATTCTCCTATAAATTCTAATCTATGAGGAAGGGATTTAAAATTTTTAATTGCCTTTTTAATTGTTTCGTCAGAAACATTAAACTCTTTAGCAACAGTAATAGCAGCTCTCATATTTTCAATATTATGTTCCCCCAATAAAGGAATATCTGATTTATCTAATAATATTTCGCTGGTATAAGGAACTGCTTTTGCCATGCAACTGCTTGCCCACTTTTTCAACTCTTTATTTTTTTGATTATAAATAAACAAATCTTTTTTGTTTTGAAAATTGATTATATTTTTTTTAGCTTCGTAATAATTTTCAATACCCGAATGGTAATCCATATGTTCTGGAAACAAATTAGTCAAAACTGCGATATTTGGCGAAAAATCAATATCGTCTAATTGATAGCTTGAAAGCTCTAAAACAAAAATTTCGTCTTCATTTATTGGCTGTAAAAAAATTTCAAGCATTGGATTTCCAATGTTGCCCAAAAGCTTTACATTTTTTCCAGCTTCTTTTAAAATTGCGTAAATTAAGGAAGCTGTTGTGCTTTTGCCCTTGCTACCAGTGACACCAATAGTTTTATTTTTAATTCTTGAGAAAAAAATATTAGTTGCCGTTGTATATGGAATTTTGACTAAATTTTTTTTAATTCCAGGGGTTTTAATAGCAATATCAAATTTTTTCTGTTTTTCAAGATATTTTTTACCTAACTTTTCGTCGGCAATTCCGATTTTTAAATTTGGAAAATTATTTTCTAAATATTTTTTAGAAATTTTCCCCTCTTTTCCATAGCCTAAAATTAAAACATTTTTCATGCCAGAAAATCTGAATTGGCTGGGAATATTAAGGCTTTTGCGCGTTGCATATAATTTTTTTATTTCACTTTCTTTAATTTTTATTTTATGCAGGAGCTCTTTCACTATCAAATCAGTTTTAAACTTTTTACTTCCCAACTTGAAAGTAGCTTTTGATTCTTCAAATGTGCCTACACAGTCAAACGGCTTCATTTTTCCTAAACCTAAAATATCTTTAAATAAAGACAAAAGATTTTTATCCTGATACAGATTTTTTTTAAAAACACTCAAAAGTTCTTCTTTTTGTAAAAAGGCCGATAATAAAGTAAAAGCGAAAACACATTTTGGACACTCTCCACACCAAAGCCCTTCTGTTTTCTTTACCTCTTCAACCTTAAAATTTTTATTGCAACTAGAAAAATAAGAAAAGTATTTTTTATATTTTAAAAACATTTCTGCTATTCTTATTTCGTAAAATGGCCTTAATAATGAAAAATATTTAACATCTGGAGTAATAAAATTATATACATAATCTGAAAACAAACTTTCAAATTCAGATGACTTTGACCATTGATGATTTACTATTTCTCCCTTGTATTTTATGTTGCCAAAATTACTGCTGTATTCATTTGCAACAACAAAATAAGAATATTTATAAAGCGCTGCGTATAAAATACCTAAAAAACCATATATAGCAGATATTGGTATGTGGCCGTCATAATCGTGCTTATCAAATATTTTACTGTCTAAAAAACGCTTAATTTTAAAAAGGTTAACGCCCATTTTTTTGGCAATGTTATCTGGCAAATCAGTATCTTTTTGCGTTTCTACAAAGAAAGCAGTTACATCAATCCCCTGCTCTTTTAATAATTCAGCTGCCACAATTGAATCTTTGCCGCCAGACAAAGCAACTAAGCATTTGTTATTCTTTGGCAAGGAAAATATTTGATATTTTGTTTTTTTATCAAAAGAAAATTTTGGCGATTTATTAGGATTTATTTTATTTCTAAAATAAAATTCTCCCAAACCCTGCCTATAAATTGTATTCCAAAAATCAGCCTCTTTTTTAGACAGCGTATAACGAATTTTTATTTTTGTCGCGCAATAAAACTTATAATAACTAATCCCCAATATTAAGTGCAAACCTTCTAAAATTTTATTCAAAAGATTGGGCGGTATTCCATTTAAATCGGGTATTTGCGGCAAGATTATGGTTTCTGTGAATAAAATAGGGTTCTTATCTTTAAATTCCTGCTTGTAATTAAAAAAAATCCTTTTTTGTTCAGGTTCAAATTCATAAGAAACAAATTCAAAATTTGTAGAATTTTTATTCATAATTCTCTTTAAATTATAACATAAATTGGCTTAAAATCAAACTGTCCCGCCATGCCGGGACAGTTTTCATGTTTTTTAAAATTTGTTATTTATTTGTTATTTATCAGACGAAAGCCGCCTGAATATAACAATAAATATAAAAATTGCTACAATTGCCACTAAAATCCATAAATACCATTCTTTGAAAAAATTCACTATTGTAGCCGCTAAAGACGGCTTTGAGACAGAATTTGTTGAAGATCCTAAAACAGCTCCAAAGCTTACTGAACTGGAATCTGAATTGCTAATTTTTCCTGACGAGGCATTAACTGTAACTTGTTTCTGGCTTTGAATGTTTATTGTTTGGGTTTTTCCGTCAAATGTAATAATTTTTGCTATATACGGCTGAATTGCGCTTAAATTTAACCCAGAAAGATTATCCCCTATTCTTAAAATATTATCAACTTTAATATTATCCAAATTAGTTATTTCTGAGGGAATATCAGCCTTAAAAATAATGTTTGTTATTGGAGACACTGAATTATTTTTGACAACTGCCATAAAATAAACCTTATCGCCAGACGCTAAACTTAAATTTTTCTCCCACTGTAAATTTTGAGCTTCTTTGGATATAAACATAGATACAGATAAAGCATCCGCTTGATTCTGATTCTGGTCTTGAGTTTGTGGCGGAGTTTGCGGTGGATATTGAGAGGGTGGATTATAAACTGGCTGAATAATAACGCAATTTCCCGATTGGCAAGCTTGGTTTGAACTGCAAATTTTTACTAATTCTGTGTCTGTATAGCTGGCGTTCTGGCAGGCATTGAAGGAACAGCCTTTTATATAACAGGTTCTGTCATGAAAAACTCCGGCTCCAGAACAATAATTAGCGCCGAAATTATTACAATAATTTGTTCCGCAATCTTGATACAGATTTTGCGGCTGGCCATAACTATTAAACCAATAAACATTATTATTATAACAACTCAAATAACTTGTTTCTGCAGAAGAAACAAATACGAAACCGAAAATAGCTGCAAAAATAATTACAACAAATATGAGAAATTTTGTTTTATTTTGGGATTTCATGTCCGCTTTTTAGTCTATCTAAATTATAAAATCTGTCAACCAAGCAAACGTATAGCTATGCCAATTATTGCAAGACCTATGCCAATAACCCAAAACCGCATTGTAATTTTATAAGCGGGCCAGCCGATTGCCTCAAAATGATGATGAATTGGCGTTGAAAGAAAAACTTTTTTCTTTCTGAATTTTTTTGATAAAAGCTGTATTATTACAGATCCTGTTTCTAATACTAAAAGTCCGCCTATAATTGGCAAAACAAATATAGAATCTGTTAAAAAACTGACTACCGATAAAACTACAGTAAGGCCTAAAATTCCAGTTTCTCCCATATAAAATCTGGCTGGGGGAATATTAAACCACAAAAAAGCTAATAATGTGCCAGCAATTACAGCGCAAAAAGTGGCTAGATCAACCTTGCCTTGAGAAAAAGCAATAATTGTAAAGGCGCCAAACATTGAGGCAAAAGCTCCGCCGGCTAATCCATCTAACCCATCAATAATTCCTCCAGACCATGTTGCAACTGTAACAAATACAAACAATGGAATATACCAAATGCCAATTGGAAAATTTCCTAAAAGAGGAATATGAATGTAATCCCATCCTAATTTTGCAAAAAACCACCAGCCGGCAATTAACCCAATAAGAATTACAAGAAATAGCCGTTTTTTAAAAGAAAGCCCTCCGGCTATATATTTTCCTTTTCCAAAAACTTGCAAAACGTCGTCAACAAGGCCAAGCAAAGAAGCCGCCACCAATGTAAAAAGAGGAAGCCATGTTTGTGACCTAGACAAAAAGTTAAATTGAGAAAAAAAGGAATCAGGAAAAATTAAAGAAAGGGCATAAAATAAAAAAATAATAAATATAGTGGTGATCCAAATTAAAAGCCCGCCCATGCGCGGAACCCTTGTTTCCCTTTCTTTATGCAATTTATTAAAAATTACAGCGTCTTCACCACTAATTGCCTTAATTCTTGCCTCTTTTTTCCAAAATCTGTATTTATATAAAAAATGAGTAAGCAGCGGGCACCAAATTACGGCTACAATAGAGGCTAATGATGATATTACTAAAACTTTTATAACGTTGAAAGCAAGTTGTGTCATTTTTATTTTTTAAATTCGCCATTCATAAGCGGCGTTTGTCCAATCAATTATTTTTTTTATTTCTGTAAACCTGTCTTTAGAATTTAAAATAACATTAATTAAATATCCTTTGTTATTTGAAGCTTTTAAAATTAAAATTAAACACTCCCCCGCCTCTTCATTTGTGCCTGTTTTACTGCCTACAATTTTATTTGACCAATCAACAAAAGAATTATCAAGCAGTTGGTTTGTGCTTATAACTTTATGATGAAAAGTGCCGTCCAAATTATTTACTTGAAATTCTTGATTTGTTGTAATTTGAAAAATCAATGGATAATCTTCTAATAACTTTTTAGTTAACTTTGCTAAATCTTCAGCAGTTGAATAATTATTTGTATCAGAACCAACTGGGTCTGAATAATAAGTGTTTAAAAGCTCAAATTTTTCTGCCATAGCATTCATTAGGCCAACAAATTTTTCTTTGTCCATTACTTCCGAAAGCGCGTAAGCTGCGCTATTGTCTGATCCAATTAACATAGCTTGCACAAGAGTGTCTGTTGAAAATGTTTCTCCTGCCTTGAAAAGTCCTCCTTGCGCTGCGGCTTTTTTGCTTATTTTTACCTCTTGCGAAGAATTATAATTTTCTATTGAGATTACAGCTGTCATTAATTTTGTTAAGCTGGCAATCGGCAGTTTTTTGCCCGAGTTTTTTTCAAAAAGAATTTTTGCTTGACTGCCGTTATCAGTAATATTAACAGAGATTGCTGAAGGCGCATCGATTTCCAAATCTTTTATTTGCCAATTGCGGGCCGGAAATAAAATTTCTGGATTAGAAACATTATTTATAATACTGGCCAACAAGGATTGGTTGCTATAAGCTGTTTTCCACAAAAAAAACTGCTCTAAATTATTGGAAAAAATTTGTGTAAATATCCAAAAAAATCCAACAAATATAAAAATAATAAAACAGAAAACAATGGCTTTGAGTATCTCGTGGTAATTCATTTTTTTATCTTGCCCTGAACTTTGTTGAAGGGTTTTTTTGTTTCTTTTTTAATTGGACTAATTTTTTCTAATTTAGCAGAGCTTATTTTTATATGAAGTTCTTCTAACTGTTTTTTTGTAACTTCTGAAGGCGAGGACATCATTAAATCTCTGCCGTCTCCGGTTTTTGGAAAAGCAATAACCTCTCTAATGTCTGGCTCGTTTTGTAAAATTGATAAGTCCCTGTCTAATCCTAAAGCAATCCCGCCATGAGGAGGAGCTCCAAAGCTGAAAGCATCTAACATATGTCCGAATTTTTCTTTTATTTCCTCTTTTTTATATCCCATTATTTCAAAAACTTTTTCCAGCGCCTCTGGGCTATGATTTCTTATGCTTCCACCGCCTGCCTCCACGCCGTTTAAAACAATATCATACTGGGCGGTTAAAATTTCTTCTATATTTTTTTTATCCAATAAATTTTCCATAAATTTTGGTTGCGGAGCTGAAAAAGGATTGTGCGTAAAAGTCCATTTATTTTCGTCATTTTTCTCAAAAAACGGGAAGTCAATAACCCAGCAAAAAGCCAAAAGATTTTGGTCTTTTTTATCTTTTCTTAAATCGGGTTTATCGGAATTATATTTTTCCATCGCTTCTTTATAAGTAATTTTTGGAAACGGAAGTTCTTGAATTTTTTTATCGGGATAAAAAGTTTTAACAATCATAATAAGCAGCCTTTCAATTAAATTCATCACATCTTCTTGTTCCACAAAACTCATTTCTATGTCTAATTGCGTATGCTCTAATTGGCGGTTGCCTCTTTGATCTTCATCACGAAGGCATCTTGCAATTTGAAAATATCTCTCAAACCCTGCAACTTGCAAAAGTTGTTTATATTGCTGGGGAGATTGCGGAAGCGCATAAAATTTTCCCGGTTGCAATCTAGACGGAACAATAAAATCCCGAGAGCCTTCTGGCGTTGATTTTGTGAGCATTGGAGTTTCTATTTCTATAAACCCTTCTTTGTCTAAAAAATCTCTGATAAATTTTATTACTTTATGTCGCATAGTAAGATTGTTTTTCATTCTTTCGCGCCTTAAATCCAAATATCTATATTTCATTCTTGTTTCTTCAGAAATGTCGTAGCCATCGCCGTCAATAGAAAATGTTAAAGTTTCGGCTTTTGATAAAACTTTTAAACTTTCTGCCGAAAGCTCCACCTGCCCGGTTTCAATTTTAGGGTTTACCATGTTTTCCGGCCTTTTCACAATTTGCCCGACAATTTCTATCACCCATTCAGGCCTTAATTGTTCGGCTAATTCATAAACCTCTTTATTTGAAGGCAAAAAAACAATCTGCAAAACTCCGCTTTTGTCCCGCAAATCAATGAATAAAATTTTGCCGTGAGCGCGCCTGGTATTTACCCAGCCCGCAACCCTGACCTTTTCTCCAATATGTTTTGATGTTTCATTAACTAAAAACCTATGCATTTTATCTTTACTTAATTTTTATTTTTACAAATTTTCTGCTGCCGACTTTTATTATCATTCCATTTTCTAAATTTACTTCTTTTTTCCAATCGGCAATTCTTTCTTTTTTATCTCCGTTTTGCAATTCCACTCCCCCGCCCTCAACCAATCTTTTTGCCTCATTTTTTGAAGCGGCTAATTTTGCGTCAAATAATAAATCTAAAACAAAATATTGTTTTTTATTTGTTTTGAAAACAGGAATATCAGTTGGCAGCTCTCTATTGCGGAAAATTTTATTAAACTCTTCTTCTGCTTTTTGCGATTTCTTTTCGCCGTGATACATTTTTACAATTTCTTTTGCCAGGCGAGCTTTTATATCCCTTGGATTATCTGAATTTTTTTTAATCTGAAAAATTTCTTCTTTTGTAAGCCTTGCAGCTAATTCAAAATACTCATCAATCAATTCATCTTTCATTGACATTACTTTGCCAAACATATCGTTTGGCTCATCAATAATTGTTATTATATTGCCCCAACTTGTAGACATCTTCCTGCCGTCAAGCCCGTTAAGCATCTTAGACGTCATTATATCTTGCTGTTTTTGTTTAAAAAACTTTTGTATTTCTCTGCCTGCTTGCAGATTAAAAAGCTGATCTGACCCTCCAATTTCAACGTCAGATTTCACTGCCGCAGAATCATATCCCTGAAATAAAGGATAGTCTAATTCATGCAAGCCAATTGGTTTTGCTTCGTCCCACCTTTCTTTAAAATTTCTCCTTTGAATTATCTGCTGAGCGGTAAAAATCATTTGCAAATTTACAAAATCTATTACTTTCATTTTTTTAAACCACTCGCCATTATAACGAACTTCAACTTTTTTTATATCTAAAATTTTGTCAATTTGAAATAAATAATTTTTCAAGTTTTCTTTTATCTCTTTTTCTGTCAAAGGTTTTCTCATCGCCTGTTTATCTGAAGCATCTCCTATTTGAGCAGTAAAGTCTCCAATAATTAAAACAATTTTATGGCCCAAGTCCTGAAAATCTCTTAGTTTCCAAAACTGAAAAGCTCTGCCTATATGTATTTTAGGACCAGTAGGGTCAATACCAAATTTTATCCTCAATTGTTTTCCAGATTGCAATTTTTTAAGCAAACTTTCCCTTTCAAAAATCTCTTCCACTCCCCTGCTTAATATCTCTTCTATTTTTTTAGGATTTGTATCTATCATAATTATTAAATTACATTATTCTATTATAATTACAAACGAGGGAAAAGTAAATAAGTTGCGCAGCGTGACAACAAAACGGCTTTGCTAAAACCAGCAAAGCCGTTTTTTTATGCATATTATTTAATAAAAATGCTAAAAATAAACTTTATAATTTCTTGAATTGCTGTAGTAATAGAAGCCAGAAATATTACCGTAGATTTAATAATATTTTCTAATAGGCTTGCTAAATTAGATTTTGTTGTCTTTGTTGCTAAAGGGGGATAACTCTCATAAAGTCCAAGAACTTCTGCTGCAGATAACGATCGGCTATAAATTTTTACATCATCAATAGAACCGTCAAACCCACTTCTTACCGTGGTGTCAGTGCGATATGCCGCCCCAATAAAAAGATGATTTGATAATGAATCTATTCCTCCAACCCAATTTGCAGTGCCTTTTTCCACACCATTTTTATAGAAAGTAATTACTTGGTTTTTGAAAGTCATTGTCCATAGGTTCCAATTTAAATCAGAAGCGCCAGTTAGGGTTACAATACTTTTACCCGTTGAGTCGCCAACAAGAGCCAGCATATTTCCAGCTGACTGCTGTATCACAAATCCATTTTTTCCAGTGGCGGGTTGATACTTAGAAACAATAGAACCACTATTAGTTAAATTATTTGATTTTGCCCATGCAGACACAGTTATTTCTAATGGAGTCACAA
>JBBTQL010000003.1:0-1201 GCA_038065715.1 Patescibacteria group bacterium
ATGCGGGATTAAGCATTAAACAAATAATGTTTTTGCTTAGAAAAGAGTGGACGGGAAAAACAAAAGGCGTTAACGCGTATCTTGCAAAGCCAGGATCAGACGAATGCCCCATTTTTACAGAGTGCCTTGACGGTCTTGATACAGCCCAGATAGAATTAAAAAGGCAGAAATGCTTAGAAACAGTTAGAAAATCAACTATGGGTTCTCCAGAACACGAACGGGCTAGAAACGATTTCGTGCTTTTATCTGAAAAACTTACGGCAAGATATGTAGGTAGAATAGCTTCTGCAAGGCTTTTAAAACTGGGTATGACCTATGAGGATGCCATGGAAATGGCCAGGTTATTAATTTTAGAAAATATAAATAAAATTGCTGCTATGGTAAAAACAGGAAAATCGCAAGCATTGGCTATATTTGATGTGGTACGTGACGTGATAGTTGAAATCCAAGGAGAACCTTTAAACCCCGCATTTAAAAATATATCTGATAATTATCTTAAAAAATTTCCTCAAGAAATAGATGAAAATATGTCAGAGTTAGGAATTAGAATACATGATTTTATGAAAAAATATAAAGATGGTCCAGGCGAAGACGATCCAATAAAGGAAGAGGTTTTAAAAATAATGGGTTGTGATAAGATGCCTCAATATAGTGACCAAGCGTTATGGAACGCTACATATAGGTATCTTGAAATATTAACTTTACAAAAAATGGTACAGATTCCACAATTTGTAGATGGCGATGAATGCCGTGATTTCTTATTTGCGGATCCAAACGCAAAAACACCCGAACAACAGTATGAATCAGAGCTGCGGAATTTTAGGAATTCTCCGGATTTTCCGAATTATAAGAAATTAATTGCCCTTTTAAAATCTCCAAAACCAAACAGCAAAATTCACATTATTACAGACAGAGAGGCTGAAATACTAGTTTATGTTGCAGAGCATCCAGATGATACCTACCCGGAAATTGCCCAAATATTAGAGACAACCACGGAAAATATCAAGACTAATTTCCACCGTGCTATTTCTAAGTTAAGAGCCTATGTTGTCGTTCATCCTGAGTTTTTTGACGCCTGTAATGCTTGTAAAGGGAAGTAGGCATAAATTTAATTGACGATTAATAATTAGTGTGCTAATATTATAGTAGCACCTTGAGTTTACTACTAGTGTGTTTTGGCAAAACCTAAGGAACTGAGGAG
>JBBTQL010000004.1:0-149737 GCA_038065715.1 Patescibacteria group bacterium
TCAATGGATAGAATAGGATCCTTCTAAGATCTAGATGTTGGTTCGATTCCAACCGGGGGCACCATGGCGGCTATAGTGTAACGGTTTCGCACTGGAATCTGTGGCATTCCCAGAACGGGTTCGACCCCCGTTAGCCGCCCATTTTATTTTTTTTAAAAAATACCGTATAATTAGAAAAATATGGATTTTTTAGAAAAAATAATTGTTTCTCTTTGTATTCTTATGGTAGTGCCGTTTACAGCCGGTTTTTATTTTGTTATTTCGCAAAGCTTTAATGTGGAGCCAGAATTTATAACAGCAATGTTTAGAAAATCTTCCACAACTGAAACTGTATTAAAAAAAGTTTCTCCGGTTAAAACTGCCAATAATGAAAATCTGCCCGATGTTATAAATAATGTTTCTAACGAAGAAAATAATTTAAGTAATCCAAGCGACTTAATCATTCCGCCCAAAAAATTAGAAACCCCCCCATCAATTATTAATGCGGTTTATGTTACTGGCTGGTCAGCAGGAAACAAATCATATCTTAATTATTTAACTAATCTTTTTCAAACAACAGAAATTAATGCAGTTGTAATTGATATTAAAGATTATTCTGGATTAATTTCGTATAACTCTGGCGCAGAAGAGGTTAAAAAATATAACCTTTACGCAAACGCAATTCCAGACATAAATGCCCTTGTAAAATTTTTCCATGACCAAAATATTTATGTAATAGGCAGAATATCTGTTTTTGAAGACCCGGCATATTCAAAAGCAAGGCCAGATTTGGCAATTTATGATAAAACTAAAACTATAGACCCTGCCAATAACCCAGTGTTGTGGCTGGACAATCACAATCTATCTTGGCTTGACCCTGCCTCAAAAGAAGTTTGGGATTATAATATTTCTTTGGCAAAAGACGCTTTTTTGCGCGGCTTTGATGAAATAAATTTTGACTATATCAGATTTCCTTCTGATGGAAAGCTTGAAAATATGGGGTTTCCCCACTGGGACGGAAAAACTCTAAAACATTTTGCGCTAAATAATTTTTTTCAATATTTAAGAGCTAGTTTGCCAGATGAAAAAATATCTGTAGATTTATTTGGGCAAACAACAACAAGCAAAGACGACATGGGCGTAGGCCAGCTGCTTGAAGATTCTTTTAATTATTTTGATTATGTTTCGCCAATGGTTTATCCTTCGCACTATGTAAGCGGGTTTATTGGTTTTAGCAATCCAGCTGACCATCCCTATGAAGTTATAAAATATTCAATGGACAGCGCTTTAAAAAGGCTGGTAGAATATAACAATTTACAAAAAACATCAGCAAAATTCAGGCCGTGGGTTCAGGATTTTAATATGGGCGCACATTACGATGCAGAAAAAGTTAAATTAGAAATAAAAGCTTTAAAAGACGCGCTTGGCGAAAATTACAATGGCTTTATGCTTTGGAACCCTTCAAATTTATATACAAAAGAGGCAGTTGTAAAAATACAGGAGTAATAGCGCAGATGTAGTTGTTTTTTGTTAAATGCGCGTTATTATAAATATATAAACATTAATGTTTAATTATATGCAGATTAAATTTTTTTTAATATCAGTTTTATTAATAACTGCAATTTTGGGTTTTGGCATTGGTATTAAAGCAAAAACGCCAGATATTCAGACATTAATTTTACAAATTAAGGCGCAAATAGCCCAGTTGCAGGCGCAACTGCAAAATATGTTGGCCCAACAGCAAGGAGGACAACCATGGTGCCACACTTTTAATAAAAATCTAAGATTTGGAGATAAGGGATGTCCCAGCATCGAGGCTGGCGGAGGTTGGGCTGGTTGTAATTATGAAGGAAGAGCTGAAGAAATTGAATCTCTTCATAAAGTATTAGAGAAAGAAGGATTTGGCAGTTCTTTAAATGAAGACAAATTTAATGGTAAATTTGGAGGAGTAACTGCTTCAGCTGTAACTGGTTTTCAGGAAAAATATGCCTCTGAAATTTTAACTCCGTATAATTTAAAACGCGGGACAGGTTTTGTTGGTTCGTCAACAAGGGCAAAATTAAACTCGCTATATGGATGCAAAACTTATTGCGCGCAAGACGCAAAGCAGTGCCCTGACGGAAGTTATGTGGGTAGAACCGGGCCAAATTGCGAATTTGCGCAATGCCCTGTAAATAATAATAACTGCCCCACAGTAAATTGTTTCTGGGACCCATGCCCTGGAAACCATTTGCCAGATGCTAATGGCTGTGTAAATTGCAGCACGGCCTGCTCGCAGTAATAAAATTTTGAAATAATAAAAATCTGCCCATAGTGCAGGGCAGATTTTTTGTTGTTGTTTTTGTTGTTGTTTGACTAATTAAAAATAATATTGTAGATTATAAATATTCGTTGGTCTTTGACATTTTGTTCTCGGCGAAGAAAGAGGGTGCGATTATGTTGAGTCAGCAAGAAATAAAAGACATTTTTGCAGAAAGCGAAGCGATTATCACCGACGATCACTTTGTTTATGCAAAAAAAGCAGACGGATGGTATCATGGATCAGCTTACGTAAACAAAGATGCAATTTATCCGTATACAAACTCTGTAAGTCAGCTATGCGGACAAATAGCTTTGTATTTTGCAAGATTTGAAGTGGCAACAGTAGTTGGACCAACTGTGGGGGCAGTCAACTTATCACAGTGGACAACCTACTGGCTCAATAATACCTTGGCAGGCTGGCTTAATAATACCTTGTCAGGTGGTATTCGGTCAATAACTCGCGCCATCTGCGCTGACGAAGAAGATGTGCTGACAGAACAGGAATTTCCCTGCGACATGCCTAATGTTTGCCCTAAAAAACCCCCGATTTCTTTAGAATTTGAATCAAGGGGCTTGGTCAGGATTGAAACAAGCGCTTTTAACGGGAATTTGGCGGTTAAAAAGATCAAATACACCGCCAAAACCGGCACTCGTCGGGTTATAAAGCGCGGATATGACAAGTATGTTAAAGGCAAACGTTGCCTGATTGTGGAAGACATTATCAACACAGGCATCACTGTTACTAAAACGCGTGATGCTATTTTGGAAGCTGGAGGCGAAGTCATTGGTGTTGCATGTTTGTGCAATCGGAGCGGCGAAAAGGTTAACGCTGGGACTCTCCGTGTTCAGGAACTTTTTTCCCTACTTAACGTGAATATGGAAATGTTCAGGGAGGAAGATTGCCCAATTTGCAAAGAAAAAGGCCGCGGTTCAGTGCGGCTTGACCTTGGCAAGGGCAAAGAGTTCTTAACTCGGCTTGGATTAAAGCCTGGCGATAAGTAAAACGGCTAAAAGCCAAAAAAACAACACAACCCAGCGATGCAACGCATCACTGGGTCTTTTTATTGTAAAAACATAAGTGCGGCTTTTTCACTCGAGTGAAAAAGCCGCACTATAATAATTTACATAATTTAATTATTCCTTCTCTTCCAGTTTTGCTTTTAAAGTTATTTCTTTCCCATCGCGCAAAACTTTAAAATTAGTTTCCTGTCCTATTTTGCATTTTTGTAAAATGTGCCCCAGAGAATTTTTAAGGTTAATTTTTTCTCCGTTGCATTCTAAAATTATATCAAACTCTTTAATGCCAGCTTTATCTGCCGCAGAATTTTTTACCACTGGCGGCTCACCCAGCATTTCTCTTACAACCAAAGCTCCGTCTTCAACTGGCAATTTATTGGCTCTTGCCATTTCTTTTGATAATATTACATATTTTACCCCAAGAAACGGAACAACTATTTTTCCAAATCTTTTGACTTCGTCTAAATCTTTTTTCACATAATTTATGGGAATGGCAAAACCTATATTTTGAGCTCCCATTATCATTGCAGTGTTAATGCCAATAACCTGCCCTTCCATATTTACCAACGGGCCTCCGGAGTTCCCCGGATTAATAGCGGCATCAGTTTGTATCAAGCCCCTTAAGTTTTGCATTTGATGGTCAATTCCGCCAAAAGCAGTAATATATCGCGAAAGCCCCGAAACAATGCCAGCTGATAAAGTGTCTGAAAATTCTCCTAAAGCGTTTCCCACTGCCACAACTTCTTCTCCTAACTCAATATTGTTTGAATCTGCAAGTTCAATATATGGCAAATTATCTCCGTTTATTCTTAAAACTGCTATATCATTTATTGGGTTTCTTGATAAAACTTTGGCAGGATATTTTTTTTGGGGGCTTAAAATAACTGTATATTCAGCTGTGGTGTCAGCAACAACATGGTTTGAAGTTATTACATAACCATCTTCTGAAATAATAAATCCAGAACCTCCGCCAATCTGAGTTTTTTCTGTCTTTCCTTTTTTGCCGCCTTTGTCTGGCATTGGAACAATATATTCTTTGCCCCCATAAGGAAAACTCATAAAATCATCTACTTTTGGCAGGTCTTTTGACACAACAACGGTTATAACTGACGGGCAGACTCTTTTTGCAATAGCTATTATTGGAGAATTTGATTTCATAATTTTATTTATTTTTTATTATTGAATTTAATTTATTATACTAGAAATTTTTAAAAATGCGAGGCTTGATATTTTTCAAAATTTCTGGTATTTTGAAAATTGATAATTTAAAATTGAAAATTACACTTTTGCGATAGCAAAATGTGGTTTGCCCCTGTCGTTCAACGGATAGGACGAGAATTTCCTAAATTCTAAATCCAGGTTCGATTCCTGGTGGGGGCACTCTTTAGCAGGCCAGGCAGGCTTTACAAAAGATATAAAATAGAGTATACTAAAATTAAAGGCTGAATGCCTTTTATTAAAATTAAAAATATCATAATGGTTTTAACAACTAAGGAAAAAATAAAAATAATTAAAGAAGTAGCTATAAATGAAAAAGACACCGGGTCTGCCGATGTGCAGATTGGATTGCTGTCAAAAGAAATTGACAAGCTGGTTTTGCATTTAAAAAAGCACAAAAAAGACGTGCACTCAAAAAGAGGCCTGATTAAAATGGTTATAAAAAGAAAAAAATTACTTGCTTATTTAAAAAAGCAGGACGAAAAGCGTTATTCGGCTATAATCAAAAAAATCGGGCTTAAAAAATAATATGCAAAAGCCAAAAGAACAAAGAGTAGAGGTTTTAATTGATATCCAAAATTTATATCACTCTGCTAAAAACCTTTATCATTCAAGGGTTAATTTTCAGGAAGTTTTAAAACAGGCAGTGGCAGGGAGAAAGTTTATTAGGGCTTTTGGCTATGTTGTGCGCACAAAAACTGGCGAAGAAGCGCCATTTTTTGATGCTTTAAGCAAAATTGGCATAGAAACCCGCGTGCGCGATTTGCAGGAATTTTACGGCGGAGCTAAAAAAGCCGACTGGGATGTGGGTATTGTAATTGACGCTATAAGAACCTCTCCGGGATTAGATGTAATTGTTTTGGTGTCGGGCGATGGCGATTTTATCGCTTTGGTTGAATACTTAAAAAACCAAGGCAAACGAGTAGAAGTTATGGCTTTTGGCAAAACAACATCCTCCAGGCTAAAAGAAATAGCTGATGAGTTTATTGATTTAGACGACGGCCTGCTAAAATTTTTACTAAAAAAATAAAAATTTGATTTTTAAGGAGAAATTTATAATAAATAATAGCGAAAAAATATGACAGAACAAGAAAACGAACAAAAAATTAAAAGTATTGTTGATAAAATAACTGAAGAATATAAGCCTGAAAAGATCTTTCTTTTTGGTTCCTTTGCATGGGGAAACCCGACAAAAGACAGTGATATTGATTTATTTGTAGTTAAAAAAAGCGACAAGTCAACTCTTGAAATGATGAAAGATGTTTATAATATTATTTTTGAGAAAGGGGAAGCGGTTGATGTTTTGGTTTACACTCCCGAGCAGCTTGAAAAAAGGAAAAAAATTGGAGATCCGTTTATTTTAAAAATAATAAATAATGGCAAGCTTTTATATGGAACAAAATAAAAAAATATTAGTTTCAGAGTGGATAGAAAGAGCCGAAGACGACGAATTAAACGTTTTATCAATTTTGAAACACAGAGATGGAACACCAGCTTTTGTTTGTTTTATTTCCCATCAAATTGCAGAAAAATATTTAAAAGCCCTTCTGCTGTTTTACTCTGGCGACACTAAAAAAATTCACAGTCTTGCAAAACTTATTTCATTTATAAAATCATATTCTCCCGATACTACAAGGATTGAGAACGAGCTTAAATTGCTTGATCCTTACTATATTGGCGCTCGCTATCCGGCTGATATTCCATTAGAATCTTTTACTTGGGAAATGGCAGAAGAAGCTCATAATATAACAATAAAAATTAAAAATTTTGTTTTAGAAAAAATAAGCGAAAAACAGAAAGGAATTTTCCCGCCACAGCGGGATCCCGCAGAAGGCGGGACAACATTCTTAGTCGGCATAATAATTATCGTTGCTGTCGCAGTCATTCTTTTCGGCTCCGTTTTTGCCTGGCAATATCTCGCTCAAAAAAATATCCCACTGCAAATTTTAAACCAGCAACAAAACCAAAATCAACCTGACCAAACCGCGAGCTGGAAAACATATACAAATGACAATTACGGATTTGAAATAAAATATCCCTCAGGTTATATAATTTATGATAATAAAGAAAAAGAATCAACATTCTATACTTACCAGGTCTCCCAGATATTAGCAATCAAATCAGAAAAAGAAAATTATATAGACTGGTCGAATATAAGAATTTTAGCCGGAAACAGCAGCGGAGATTTGCAAAAGTGCTTAAAAAATCCGAATTTCACGGATTCAAGAGATATTGTAAACACAAAAATTATAAACGGAGAAAAATTTTATACCTCATACGAAGGTGGCGATTCGGCAATGGGTGGCGCAAGAGGATTTGTGATTTATAATCACATTGTTCGTAATAATGTTTGTTATATTCTTGCTTCTGAAGTTTATTGGCATGAAGTTGGTTATGGCGGTGTTATAAACAACGGAGTAAGCGATGCAACCCCGGAACAGACGGCAGGGCAGTTAAAAGCTGTTCAGTATAAAAAACAAATATTAAACCAAATAATTTCAACTTTTAATTTTACGAAATAACAACAAACCGCTCAGACGTGTTTGAGCGGTTAAATAAAAGCAAATAAATTATGAAAAAACGTCGAAAGGTAAAAAATCCGACAAAAGTTTTTTCTAAAGAATTTTTAGAGAGTTTGGCGCGCGCCGAAGCGGATATAAAAGCAGGAAGAATTACAAAACTAAATTCTTTAAAAGATTTAAGAAAATAATGAGAAAGCGGTTTAAACAAAAAAAGAGAAGCTGCCCTCTATGTAAGCCGAATAAAATGGGGCGGTCTAATCGCTGGAATGTTAAAGAATTTGCTGGAATAAAAGAATTTGAAAAATTAAAAAAACAAATATAAATAATTGCGGGAGCTGGTGTACTAATTCATACTAATTGCACTAATAAATTTATTCGTATAATTAGCATGTATTCGTATACTGGCATCGCAGAAATAAAAAATGACAAAAGATACATTTGAGTTAGAAGTCGGAGGCAAGATTATAAAAATAAAGACAACAAACTGGACGGAGCAAGCCTCTGGGTCTTGTTTAGTTCAATGCGGAGATACAGAGGTTTTAGTAACCGCCACCCTATCTCCATTTTCTAGGCCGGACATAGATTATTTTCCTTTAACTGTTGAATACGAGGAAAGGTTTTATGCTGCTGGAAAAATTTATGGCTCTAGGTTTATGAAAAGAGAAAGCAGGCCGACAGAAGAAGCAACCTTAAATGCCAGAATGATTGACAGGGCAATAAGGCCATTATTTCCAAAAGATTTTAAAAAAGAAGTGCAGGTAGTTATAACCTGTTTATCGTGGGATGGAGAAAACGATCCCGATATTTTAGCTATGCTTGGAGCGTCTTTTGCCTTAGCGACCTCTAATATTCCATGGAATGGCCCGTTAGGAGCTATAAGAGTAAGCAGGGTTGCGGGAGAATGGGTATTTAACCCAAGTTACAGCCAAAAAAAAGAGAGCGATATGGACTTAACTTTAGCCGCAATTGCCGCCCCCGAAGGGGCGAGCCTCGCCCAGAATGGGCGGGAAAAGGGGGATATTTTAGTTAATATGATTGAAATGGGGGCGAAAGAGGTTGTAGAAAAAGATGTCTTAGAAGCAATTAAAATTGCTGAACCAGAAATTAAAAAAATTATTGAAACTCAAATTAAAGCAGTAAAAAAAATAGGCAAAACAAAAGATGTTTTTGAACCTGCTGTTGAATTGGATATTGAAAAAGAAATAAAAGAATGGTTGGGAGACAAATTAGAAGACGCAATAAATAATGCGCCTTCGGGAGAAAAAAATCTAGGAGCCACTGAAACATTAAAACAAGAATTAATAAAATATTTGCAAGAAAAATCCCGATTGCCCGAAGGCAATCGTGGATCCTCGACAGCTTTGCTGTCGGGACAGGTTTTAGCTTTTTTTGAAAAAGAAATTGAAAAAATAATTATCAAAAATATTATAGAAAGAGACCATAGGCCAGATGGCAGAAAATCAATTGATATAAGACCTTTGTCTTGCGAAGTTGGCGTTTTAGCCCGAACACATGGCTCTGGAGTTTTTCATAGAGGACTGACAAAAGTGCTTTCTGTTTTAACCTTAGGCGGGCCCGGCGACCAGCAAATAATAGAAGGAATGGAAATTGTTGGAAAAAAGAGATTTTTACATCATTATAATTTTCCTCCATTTTCTTCAGGGGAAACAGCTCCAATGCGCGGGCCAAAAAGAAGAGAAATTGGCCACGGCGCTTTAGCAGAAAAAGCTTTACTGCCAGTGCTTCCAGCTGTTGAAAAATTTCCATATACAATAAGAATTGTTTCTGAGTCTGTTTCTTCTAACGGTTCAACTTCAATGGCTTCTACTTGCGCAGCTTGTATTGCTTTAATGGATGCTGGAGTTCCAATAAAAGAGCCTGTGGCTGGAATTTCAATTGGCTTAGCGAAAGACGAAGAAACTGGAAAATACAAAGTTTTAACAGACATACAGGGACCAGAAGATCATTTTGGAGATATGGATTTTAAAGTAGCTGGAACTAAAAATGGAATTACAGCAATTCAAATGGATGTTAAAATAGACGGCATAGATAAAAAAATCGTGGAAGAAGCATTGGAGAGAGCAAAAGATGCAAGATTTAAAATACTTGATATAATAAAGAAAACGATTGCAGAGCCAAGAAAAAGCTTATCGCCCTTTGCGCCAAAAATATTTTCTTTGCAGATTAATCCTGCAAAAATTGGCGAGGTTATAGGCCCTAAAGGAAGTGTGATAAACAAAATAATTGAGGAGTGCGGAGTGGCTGTTGATGTAGAAGACACGGGATTGGTGTTTATTACCGGCACAGACCAAGCTGGAGTAGACAAAGCAGTCAATTGGATTAAAGGAATTACCAGAGAGGTTCAAGTTGGCGAAGTTTTTCAGGGAAAAATTGTAAAAATAATGGATTTTGGAGCTTTTGTTGAAATATTGCCAGGCACAGACGGGCTGGTGCATATATCAAAATTTACGCCCTCTCACATAAAAAGTGTTTCTGAGGTTGCAAAAGAAGGCGATATAATACCGGTTAAAGTAATGTCTGTAGATGAGTTGGGCAGAATAAACCTATCTGCCATTGACGCAGGCTTTAAGCCGCAAAAAAATAAAAAAATATGACCACGCAAGAAGCTGAACAAAAAATTAAAAATATAGTTGATAAAATTGCTTTAGAGTATAAACCTGAAAAAATTATACTTTTTGGTTCTTTCGCATGGGGAAAACCGAATCAAGATAGCGATGTTGATTTGTTTGTAGTAAAGCAAAGCAAAAAAAAGAGAATCGATAGAGAAAGGGAGTTAAGGTTAAAACTTTTTGGATATAATTTTCCTGCCATGGATATTTTGATTTATACGCCAGAAGAAGTTGAAAAAAGTGTAAATGAATATAAGAATCTTTTTATAGAAGATATTTTACGCAACGGAAAAGTTATTTATGCCAAACATGGAAAGGCACTTAACATAGTGTTTCCTAAAAGACCATTAAATATTTTGCATTAGTTATGATAACAGATTATGTTAAAAACTGGTTTTTGCGAGCCGACGAAGATTTGGCGCTTATAGATGTTATATTAAAAAGAGAAAATTCTCTTTTTAATCCAGTTTGCTTTCATGCACAACAAGCAGGAGAAAAATATTTAAAAGGATTTTTAGCATATCACGATTTGCATGTAAGAAAGGTTCATGACTTGGAAATACTTATTGAAGATTGTATAAAAATTGAAAAATCTTTTGAAACGCTGAAGGATAGCGTAATGTTTTTAAATCAGTTTTATATTGAATCACGTTATCCAGATGATTATATAAAATTTTCACGTAGTGACGCAGAAAAAGCTAATGAATCAGCAATAAAAATAAAAAAATTTATTTTAGGAAAAATAAAATAAAAATTATTAGCGTCTTCATTTATAAAAGCTTCTATATTTGTAAGAGAAAAATATTATGCAGAAACAAATTTCAACTTTAACCGGCATAATAATTATTGTTGCTGCCACTGTTATCCTTTTTGGCGGAGTTTTTGGGTATAAATATTTCAGCGTAAAACAGCTGCAATTAGCGGAAAAAGCATTGCAGGCACAGCAAATCCTTGATAAGTCATTTCCCCTTGCAGGCGAATCAACAACTGAAACGGCGGGCTGGAAAACATACACAAACACTCAATACGGATTTAATTTTCAATATCCGCAAGTATATGGCTTACTCAAACAAGACGCTAATTATCCATACACGGGCGGGCTTGCAAATGTAAAAGCATCTTTTTTAGCTCGTGCCAGCAGTGAACAAGATAAATATCGTCTAAAAATTGCCGTTGTTCCAATAAACACTTATAGATTTTCTAATACTGGTGGTGAAACAATATCTTATGATTCAATTAATGGCAGATGCAAAAGAGATTTAAATAATTTTTATGAAAAAAATAATAATTTTAATTTTCAAGGTTATAAAGGTTGCTACATAAGCGAGGGAGATATAATAGGTGGATTTGTAGGATATTTAATTCCCAATATCAAAAATCAGCAATTGGTAGAAATTTTAATAAATTTTTCTGACAACGGATTAAGTTCAGAAGAAGCGTTGAAAGACTTAAATAGTATTATTTCCACCTTCAAATTTACAAAATAAAACCGATAATTAGTATATTAGTAAAAATTAGTAATTTAGTAGTTATATGGATACAGAAATTGACGAGTTAGAAGCAAAAGAATTTTTAAAAAGGGCAGAAGTGAGGACAATGAGAAAAGACCTTCAAAAAATGAGGGAAGCTGATGCATTAACAGAAAAAGACAAAATAATCAAATCTAAAACAACAGAGCAAGAAAAATTAGAAAAACTGCAAAAAGAAAACGAAGCAAAAGAAAAATTAGAAAAACTCCAGAGAGAGAAAATACTTCAAAACAATGTTTCGAAAGAGCGCGAGGCCGAAAAACAGATAAAAGATTACGCCGAAGAGTCTGAAAAGCAGCAAATCTTTTTGCTTGAATCGCAACGGCTTGGCCTGCAAAAACAAATTGATGTTTTAGAAAAAGAAAATGAGCCGGAGCTGGCATTGCAAAATAATAAAATTCTGCTGGAAAAAAGCATTTGGGAGGCTAAACTTAAATCTACAATAGAAAAAGAACAAAAAGTTGAGAATGAACAAAAACTTATAAGCGACAAGGAAAAAGAAAGCAATGTGCCATCTGAAAAAAAGAGCTTAGAACAAAGAAGAACAGAAATAGAAAATGAAAGGCAGGAAATAGAAAAAAAAAGATGGGCGATAGAAAAAGAATTGTCAAAGATAAACACTGAAATTAAAGAAGCAGACTCTGCTGAGCAAAAGATTTTAGAAAACAAAGAAAACCTAAAAGAACAAATAAAAACAATTGACAATTCTTTAAGGGAAATTTATTCTAAAATAATAAATAGGGCCCAAGAGAGAAAAAGAGGAGAAGAGGATCAGCAAAAATTGGAAGCATTAAAAGCGGCAGAAATAAATGCTCAAAAGAAAGAAAATGTCCAAAGAGAACAATGGGGCAAAACGGGCGAGAGCAAAGAAAAAGAATTTTTAAAGGATGTGCCTGATTCTTTTAAAGAGAAAATAGCTAAATCATTTGATGCAGAGGAAGAACAAAGAAAAAAGTTTATACAAACAGTTGAAGAGCAATCCAGTAATAAAAATATATAAAATTAAAAATAATGAATAAAAAACTAACCGATAAGCTAAAAACAAAATTGGAAGAGCAAAAAAAATCTTTGGAAGAAGAATTAAAAAGTTTTGCTAAAGAAGATAAAAATTTAAAACACAATTGGGATGCCAGATATCCAAACCGCGAAAATGGCAATATGGAAGAAGAGGCAGACGAAGTTCAAGAATACGATAATCTTTTATCTCTTGAACACAGCTTAGAATTAAAGTTAAAAGATGTTAATTTCGCTTTAGAAAAAATAAAAAACAACGGATACGGAAAATGCGAAAATTGCGAGAAAAAAATTGAAGAAGAAAGGTTAAAGGCTGTTCCTGAAGCGAAGTTGTGCATGAAATGCAATAAAAAATAAAATAAAAAACGAGGGGTTTGCCCTCGTTTTTTTAATGCTGCGTTTTTTTAATATTTTATTTTAGCGCCAATAGGATATTTTGCCAAAGGATTTTTAGCCCCTATAACCTCAAAGTGCATATGGCAGCCTGTTGAAATTCCAGCTCCCGGCGCGCCTGGCTGGCCTCCCATTAAAGCAATTCTGTCTCCAACATCAACCCTGTCTCCGGGCTTTACAAGAATTGTCAGAAGATGGCCATAATAAGTAACAACTCCATTTGAATGCAAAATTGTTACAGAATTTCCTCCGCCAAAATTCCAGCCGTACTTAACCCTTTGGACTTGGCCGGCAGCAGCCGCATAGATAGGAGTTCCGCATTTGTTTGCAGTGTCCACTGCGTTATACCAGTGCAAACCCTGGGTAATTTTGCCTTCGGTTGGGAATATAAAAAAGTTATCAGCCAATGGAACTTGAGCGGGTCCTGCTGGCGCTTTTTGCGGCATAACTCCTCCAGGAACAATTAAAAAGTCTCCAATATAAATATCTCCCTCGCCCGTAAGGCTGTTAAAAGAAACTATCTCGCCAACTTTTGCCTTATAAGTTTTTGCGATTGAGCTTATTGTGTCGCCAGACTTAACAACGTGTATTACTCCAGAAACTGGCAAAATAACAAGGGTTTGCCCAACTTTAATTTTTGTGCCACTGGTTAAATTGTTTGCAGAAAGCAATGTAGCAACAGATATGTTAAAATTTTGCGCGATTGACTGAATAGTATCGCCGGGAGCTATTGCATATTCAATAATATCGTTTGTTTGTTGAGAAGATCCGAAAATATCGCCTAAAACTTTTGTTGTCAAAATATTGGGGGTAGAAACGCCAAAAACAAAACTGCCTTCTATTATTTTAAAATCAGGCGTTTCTAAGGCCAAGGCTTTATTTTGGCCGATAAATAAGTTGTCTTTTTCTGAATTATTATTGAAAAAAGAGTTGAAAAATACAACCTCGCTGTTTTTTAAGCTGTTTAAATCGGCAAAACTGTCAGAGCCAAAAGATATTATTCCCAGCAAAACAAAAGATAAAAGGGCGAAACAAAACAAGGGGTTTTTGCATAAACCCTTTAAATTTGCCTGTCTTTTCCCTTTCAATAAATCTCTAAACAGGTCTATTTTTGCCCTTATTTTTTTGAGTGTTTTAGAAATAACTTTGAGGTTAATTCAAAATCAAACTTGAACTAAGTTTATCATTTTCAAGGCCTTAGGTCAAGAAGTTATACACAGCCCTTTATTGTGCTATAATACTCTAATGAATTTACTTTCGCCAACAGATATTAAAATTTTATTGGCAAAATATAACACAAGGCCTTCAAAAGGTTTGGGCCAGAATTTTTTAATTGATAAAAATGTTCTTCAAAAAATAATATCAGCGGCAGATTTAAGTAAAAATGACATTGTTTTAGAAATAGGGCCTGGCATTGGAACATTAACGCAAGAGTTGGCTCAAAAAGCCAAAAAGGTTATTGCCATAGAAAAAGACAAAAAAATGTGCAAAATTTTAAAAGAAACCCTCAAAGATTTTGACAATATAGAAATCATAAATGCCGACATTTTAAAAATTAAAGAATTAGAAAATTATTTAAAAATTAAAAATTACAAAATCGTTGCAAATATACCATATTACATAACATCTCCGCTAATAAGGAAGTTTTTGGAATCTCCCAAACCTCCGCGTGATTTTGTGCTAATGGTCCAAAAAGAAGTGGCGCAAAGAATTTGCACAAAGCCGCCCGATATGAGCTTGCTGGCGGTGTCAGTGCAATTTTACGCAGAGCCAAAAATTATTTCCTATGTTTCAAAAAATTGCTTCTGGCCCTCGCCAAAAGTTGACTCTGCAATTATAAAAATTAAGCCACAGATTAATGCGGATAAAAAACAGATTAATGCTGATTTATTTTTTAAAATTGTTAAAGCCGGGTTTTCACAGCCGCGAAAACAGCTTGGCAATAATTTACTTGCCCTGAGCCATAGTGAAGGGTCAAAAACTCTAAAATTAACTAAAGAACAAACAGCTATGTGGCTGGTAAAAAACGGCATTAAGCCATCTCAAAGAGCTGAAACATTGAGCATATACGACTGGAAAAATCTAGCAAATAGTTTATAATTTAAATATGAGATTAGAGCATTATTCGCAAGAAAAACTTAAAAAAGAAATTTTAGAAATTGTGGGCAAATATCTTGATTTAAAAAAATACAAGGTTTTTTTCTTTGGCTCGCGCGTAAGCGGTAAAGGAAACGAGAGGTCGGACATTGATATTGGCATTGAGGGGCCTGAAAAAATTTCTAATTCTATTATATTTAATATCAAAGATGAAGTTGAAAATTTGACTATTTTATACAGAATAGATATTGTCAACTTTACAGATGCAAGCAAGAAATTTTTAGAAGTGGCTTCACAATTTAAACAATATATTAACTAAAAATAAAAATATGACAAAATCAGATAGCTTAAAAGAAGATTATTTAAAAACATTAGAAAACTTAGAAAAAATTTTAAAATTAGAAAAAAATCAAATAAACCGTGACGCCGCGATTAAGCGCTTTGAATTATGTTTTGATGTAGCGTGGAAATTTATAAAATCGATACTTGAAGAAAAAGATATAATTTGCAACTCCCCAAATGACTGCTTCAAACAAGCATATATGCAGAAACTTATAGAGTATAGCGATTCCTGGATAAAAATGACGAAGGTAAGAAATGAAGCAGTCCATACTTACAAAGACGAGCTGGCCGAAAATCTGTATAAAGAATTGCCCGAATATTTAAAAATATTTCAAGAGTTAAAAGAAAAAATTAAATAGTGAATAACTTGGTTATCTTAAATTTTATAAATAATGCAAAATTAAATAAATATGAGAGAAGGTGAACCAAATTTTGAAGAAGAAAAAAATCCAGAGCAAATTGTGAAGAACGCTCTGTCGGCAGTTGAAAATAAAGATGCGTCAGATACTGTTTTGGGCTCATATTGGTCAAAACAAGCTAAGGAATTTTTTAGCGTTTCAGAAAATTGGAAAGACCTTAAAACAACCGCCGCAGTGGCGGGCATTTCAATAGGCGCGCTTCTTTTTATCTGCGGTAAAGTAGCACTGGGTGTTTTAAAATTCGCAAAAAAGGCCATTGAAAAGAAGGGCAATGTCGGTTTTAAAGAGGGGTGGGAAATTGGGGGAGAGATATTTTCTTTTGACGGCAAAAAAGAAAAGAAGTAATTTATCAGAATAAAATAAATGACAAACAATAATTTTTTAAAAAAAATGTCGGGGGCAGAAGCAGATTTAAATTTAAGGGTTTTTAACTTGGTAATTGGCAGAGTTTTAAAAAGCGCTTATTTAAATCTTGAAGAAAAAGATAAAAAAGATATGGAGCAAGTTTTTCTTTCAGATGATGATAAGCAAAAAGAACAATTTATAAAAAAACATATGCCTAATTTTAAAAAACTTTTTGAGAAAGAGGCAAAAAAAATTGAAGGCGAGATTAAATCAGAAATAAAAAATCAGTTTTAAGCAACAAGTTTAACATATTTTATATGATTTAATGTGAACCCTTGAAAAAGCCCTCTAAAAATGGTAAAATAAAATATGAAATTCAGACAAACTCTTTTTTGGGACACAGATCTCAAAAGCATAAATATTAAAAAAAATGCTAGATACATAATTGAACGGATTTTAGAATTCGGAGAACCAAATGAAGTTCGCTGGCTTTTTAAAACATACTCTAAAAATGAAATAAAAAAAGTAATGAATTTGCCAAGGGCTCAAATTAGCAAAAAATCAAAATCTTTATGGTCTCTCCTCCTAAAATAAACAAAAATTTAGAAAAATTGCGTTTGAGCGCAATTCCAAAAACTACTAGTGACGCATTTTTAAAATGCATCGCGCTTCTTTTTTTTTCGCAAAATGGATGGTATCTTGCCGGCGGAACAGCCTTGGCTCTCCAAACAGGACATCGCAGTTCAATAGACTTGGATTTTTTTACAATTCAAAAATCATTTGATGAAAAAAATGCCGAAGAGACTTTTAGTATTTATAACACATGGAAAACATCTTCTCTTAACAGGGGAACACTATACGGCGAGCTGAATGGAGCGAAAATAAGCTTGATTTCTTATCCATTTTTTAAAGCATCAAAACCTTTTTTAAAAGTTGGAACCGTTTCTATAATGTCTCCTCAGGATATTGCCGCAATGAAAATAGCGGCCATAAGCCAGCGAGGAAAAAAACGAGATTTTTTTGATTTATACTGGTTATCTTTAAATATCCAACCACTTAAAGAAACTGTTAGAATGGCCCAAAATCAATACTCTGTGAAGCAGAACTTAAATCATATCCTAAAATCACTTACTTATTTTGACGACGCCGAATCCGACCCCGATCCTAAAATTTATTTTAAGACTACATGGAAAGAAGTAAAATCATTTTTTCAACAGGAAATTAAAAAAATAAGCAAGGAAATTTTTTGAAGAAAAAAATATAAAAAAACATATTCCCAACTTTAAAATTATTTTTGAAACCGAGGCAAAAAAAATTGAAAAAGAAATAGGAGCAGAAATAAAAAATCAACTTTGAACAACAAAAATGTTCCAGTCTAAAGATAAAGAAAATAATTTCGCATATATAGATAGTCAGAATTTAAATCTCGGCGTAAAAAGCATGGGGTGGAATTTAGACTTTAAAAGGTTTAGAATATATTTAAAGGAAAAATACGGCGTTTCTAAAGCATACATTTTTATCGGATTTGTTCCGGGAAATCAAAATTTATACAACGCCCTTCAAGAATATGGGTATGTATTGGTTTTTAAACCAGTTATTTTAGGCGATGACAAAGAGCCCAAAGGCAACATTGACGCCGATTTAGTTTTAAAGGCAATGATTGACCTGCATGAAAACATCTTTGACAAAGCGGTTATTATAACCAGCGACGGTGATTTTTATTCTTTAGTTGAATATTTTTATGAAAAAAATAAATTTAAAACAGTGATCAGCCCCAACAGAAAAAAGTGTTCATCAATTTTGAGAAAATCTGGAAAAGAAAAAATGATTTATTTGGATAATTTAAAACAAAAATTAGAGTATATTAGAGTATAAAAGAAAAAGCACCGCCTAAGGACAAAACCTCAAGAGGTACTTTATCATGGTGATACATATTTAGTATAGCAAATCATAACGCCCTGTCAAGGGCATACAAAAAAGCTACAAACTATGCCAAATTTCTCCTCAATTTTAAAAAATAAAAAAATATTTATTTTTATCTTTTTGTTTTTTATTTTTTTCTTAATATCACCATTAACTACAAATGCTTGGACATGCTTGTCAAGCAAAGCAAATCAGGGCGGTACAGTTTATACTTACTGTGTTTTAGACCGATCCGCTACAAATGCAGGCAATGCTACCTTTGAAATAACAGAATTTGGCAAAGCGCTTACGGTATCATTGTCTTCTCTTATTGTAGAAGGTAGCCATATAATCGCCGTTTATACTGCATATATTCTTTCTTATGTTGTAAGCGAAATTATGGGTGCCACGATAACATCAAAGGATGTGTCATTGGGTACAGATTTTACTCCAGCTTGGGCATCAGTAAGAGATTTAGCTAATATGCTTATTGTACTTGGGTTTGTTATTATAGGAGTGTCTACATCCTTAAGAATTAGAGAATATGAAGCTAAAAAACTTTTGTTGCCTTTAATATTAGTTGCTCTTTTGATTAATTTTTCGGGTTTATTTGTTGGTTTAGTTATTGATGCATCTAATATAATAACGAAGGGATTAGGTGAAGAATCTGGATCAATATCAGAAACGGTTGTTTTTAATTTACAAAAACAATCATTTCTTTTACTTAATAAAACTGCCGCCGAAAATAGAACATGGACATTTGCATCAACTGCTTTGCTTTTTTCTGCTGTATATTTAGGCGTAGCATTTACTTTTATTTATTTAGCAATCTTGCTAATCGCAAGATTTGCTATTTTAGCAATATTATATGTTTTATCCCCCTTAGCTTTTGCATTTTGGGCATTCCCCGCTTCAAAAAAACTATGGTCAGAATGGTGGAATAATTTTTTAAAATGGTGCTTTGTAGGGGTATTCAGTTCATTTGTTCTTTTTTTAGTCGCCCCATTAATGGCACCACTTGGGAAAAATAGTGATTTATTACAAACCATTATTACTGTTTCTATCGTATTAATTTTTCTATTTGTTGGATTTAAGATGACTGCAAAGAGTAGTGGCGTAGCATCTATGGCAGCTGGGGCAGTGATGGGATTAGCGACAGGGGCGGCTGGGCTTGCAATGGGAGCCGTTGCAGGAGGAGCAAAATTAGGAGGCAAGGGTGTGTTTGCTGGAGCGGATAAATTAAGTGGCGGAAAATTATCGTCTGCGACACAATCAATTAAGGGCGGAGTCGGCAGAACAATGGAAAGATTTGGACTTAAACAAACTGGCACTACTGCTTTAAGCGAAGCCGCCAGGGTGGAAAAAGAACAAAAAGGAATGGATGGCGCTCTTGCTAGCGGAAATGATGCCGACAAAGCAAGGGTTCAACAATTAGCCAGAACAGGCCGTGGCGTTAAAGGAGCTGCTGCAATGTCCGCGGTAGTTAAGGCTGGACAAATGAATGAAACATTTAAAGATAAGAAAGGAGGAATAAACACAACCTTAGCAAACCAAAGATTAGATATTGCAGGACAATATGGCGCAGGAAACTTAAGAAAAGAAGCTTTAAAAACTAATCCAAACTTTGCTGGTTCGCCTGAAAAGATAATGGAAGCCGTGAGGAAACAATCTGCTAAAAACTTTACAAATAACGTTGAAGCAGAGTCTTTCAGTGATTCAGTTGTCAACGCAATGACAAAAGACCAAAAAGACTTTCTGTTTGAAAGAGGAAGCAAGGCCCAACAGGATGCATGGTTTGCACATGCATCAGACCTCAACATCGCCAAGCCTGAAGAATATAAACACTATAAAGAAATATATGAAAAAAACCAAGCTACCGGAAATGCAATTATAACTCCAACAGTTCCAACGCCACAAAAACGATCTTTTGCTTATAGAGCAGGAAGGGCGGTTGGGGCAACGGTGGAATTAGCTGAAGCTACCAGAGATTATATTAGATCTGCTCCGGGTAGAATTATTGAAAAGACTAAAAAGACTGGAAAAGCCGCAATAGATTCAGCAGTAGATTATACAACCGGCGAAGGAAGCACAATAGGCTGGCTAAGAGGAAAAAGACCAAAAAAATAAAATAAGATTAAAAACATGGAAAATATAAATAATAAAATTATTGTTTTTTCACAAAATACCGCTCCGATTATTCTTGATATTTTACAGCGATTTAATTTAAAGGAAACAAATGACGAATTTCAAAGAAAAATTACAGAAGGAAAAATTATAAATTCTGGTTTATTGTTAGAAACAGCAGAAAGTATTGTTTTAGGAGAAATTAGAAAAGAAAACCTTGTTGAATATTTGAAAAATAATTTAAACTTAGCAAAAGATGTTTCTGAAAAATTAGCGGGGGAGATTGACAGCAAGTTAGTTAGTTTGGCGAGAATAGCATCGCAAGAAGATTTAGAAATTTTAAAAAAATTAGAAGAAAAAGAAAAATTAGAACAAGGGGTGGAAAACGAGAATGAAGAACCCAAAATGAAACCATTAGACTTGCCGATTGAAGTTGAAAAAATAATAAATAATGCAGAGAAAAAACCTGAAAAAATAGTTTTGCCAAAAAATACTGAACCAGAAATAAAAACACAAGAAAATAATTTTCTAAAACCTGCCGGTCAACCGCAAAAAAACGACTCGTATAGAGAGCCAATTGATTAAAAACATAAAAAGCGGGGAACCAGATACAATATCTGATTCCCCTTTTGTTTTATCCTTTTTACGGGTTTGCTCTCGGATCTTGAGGAGAATATTTACCGAAAGTTTTGAAATACCAATCAAAATTCTCCTGAATCATTGCGGCTTTAGCAGCAGAATCCGGCTGAGCTGCCGCATTTCCTTGGCCGGCAGTGGGATTTCCACTCGTCACCGGAGTCACACCACTACTCTTAAGGCTTTGGTAAATTGCGAGCAGTTGTACGAGTGGGTCCAACTGACCGCCACTCGCATCACCAACAAGAGTGGGCCTTACCCCAAGAACTTTTTGTTGAATCAAATTCCAGTTTCTACTTGCAACTGGGTATTTACTCAGCCACTTTTCAAAACCGTGGTCCGGATCAGCAGTTATTGCAGCCCTAAGTTCTGTTTGAAGGTCTGCTACCGGAGTACCGAGCCATTGAGAAATCATAGAGATTTCCCGACCAGAGGTTTCGGAGGCAAAAGATAATGCCCCAACCCTCTGTTTAACTAATTCTGCCTCTGCATCACGCTCTGCTTGCCATTTTTCCAAAGTGGCCTTACGGTAGGTTTCATCGGGATCAATATTCACCGTTTCAAGGGCGAGAACCTCAATTCCGTAAAAATCCCTTAGCTTGTCTATAATGCTGTAACTACCATCTTCGCCTTTCAATCTCAACTGTTTTATAACATCCCTGTCAAGTTGACTCTTGGGATCGCTAATAATCTCCTCATACGTGTGATTGGAAATGTACTCTCTCACAGCAGGCGCTATTCTGACCACAACAGCGTCAAACCAATCCTTTACGGCAAACAAAGCCTTATAAGGATTAACTACGCGAGCCGTAAGAGTTATTTGAGCATTAAGATCAAGAAGATCCTTACTCTCAGCTTTTGTGATTCTAAGACCGTACTGGTAATCAACTGAGGCGAGGATAAAATCCACGTCTGCTTCAGAACGATCCTGCATAACTCCATCTGGCAAACTTTTAACCCACGTAAAATCGCGTTTGTAGATTGTGTGGATAAATCTGATGCCAACAAAACGCAGGCCGCCGAGTAATTCGAACAATCCAAGTTCTTGTTCGCCAGGCCCAATGTTGCCGTCTGCATCCATAGCATAGCCGGTCTTTGCCAACAGAACTTTATCAAAAGCCCCAAACTTGAGTACAATTTTTGCGGTTCCTTCTTTCACAAATGTGAATTTGAAAACCGCAAAAAACAAAACAACAAAAACCGCAAAGAAACCCAACGTAGCGCTCAAAATAATCATAAAGGTTACCATCGCATCTCTCCTTCTTTGTGTATGACCCCCGCTTAGCGGGGTTGTCAAAGTTCAAATTCGGGCAAGAGAAACAATCTCATGCCTATACTTAATTATAGCATATCTAACTATCTGTGTCAAGATGTTGAGAACTCGTTGTTGATTGTAAGTTTTTATGCATGCTATAATAATAAAATAACTCTTTAATTAATTTCTAAGTTATAATTTCTAATTTATATTAAATTTTTAAGAATTAAGACTTATTTACTTAATACTTTAATAAAAATTTAAAATTAGAAATTGAAAATTAAAGCATATGGAGCAATATCCCATTCCACAATTTATTGAGCAAGAGGGAAAAATTGCTTTCTTTATATCTTTCCGCCAATTTTTTTATTTGGTGGGGGCTGGAGCGGTTTGTTTTGTGTTATACTTTTTCCTGCCATTTTTTCTTTTTGTCATAGCCAGTTTTATAATTGGCACGGCCGCCGCGTTTTTGGCATTTGTTACTATAAATGGCGTGCCGATAATAAACACTATTTTAGCTTCAATAGGATTTATGGCGGGAGCCAAAAATTATACCTGGAAGAAAAAAGAATCTCTTTACCCATTTCATGCCGTAAAAAGAACTCAAATTAAAAAAATAGAAGAAGGCCCAGTTTTAAAAACACAGCAAAGCAGATTGAGAAAAATAAGAACAGATGTGGAGCTAAAGACTAAGTAGTCTTTAGCTCTAATTTCTAATTTTAAATTTCTAATTTCTATTAAATGATTAATGAATAAAGATTCAAATAAAAAAGAATATAATTTAGAAGAAAGAACCGCAAAATTTTCAGAAGCCGTATTAGATTTTTTAAAAAGTATTAAACGAGATGATATTAACAGAAATATAATAACCCAGCTTGCAAGAGCCACAACATCTATAGGAGCCAATTATTATGAGGCTAATGCATCAAGTTCAAAAAAAGATTTCAGAAATAAAATTTATATTTCGAAAAAAGAAGCTAATGAAACTAAATATTGGCTAAGAATATTGGCAAACTACCATCCCGAATTAAAAGATAAAATAACGAAATTTTGGCAAGAAGCTCATGAATTTCATTTAATTTTTCAGAAAGCGACCAATACAATGGACAAAAAATAGAAATTATATAAATAAAAATTTAATAGAAATTAGAAATTTAAAATTTAAAATTAGTAGCCTATGGCGGAAAGCGCGACGCAAGCATTTTTAGAAATACAAGACATAAGAGAAGGTGTTTTGATTTTGAAAAACAGCTCTATAAGAGGAGTGATGATGGTTTCGTCTATAAACTTTGCTTTAAAATCTGAAGAAGAGCAGACAGCTATTATTTATGCGTACCAGAACTTTTTAAACTCTTTAGATTTTTTCTGCCAAATTGTCGTTCAGTCAAGAAACATAAATATAACTCCGTATTTAGACGGCTTAAAAGATTTAGAAGACAAACAAACCAACAGCTTGTTAAAAAAACAAATAACCTCTTATAGAGAGTTTATAAAAAATATGGTGGTGGGAGATATGGTAATGACAAAAAACTTTTATGTTGTGATTCCATATAACCTAATGGAGATTTTTGGCATAAAAGCGGCGGCAAAACAATTTGATTTTTTAAATCCAAACAAAAAAGAGCAAAATAAAGAAATAAAAGACGAAGAATTTCAAAGATGCAAGGGCCAGCTTTGGCAGAGAATGGAATTTTTAGCTACGGGACTTCGCAGGTGCGGATTAGAAGCAATACCTTTAACAACACCAGAACTTATTGAGCTTTTTTGGGCAATACACCACCCAGAGCAGGCAGAAATAGGATATTATCCCGAAATACTGCCAGAACTTCTCAAGTAATTTTCAATTTCTAATTTTCAATTTTCATTAAATTATCAATTAAATAAGTCTTAATAAATTAGAACTTTAATAGAAATTATAAATTATAACTTAGAAATTTTAAGAAATTTTTAAAATGGCTTTACCGTTTTTAGACAATCTTTTTGGGAAGAAAAAGGAGAATTTAATAGAAGACAAAATCTTTGAAGAAGAAGCGTTTGATGTGCGCGATATTATTGCTCCTCCTTTTATTGGTGTTTTACAAGACCACATTAAACTGGGAGAGCGGCTTGCCAAGTCCTTTTTTGTTTTTTCTTATCCAAGATATTTAAACACCGGCTGGTTTTCTCCTGTAATTGATTTAAGCACTCCAATGGATATATCGTTTTTTATACATCCTGTAAGCAGCGAATTAATTTTAAAAAAGCTAAGGAAAAAAGTTACAGAAGTTTCTTCAGAACTTATGGAAAGGGAAGAAAAAGGGCTGGTGAGAGACCCTTCGCTGGAAACTGCTTATAAAGATATTGAAAATTTAAGAGATAAATTAATGACTGCCCAGGAAAAAATGTTTCGCCTCGGGCTTTATATAACTATTTACGAAAACTCTGAAAAAGAATTAAAAGACACAGAGCTTACTTTAAGGTCAATTTTTGAATCGCGCTTAATTTACATAAAGCCTGCTTTGTTTAAACAAAAAGAAGGGTTTGTGTCTTGCAGCCCTTATGGGCTTGATTTGCTTGACGTGCACACTCCAATGGATACAGAGCCGCTTTCTACTGCCTTCCCTTTTATTTCGTTTGACCTAAGCTCTAACGAAGGAATTTTATACGGCGTCAACAGGCATAATAATTCGCTTGTGCTTTTTGACAGATTTAGTTTAGAGAATGCGAATATGGTCGTATTCGCAAAAAGCGGATCGGGTAAAAGTTACGCAATAAAATTGGAAATACTGCGTTACTTAATACAGGGGATTGATGTAATTATTATTGACCCAGAAAATGAATATGAAGTTTTAGCTGATGGAGTGGGGGGAGCATTTTTTAAAATTTCGCTGTCTTCGCAAAGCCATGTAAACCCTTTTGATTTGCCTTTGCCAGGACCAGACGACAGCCCAGAGGATATTTTAAGGTCAAACATTATAAACTTGGTTGGGCTTTTAAGAATTATGCTTGGAGGGCTTACTCCAGAAGAAGACAGTGTTTTAGATGAAGCTTTAACAGAAACTTATGCTGTCCGCGATATTACTGCGCAATCTGACCCAAAAACCTGGCAAAATAATATTCCTATAATGTCTGACTTTGAAGAAATTTTAGAGAGCATGACAGGCACCGAATCTTTAGTAAAACGAATTAAAAAATTTACCAAAGGAACTTTTGCTGATTTTTTCAACCAGCAGTCTAATATAACAATAGATAAAAGTTTTGTTGTTTTTGGAATAAGAGATATGGAAGAATCGTTAAGGCCAATAGCCCTGTATATTATTATGCGATATATTTGGAACATTGTCAGGTCAAAATTAAAAAAAAGAATTTTAGTTATTGACGAGGCTTGGTGGCTGATGCAATCGCAAGACGGAGCTTCATTTCTTTTTGGATTGGCAAAAAGAGGCAGAAAATATTGGCTGGGAGTGACAACTATTACTCAAAATGTTGCTGATTTTATGAGCTCAGATTATGGAAAGGCAATTATTACAAACTCGTCTTTGCAATTGTTAATGAAACAATCGCCAGCCGATATTGAAACTGTGCAAAAAACATTTAATTTAACCGAACAAGAAAAATACTTGCTTTTGGAGGCGGCTGTTGGCGAAGGGCTTTTCTTTGCCGGTAAAAAACATGTGGCAATTTCAGTTGTGGCAAGCCAGACAGAAGACCAAATAGTAACTACTATGCCAGAAGAAGTTTTAAGAAATAAAGAGACTAAAAGAGTAGAGAATTTAAAAGAAAACTTGCCAGAGCAGTAAAACTTTATTTTAACTAAATGAAAAAACAGCATAAAATTTTATTTTTGTTATTTTTTGGGCTGTTTTTTTTATTAAATTTTAACTTTGCTTTAGCGCTTGAAATGCGATATCCGCCTATTTTTGGCCTTTCAATAAACGATACTTCTTCTTTTCCAGAATATGCAAAATATTTTTTTAACATAGGTATAAGCATTGCCGGGCTTTTAGCTGTTATTGTAATAGCTTGGGGAGGAATACTATGGATGTTCGGTTTGAGCATAGGTAAAATAATTGACCCAAAAAAGGGAACCAGGGCACCAGCAGAAGCTAAAGAATGGATAAAATCAGGCATTACTGGATTAATAATAGTAATGTGCTCTTATTTATTGGCCTATACTATAAACCCTAATTTAGTTATTTTTAAGTTAGATAAATTAGGTTCTGTTGCTTTTAATGAGAATCCTGTTGATTCTATTCCACCGGGAGCTAAAATAACCACATTTCAAGAAATACCAATAGGCAGTTTAACTGAAACAGCTTTAACAAGAACAATAGATTGTTATGGTTTTGACCAAGATGGAAACCCTATAGAGGGCGAGCAAGCTAAAACAGAAAATAATGAAAATGTGAAAGGCCCAACTTATTTAAACCACGACAGGGCTGATTGCCTTTTGCAATTGGCAGACGGCGCGCAAAAAAAAGCAAAAGTAGCTAATGATTTATCAAATGAAATAATTAGAATAATGAATAGCTGTTCTTGCAGTCAATATGGAAAATGTGAGTCAACTTGCGATTCAAAAGTAGCTGAAGACGGCTCGCCAGTTGGTTGTAAACCGGGGAAAGATCTAGACTCCGGAGAAATAATCTGCGTGGGGCCTTGCGTAGAAGGCGCCTGTAAAATGCCTTCAACCGGCACTTTAGACTGCTGCCCTACAGGGATAAAAGACAAAATACAACACGGGCCAATAAAAATAGGGGGAAGCCAAACAAGCGGTGGCAGCTCTTGTTCTAGCCCAGAAAAAGAATATAAGGGGTTAGATGAGTTCAGAACAAAACTTTTTAGCGTTTCAAGCATTGTTGAAAAACAGGTTAGGATAAACGGCAAAACAATAACCATAATTGATAAAAATAAATGGAATAATTTAAAACTCATAGAACAATTGATGTATTTTAAGGAAAAAATGCGGGCAATGAAAGATAAATTAAAAAATGATATTAATATTTTAGACAGCGCAAAAAGCGTGCTGTCTTCAAGCAGATGCTACCTTACTTCTTCTTCTGTTGGCTTATTTGAAAAAATAAAAGGAACAAGAACAGAAGAAAATGTTATTTTAATAGATAAAACGTTTGCCGATCCAGAAACCGGCGCCACCGTAAACGCATCAAAATATTGCAAAGGATTTAATTATGGAAATTCCAGTTGTTTTAAAAAATGCAATGACACTTGCCCGGATTCAAGCCAGCAGGCTATTCAAAAATATAAAGAATGCGGCAGTTGTAAGCCTGACGATGCTGAATGTTTAAAAAAGCAAGAGATATGCGTTGAAAATGCTTATCTTTCAAGGCCTTGCACACTTTCAGATTCTTCTCAAAATTTTGGACAATGCATAGTTTCTTGCAGAGATGATTGCTCAATAAGCTGCTCTAAAAGATATAATGAATGCTCTGACGAATTTAAAATTTGCCAAGAACAATGCAAAGATAATTCAAAATGCGTTTTAGACCCACAAAATGAATGCTTATTTAACTCCCAAGGTTTTCAAGAGGGCGCAAATAATGTTAACGACACGGGCAACGCAAAATATAATATTGATAATGCTTATTTATGCAAATACGGGTCTAATTTATATGCCGGATATTCTGACTGCTTAAAATCATCTGCTGACAAAACCAACTATTCTTCATCTTATATTTATCAAAATCAAAATAAACAAAAATGTCCAAAACCATATCAGCCTAATCCAGACAATCCGTCTTGCTCTTCTACAGTAAATGAAAATGCTTATTGCAGCCAAATATGTCCAGAAACTTTAAAATGTCCTAGCGCTTCAAGGTGTTCAGATTGCCCATGCGATAAAATAGATGAAACCATAACCTTTTCACTACCCAAAATAGGCGGTTCCAGCTCCAGTTCTAGTTCTAGTAGCGGCGGAGGAGGGAGCAGTAGTTCAAGCAGTTCAAGTAGCAGTGGGTCATGTCCTATTATAACTTGCCCCGACGGAACAAAAAGCTGTAATTGCCCAACTACACCATCTAAAAGCCTAACGTATACGCCTGTTTCAAACAGCTCAAAAGCGAGCTTAATTGCCACCTGCCAAACTACTCGTCCTGATTTGCCTAACTATTGCAGCGGTGGAGGAATTTGCATTAATGGTGTGTGCCAAAGGCCGGGCGGAGGCGGAAGTAGTTCTAGTAGCGGCGGCGGCAGTAGCAGCTCCAGCGGCTCTGGCAGTGGAGGTGGCGAGGATAAATATTCTATTCATGTCACTGCTTTTAGAATAACGGGGCCTGAATGCAGTGAGTATGCTTATAATGACGACCCTTTAACATTTTACTGCGAGAAAAATTGGTGGGATAATAAAGATAATGCAGGAAAAGAAACTCCTGTCGGAAAAAATAGCAACTGTCCTAAGGAAAATGAAATACCAGTGGGCCAGACAGTTGACGACACTCAAATATGGCTTTCAAAATTGCAAAATACCGTTGACACTATTTTAAAAAGCTTAGATGACACTGTTTCCTTTTTGAAAAAAATAGGAGATAAGGACGAAAACCAATACTGCCAATGCACAAGCAAATATGATACTGATAATAAAGACTCAAAAAAAGCTGGAAAGCCAATATGCAAAACAGATTGTAAATATAATGCTCCTGCTACTACAACCACAAAAGATCCTGATACCGGAGAAGAAAAAACAACAACCACAAAAGAAAGCTGCTCTTTTTTGCCTTGCGGGGGTAATCCTTGCCAGCAGATTATAGATTATCTTTTAGAGGTTTCAGAAAAATACAGGCAGTTGAAACTTTCTTACATAGATTTTTATGTGTCGTCTCTTTATGAAGGCAGAACAGACCTTTTAAAAGAATTAACTTATTCAAGAGAAAAAACAAATTATTGCAGTTTAGTGCAAAATGTTTACGGAAGCCAAGCTCAATTATTAAGCTGCACAAGAGTGCAAGACGAATTAATTTCTTCTGTATTCCGCGGTAAAATAACATTAGGCAACAAACTTATACAAGCTTACTGTTATGGGCAAAGGGCTGGAACAATATTTTCAAATAAATCATTAACTGACAATTGGTTTTGTTGCGACCAACAAGCAACATCCGAACAATAAAAATATAAAAAATAAAAAATATATTATGAAAAACAAATATTTATTGCTTGCGTTTTTTATACTATTATTTCTTTTTGCGAGCAGCAGTTTTGCTTTGGCATTAGAAATAACTTATCCGCAGATTCCTGGATTAGTTGCGCCCTCTCCAAATTGCTCGGGCAGTGGTTGTTTGTCAATATATATATCTTATTGGTTTGGATTAGCCATAATACTCTCTGGAGTTTTAGCTGTTATATCGTTAGCTGTTGGAGGTGTGCAATTGATAATGTCAGCTGAAAGTCCAGAAAACGCAAGTAGCGCAAAAGACAGGATAAAAGGGGCAATTTTAGGTTTGGTGTTGACTCTGGCTTCTTTTATAATTATAAGAACTATTAACCCTGTGCTTATAACTCCCACCTTAACGCCATTGCCCGGCGTTGCAGGAATTTTTTATTCTATTGGCCAAAGCATAGAAAATTTAAGAGCAGTTCCGCTGGAAGTGTCCAATGTAATAACAGGAGTTCCAGAGGGAGGGTATAATACAATATTTTATAAATGCGATAGCCCAGGGCCCGCCCTTTTAATTTGGAAATTTTCTAAAGAAAATTTTGGCACAGCCAATGGTTATCAAGACGCATGGGTAAACAGAATAGAATGCAATAATTTTTCAAATATTGACTCCCTCTCTTTTAAAATGGCATTTGAAACGCCAGGAATTTATTATTATTTAGACGACGCCTGCGCTGGATTTTCTTCTGGAGCTGTCACGAGCAATCAAGACCAAATAGATGAAGTGTTCAGAGGCAAAATAAAATCAATAAGATTTGTTCATAATGCGGCAATCGGCCTATATTATGGAGTCATTTTTCATAAAGAAATTGGAGTTGCTAATGGAGGGCAATGCACATATCCAATTCTGCCCATGAATAATATGTCTACCAACTATTGCCTTAACAAAGACATTTATAATATTCCTATTGGAAATCTCCCTGCCTCTTCTGTAGAAGTATTTAAATGGGATACCAATCCTGCATCTTACCGCGACGGCATAGATTTTTACAGCGAGGCATTTGGATGGAGCCAAGCCGCCCAGATAAGAGGAGAGGGTTATTATAATTTGCCTTCAAACGAAATAGGAAGGGGGCTGTCAAAATATACAAAAGATATTGTATTCAAATACACTCCAGATACAACCCAAGATTATAAAAACGCGTTTAAAAATTTTGAAGACAAACAGGGGTCTATAAACATTAAAGACCATTATTTGGTTGGATTATATTCTCAAGATGCTTTATTCGGCGGTGTTTATTGCCAAACTTTTACTAAAGATGCGCCAAATCTAAATTTAGAGTCAATTATAGCCACAGGCTCTATAAATATAGGCACAGTTCAAATAGTACCAATAAAATAGAAACTATAAATGCCTTTAAAAATAAAAAAAATATTTATTGTCTTTTTTGGGTTTTTATTTTTAATTGTAGGATTTTTTTATTTTACGCCAAGCAAAATTTTTGCCTCAGCTCTTGAAGTTAATTATCCTGTGCTGGCAACAGGAGAAAGTTTAGGTCCAACAAGCAGCCTGCCGGAGTATTTTATATACATTTACAAAGCTGGCATATTTTTAGGCTTTTTTTCAGTGTTTATTTCTTTAGTTATAGCTGGCGTTTTATATTTATTATCTCCTATAAGTCCAGACGCCTTATCAATGGCAAAAGACAGAATTTCTGGCGCAATAACAGGCTTAATTATTTTATCAACGCTTTATTTGATAATAACAACAATAAACCCCCAATTAAGCTTTTTTAATTTTACGGGGCTGGGAAAAGCGCCAGAGCCGCCTCCAGAAAAAAAACAAGCTGGCGTTTATTTTTATAATTCAGAAGATTGTTCTGGTAAGGTTAGCCCGCTTACTTCTAGCGCAAGAGACCTTGGCGAATTAAAAAATGCGAAATCAATAAGCATTGAAAAAGATTCTGCAAATGCTTATGTTTCTGTTCTTTACGATATATTTAATTTTCAAGGCAAATGCCAATATATTGATCCAAATGTAAAATGCAACACTTTACCGGGTATTTTTAATTCGGCTTCAATTTATAATTATGACTATTCTCCCAATGGAGACGGCGTATATTTTTACCGCAAATCTTTTTTTAATAAAAATGGCGGCTATTATAAAGTGCCAAATCAAAATATAAAAAATAGCGCCAGTGGCATTTATATAGAATCATTAGAAAATTTGCAATTTTCTGGAAACAACAGCGGGGGGTGCACGGTACCCGAAGAAGAGCAAGATTGCATAAAATGGGAAAAAAATGGAATTTGTAAAGAAAAAAAATGCCCCGCCTTGGCGGGAGAAAATATTTCTTCAATAGAAATAAAAGGCAACTATTTTGTTTTATTAGTTTATTTTAGCCCTACAGATAAAGCTTATGGCCCATGGACATATTGCCAGGCGTTTCCAACCTTAGACGACATAAATAAAAATGGACCAAAACAAATAAAATGGGATTTTATAAGAAATAGCGGAGGAGTAATACCTAATTATATGGTGATTATTCCGGTATCAAATAAATAGCCCCGCCTTTGGCGGGGCTATTTATTTAGGGTTTATAATTATGTGCCTGTTTTCTCCATCTCCCTGGCTTTCTGTAAATACATCGTTTCTTTGCGATAATTCTGAATGAATAATTCTTCTTTCGTATGAAGGCATAGGGGAAAGAGCCCTTTTTTCTTTTGTTAAAACAACTTCATTGGCAAGGCTTTTTGCCATATCTTTTAGATATTCTATTTTTTTTACCTTGTACTCATTTATATCAAAATTTAAATAAAAAAGTTTTTGTCCCGACAAAGTCGAGGATCCTCGATCGCTATGCAATCGGAATATTTTTTTAGTTAAAATTGCCCATAAAAGGCGCTGAATTTCAAAAAGCGTTTGCCCTTTTTCTCCAATTAAAATTTGGGGTTCGTCTATTTTAATATTTAAATTAATAACTTCGCTGATTTGGCCGCTGTTTATCGGCTCGGAAGACAAAAACACTTCAACCGCAGAAGGTTCAATTGTCATTTTTTGAAAAAACTCTTCTGTTGTTTCTTTAATTTTTTTAACATCGTTTTGGTCTAACATATTTTTAATTTATGCTGGTTTGTTTTTTAGAATAAAATACTGCTGAGCAATTGAAAATATTCCGCTCGTTATCCAGTATAACCCTATAGCCGAAGGCAAATTAAAAAGTATTATAATTGTTAAAAATGGAAAAAAATAAACCATTTGGGTTTGCATCATTTGCGATATATCAGAACTCTTGCCTTTCCCCGGGTCGCTCTTTGGCATTAACATTTTTGTCTGAAAAAATTGAAAAACTCCAGCTAATACGGCAAAAACCAAATTTGGTTTAGCTAAATTCACTAAGCCTAAAAAACTCGCATTTATATTATTGGGGTTTGAAATAAACCCATATAGTTTTGCAAGCTCATTGGGATTTAATCCTTTTTGAAAAACTAAATAAAGCGCAATTAAAATTGGAAGCTGTATAAGGGCTAAAAATAATCCTGAAAAAGGATTTATTTTTTCTTTACGATAAAGTTCTAAGGTTTCCTTGGCTAATTTTTCTTTGTCGTCTTTGTGTTTTTTTTGAATTTCTTGCAGTTTTGGCTGCAAATTTTGAATAGTTTTTTGGGAATTAAGCGCTTTTACTGAAATAGGATATAAAATCAGCCTGATAACTATTGTTAAAAGAATAATTGATATTCCAAAATCATGGCCAGGCAAATAATTATAAAGCAGGACTAAGCCATTAAACAGCGGCTGGTATAAAATAACATCAAAACCTTTTGCTAATAAATTAAACATTTGTTTTATTTGACAATTACTCCTGATTTTTTGAAAAGATCGCTTGCTATTTTTTGTGTTTCTGAAAAATCTTTATCATTAAGGTTTGGAAAAACAATCAGCACTATATCTATGCCGTTTTTAAAAACGGCTAAATCTTTTTTTATAATTTCTCTTAATCTTCTTTTAATCTTATTTCTTATAACAGCTTTTTTTGACACTTTTTGAGAAACCACAAAGCCAAAGCGGCTTATGTCTGTATTATTTTTAACTGCTTTCAACGCTAAAAAATCATTTTTAAAGCCTCTTCCCTCTTTAAAAACCCTGTCAAAATCTTTTTTATTTTTTAATCTATTACTTTTTGGCAACATGCTATACGGTTAATTTTTTCCTTCCCTTCCTTCTTCTTTTTTTAACTACTGTCCTTCCTGTTTTTGTCTTTTTTCTTTTTAAAAAACCGTGAGTTCTAGCCCTTTTTTTCTTTTTTGGTTTATAAGTAAAGCTCATAAGATTGTGCTTATATTAATTTTAGTATAATATATTAGTATAGAATAAAAAATCTCCTTAGTCAAATATCGCGTTTTTGAAAATTTTACACTTAATTTTAATAACAGGTTATCCACAGTTTAATAACATATATGCTGTTTTTGTTTTAGTTTGACAAATATTGAAAGAAAAATGAAAATAGAACATTAGCAGTGATTTTAAAGAAAAATATAAAAAATAGAATTATGAATATGAATGTGAATAAAAATGATCTTTGGCAGTCGGTTTTAGCGCAGATGCAATTTCATATTTCAAAGGCTAATTTTGCCACATGGTTTCAAAATACTGAAATTATATCAATAAAAGACGAAAAGGCTATAATTTCAGTGCCAAATGCTTTTTCTAAGGAGTGGCTAAGCAATAAATATAATAAACTGATTTTAAAAACTTTATACGATATAGACGACAAAATAAAAGAATTAGAATTTGTGATAAAACCGCAGCCAGCCATGTCTGCCGCGGTAAAAATGCCGCCCGATAATGAAAAAATAGAAACCGAGCAGTTGAAATTTGATGAGTTTAAAATTAACAAAGACACTAATTTAAACCCTCGCTATACTTTTGATAATTTTGTGGTGGGATCTTTTAATGAATTAGCGCATGCGGCCGCGCTTGCGGTTTCAGAAAGCCCGGGTGTCGCTTATAATCCTTTGTTTATTTATGGCGGAGTAGGATTGGGAAAAACTCATTTGATACAATCTATAGGAAATAAAATCGCTGACAATCCAAAAAGAAAAAAAGTAAGATATATTTCTTCAGAAAAATTTGTTTCTGGCATCGTTTCTGCTATAAGGTCTAACAACATAGAAAGTTTTAAATTAAATTTATCATCTATTGATGTTTTAATTATTGACGATATCCAATTTTTAGCTGGAAAAATTAAAACGCAGGAAGAATTTTTTCATGCATTTAATTCTTTATATGAAAAAAATAAACAAATAGTATTATCGTCAGACAGGCCTCCAAACGCCATACCAGAATTAGAAGAAAGATTAAGGTCTAGGTTTGAGGGCGGAATGATAGCAGATGTAAGCCTCCCCGATTATGAAACAAGATTAGTTATTCTCAAAACAAAACTTCAAGAAAAAAACATAGAACTGCCAGATGATATTTTAGAATATATAGCCAATAATGTTAAAAAAAATATAAGAGAATTAGAGGGGGCTTTAAATAAGCTGTTAATTTACAATAAGATAAATAATAATATACCCAATATAGAAACGGCTAAAAAATTATTAAAAGGATTTATTTTTTCTCCTTTTGATGTGGCAAATTATAAAAAAATAATTGAAACTGTTGCTAAATTTTATAATCTGGAAGAAAAAAACCTTTATGATCCGACAAGACGCAAAGAAATCGTAAGGCCAAGGCAAGTTGCTATGTTTTTAATAAGAAGAGAATTAAAATATTCTTTTCCTGCTATCGCAAGAAAATTTGGGGGAAAAGACCACACCACTGCGATTTATGCATATAAAAAAATACTTCAAGAAAGCGAAGAAAATAATAAATTAACAGAGGAATTAAACTTAATAAAACAGAGGATATATAGTGGATAAAAAGTATTAAAAACCTGTGATTAAATAATAATTTTAAAATAGACAAAAATTATAACAAAAATTTACACTATTTATACCCCTATTTTTTACACAGTATTTACACAAAAAAAATTAAGAACAAATTACTTATACTTATTTTTTAAAAAAGATAGAAAATTAACTCCTTAATAACAATAAAATTATATTTAATAATATATTAATTATGAAGATAGAAGTTTTAAAAGAAAATTTAAAAACAGGATTAAGTATTTCGGAAAAAACAATTGGTAAAAATTTATCTTTGCCAATTTTAGATAATGTTTTAATAAGCACAGAAGATAATTTTTTAAGCTTAAGCTCTACTGATTTAGAAACGGCTATTAAATTATGGATTTTAGTTAAAATTATTAAAAAAGGAAAAGTTGCGGTGCCTGCAAAATTCCTTTCTAGTTATATTTCTACCCTTCCTAATGAAAAAATAACATTAGAGGCAAACGGGCAAAACTTGCATATTGACTGTAAAAATTTTAAAACTCAAATACAAGGACATAATCCAGAAGAATTTCCAATTATCCCTGAATTTAAAAATCTTGAATATATAGAAATAGATAATAATAAATTATGTCAAGGACTTTCTCAAATAGTAGACGTTGCTTCTTTATCTCAAACAAGGCCTGAAATTTCTGGCATTTATTTTGTTTTTTCTAAAAATTTATTAAAAATAGTGGCGACAGACAGCTTTAGATTAGCAGAAAAAACAATTAATTTAGAATCTTTTGTAAAAAAAGATTATTCTTTTATTCTTCCGCAAAAACCAGCAAAAGAAATAATAAATATATTAGCGGAAAAAGAAGGAATTATCAAAATATATTTTTCTCCAAGCCAAATTTTATTTGAGTTTCCTATGAAAGAAATACTCCATCCCCAAATACAAATTACTTCGCGATTAATTGAAGGAGAATATCCAGATTATCAAGAGATTATACCTAAAAAATTTAAAACGCAGGTTATACTAAAAAGAGATGAGTTTTTAAACCAAATTAAAACAGCATCTCTATTTTCTGGAAAAATCAACGAAGTAAAAATTACCATAAATGTTGAAAAAAAAGAAATAGAAATATTTGCTCAAAGCCCGGATCTTGGCGAAAATAAATCTATTATTATAGGAAAAATAGACGGAGAATCAATAGAAGCTTCTTTTAATCACAGGTTTTTAACAGATGGTCTATTAAATATAAAAAGCTCAGAAGTAATGTTTAATTTAAGCAAAGAAGAGGGGGCGTGCATTTTAAGGCCGGTCGGCGACGCGAGTTATATTTATGTGGTAATGCCAATTAAATCAACATAGGTTTTATCTTCCGGCAGCCAGCCAATTATTAATTCCTTGTTGCCAATAATTATATTGCGCGTCTGTGTTTGGATTTTGTGGAGGAGGGCCCAAAGGATCATCTTTATTTATATAATATAAAATAGTGTTAGTGTCATTAGAATTTAACTGGCCCAATAAAACAGGGCTTTTATTTATTATATTGTCTGGCGGATTAAAATTTTCAACAGCATGATTTTTAATTATTTTTTCTATAACTTTTCTCCATATTGGAGCCGCTAATCCAACGCCAACATCTTTTGTTGGAGAATTATCGCTGTTTCCAACCCACACCCCCACAACCGTGAAGGGAGAATATCCCATTGTCCAGCCGTCTTTTAAATTTGATGTCGTTCCTGTTTTAGCCGCAACCTGATAGTCTGGAAAATAAAGAGCGGAATTTGCGCCGAAAACAGGCGCCCTTAAATTATTGTCTGATAAAATATTATTTATTTGCCTTGCGGTCTGCGTGTCTAAAACCTTAGTAGATTGTTTGTTTTTTTGTTCAATAATATTGCCGCCGCTGTCTTCTATTTTTAATATACTAGACGGAGAGGTCAGTAAACCTTCTGTCGCAAAAACACCATAAGCAGAGGTTAATTCTAATAAATTTACTTCTCCTCCGCCCAACACCAAGGATAAGCCATAACGATCCGGATTATTTAAAGTTGTCATTCCAAAATCTTGCGCTGTTTTTAAAGCGTCTTTAAGCCCCGACAAATATAATAATTTTACCGATGGAAGGTTTAAAGATTGCGCTAAAGATTGCCTTATAGTAACCTTTCCTCTATAAGCGCCGTCATAATTTTGAGGATGATAACATTCTAACCCATACATGTCTTTTTGCTGGCCTCCGTTAGGGCTGCAATTAGGGTTAAATTCAGTTTTTGCGTCCCATAACACTGTATCTGGGGTAAAACCTTTTTTAAGCGCTGTAGCATAAACAAATGGCTTAAACGATGATCCTGGCTGTCTTTGCCCCATAGTTGCCACATCATATTTTGGATCAAATAAACAACTTCCTGCGGGCTTTTCATCACATCCTGAAGGATAGGGTTTTTCAAAATAATTTTTTGATCCAATTAGCGCTAAAATTTCGCCGGTTTTTGGGTCAAGAACCACCACGGCTGCATTATTCGCCCCGCGGCTTTTATTTGTTTTTTCTGCGTCTTTTAAAATTTTCTCTGCATATTGCTGAATATCCCAGTCTATCGTTGTATAAACCCTTAATCCTTTTTCCTTTAAAAAATCTTCGCCGTATTTTTTATTTAAATATTTTTGTACATACATTACAAAATGCGGAGCTTTTATATTTGTTCTGTCTTCTGAAAAAACTATTTTTTCTGCCTTTGATTTTTCCATTTGGTCTTTTGTTATATACCCCGCTTTCTGTACTTTTTCTAAAACATAATCTTTTCTTTTTAAAAGTTCGTTTTTATTAGAACCGTATGGAGAAAGATAACTTGGAGCCGGAAGCAGCGCCGTTAAAGTTGCGGCCTCTGCCACAGAAATATCAGACGCCGGCTTATTAAAATATGTTTGGCTGGCAGACTCAACCCCATAAGTATTTTGTCCGAAAGGAACTGCGTTTAAATACCAATTAAAAATTTGGTCTTTTGAATATTTTCTTTCTAATTCTATGCTTAAAACAATTTCCCTGACTTTTCTTGATATGCTTTTTTGGCCAGTTAAATAAACAGACCTTATTAGTTGCTGGGTTATTGTAGATCCGCCCTGGCTGGCAGATTGCAGTTTTAAGTCAATTAGTATGGCTCTGAATATTCCTTCAAAATCTATTCCGCCATGCTGGTAAAACCTTGCATCCTCTGAAGCTAAAACGGCATGTTTTAAATTATCTGAGATTTTATCAAACGCAACAATTTCCCTTTTTTCTTCGCCATAAATATCATATAAAAGAACCTTTCCTGTCCTGTCATAAATTTTAGTGGATTGTATAAATGGAGTTTCAGTGAATTTTTCGGGCTGGGGCAGATTATAAGTGTAATAAAAAAACAGCAATAAAATAAAACCTAAGAAAGCCAAAAACAAATAAGACAGGTATTCCCCTATCTTAATTACTATTTTTAATCTTTTATCTTTAATATTTTTAAACATATATTTTTGAATATAATTTAAGAATATAATACCACAAAACCCCTATTTTTACAAAAAACAAAAACTCCGCTTAAATTCCACGGAGTTTTTGTTTTGTTGTTGTTATTATTCTTCTTCCTCTACCATTGTATCATCATCGTCGTCAACCACTTCTTCGGCTTTTTCATCGTCGCCGTCATCATCCCAATTATCTTCATCAAAGTCATCTTCTTGATTTATAAGCCTATTTAAAAATTCTTCTTCCATTTTTTTTATTTTTTTAATTCTATTGTCCTTATTATATTTTTTCATAAACTATTGTCAACCCCGTTAAAAGCCTACTCTGTGGAAAACTTTTTAAGTCCAATAATTTTTTAACGAAGCGCAAATAGCCAGCCCCAAAGCATCAAAAGCATCGTCCTTTTTTCTATTGTTTTTTTTAAAATCAAACCCGTTTAAATCCAATGTTTTTTTTAGCATCTCTTGCATTTGTTTTTTTTCTGCCCTGCCATACCCAGTGATAGCCATTTTCACTTGCAAAGGAGTAAATTCTACAACTGGCAATTTTTTTTCTTCAGCCGCAAGCAGTATTACTCCCTTTGTTTGGCTTACGGGAATTGCTGTTTTTAAATTTTTAAAGAAAAATAAATTTTCAACAGCCATTATTTCAGGTTTATGCTTTGCAATCAGTTTTTCTGTTTCTTTGTATATTTTTTTTAATCTTTCTCCAGTGGTTGCAAACTGCTCTGTTATTATGCATCCAAAATCAATAACCTCAACGCGGCAGTCTTTATGCTTTTTGATAATAGAATAGCCAACCACCACAGACCCCGGATCTATGCCTAAGATTATCATTTAGTTTTTTAGGTTAGAGTAAATATCGTTTACTGCATCGTTTTCGTCTAAGGCTTCAAAGAGTTTTTGCGCTTGTTGTTTTTCTTTTTCTGAAATTTCAACTTCTTCTTTAGCAACATAATCCAAAGACGCAGATTCAATTTTAATCCCCTTTTCTTCTAAGGATTTTTTTACGCTATCTAAATCTTCTATTTTTGTATAAATTTCAAGTTCGTCTCCGCGCCACTTTACATCATCTGCGCCAGCTTCTATGGCTAAAAGCTCCAGTTCTTCTTTTGTTTTATTGTTTCCGCTAACAGATATAGCTCCTTTTCTCTCAAACATCCATCTCACAGCTCCTTCGCCTGCCATTTTTCCGTTATTTTGGTTTAAAATAGATTTTATTTCTCCCAAAGTCCTGTTTGTATTGTCTGTAATGCCGTTAATTATTAAAGCGATTCCTCCTGGCCCAAATCCCTCAAAAGACACCTCTTCTAAAGTTTCTCCTGCCAATTCTCCGGTACCTTTTTTAATTGCCCGTTCAATATTTTCTTTGGGCATATTCATATTTTTAGCCTGTTCTATCACAGCCTTAAGTTTGGCGTTTTTAAATGGGTCTCCCGATCCCCCTCCTTCTTTGACGGCTATTGTAATTAACCGGCCATATTTAGAATATATTTTTCCTTTTTTGGCATCATTGGCCATCTTTGTGGCCATAATTGTTTTTGCATGACTATGTCCCGACATATTTTTTAAAAAGTTTTAATTTAATTAATAATACAATTGCGGCTGAAATTATAGTTATAATTAAGGCTGTTAAAAATAAAAACCAAGGATTTGCCCCGCTAAAACTTTCGTTGGCAGTTTGGCTTATTGCGTCATTAATGCTTGCTGTTTTTAAATTTTCATCAACTTTATTACTATTACCAGATTTTTTAGAATTAGACAATATCTCTAAAACAATAATATTTGCAGTTCCCGGGGTAAGGGTCTTACTCCATTGCCAGCCTGCCTGCGCGGGCAGGCCATTATTCGTTTTATTGTAAGATTGGCCGAGAGGCGCCTTTGTGAGAGAAACTAAATCAATGGTTTTGCCATCGGGAGTTAACAAATTTAAGCCGTCCCCATCATTGTTCAGTATTATTTTAGTGTCTTGTCTTTTAAAAACTAAATATCCATTGGCAGATATTTTTACCTGCCTGCCTTCAGGCAGGTATTTAGAAATTGTAAAAGCCGTAATTGTGCCTGCTGTATCTTTTATTTGCCAGTTTGATAAATCAACTTCAAAGTTATTTGCGTTATATAATTCAATCCATTCGTTTGTTTCGTCTGCGCCTTCTGGTGAAGGCAAAATCTCATTTATAAAAATTCCGCTCGGATAAATTATCGCGCGTGTTGCCTCTGTCGTGTTTTGTGTATTTAAATTTTGAGAATTAGGATTTGTTTCGGATTTAGAATTTTGAATTTCGGATTTTTCGCCTACATAGGCGAGCCCCTGGTCTTTTATTTTTTGTAAAGTTTTTTCTCCTATTCCTTTAACTTTTATCAAATCGTCAACAGATAAAAATGGTCTTGCCTCTATTATTCTTTGCGCCAATACCGGCCCTATGCCAATTATCTCATCTAATTGCGCCAATGAGGCGGTATTTATTTCCACCTTATCTGCCCGCGCAGACAGGTCTGCCGCCAAAATAAGAGGCGGGCAAAAAGAAAAAACTAATAAAAAAATAATAAATATATTTTTCACAATTCAGGCATGCTTAAATTAATGGACTTTGATTGTTCTTTGGTTTAAGCCCAAAATGTTCATAGGCAAGTTTTGAGGCGACTCTGCCCTTTGGAGTTCTTTCAATAAAACCGCATTGCATCAAATAGGGTTCGTAAATATCTAAAATAGAATCTTCTTCTTCCATGGCAGCAGCCGACAAAGATTGAAGCCCCACTGGACCGCCGTTAAATTTTTCTATCAAAGCTTTTAATATAGATCTGTCGCTGGAATCTAACCCCATTTTATCCACTTCTAAAGAATTTAGCGCATCATTTGCAATTTCTTTTGTGATAAATCCATCACTTTTAACTTCTGCAAAATCTCTAACTCTTTTAAAAAGTCGGTTGGCAACCCTTGGAGTAAAACGAGACCTCTTTGCTATAATTTTTACGGCTTCTGGCTCAATCCCCACATTTAAAATTTTTCCTGACCTTTCAATTATTTTTTCAATATCTTCATTTGAGTAAAAATTTAATTGAAAAGTCGCGCCAAAGCGATTTCTTAAGGGCGAGGACAAAAGCCCGGGCCTTGTTGTGGCTCCAATCATTGTAAAATGAGGCAACTTTAATTCCATTGTTCTTGCCATAGGTCCTTTGCCTAAAATTAAATTAAGCTTGTACTCTTCCATGGCAGGATATAAATATTCTTCAACCGTTTTATTTATTCTATGTATTTCATCTAAAAACAAAACATCGCCTTCTGATAAATTAGTTAGAATTGCCGCCAAATCTCCGGCTCTTTCTACGGCAGGGCCCGAAGTCACCCTAATGGACTTGCCCATTTCATTGGCAACTAAATATGCCAGCGTGGTTTTTCCTAATCCAGAGTTCCCATAAAATAATAAATGGTCAGGCGACTGGCTTCTTTTTTTTGCCGCTGTTATTATTATCCTGATATTTTCTTTGATTTTTTCCTGGCCCACATACTCTTGCCAGTTTTTTGGTCGCAAAGCAGAATCCAGCGCGTTATCGTCATTGTTTATTTTTTCTGGTAAAACTCTTGACATAAGCTTTATAAGGTGATATAATTAAATTTATTGACGCCTACAATTTATTATAACAAATTTGTTCGTATTATTTATAGGTTTTGCTAAAACAGCTCTGGAGTTGGAGGTTTTATATGGGTTTGTCTCAGTTTCCGGGTAATCTTGCTCCGGCTCGATTATTCCTCAGACAAACTTTTACTTATGTCCCAGACATAAAGACACCTCCAACTCCAGAGCTGTTTTCCCCCGTTTCTAGTTCTTTGTTTTTAGGAGAAACGCCATGAGAAAAATATGTATTATCGGGCATTCCATTTCCTGGGTGGCAGTTGTTCTATATATACTTGCTTGCACTTTTGCACCAGAGTTGGCCGGAAAGCACAACTGGGCAGCAATACTGTCTTTCGCCGCTCTTGGGATGTTCTCTTTTCTCCACTTCTCAGTTGTTGATGCTAAATAAACATTCAACAACCTCACAAAAGTCCTAGTAGGCTTCGCCCAACGGACTTTATTTTTTTAAACTAACCAGCTGGCTGCTCTTCGTCTTCCTCGACAACCCTCAAAACTTCTTCTAATGTTGTATCTCCTAAAACAACATCAATTAAACCCGACTGGTACATTGTGACCATCCCCTTTTTGATGGCTAATTCCCTAATTGATGAAACTGGAGGATTAGTTAAAATAAATTTTTCCATTTGCGAGTCTACTAAAAATACTTCAAATAATCCCTGCCTTCCTTTATATCCTGTAAAGTTGCAAGCCTCGCACCCTTTTTCTTTTGTTTTTGCAATTTGTATTTTATTTAAATCAGGAAGGATAATATCGTTGGGCAGATTTTTTAACCCTTTTTTTATTTCAGATAATTCGCTTGCAGTCGGCTTTGCAAGGGTTGAGCATTTTTTGCATACTTTTCTTACCAATCTTTGGGCTACTGTCATTTTTAATCCTGATGCGATTGATGACGGTTCTGTGCCTAGGTCCACAAGCCTTGGAATGGTGCCAGCAGCGTCATTAGTATGTAAAGTTGATAATACCAAGTGGCCAGTTAAAGCCGCTTGCAGGGCTATTTTAGCGGTTTCAAGGTCTCTAATTTCACCAACCAATATAACATCGGGGTCTTGCCTTACTATTGACCTTAGCCCGTCTGAAAAGTCATATCCTTTTTCTGGAGCCACTTGTGTTTGAGAAACGCCTTTTAAGTGATATTCAATCGGGTCCTCAATTGTGATAATTTTAATTTCTGGATTTTGAATCTTCATTAAAAAAGCGTAAAGAGTAGTTGTTTTTCCAGAACCCGTAGGACCTGTAACAATTATCATTCCATTGGGCTTTTCAATTTCTTTTTGAAAAATTTTATATAAATCTTTTCTTAATCCTAAAGAATCTAACCCAATTAAATTTTTTGGATTTAAAATTCTCATTACAATTGATTCGCCATATTCAGCCGGCAGGCTGGAAGTTCTTATTTCTATTAATGAGTCCTCAATTTCTATGGTAAACCTTCCGTCTTGCGGCTTATCTGTGATATTTAATTTAAGCCTAGAGAGAAGCTTTAATCTGGAAATTAAGCTGTGATATATTTTTTCGTCAAAAAAAACAACGTCCTGTAAGACGCCGTCTAACCTTATTCTTAACCTTGAGTTATTTTCCTGCGGCTCTATATGTATATCAGAAGTATCAAGCGCTATGGCTCCAAACAAAATAACATCTAAAAGATTTGTGGTATTTTGCGTTATGTATTCTTCTATCTTTGCTTTAAAATTGGAAATACTTTTAACATCTTTTTTTACTTCAACTATAACATCTTTTGAAATAGCTACGGTTCCTAATAATTTTTTCTTTGTTTCATTCATTTTTATTAAAAATATTATTTTTTATTTCTTTTAAGTCGGCTCCCGTTTTCATTAAAAGCCCGGCAGTTTCAAAAATTTCCTGCGTTGTTTTTGAATTTCCAAAATTTTCTGTGTAAATTGCCAGTCCTGCCAAAAAGCAGTTGGCAGCCTGTTTTTTTACCCCGTTAGAAAGCCCATCTTTTGAGGGTTCCTTATTGGATGGGTCGTATGGCCCCGGTTGCTCAAGCTTTCTATCGGGGTTTACAAGATTTAACGCCATCTCTGACAAAGAATAATCTCTTATTATGTTTATTCTACCAAAGTTTTGGTTTTTTGTCCCGACTTCGTCGAGGATGCTCGATGGCGAAGCCATCGGCACACTTTCACTATCTATATTTAAAATAAGAGAATCCAGTAAAAACCCATAAGAGTTAAGCTTGCCAGCCAATTCAGTTTTAAAATCTTTTATTCCTAAAGTTATTGTAAGGTCTGGTTTTGTTTCTGAAAAATAAAATAAGAGGTTTTCTTTTTTTATATTTCCCCTGTCAATCATTAAATGAATTTTTAATCCTTCTTCATTTTTTTCGTAGTAAACCTGCGAGATTTCAGCTGTTTTTTGAGGAATTGAAATCACAAAGTTTTTTGGATATGAAATATGGCCTAAGCTAGGCAATAAAAATCGAAATTTTTCTGGAAATTCTTCTATTATTAAGTTTACATTTTTATTTAATTCTTTTAAAGTATAAAAAAGAGCCAAAGCAACTGGAATGCTTTCGCCATTTGGGTTATCATTTGGAATAATGCAGATATTTTTTGCTTCAGAAATTAATTGCTTTGCTTCTTGCGGTATTTCCATAAAATTTAAGATTTAATATACCCTATTCGATTTTAAAAAATAAGTCAATTGTGGATTATGAGAAATAAAATTATAACAAAAAGTTTTAAAGAAACTCAAAAAATTGGCGAGAAATTGGCAGATGAAATTTTGAAATTACTGCCGCAAAAAAGCGCAATAATTTTAGGTTTGAACGGAAACCTTGGGGGAGGCAAAACAACCTTCTTGCAAGGTTTTGCAAAAGGGCTGGGAATTAAAGAAAAAATATTAAGCCCCACCTTTGTAATTTACAAAAAGTTTATTATTTCACCAATACTTATAAATAAGCGTACGCAGAATTTGGAGTATCGCCAATTTTATCACTTTGATTGCTATCGCATAAAAAATTACAAAGACTTTTTGGCGATAGGATTTTCCGCCCAAGGCGGACCAGCCTCGGGCTGGAAAGAAATAATTTCAAACCCAAAAAATATTGTGGCAATTGAATGGCCAGAAAAAATTAAAAAGATTTTTCCAAAAACTGCCGTAAAGATAAATTTTAAATTTATCAACGAAAGCGCAAGAGAGTTGACAATTAATAAATAATATGATAAACTCTAAATTAGTTCCTGAAAAAACGTTTAGTTAGCGGCAAGGCGCCTTTTTTACCAACGGGGAAAGATGGAGCAATACCCATCTGAAAGCGCGTTGGATTGCTGAGATAATCTTTGTCACCCTGACACAAAGAAACGATTTTTGGCAAAGAGGCGCGCTGGAAAAGAAATGCCAGCCGAATCTATTGGAGTCGATTCGGCGCCGCTAACCTTAAAGCCCCTTGTTTTGCAACTCGCAGAACAAGGGGCTGATTTTTTGAATAATTTGACATTATTATTAGTATAATAGTATTATAAATAATAATTAAATATATGTCTAAAAAAGTAATTTTATTAAAATCAACAGTAAGAAGGGAAAAAGGCGTGGTGGTTTTACCTTTGGAAAAATGGCAGAAACTGGAAAAAGAAAAATATGAACTTAAAGAGGTGGTAAAAGCGGTTTTAGAGGGAGAATTAGCGCTGAGGTCAGGGAAAACCAGGTCTTTTAGAGATTTTATAAAAGACAAATATGCCAAAGATTTTTAAATCGCATTCTACCCCTCATTTTGAAAGCAAATTTGATAAACTTCCGGAAGATATTAAAAAAATCGCGCTTAGAAAAATTTTACTTTTTGAAAGTAATTTTCTTCATCCCAGCTTAAATACGCACAAATTAAAAGGGCCCCTTTCTAACTTTTGGGCTTTTTATATTACTAAAAACTATAGAGTTCTTTTTCAGTTTTTAAAGAATAAAGAAGTCATCTATTATGATATTGATACCCACGATATTTATAAAAAATAAATGGAAACAAAACGGCTTATAATAATTGATTCTAATGCCCTGTTACATAGGGCATTTCATGCTTTGCCGCCTTTAACCAATAAAAAAGGCGAACCAACTGGAGCTGTTTACGGGTATCTGCTGATTTTATTTAAGGCAATAAAAGATTTAAAAGCAAATTACGTGGTTGCCTGTTTTGACACAAAGGCAAAAACTTTCCGCCACGAAGAATTTAAAGAATATAAGGCGCATAGAGTTGCCACGCCAGACGGCATAATCTCGCAAATACCAATAGCAAAAAAAGTCCTTCAGGCTTTCAGGATTCCTGTTTTTGCAAAAGATGGATTTGAAGCAGACGATTTAATTGCAACCATTGCTACAGAAGTCGCTAAAAAAGATAACTTAGAAGTTTATATTTTAAGCGGCGACTTAGATAATTTACAGCTTGTTTCAAATAATATAAAGGTTTATACTTTAGGTAAGGGCATAAAAGATACCGTGGTTTATGACAAAAATAAAGTTGTAGAACGTTTTGGAGTGGAGCCTTTGCAGATGAATGATTTTAAAGCGTTAACAGGAGACGCTTCAGATAATATTCCTGGGGTTCCCGGCATTGGCAAAACAACAGCGGCAGATTTAATACAAAGATACGGCAATATAAAAAATATTTATGACGAGCTTTCAACAGACACAGCTGTTTTAAAACCAAAAATAAAAGAAGCTTTGAAAAACAATAAAGAGTCAGCTTTTCTTTCTCTCAAGCTAGTAGAAACAAAAAAAAATGTTGATATAGATTTTAAAATTGATGATTGCGAGTTTGGCAAATTTGATTTTAAAGAAGTTGAAAATATTTTTAGAGAATTAGATTTTAATACTTTAATTGATCGTTTAAAATCAATAACAAACAGTAATTATTAATTACATAAATAAATTATGATGAAAATTACATCAAGGATAGCTTTGCCAATAATACTTGCAGGATTATTTGCGATTGTCTCTTTGATAGCCATAGAATACGATAGATTAGATACTAGTTTTTATATAGTATTTTTATTTCTTGCAATATATTTGTTTTTATTTGGTTTTGCTATAGGAGAAAGGGTTTCTCTTCCCGTAAAAAAAATATTACAAAGGGCAACTGAATTAAGCAAAGGAGATTTAAAATCAAGAATTTATTTAGGGGATAAAGACGAGCTTGGCGAGCTTGCAAAAGTTTTTAATAAAATAGCAGAAGAACTTGAAAATAGCCGCCTTGAAGCTGGAAAAACAGAAAATTCGGTTAATATAAAAGTGAAAGCCAGAACAGAATCTTTAGAAGAAACAATAAAAGCGTTAGAACAAAAAGTCGGGAATAGGGCTTTAGAGCTTGATAAAATAATAAATGAATCTAAAAAAATGCAGGAGATAGCGGCTAAAAAAGAGATGGAGGCTTTAGAATTAAAAAATGAGCTTTTATTTTTAAAAGAAAAAGCAAAAAGATATAAATCTAAGAAATGTCCGGTTCCGGTAAATGAGGATAACGGACAATAATAAAAAAAGATGCCAGAGCTTCCAGAAGTAGAAACAACGGTGCGCGGTTTAAATTCAAAGGTCCTAAAAAGGGCCTTTGTTGATGTGTGGTCAGATTGGGAAAGAATAATTAAAAAACCAGACAATTTTGAAGTTTTTAAAAAAAATATAAAAGGTAAAAAAATAGAAAAAATATGGCGCCGCGCTAAAAATATTATTTTTGATTTATCTGAAGAAAGTTCTCTTTTAATCCACCAAAAAATGACAGGCCATCTTTTGCATGGAACATGGAACATAAAACATGAAACATGGACGCCGGCTGAAAAAGGTCCATTGAATGACCCGATGAATCGTTTTATTCATTTAATATTTTTTTTAGACAATGGAAAAATGCTCGCTTTGTCTGATGCAAGAAAATTTGCCAAAGTTGAATTATGGAAAACAGAAGAATTATTAAAAGAATTTGATAATTTAGGGCCAGAACCGCTGGACAAAAATTTTACTTTTGAAAAGTTTAAAGAAAGATTGTTGCGGCAAAACCCGCCTTCGCCAAGGCTTCGGCGGGGCAAAGTAAAACAGGTTTTAATGAATCCAGAAATAATTGCAGGCATTGGAAATATTTATTCTTCAGAGGCATTGTGGCATGCAAAAATACATCCAGAAAAAGAAATCCAAAAATTAAATGGCAAAGAACTAAAAAATATTTATAATTCTATTAAAAAAGTTTTAGAGTTGGGGGTGAAATTGGGAGGAGAAAGTTTCTCAGACTACAGAAAACCAGACGGCAGCAAAGGAAATTTTGACACAGAAAGAAGGGCTTATAAAAGGGAGGGGCAAAAATGCCATAGATGCGGGACAAAAATAAAAAGAATAAAATTTGGCGGCAGAAGCGCATTTTTTTGCCCCCACTGCCAAAAACTATGATAAAAGCAAAAAATAGAGACCCGATCTCGCACAACTCACACAAAAAAATACTATGCCATATAGAAAAGAACAATTTGTGAACGGAGATATTTATCACATTACCAATAGAGCAATTGATGATAACTTAATTTTTAAAGATAAAAACGATTATTATCGCGGTATTTTTTCTATTTATGAATTTAATAATGAAAAACCTGTGAATATATCTAATAGAAGACGAGATCGGATTGTCGAAAAAGAAAGAGAAAAACCGTGTGAGACCGGGTCTCATGCGAAGCTTTCTTCGGATGAAAGGGAAAAGTTGGTGGATATTTTTGCATTTTGTTTTATGCCAAATCATATTCATCTTTTGGTAAAACAGCTGGAAGATAATGGAATAACTAATTTTATGAAAAAAGTCGGCATAGGATATGGAGGTTATTTTAATAGAAAATATCAGCGCAAAGGTTATGTTTTCCAAAACAGATTTAAATCAGTTCACATAGAGAATGACAATCAATTTATGGTGGTTGTGCCGTACATATTTACAAATCCCACCGCATTAATAGAGCCAGGGTGGAAAGGACAGGGGATCAAAAATCACTCCACCAAAGAGGTGCTTAAATTTTTAGAAGAATACAAGTGGTCAAGTTATCAAGATTGTATTGGAATTAAGAATTTTGATTCTGTCACACAAAGAGATTTTTTATTAGAAATGATGGCAGGCAAACAAGGTTGTAAAGACGCAGTTGAAAATTGGATAAAAAATAAAGTCGAAATTGGACAGCACGCAAATATTTTATTAGATTAAAAACCGTGTGAGATCGGGTCTCACACAGCTTGCTAAAAATGATTTATTTTATTTACGGGGAAGATTCTTACAGGTCAAAAAAGAAATTAGAAGAGATAATTTTAGGTTACAAAAAAGTCCATAAATCAGGATTAAATTTGGTTTATGTTGATGCTGGTAAAACAGACTTTAATGATTTTTACAGCAATTTTAAAATTACCTCAATGTTTGCTGAAAAAAAACTGATAGTTTTAAAAAATGTTTTTTCTCGCCCTGAACGCGCCGAAGGGCCAAGTCAAAAGTTTCAGGAGGAGTTTTTAGAAAATTTTAAAAATTTAGAAAAAATTGAAGATATAATTATTGTTTTTGAATATGATGCGGTTGATGAAAGAAAAAAGCTTTTTAAAATTTTAAAAAAAGAAACAAAATGCCAGGAGCTCTCTTTTCTTTTTGGGCTAAGCCTAAAAAAATGGGCAAAAGAGGAGTTCGAAAAAAACAAAACAAAAATTAATCCTGACGCAGAAGACTTGCTTTTGGCTTTTACGGGAAACGATCTCTGGCAATTAGCAAATGAGATAAATAAATTATCAAATTATAAAAGAGAGGGGTACTCGCTGCCAGGTCTTATAAAAAAAGAAGATGTTGAGCTTTTAGTAAGGCCTAAGTTAGAAAATGATATTTTTAAAACAATTGAAGCCATGGCTCAAAAAAATAAAAAAGAAGCTTTTTCTTTATTGCATAAGCATATTGAAAATGGAGACAACGCCCTTTATCTGCTTTCAATGATTGCCTACCAGTTTAAAAATCTTTTAATAATAAAAGAACTTATTGAAAAACGCCTGCCCTATGCTGTTGTTTCAAAAAACAGCGGGCTTCACCCGTTTGTTGTTAAAAAAACATATTATTTGTGCGGCCAGTTTTCATTTAACGAACTAAAAAAAATCTACCAAAAAATTTTTCAGGCAGATTTAGATATTAAAACAGGTAAGATTGATCCAGAACTCACCTTAGATTTATTAGTTTCAGAAGTATAGTTATTTTTATTTTTTTTCTATCAATCTTGTTAATCTGGATTTTTTTCTTGACGCGGCATTCTTTTTTATAACCCCCTTTTTTGCCGCTTTATCTAAAATAGAATAAACCTCTGATAATAGTTTTTTTACTTCAACAGATTTTTTTTCTAAAACCAAACTGCGGGCCTCTTTAATGAGGCTTTTCATTTTGTTTTTATAAACAAGATTTTGCTCTTTTCGCCTTGCGTTTTGGCGAATAGCTTTTTTAGCTGATTTTGTTATAGCCATAATTTTTTATTTTATATAAAAAAAGCATATCACATAATTATTATTTTTGCAATAGTTGAAGCTTTGTGCTATATTGTAAAAACAGTTTTTTACTTGCCCGTGTGGGCAGGTTTCGCACATTGACATTAAGGGAGCTCAGAAATGATTAGCAAACAAAAAAACAACGATTGGCGGTTGATAAGGATTATTGTTCCTGCGTCTAAGAGAGAAACTATATATAGCAGACCATTAAAGATTACTACATCTTTGGCGGCTGTGATTTTAGCAACTATTATCAATAAGATTTGGGGATGGAGGGTTGAGATAATAGATGAAAACAATTTTAGGAGCGGTCCTTTAGATAAAAACGGTTTGCCAGACCATGCAGTTTTGCAAAGAGAAAATCCAGCTGTATTGGTTGGATTTTACTGCGGTTTAAGCAGCCAGATTGACAGAGTTTGGGATTTGGCCAAACTTTATAAAGAACAAGGAGTGGCCACTGTAGCAGGCTCTTGGCATTCTCACTATTTGCCAGAAGAAACCTTACGCCACGATATTGATTTAGTTGTGCACGGCGATGGAGAACCTGTGATAAAAAGAATTATCTCTAACTTCAGCGACGGAAAGCCTTTGTGGCAATCTGTTCCAGGAGTTTCTTTTTTGAGAGATGGTAAAGTTTATCACAACTCTTTAAGCTTGCAAGAAATTCAAGGTATTCCAGATGAAGATGAATTTTTGAATGGCTTAATGAATAAGGCTTTTGACTTAAGCGACCAGCCCTATCCAGACTTTGGTTTAGTAAAACTTGCAAAAATCAAAATATACCCGATAGGTCGCATTAGGGGGTGCAGTTTTAGATGCGAGTTTTGCAGTGTTAGGGGTTCTGCTAGATGGGCAAGCCCAGAATATTTATTTGGAACAGTTAATTGGCTGGTTCAAACAAGAAAAGCAAAAGAGTTTTTTATTGTTGACGACAGGCTTGAAGAAGATATTGAAGGCACAATAAGGTTTTTTGAAATGATTGCTAAAAAGTACGGCAACAAACTCAGTTTTATTGTGCAAGTTCGTCTTGGAGCCGCAGAAAATACAAGGCTCTTAGAGGTAATGGAAAAAGCAGGAGTTAGAGTTGTTTGTATTGGGTATGAATCTCCGATTCAAGAAGAATTGAAGGCAATGCGCAAAGGAGTGGCGGCAGAGAAAATGCTTGAACTAACTAGAATCTGGCGGAAACATTTTAGGATTCACGGAATGTTTATAGTTGGTTTTCCTCTGCAAGACAACCAACCGTCTCCGCCAGCAAAGAAAATTTACAAAGTCTACAAGGATTTTGTAAGAAAAGCTGGCATAGACAGCGTTCAGTTTCTTGTGGCAGGGCCGGTGCCGGGGTCTGACCTTAAAAAAAGGTTGAAAAAAGATCAAAGACTGCCCTTTTCTGACCAAGAAATGTCGTTGGCTGGCGATGGAAATTTTGTTTTGTTCAAACCAATTGGCATAACTGCAACAGAGCTTCAAAATACTACCATGCGGCTAATGAGATGGTTTTACGGGCCTCTGAACATTCCCAGATTTGTTTTTAGGCTCTTGTCTTTTCCATTTGATTGGCTGATAAGAGGATGGCAAAATTGGTACAAAGACTGGTGTAGAGACAAAATAAAACTTGGAGGCCATTATTTGTTAAGAAAATGGCAAAGAAGAAAAGAAGTAGCAGAGCTTTTGGAAGAGATTAAAAAGCGATGCTAATAATTGCAGACGAACGAAAGTTCGTCTTTTTTTTGAGTGGCTTGTTAGAAGTTTGACGTAATATGTGGCAAGTGGTAAAATTAAGTAAACTTTTTAAAAATAAAAAATAAAAAAAATATGGGAGAAAAACCAAACAGAGGAGAAAATGCCAAAAATATACAAATGGTAAAAAATATGGCCGAACAAGCCAAAGCACTTGAAGATAGTCAAGCTTCAACTAATCCAGAAATAACTCCACCGCAACTTCCACCAAAACCAGACGGAAGTCCAATACCTCCAGAAATTTTTGCTGGAGGTTTAAAAGGAGTAAAAGCGCCAGCGGAAGAGCTTGTTGGACAGGGAAAATTAGAAAATGTAATTAAACCCAACGAGTCTTTTATCGAAAGTGAAAAAAAATATTTTCAAACAAAAGCATATTTTGAAAGATTGATAGAAGCTACTAATGACAAATTAGAAGAATTAAGTTTTAATTTGAAAGAAGGAAAAGGCGCGAAAGAAGACACAAAAAATGAAATAGCCGATGTAAAAAAAGATTATAAAAAAGTCTCGGATTTGCTTCACGATTTAGAAAACGGAAAAACCGAACAAGTAAAGGTATTTATTGCCGACAGGCTGGAATTGGCAAAAAAACAAATTGAGATAGGAGAAATAAAAGAAGATGACGATAAATATACTCATCTTTTAGAGCTTGCTGAAGAGCTTGGTATACAGAAGGAGGCAGAAAAAGAAAATAAACCTCAAGTTACAGAAAAATTAATTCAGCCAAATGGAAATATAGAAGATGACAGCACAAAAAAAGTTTTAGATGCGGCAAAAGAAAAATTAGAAAAACAAAGACAAATTTTAGAGTCAGCTTATGGTTCTGGAGATAACACAATAGATGTTGGTGCAGAAGCGAAGCTAATTGTCAGCCAATTTGAAACGCCCCTGCTAGAGGAAATACCAGTTCCAAAAACAGAGGTTGAGCCGCTTGTTACAGAATCAAGTTTAGAAGAAGAAAAAGAACAGGGAGAAGCTGTTGTTAGTCCTGATGGCAAATTTATTTACATTAATGGAGAAAAAGAAAAGCCAGCCGTAGAAGAAAAGGTTAGAGTGGAATCTGAAGAAGACAGAGAAAAAAGAGAAAAAGCAGAAGCACAGCTGGCTGAAGAAATGCGCTTGCAAAAAATCAAAGAAGCAAAAGAAGAATTAATAAAAACAGCAGAGCAGATAAAAACTGCAGTTGCAGAAAAAAATAAAAGCAGTGAGGCGTTGTTATTAGAATCTGCCAAGGGGCCTTTTGAAACAGCAACTGGAGAAAATTTAGAAAGAAAGAGCGGTGAAAGAGCAGAATTGGTGGCTAAAGAAACAATGAATTGTAAAAGAGTAACTGTGGCAGAATATCTGCAAGAAAATACAAAAAAAGAAACAGGCATTGCTGAACAAAAACAGAGATTTAAAGCATTAAAAAAATATTGGGCTAATTTATCTAAGGAAGAACAAATACAATATGTTCATGACGGTAAAGTTGATGCAAATAAAGTCGCTGTAGATTTGGATAAAAAAATAAATGATAAAAAAGCGGAGTTAGGTAAAAAAGGAATAGAACTTTCTACAAATGCATTTTATGCAATGATTGATAATGGATTAAGGCCAGAAGAAATCAAGATATATAAACCATGGTATTCCTCCGTGTTTAAAATAGAAATTCCGCGTTTGTCTAAAAGAGATAAAAGCGGACCGGCTAAATATTCAGAAAAAGATTTTGCGGAGGAAATTAAAGAGATAGAGGGTGTTTTTAATAAATCAATTAGAAGCGATGCAAGAGCCCAACTCGAAAGAAAAATTATATCAGGCAAGAATATATGGAAACAAATAAAGCAAAAGTGCATGAGAAATATAATTGAAGAAACAGCTGATGAATATAAAAAACAACAAGAGAATCTGCAGGAAGAACAGGCCGAAAACGCCACAAATAATGTTGCGCCAGAAGTTAAAGTCAGGCGAAGAAAAAATCGATTTACTGCGCCAAAAGCTGAGGGTAGACATAAAATAATAAAGAAAAAAAGTAAAAAATAATATAAAAAAAGAGAGCTGAGGCCAATAAATTGGCTTCAGCTCTTTGCGTTTTCCCTATTCCCGATGATTCGGAGAACTGCTACTTGTTGGTTTTAGCCGGCTCTTTTGGCGCTGGGAAAAGCTCCACAAACTTTTCCTTTGCCATTACTGGCACTTCTCTGATGCCCAGAGGCTGGGAAACCTTGGCGTAGAAAACTTTGCCCGAGCTGTCTTCAACAAGCAATAAGGTTTTCTTGTCTTTTGTCTGGCCCTCCCACATCACGTGGTAGATGTCCTCTTCTTTCGGGGTGGCATCAGAGGCAGTTGTTGGCGACTTTGCAGGAGGTGCTAATCCCTTTTGCACCAACAAAAACCCCGCAAAAGCGAACATGAAACAGAAAACAACAAACACTCCCAACAGCCATGGCCGTATTTCCCATTTGATGCCGTAGCTAAACGACATCAAAACGAAAAACCCAGCCACGATTATTACCGTCAGGCCAAAACAAATCTGAAGCACGTCCATTTTCAGACTCCCTATAGTAGGAACTTTTTGACGCAACATAGTGTCGCGTTCTTTATTTATAGTATCATATTATATAATGGTTGTCAACCCTTCACCTTTCCGTCAATACTTGTTCCTAAAAATATTCAAAATTATAAGACTTCTATACGGCTTTTAAAAATTTGATTTCTTAAGGTGAAGGGTCAATAGCTGGTGGATTATTTATTAAATCTCTAATTTCTGCCGCTCTTTCAAAGTCTAAATTTTTAACGGCTATTTTCATTTCTTTTTCCAGTAATTTCCTGTCGTGTACTGCCCAAAATTCTTCTGAAACAACTTCTTTTTTTGAAAAACCCCAATCGCGTATGTCTTTTATTATTGCTTTTGGATTTATTTTATTTTTTTTATTGTAAGCTATTTGTATTTTTCTTCTTCTGTTTATTTCGTCAATGGCTGACTGCATAGAAAAAGTAGTTTTGTCTGCATATAAAATAACGCGCCCCTGAAGGTGCCTTGCGGCCCTGCCCATTGTTTGTATTAAGGTTGTTTTATTTCTTAAAAAACCTTCTTTGTCAGCGTCTAAAATTGCAACCAATGAAACTTCGGGCAGATCAATCCCCTCTCTTAGAAGATTTATTCCAACTAAAACATCGTATTTTCCCTCTCTTAAATCTTTTAAAATTTTAGGCCTTTCCATTGTTTTTATTTCAGAATGCAGATATTGGGTTTTGATTCCTCTTTCAATTAAATAATCAGAAATTTCTTCTGCCAATCTTTTTGTTAAAGTTACAACTAAAACCCTATGTTTTTTAGCAGTTTCTTTTTTAATTTCTTTTATTAAGTCTTTAATTTGATTCTCGGTTTTTTTGATTTCAATTGATGGTTCTAATAATCCGGTTGGCCTTATAAGCTGTTCAACAATATTTTTGCCTGATTTGTGTTTTTCATAATCGGCTGGAGTTGCTGAAACATAAATTGTCTGCCCGCCTGCAACGGCTATGCCGTAGGCATTGCGGGCAGGCTTTTGCCTTTTTTCAAATTCTGCAAAAGTTAAAGGCCTGTTATCAACTGCAGAGGGCAAACGAAATCCAAAATCAATTAAAGTTTCTTTTCTTATTTTATCTTGAACCGACATAGCGCGAATTTGCGGAATTGAAATATGCGACTCATCAATAAAAATTAACGACCCTTTAGGATTGAAGTAATTAAAATAATCAACCAAAGAAAATGGAGCTTCGCCATGTTTTCTAAATTCCAAATGCCTTGAATAGTTTTCTATTCCATGGCAAAAGCCAACCTCTTGCATCATCTCTACGTCATAATTTGTTCTTTGCCCTAATCTTTCTGCTTCCAGTAATTTTTTTTGTTCATTTAATTTTTTTAGCTGTTCGTGCAATTCTAATTTTATATTTTCTATGGCTATATTTATTTTGTCTTTTGGAGCCACCCAAAAAGTTGCGGGGAATAGACATAAATTTGAAATTTGAAATTTGAAATTTGAAATTTCGATATTTTTATCGTTAGTTTTTTTTCTGTAAATTTTTTTTATAATATCATTGCCAAATTCAATTCTAATAATTTCTTCGCCTGTTACTAAAAATATATCTATAATATCTCCCCTGACACGAAAAGTGGCTGGCTTAAAATCCCAGCCCGCATTGCTACGCGAAGCGTTGCTGGCGGGAATATCATTTCTTTTATATTGCAAAGCTATAAGATGTGAAATAAATTCTTTGCGTTTTATTTTTTGCCCGGGGTTTATATCCAAAGAAACATTTTGATAGTTTTCAGGCGAGCCAATATTATAAATGCACGACACAGAAGCCACTACAATTACATCTTTACGCGACAGAACATCTTGAACTGCCGAATGCCTTAACCTGTCAATTTCTTCATTTATTTTTGCATCCTTTTCTATATATGTGTCTGATTGCGGGATATAGGCTTCGGGCTGGTAATAATCATAATAAGAAACAAAGTAATGCACGGCGTTGTTTGGAAAAAATTCTTTAAATTCCTGGTAGAGCTGGGCAGCTAAAGTTTTGTTTGGAGAAATAACTAAAGTAGGTTTTTGGATTTTTTGTATAACATTAGCTAATGTGAAAGTTTTGCCCGAGCCAGTAACGCCTAAAAGCACCTGGTCTTTTACGCCATGTTTGAGATTATTAGTCAGTTCTCTTATTGCTCGTGGCTGATCTCCGGTAGCTGAGAATTTAGATTTTAATTTAAAGTTGGTCATGTTTTTGGCTGGCCTTGCCCATCCGAAGCTTTAGCGGAGGAGGGTCGCCTGTTGGTTTAAATTTTGATTTTAATTTGAATTTCATATATTATTATTTAATGATAGCATTTTTATCGGGTAAAATTTTATTAAAAAAGGACAAGTTTATCATTCTTGAAGCAGCTGGCGTTGGCTACAAAGTTTTTTTAAATCAGCAAACCCTATCCCGACTCGATCGAGGATCCTCGACGACTTCGTCGTCGGGATTAAAATTATCAGAAATAGGGCAGGATGTAAAGCTATTTTGCTTCCAAAATATAAAAGAAGATGCTTCGGATTTATATGGGTTTTTAAGTTATGACGAGCTTGATTTTTTTGAGGTGCTAAACGATATTCATGGCGTAGGGCCAAAAGCTGCTTTGGAAATTTCTGTGTTAGGCCCCTTAGAAAAAATTAAGGACAGAATTTTAGCGCAGGACGAAAAAATATTTGAAGGAATTCCCGGAATTGGTTCAAAAAGGGCGTCGTCAATTATTTTAGAATTGACCGGAAAAATAATGGCGAAGTCCGCCTTTGCTAAAGCTTCGCCAGACGAAGCAGAAACCGCTTTAACCCAGCTTGGTTTTTCAAAACAGCAAGCAAAGGATGCCCTGGCTCGCGTGCCTGTTGCTGTTAAAAATTCTGAAGACAGAATAAAATTAGCGCTTAAAAATTTAGGAAAATAAAAATATGAAAGAAATTTATTTGTTATTAATAGGATTATTATTAGGCATAGTTTTAACATGGGTGTTTGAGTTGATTTTAAAAACTAATAAAAAATTGCGGGAGAAATATTATAGGCGCCATAAGCTTTTTTGGGGTTACCATATACACCACAGCACTTTTGGATTAGTGTTTATTGCGCTTAATGTGGTTTTATTTTTAATGGATAAAAAACCAACAGATTTAATTTATACAGCAATAGGCGTAGGAATTATTATTATGCACACTATTTCAGACGGCAGGTTTGTTTTTATAGAAAAACAAAGAAATTGAAATTTGACTTATTTTTTTGTATTTGCTATATATAAATATATGAACTTCCGAACAGCGGAAAACATAATTATTCTTAGTATTATTAACCTCTCTTAGAGAAGGAGCATTTTGGGAAATTAAAAAATTAGAAAACCAAGAAATTAAAAATGCCTCTTCTCAAAAAGAGGTTTTTGTTTTTTAGGGCACGGAAAGCTCTAAAATCTTTTTTTGAAGTTCGTTGACAATCTATCGGGAAAGGAAAACACTATGTGTGATTTGAATGAGGCTCACGAAATAGCCAAGGTTGCATGGAAAAATTCTCCTATGAAAAGTTCTTTGTCAAGAAAAAAATGCCCAAGATGTTTTGATAATTGGCAAAGAAATGGCTGCAAGGCAGAACAAAAGCCTCCCTATTTTCCTGCCGATTATGAGGAAAATTGTCCTGTCTGTAAAAGCGAACTTTCTAGGCCAGGCATTCCTTTCTAAAATTAAGCCCGCCGGCTTGTATATAGCCGGCTTTTTATTTTGCTTCATTCTTAAAAATAAATAAAAGCAAAATAACCCCTCGCCAATTTTACCAATATAGCTTGAACTGCCATAAAGGCCGGCGTAGCCGATTCGCCTTTCTGTATAAATATATTTAAGAAAAGTCGTTGAAATTGGCGACGGGGTTGCTACCATTATTTAAAACTTTGTGTTAGATTGGGTAAATATGAGGATAAAAGAAGCAGTTAAAAAAATATTAGGCAGAAATTTGTTGGGTTTTTATCATTATGGCATGGCTTTTTTGGGAGCTGTGATTTTTGGTTTTCCATCTAAAAATTTAACTGTTATAGGGGTTACAGGCACCAGCGGTAAATCAACTACTTCTGATTTTATCACAAGAATTTTAGAAGAACCCTTCGACGGGGCCCAGGGCAGGTCTGGCAATAAGGTGGCTTCAATTTCAACAATAAGATTTAAAATTGCAGAAAAAGAATGGGAAAATAAATATAAAATGACAATGCCCGGCCGTTTTGTTATTCAAAAGTTTTTAAGGCAGGCAAAAAAAGCAGGATGCAAATTTGTGGTTTTAGAAGTTACTTCGCAAGGCATTGAACAATATCGCCATAAATTTATAAATTTTGATACAGCTGTTTTTACTAATTTGTCGCCAGAGCATATTGAAAGCCATGGCAGTTTTGAAAATTACAGAAACGCAAAACTAAAACTATTTCGAGCAACAAAAAACATCCATATTATAAATACTGATGACGCAAATTCAAAATATTTTTGGAATATTCCGGCAAAACAAAAAATTGGATTTTCAGCCAAAGATGCGCAAAACGCTAATTTAAAATTAAATTTAATTGGAGACTTTAATATTTTAAACGCCTTAGCGGCAATTTCTGCGGCAAAGGCATATGGCATTGATTTTAGCATTTGTAAAAGGGCGCTGGAAAAGGCCAAAGGAATTTCTGGCAGAATGGAAGTGATTCAAAAAGAGCCATTCAAAGTTATTGTTGACTATGCTCATACTCCAGAACAACTCGAAAGTGTCTATAAGGCACTTTCTCAAAACCCAAAACCTCAAACTCCAAACCCCAAACTTATTTGTGTGCTTGGAAGTTGCGGCGGGGGAAGGGATAAATGGAAAAGGACTGTTTTAGGAGAAATTGCAAATAAATATTGCGACAAAATATTTATAACCAATGAAGATCCATATGATGAAAACCCCAACCAGATTTTATCTGAAATAAAATCTGGAATTATCAATTCTCAATTTCCAATTTCCAATTTATATGAAATTTTAGACCGTAAAGAGGCAATTAAAACTGCAATAAAATTAGCAAAATCAGATGATATTGTTATAATCACTGGCAAGGGTTCAGAATCCTGGATGTGCATAGCAAACGGTAAAAAAATCCCCTGGGACGACAGGCAAATCGCTAAAGATGCGTTGGGGCTCCAAACCTTGACATAGATGCTTTAATATGATATGATTAATAATATAGCTCTTTTTTATTGTTACTTGCGAAATTGGCAGTTATAGCCAAAAGCTACTGAATTATATCGGTATCTTCTGGCTATGACTGCTATGTCGGTACGTCAAGCAGAAACCAGCCTGTCATAATTGGCGGGCAAAACAGAAAGGAGATTGTCATGGCTGTGCAAGTCATTGGCGATCTATATGTGGAGTTGGATGGGAAGTTGGCGGAGATTAAGCGGCAAATGAGGCAGCAGGGAGGCTATCCGTTTGACCCGGAGAAATTAAACAAGTTTCTCCAACTAGCTGTCGAGGGCAGGTTCAACGACAACCGGTGCTGGTGCGAGAAGGAAGGAGTGATCTACTTTGAGGTCACCTCTGACGGCACGACTGGACCCCAATGGATTGAGCGTCTGGAGAAGAAGGGTATCCAGCTCTCCAAGTGGGCCAAGGACGTCCTGCTGTCTCCGGACTTCAAGCCGACCAACGGCGTGACCACCGAGATCGCTGTCCTCAAGGGCGCGCTTTTTATGGACAATGATCGCATCACGTCTAAGATCCGCGCTGAGGCCGACAAGCGCAAGCTCGTCAAGCCCGAAGCCGAACTCGGTTGCCTTATCCGCGACACGTTCACGGACGAGGAAATCGAAGCCATGGGTCTTGTGTGGATCGTGGCGTTCCACGAGCCCATCAAGGACTCTGACGGCGATCCGACGTTGCTCGGTGCGCGTCGCCTTGGCGATGGCCGTTGGCTGCGCGCGTGCTGCGGCCTGCCCGACCGCAGGTGGCTTCGCGACCGTGGCTTTGCCTTCGCCGTCTCGCAAGTATCTTCGTAAGTCCTTTGGGCTTGAGCCTTTGCTCTAGCCCTTGGATCCTCTGCCCTTTGCATTTCCTCACGGACTTGCACTGGGCAGATTTTTTTTGCTAAAATATAAATGGTAATAGGTGAATCTTGCGGGAGATCAAGGTTTCCCGCGGCCGAATCCAGTATTCGTATGCTGAGAGCGTTTGCGATTAAGGTTGCAAACGGAGGGCATACGAATTACTTTCAAAAAAGAAGATACTTGGCGTGGGAAACTAGGGCATTACGATGCCGAATTCGATACAGCCCTGTGATCGTAAAACTACTTCAAGGGGCAGTGGCATAGATGGTTTCTTGCGTATTTCTGACGGCGATCCGAACTTGCTCAGTGCGAATCGCAATGACGATGGCCATTGGCTGAACGCGTACTACGACAAGCCCGACAACAGGTGGAATCGCGACAATGGCTTTGCCTTCGCCGTCTCGCAACTCTCTTCATTTCTCTCCTTGCTTAGGAGAGTTTTGTTTAATAATTTGTCCCGACCAACCACCGAGCATTTTGCCAATTTCATCTAGTTTCAATGATAGAGCAATATATTTTTTGTTATCCAATGATTTTGTTTCCCAAAGAATCATTAAAAATATTTTTAACGTATCGACCTTTCTAATTGCTAAACGTACATAGGACAATTTTTCTGATTGCCCAAGAAAACTTGCAGTCACTATTGCCTCTATTGCTTCAACAAAAAGTTTATCAATTTTTTCACCAAGAGAATATTTATGTATTTTTGGTATAATTAAATAGTGTTGGTACCAAAAAAGATAAGCTTCTTTCAACTTTTGCAAAACAGGCAACAGTCTGGGGGGGGGGATTAAAAGCTGAGTTATTTTGATTATGAAAATTACTTTGCAACATAAATACGAAGACATCATAAGCGTTGAGAATATTTTGGAAGCATGGCAAGAGTTTCTTCTCGGCAAAAGAAACAAGCCCGATGTTCAAGAATTTTCTCTCTGTCTGATGAATAATGTTTTTAATTTGCACAACGACTTATCCAATCATACCTACAAACACGGAGGCTATCAACAATTTAAAATTAACGACCCAAAGCCAAGAACAATCCACAAAGCCAGCGTAAAAGACAGATTATTGCACCACGCAGTATATCGTATATTATACCCGTTTTTTGATAAAAAGTTTATTGCAGACTCTTTCTCTTGCAGAAACAACAAAGGCACTCATAAAGCATTAAACAAATTCAGGGAGTTCAGCTATATTGTTTCCAAAAACAACACAAACACCTGCTGGATTTTAAAATGCGACATAAAAAAGTTTTTTGCCAGCGTTGATCAGCAGATACTAATTAAAATTTTAGAAAAATATATTTCAGAAAAAGATATTATCAACTTTCTAAAAGAAATAATTTTTGGTTTTAAACCCAATGGTTTGCCTCTCGGTAATTTGACTTCCCAGTTGTTCGCAAATGTTTATCTGAATGAATTTGACCAGTTTGTAAAACACAAATTGAAAGTAAAATACTATATTAGGTATGCCGATGACTTCGTAATTTTATCAGAGAACAAAAATTATTTAAAAAACATAATTCCAGAGCTAAAATATTATTTAAAAAACAATTTAAAACTGGAAATTCATCCAAATAAAATTTTTATTAAAACATTGAATTCTGGCGTTGATTTTTTAGGCTGGATTAATTTTACAGATCATAGAGTTTTAAGGACAAAAACTAAAAACAGAATATTAAAGAGAATAAAAAATAATTCAAGTATTGAAACATTAAATTCTTATTCGGGTTTGTTAAAACATGGAAATATGAACAAAATGATTAAGAAATTATTTAAGGAAACGGAGATTGCTTTTTAATCTATTTTGTGTTAGAATTAAAAATCATGAAAAATTCAAAATCTGTTAAGAAATTTATTAGGACGCAAAAGGCGCAGATTAGGCGCCAGTTTTTTGATGTGAAAAAACAAGAAGCTGAAATAGCAGAGTTATATAAAAAAGTGGCAGGAACTGTGGTGGCGAAATCCTTCGACGCGGCTCAGGACGATGCTTCTACATTGAAAGCAGAAGTTAAAAAACCTGCCCGCAATGCTTCGCATAGCGATGCAGGCGGGGAGAAATCGAGAAAAGAAATAAAGAAACAAAAGCTAAAAGTTAAATCTTAAAAATAAGATGAAAGTTATTGATATTCAAAATTTATTTATTAAGCTTGGAATGGAAGCCGATTTTCGCGGCAAAGACGGAGTGCAGAGTTTTTTGGATAACAAAAAGAAAAAGTTTGAAAAATTATCTTTACAGGAAAAAGAAGAATTTGATAAAGACGCTTTAGAAAATCCTTATTTGGATTCAGGCATTTATAATATTTCAGACGATAAAGAAATAAAAAAAGTTTTAGTTGGGATTGATATTTCGCCCGCAGAAATTTTAATAGCAAAAGAGCTTGGCGGCATTGATTTAATTATCGCCCACCATCCAATAGGCAAGGGTTTGGCGCAGTTGGCAGATGTTATGAGCCTGCAGTGCGATGTTTTAAGTTATTACGGAGTTCCAATAAATATATCAGAAGGCTTAATGAAAGAAAGAATTTCAGAAGTGGCGCGAGGAGTTAATGCTTCAAACCACCAAAGAACAGTTGACGCGGCGAAACTTATGAATGTTAATTTAATGAATTCCCATACTCCAGCCGATAATTCTGCGGCAAAATTTTTAAGGGGTTTAATTGAAAACAAAAAAATAGACAGGGTTTCAGACCTGATAAATATATTAAAAGAAATACCAGAATATAAAGAAGCTATGAAAATTGGAGTTGGCCCTAAAATTTTTGTGGGCACGCCCGAAAATCATTGCGGAAAAATTGCTTTATCTGAAATAACAGGAGGCACTGAAGGCTCTCCAAAGCTTTATGAAAAAATGGCCCAGGCTGGCATTGGAACTGTTGTTGGAATGCATATTTCAGAAGAGCATAAGAAAGAAGCAGAAAACGCCCACATTAATATTGTGATAGCTGGCCACATTTCTTCAGATTCGCTTGGCATGAATTTATTAATGGACGAGCTGGAAAAACAGGGAATTGAAATTGTGCCTTGCTCTGGGTTCGCAAGATTTTCAAGAGTTTAAAAATTACTTGACATTTGTTTTTTTGGGATTAAAATGCAAAGTGAGGGGGTGAGAGATTTATTCTCAAGGACAGAATAGTTCTTAATGAAGGAGGTTTATGCATATGCCTAGCTTCACATTGTCCGAATCTAGTTTAAACAACAGGCCAAGAGCGTTGAGAATTATATACCCCCTCATCAAAAAAACCATCCTTCGATAAACTCAGGATGGTTTTTTCGATTGATAAGGCGCATCTTTTTTGTTAATATACAAATAAAGGTCGTAACTTATTTTAGCTTTAAATTATTCAAATTTATTTTATGCCAAAAGAAGAAAAAGCCCTGCCTGCCGTCAGGCAGGCAATTGGCAAAATTACTCACTATTTTTCTAATATAGGCGTGGCGGTTATTGATATTTCTGGTGTTTTAAAAGAAGGCGATAGCATTAGAATTACAGGCGGAGAGAATACAGACTTTGAGCAAGAAGTTGATTCTATGCAGGTTGACCACAAGGAAGTAAAAACTGCCAAAAAAGGAGATTCTGTGGGATTAAAAGTAAAAGAAAAAGTCAGAGAGGGATATAGCGTTTATAAAATTTAAAATTAAATTTTATAAACGAATTTTTAATTTTTAATTTATAATTTTTAATTATAGTATCGCATAAATCGCGATAATGTTTATTTTATTTTAAAATGGCAGAAAATATACAAGAAAAGATAGAAAATAAAATTATTGATTTAATAGCATTGGGAGCAGGAGGAAGGCTTATAGTTTTTAAGCCCCAAAATTCCTTCGGGCGTAGCTCGCAGCCGTTAGCTTACGAGCGAGGCCCAACGGGCGAGCCAACGGGCGAGGCGGATAAAGATTTGGTTGTAGAAAAAAAGGGCGATTATAAAAAAAAGCCGATTTTTTTAAAAATTTACGATAAAAAACTTTTTGATAAAGTTTTAGCAGATAAGGATAAGGATAAAAACTTTTATTTAATTTTTGCGCGTTTTGACATCGTAAAGCAAGATATTGAAGACGAAATTTTTATTGTTTCATCCGTTGATTCAAAAAAGATTATAATGAGTAAAAAAGATTTTGTCAGATTTCTATTAGAAAAATTTGAAAAAAGAGAATAATTATGAAGTTTGCAGCTGATTTTCATATACACTCAAAATATTCAAGAGCCACTTCCCCTTCAATGGACTTGGAAAATTTAGATAAATGGGCAAAAATTAAAGGCATTAAGGTTTTAGGAACAGGAGATTTTACTCATCCTGGTTGGCTTAAGAATTTAAAAGAAAAATTGAGCCCCGCTGAGCGGGGTCTTTTTTGCGCCCAAGGCGCATCCGCCTTGGGCGCAAAGCTTAATGATAATTTTGCTACTAGGTTTTTACTTACAGCTGAGATTAGCTGTATATATTCTAAGGCTGGTAAAGTTAGAAAAATCCATATTATAATTTTTGCCCCCTCATTTGAGGCAGTAGAAAAAATTAATTTAAAACTGGGCCAAATTGGAAATTTAAAAGCAGATGGCAGGCCTATTTTAGGCCTTGATGCAAAAGAATTGGCTAAAATTATTTTTGACGCAGATGAAAATTGCATGGTTGCGCCGGCTCATATGTGGACGCCATGGTTTTCTGTTTTCGGTTCAAAATCAGGCTTTAATTCAATGGAAGAGTGTTTTGAAGAATATTCAAAATATATTTACGCTGGCGAAACTGGTTTGTCTTCTGACCCGGCAATGAACTGGCGGCTTTCACAATTAGATAAAATTACCTTGATTTCTAATAGCGACGCCCATTCCCCCAGTAAAATCGGTAGAGAAGCGAATTTTTTTGATACAGAAATGAGTTATATTGGGATAATAGACATAATAAAAAACCCCATTAGAAAGCCTTCGGCTTCTAACGGGGCAAGGTTTTTGTATACAATAGAATTTTTTCCAGAAGAAGGAAAGTATCATTATGACGGCCATAGGTCGTGCGACATAAGATTATCTCCGCAAGAATCAAAAAGATATAACAATATTTGCCCAAAATGCCAAAAACCTCTTGTTATTGGAGTTTTAAACAGAGTTGAGGAGCTGGCTGATAGGCCTGAAGGATTCCAGCCAGAAAATGCTGTACCTTTTAAAAGCTTAATTCCATTAGAAGAAATAATCGCTGAATCTATCGGCGTTACGACTGCGTCAAAACAAGTCGCTAAATTTTATAATAATTTAATAAAAAATATAGGCAGCGAGTTTAAAATTTTGTTAGAAGCAGATAAAGAAGAAATTAAAAAAATAAGTTTGCCTGCCATTGCAGAAGGTATTATAAAAGTTAGGGAAGGGAAAATTTATATTGAGCCGGGTTACGATGGAGTCTATGGAAAAATAAAAATTTTTGCAAAACCAGAGGAAAAAAAATTTTTATTTTCACAAAAAACATTATTTTAATAAAGTTATTAACCCTTGCGCTATTATGTTTGCTATTATAAAATTATTCAACGGTGTTTTTTTAGTTCATTGAAAATCAGTAGAACAAGGAGGTTTTAATATGTCTGCCTGTGCGAAAACAGAACATAAAAAAGAATTGAAGAAGAAGCTAATTTATAGCGTAATATTTGAAAACGATGGAGAAGAATCATCAAACATGACAGAAATATTTGCATTAATAGAAGAAAAAATAAACACCGCTGAAAGGCAGGGCAAGAGAGTTAAATTGTGTATATGTTTTGTTGATGATGTAATATTAAAAATATATCCTTTTTGTGTTTAATATAAATATGGGTTATCATTGCGATAGCCTTTTTTTATTATAAAAACAGCTCCGAAAATTGAGGGGTTGACATTTTTAAGAAAATAAATAAGATTAAAGAACCCTAAGGGAAAGAAAATTAAGTTTGAAGAGAAATCATGGACGAAAAGAAATTTTATTTAACTAAACAAAAATTAGCAGAATTGGAAAAAGAGCATAAAAAAATGCTTGCTTTTGAAAAAAATAAGGCAACAGGAGAAGAAGCGCCCAAAATTTTTGAATCCGAGGATATAAATCCAGAATTTATCAGTTTTCAAGAGGACATGATTTTTTTGAGGTCCAGAATTAAAGAATTAGAAAATATTTTAGCCAACTATGAATTGATTAAAAATCCTACGAAAGAAAATAAAAACATCGTTAATTTAGGGGCTAAAGTTTTGCTGGAAATAGACGGACAAAAAGACCAATTTATAATCACTGGCACCCTTGAGGCTAATCCGTCTTTAGGGAAAATAAGCAACGAATCTCCTGTAGGAAAGGCGCTTATGGGGCATAAAATTGGAGACGAGGTCGTTGTTTCTTCCCCTATTAAGACAACATATAAAATAAAAAACATAAAATACGAAATTAGCTAAGCATATGAAAGATTTGGTTAATTTTTTTCATCAAGTCGGCAAGCTAAAAGATATGCCGAGGCGCGGCTGGGTGATAAATGATATTAAAAATCCAGAAAGCATTGCTGAGCATATTTTTCGAGCCTCTTTAATGGTTTGGATTTTGGGCAGTAAAAAGAAGCTTAATATAGAAAGAGTTTTAAAGATGGCTTTGATCCATGATTTGTGTGAGATATATGCTGGCGACACAACTCCCTATGATTCTATTTTGCCAAAAAATCACAAAAAAAGAAAAGAGTTTATGAAGACCTGGCCAAGGTTTTCAGATAAAGAAAAAAAGAGGTTAAGCGAAAAAAAGCATAAAAAAGAAAAAATTGCTTTAGAAAAACTTCTTAAAAATTTACCAAGAGAATTAAGCAGTGAAATTAAACATTTGTGGTATGATTATGAAAAAGGTTTGACCAAAGAGGGAAGATTTTTTAAACAAACAGATCGTCTCGAAAATTTTTTACAGGCAATGGAATATTGGAAAAAGTATAAAAAGCCGCCGCAAGGGCCTTGGTGGGAATGGGCAAGAGAATTTTTTGACGACCCCGTCTCACTTGAGTTTGTTGAAGAAATGGCTAAAAAGTTTCACCATAAAATTAAACCAAGAGCCTAAAAAAAACAAAACTCCAAAATGGGGTTTTTTGTTTTTAGTTTAATAACAGGATATAATAAATATATAATTAAAAATATTCTATTAAAATGCCAAAACTTATAAACAAGATTATTAAAGTATTAATAACAAGCGATTTCTTTTTGAATTTAGGCTGGGGTCTTTTGTCGCCTATTTTTGCCTTATTTATTTTAGAAAAAATAACAATTGGAAACCCAGCGAAGGCTGCGGAGGTGGCTGGATTTGCTGCATTATTTTATTGGATATCAAAATCATCTATAGAAATACCCATAGGCAGATTTTTAGATAAAAATAAAGGGGAAAAAGATGATTTTTGGTTTATGGTCAGCGGACTTTTTATAGTGGGATTAGTGCCTATTGGATATTTATTTTCCACATCTCCTTGGCAAATTTATTTTTTTCAGATAATTCATGCTGTTGGCATGGCAATGACTTTGCCTTCTTGGCTGGCAATTTTTACCCGCCATATAGATAAAGGCAAGGAAGCATTTGAATGGAGTATGGAAACCACATCTATGGGAGCTGGAGCCGGAATAGCTGGAGGATTGGGGGGTATTATAGCCTCGGTTTTTGGCTTTAAAATACTTTTTATTTTTGTAAGCTCTCTTACAATATTTTCTGCATTTTTGTTATTGTTTGTAAAAAACGATATTTCTGCAAAACCAGCTGGCGTTAAAATATATGCAGAAAAACCAGTAGTAGAACCATAGTATAGTTATGAAGAACAAGGAAATTGCTAAAATATTTTATGAAATAGCGAAATTTTTAGAAATAGAAAGAGTGGCTTTTAAGCCCTATGCTTATGAAAGGGCTGGTAATTCCTTAGAAGCATTGAAAGAAGATGTGGGCGATATTTATAGAAAAGGCGGGGCAAAGGCTTTGCAGGAAATTTCAGGAGTCGGCAAAAATATTGCAGGGCATATTGAAGAGTATTTAAAAAATGGAAAGGTAAAAATCTACGAACAGCTTAAAAAGAAATTGCCCCTTAAAATAGATGAGTTGATTAAAGTAGAAGGTTTGGGCCCAAGAAAAATAAAAATTCTTTATCAAAAATTAGGCGTTAAAAATTTGAAAGATTTGGAAAAGATGGCTAAGGCGCATAAAATAGCCCCGCTTTTCGGTTTTGGAGAAAAAACAGAAAATAATATTTTAGAAGGCATTGAATTTTTAAAAAGAAGCAAAGGCCGGTCTCGTTTGGGAGACATAATGCCAATAGTAGAAGAAATTTTTGAAAATTTAAAAAATTTAAAAGAGGTTGAAAAAATCAGTTTAGCTGGCTCTTTAAGAAGAAGAAAAGAAACTATTGGAGATGTTGATATTTTAGTGGTTTCCCGCCCAGCAGGGCGAGGCTCGCCTGGTGAGGCGGCTAATAAAGTAATGGATTTTTTTGTTTCTCAAGAGGGCGTAGAAAAAGTATGGGGCAAAGGAGGAACAAAAGCATCGGTTCATATGAAATATGGATTTGATATGGATTTAAGAATTGTTCCCGAAAAAAGTTATGGCTCTGCTTTGCAATACTTTACCGGGTCAAAAGACCACAATATTGTTACAAGAAAAATTGCCATAGAAAAAGGCCTAAAATTAAGCGAGTACGGAGTTTTTAAAGGAAAAAAACAGATTGCCGGTAAAACAGAAGAAGATGTTTATAAAGCAATTGGTTTGCCATTTATAGAACCAGAATTAAGAGAAAACGAAGGCGAAATTGAGGCGGCTCTTCGACAAGCTCAGGGTAAACTTCCGGGATTGCCAAAAATAGTTGAGTTAAAAGATATAAGGGGGGACTTACATTGCCATTCAAAACCCGATGGAGTCGCCCATTTGAATGTCGGAGAAAAATCGATTGAAGAAATGGCTAAAGTGGCAATGGCTATGGGTTACGAATATATTGGAATTTCTGATCATACAAAATTTTTAAAAATTGATGATGGTTTAGACGAGAAACAATTATTAAAACAAAATGAAGCAATAAAAAAAATAAATACCCGCCTCCGCCAACCTGCGCTTCGCCAAAGGCTTCGGCAAGGCGAGGGCTTCGGCGGGCAAGAAAAATTTCGCATACTTCACGGATGCGAGGCAAATATTCTACCGGACGGTTCAATAGATATTAAAGACGAAGTTTTGGCTCAATTAGATTATGTTATAGCTGGCGTTCACAATGCTTTAAAACAAGAAAAACTAAAAATGACAGAAAGGTTAATAAGAGCAATGAAAAATCCGAATGTTGATATTATTTCGCATCCAACGGGCAGATTAATAGGCAGCAGAGACGAATATCAAATTGATTTTGATAAAATTTTAGAAATAGCAAAAGAAACCGGAACAATTTTGGAAATTAATTCGTCTCCTTACAGATTAGATTTAAAAGACTTATATGTCAGAAGAGCAAAAAATGAAGGCGTGAAAATGATTATAAATACCGACAGCCACCAAAAAGAGCAATTAAATCTTATGGAATATGGAGTTTCGCAAGCCAGAAGAGGTTGGGCGGAGAGAGAGGATATTATAAACACAAATTCATTAGACGGATTATTAAAATATTTTAAATGAAATTTAAAAATTTGACACAGAGTTGAGGGGGGGGTATTATAAGATAATATCAAAAATATCAAATTTTTAGTTTTTAATTTCTAATTTTTTAAATAATTTTTCAATTTTAGAATTTTAAAATTAAAATTTAATAGCATATGAGAATAAAATATTTTTTAATAACAGCTGTTTTAGCAACATCAATTTTAGGTTCTGGCGGTTTTGTGAAAGCGCAAACCACAGACAATTCAGCGTTAATTGCCCAACTTCAAGCGCAAATTCAGGCAATTCTGCAACAAATAGCGCAACTGCAAGCTCAGCAAGATACAAACGCGGTCCAAAACTCTGCGTCAGAAAATGCTAATTCAGACAGTTCAAAAGCAAACTGGTGCTATAATTTCAAACAAAACTTGTGGATTGGTAAAAATGGCAGGCCTGTTGAGGCTTTACAGATTGCTTTGTCTAAAGAAGGTTTGTTTGACGCCAGTTTAATTAAGAATCCATGGAGATTTGGCCCCTCTACCTTATTGGCAGTAATCAAGTTTCAGAATAAATATAGCATAAAACCAACAGGATATGTGGGCTTCGCCACAAACAAAAAACTAAACGAACTCTACGGCTGCAAAACCACCGAGTCATCAGTTACAGTTACTTCGCCCAACGGCGGAGAGGAGTGGGTGCGAGGGTCAACTCATAATGTTACGTGGACGTCTCAAAATGTGGAAAGAGATGTTTATCTTACAATTAAAAACTTTGACACAAACGTCATAAAGAGCATTTCTTTAGCGCCTGTTTCGCCGGTCAGCGATTCTGCTTCTTTTAATATTCCGTCTGATTTGGCCGTGGGAAACAAATATAAGGTTAGAGTGGGAAATAGCGATGTTTCAGATTACAGCGACAATTATTTTAGCATTCTTGATACAACAACTTCTTCAAATGCGTCTATTACCGTCACTTCGCCCAACGGCGGAGAAACATGGCAAGTCGGCGGAACGCATAATATCACATGGTTCAGTCAGGGTGCAAATGCTATAAATTATAATGTTCAAATCGGAATTATTGATAATCGCTATAGTACGGAATCAGGAGATAGATCCGAAAAAATTATAGTAAATTCTATTCCTAATACTGGCAGTTATTCTTGGACGGTGCCTCAATCTATTGGAACAATGAATCTGAATGATACTATCCAACCGGTTTATAAAATTGTTGTACATTCTCGAAGTGATGCGGTTACAGGAGTGGCTCTTGGAGACTCGAGCGATAATCCTTTCAGTATTGTGGCGCCGACGGTTGCCTGTACGTCATTTACCTATTCAGCTTGGGGGGCTTGCCAGTCAAACAATACCCAAACAAGAACAGTTGTATCATCCTCGCCAACTGGATGCGCAGGAGGCAGCCCAATATTATCGCAATCTTGCGGAGTAGTAAAGACTGTATTCAGCAATAGCCAAATTTATCTTGACGCCAATAGCAAAGTAGCGCCCTTGTCTTGCACTAATTATAAGTGTAACGGCTCTTTTGGCTATTGCTCTGCTTCTTGCGGAGGAGGATATTATCCAGATAATTTAACAGCCCAGAAATTGTGCCAGAAAAAAGGTTACGATGCAGCTTCAAGTTTCACCATAAAAAATGGTTTTTATGCATCTTGCAGCGATAACTATATGTGGAAATGGAATGGGGTTAGCGCTGAATATGTTTGGTCTTGCGTTAAAAATAGCGGTATAGACACTGTCACTTGCTCAAAAACTGTTGGGACTACGGCAAGCATTGATTCTCAAGATCAATTAGCGTCTATTTCTAGCGCAATACAAAGAATAGCTCAACAAATTCAAGCATTATTTGAAAGGTAATCAATTAGAGAATGAAACCAGCCCAATGGGCTGGTTTTGTTTTTAATAGTTGATATAATAATCCAATGCCAAAAGAAAAGTCAGCTGGAGTTATAATTTTTAGACGGGAACCCTTCGACCCGGCTCAGGGTAAAAAATCTGATATTTTTTACCTGCTTTTGCATTATGCTCCGTCTGAGCCGGGAAAACATGGACACTGGGGGTTTGCAAAAGGGCATATTGAAAAAGGCGAAACAGACGAAGAAACAGCTAAAAGAGAAGTCGCTGAAGAAACTGGCATTAAAGACCTAAAAATAATTTCTGGATTTAAAGAATTAGAAAAATATTTTTTTAGGCAGGTTTACGGGCTAAAGGGCGAAGCAAGAAAAAAAGCGCCGTGGGTTTTCAAATCAGTTGTATTTTTTTTAGCTGAAACAAAAATTAAAGATGTTAAAATTTCAGAAGAACACGCTGGTTTTTTGTGGCTGGCTTACGGAGATGCTGTTAGAAAAATAAGTTTTAAAAACTCAAAAGAGCTATTAAAAAAAGCAAATGAATTTTTAGAAGAAAACAAGTAAAATAAAAAACCGTCCTTCGATAATCTTGGGACGGTTTTTCGTTTTTAAATAATTATTTTGATTTGACTTTTTCTATTATTTTCACAAAAATTTCAGGATGCTTTTTTGCCAATTCAGACAAAATTTTTCTATCAAGCTCAATTTTATTTTCTTTTAATCCGTGAATGAGCCTGCTGTAATTTATGCCGTTTTCTCTAGCTAAAGCATTAATTTGCAATTGCCAAAGCTGCCTGAAGTCTCTTTTTTTAATTTTTCTGTCGCGATACGAATAAGTCCACGCATGCCTTAAAGCATCTTTTGCCAGCTTATATTTTGATTTTCTGCCCCACTTAAAACCTTTCGCATGTTTTAATGTGTTTTTTCTATGTTTTCTGGCTGATACTGCTCTTTTTACTCTTGCCATATTTTTGGATTTTTATATATGTAAAAATCTTTTAATTTTTTTAGTTTCGGATTTGGAAACTTGAATCCATTTACGGCCTTTTCTTTTCCTTGCGCCTGATTTTTTAGCTTGAAGATGGTTTTGCCCGGAAAGCCTTCTTAAAATTTTTCCGGTTTTTGTTATTTTAAACCTTTTTACTAATGCTTTTTTTGTTTTATTCATATTTTTATTTTTATTCTTTTGAAACAATTACTGTGAATCCCTTTGGCTCTCTTTTCAATTCTCTTTCAACCTTTATTGGCATTAATTTATCTATATTTTCTAAAAACATCAGCACTTTTTTCTTTGCAAAATCTCCCAATGCCTTTTCTCTTCCTCTTAATACCATAGACAATTTAACTTTGTCTCCGCCTTTTAAAAATTTTTCTGCCTGTTTTGCCCTAATATCCATATCATGCGGCGAAATATTAAAGGTAAGCCTTATTTCTTTTAATTCTCCGCCCTTAGGATGCGCTACTTTTTTTTCTTTCTTTTGCAAAGAGTAAAGATATTTTCCATAGTCTCCAATTCTGCAAACCGGCGGTTCAACTTTTTCTGTAACCTGGATTAAATCCAAACTCTTAGATTTTGCCAAATCAATAGCCTCAAATATACCCATTACCCCGAGCTGGTTTCCAGCCTCGTCTATAATTCTTACCTCTTTTGCCCTTATATAATTGTTTATTAAAACTTTATTCAATTGTATTTATTATTTTAGTGGAAGCGCCGGGGTCGAACCCGGGTCCAGAAATTTTTTAAAAATAAATCTACAAATTTATCTTGCTTTGTTGTTTGGATATTAAATAAGAAGCAAGAAAAATGTTTAATATCCTAATTCTCGTAAATCTCGACAGTTCCCCGAGAAATAAAACTGCCTATCCTGAAAATATAACACCCTCGGTCCATTTATCAGGAGTCAATGGCGAGGATGCAGCATTAAGCTAAAGCTAGTGCTGGTTGCCTATTAAATAAATTAGCAATTATGTTTTTTCTATAAGTTTAACCAGGTTATAGAAAACTGGATTTGCATATTTTTAATGAAACATCTGTCAAAACTTACGCTCCCATTATCCTCTTAATTCGCGATTAACCTCGCGCTCTGTGTCTCTTTTCTTTATTTCCTCTTTTTTGTTGTATTTTTTCTTTCCCTTAGCCAATCCGAATTCAAGTTTTATCCTACCATTTTTCTCGTAAACTTTCAAGGGTATCAGCGAAAAACCCTTCATATTTGACTTTCCTGCAAGAAAATTTATCTCTTTTTTGTTCAAAAGCAGTTTTCTTTGCCTTTCTGGATTATATCCCTCTGGCGCGTTTTTTGGCTGATAAGCTGGAATTTTAGCTCCTATTAAAAATACCTCTTCATTTCTTAAAACAACATAAGAAGCAGTTAGAGTAATATGCCCGCCCCGAATTGATTTTACTTCTGTGCCAATCAAAACAAGCCCCGCTTCAAACTTGTCGAGTATTTCATAATCATAGTAGGCCTTTTTGTTTTCACTGAAAATTTTCATATTTTTCTTTAAGCTTAGCAGTTGTTTTATATTACCACAACTATTGACAAATGTAAACAATGGGTGTATAATTAATATAATATGATCTGTTGATTTATTTCTCTGCCGTCCCCGGTCAGATTCGTCTGATCGAGGGCTTTTTTATTGTTTTTTTGTCCGTGTGCGGCTTTTTCACTCGAGTGAAAAAGCCGCACCTTTTGAAAATTAGAAACCCGCTTCGCCCGCGAAGCGAGGCGAGTTGAAAATTGAAAATTAGCCCATGAGCCCTTTAAATTTTAGCTAAAATAAGGTAGACTAAGAAATAATGAATAAGGAAACTATAATAATTTCACTGGGTGGGTCGCTTGTAGCGCCGGGGGAAATTGATATTGGATTTTTGAAGAATTTTAAGCACGCTTTGTTAAAATACTTAAAGTTAAAGCGTTTTTTTATTATTGTAGGCGGAGGCAAAATTTGCAGAAATTACCAAAAAACATTATCAGAATTTGGCGCAAAAGATGTTGATAAGGACTGGATAGGAATAAATGTTTCAAAATTAAACGCAGAAGTTGTAAAACAGGTTTTTTCTAAGTTTTCTTTTTCTGAAATTATTACAAACCCTACAAAAGAAATAACAACTAAAAAAGATATTGTTGTAGCGTCTGGCTGGAAACCTGGCCGCTCTACTGATTACTGCTCCGTTGTGATGGCAAAAAAAGCCGGTATTAAGACGATTATAAACTTAACAAATATTGATTATGTTTACGATAAAGACCCAAAACAGTTTCCTGGAGCTAAAGCCATAAAAGAAATAAGCTGGAAAGATTTTAGAAAAATTATTGGTGATAAATGGAGCCCTGGATTGTCAGCTCCCTTTGACCCTGAGGCTTCAAAAATTGCAGAAAAATTAAAATTAAAGGTGGCAATGATTAACGGCAAAAATTTAGAACGCCTTGAAGATTTTTTAAACAGTAAGCCATTTATTGGAACTATTATTCAATGATAAAAGAAGAAATAAAAAAAATAGTGGAAAACTCAATTAAAAACCTGCAAAAACAGGGCGCATTTTTAAAATTAAAAATGCCAGAAATTTTAATTGAGCGGCCTAAAGAAAAAATACGCGGTGACTATTCAACCAACATTGCCTTTGTAATTGGAAAAGATGTTTTGAAAAATCCATTTGAAACGGCATTGCTTTTGAAAACAGAAATTGTCTCGCTTTGCGAGATCTCGCGCAGCGAGAAAAAACAAAAATCTGTAATAGAAAAAGTTGAGGTAGTGGGAGGGTTTATTAATTTTTTTGTTGCTGACGATTATTTTAAAAATCAGCTGCAAATTATTTTAAAACAAAAAAACAAATTTGGAGATTTAAAACTTGGTAAAAGTCAAAAAGTAAACATAGAATTTATTTCTGCAAATCCAACAGGGCCGTTAACTTTAGGAAACGGCAGAGGAGGATTTTGTGGCGATGTTTTGGCTAATGTTTTAGAAAAAGCAGGATATAAAGTTGAAAGAGAATATTATATTAACAATACCGGAGCTCAAATTAAAAAACTTGGGCATTCTGTAATTGGAGATGCAGAAGCTGTTTACAAAGGAAAATATATTATTGATTTAAGAAACAAAGTTAAGGGAGATGACCCCGAGAAAGTTGGAGAAAAATCGGCAAAAATTATTTTAGAAAAAATGATAAAGCCGTCTGTAAAAAAAATGGGAATTAAATTTGACACATGGTTTTCAGAAAAAACTCTCTATAAAAATAAAGAAGTAGATAAAACAATACAAGAATTGGCTAAAAAAGGGTTCACCTATGAAAGCGAAGACGCTGTGTGGTTTAAATCTAAAGAATTGGGCGATGACAAAGACAGGGTTTTGGTGAGAGCCGACGGAATTAAAACATATTTTGCTTCAGATATTGCTTATTTTAAAAATAAATTTAAAAGAGGGTTTGGTAAACTTATTATGTTTTTGGGAGCCGACCACTATGGATATGTTCCGAGGCTAAAAGCTGCCTCGCTTGCTTTTGGTTTTAAAAAAGACAGTATTGATGCTATTGTTATGCAGTTGGTGCGGCTTTATGAAAAAGGCAAAGAAGTAAGAATGGCAAAAAGGACTGGTATTTATGTAACAATAGATGAGTTAATTGGCGAGGTTAGTTTGGATGTTGCCAGATTTTTCTTTTTAATGATAAGCCCTAATACCCACATGAATTTTAATTTGGATTTAGCAAAAGAAAAATCAGAGAAAAATCCGGTTTTTAAAGTGCAATATGCGCATGCCCGAATTTGCTCAATTTTCCGAAAATTTGGAAATTTCAAATTTTCCCGATTTCATCGAGGATCCTCAATGGCAAAGCCATCGGGACAAATTTCAAATTTAAAATTATTAAATGAGCCGAGCGAGTTAGGGTTAATTAGAGAATTAATTAAACTTCCAGAAATTATTGAAGAGATAGCTAAAGATTATCAAGTTCAAAGACTACCGCAATACGCAATGGATTTAACTGATGCATTCCATAGATTTTATGAAAACTGTAAAGTCCTGAGCGAAGTCGAAGGATTGCGTGATGCCCGCTTGTCTCTTGTTATGGCAACAAAAATTGTTTTAAAAAATACATTAGACTTAATGGGAATATCTGCTCCTGAAAAAATGTGAAATTTAGCTATGCTGAATTTCATCCTGAGCTATTGCGAAGGATAAATTATTACTATGAAACTAAATAATAAATACTATGTTTTACGCCATGGGGAGGCTTTGTCTAATGTTAAAAATATTGTTTCTTGCTGGCCTGAAAAATTTGAAAATTCATTAACAAAAAATGGAATATCGCAGATTAAAATAGTTGCGCAAGAGTTAAGGAATAAAAATATAAATTTAGTATTAGCTTCAGATTTATTAAGAACTAAACAAACAGCAGAAATCAGCGGCAATATTTTGGGAATAAAGCCGGAATATGATAAAAGGCTAAGAGAAATTGATTTTGGGATCCTTAACGGGGGTTTGGCATCAGATTTCGAAAAATATTTTAAAAATTATTTAGAAAGAATAGACAAGGCCACGCCAGAGGGAGAAAACTATAAAGATGTTTTTAAAAGAGTTGCTGATTTTTTTAAAGAAATAAATAATAAATATAAAGATAAAAATATCTTGATAATTAGCCACCAGGCCCCGCTTTTTCTACTGGAAGGATATATGAGGGGTTTTTCGATTGAACAAACTATCGAAAATTTTCCAGAAGAAAAAATGCTTCGCAACGGAGAATTAAGAGGATTAAATTAGAAGTATTGACAGATTTTTTAAAAAAGATAAAATGAATATGTAATACAAATTATTACATATTATAATTAATATTTTAATTTTATGCGCTCAATTGTTAATATATCATTATCAAAAGAACTTGTTTCTGATTTGAATAAGGCGGTAAAAAAGGGAAAATATTCAAGCAAAAGCGAATTTTTGAGAGAACTTATAAGAGAAAGAATTGAACAGGAAGATTTGTTGAGGAGGGTAAGGATAAGTCAAAAAGAAATAAAACAAGGTAAAGGAAAAATTCTTAAGTCATTAAAAGATTTAAGGTAATTTTATCATGCAGATTATTTATTCTCCGCAATTTGTAAAAGATTACAAAAAAATAAACGAGCAGACAAAGAGAAAAGCGGAGGCGAAAGAAAATATTCTTCGCAATAATCCTTTCGACAGCCGTTTAAAAACCCATAAATTAAGCGGTAAGTTTTATGATTTTTGGTCGTTTTCCGTTGATTATAATTGCAGAATAATTTTTGAGTTTAAAAATGAAAAAATTGTTATATTCCATGCAATTGGTAGCCATTCTATTTATAAATGATGTAAAAAAAGAATTCACAAAGCAGAAAGAAGAGAATCAAATTAAATTTTAATAAATATGCTAAAAGAAAATATTTCAGAAATTGTAGAAGGACTTTTAAAACTTCAAAAAAAATATTCTTCTACTCCCAGATCTATAGTGACCTACGATAGGAATAAAAATATTATTGAATCGGGTTTATTAAAAGAATATAATTATGACTCTGAAATAATTCGCGAGCCGCTAATTGAACATGTTGGGCATCTGCCGATTATTGCATCTTATTTGCACCAATTTATTGAACATAAAAATAAAGTTGATTTAGGAAAGTCATTAATTATTTTATCAGTGCATGATATTGGGGAAACAGAAGTCGGAGACATGATAACTTATTCAAAAACAAAATCGCACGAAAAAGCAGAAGAGAAAGCCGCTTTTAAAATCCTGCCTGATTATTTGTATAAATATTTTATAGAATATGATGAGGCAAAAACCATAGATGCCAAGTTTGCCAAGTCGGTTGATTCTTTGGCGCCATTATTACACGAATTAACATTGCCAAAAATTACAGCCGAAAGATTTAAATATCATAATTTCAGCGTTGATAAAATTGTTGTAAAGAAAAAAGTATATTTTAAATGGGATAATGTTTTATCTAAAATATTTGATTATGTGACAGACGAATTAAGAAAAATAGAAAAATAATTTTTAAATATGTATAATTTTCCAGAAGCAGAAAATAAAATCTTAAAGTTTTGGCAGGATAACAAAATTTTTGAAAAGTTAAGACAAAAAAATAAAAAGGGAAAACCATGGTCTTTTTTAGACGGGCCTATAACTGCAAACAATCCGATGGGCGCGCATCATGCATGGGGCAGAAGTTATAAAGATATTTTTCAGAGATATAAGGCGATGCAAGGTTATGACCAGCGATATCAAAATGGTTTTGATTGCCAGGGATTGTGGGTTGAAGTTGAAGTTGAAAAAGAGCTGGGCTTTAAAAATAAAAAAGATATTGAAAAATATGGAATTGATAAATTTGTTGAAAAATGCAAAGAAAGAGTTGAAAAATATTCAACCATACAGACGCAGCAGTCAATAAGATTGGGCCAATGGATGGATTGGGAAAATTCTTATTACACAATGTCTGATGAAAACAATTATGCTATTTGGCATTTTTTAAAAAAATGTTGGCAAGAGGGCTATTTATATAAAGGCAGGGATTCGGTTCCTTGGTGTCCAAGATGCGGAACTGCAATTTCTCAGCATGAAATTTTAACAGAAGAATATAAAGAAATAACGCACAAAGCCATATATTTTAAGTTACCCGTGATAGAGGGCAAACTAAAAGGCAAAAAGTTTTTGGTTTGGACGACTACTCCATGGACAATTCCAGCTAACGTTGCTTTGGTCGTAAACCCAGATTTTGATTACGGAATTTATAAAAAAGATAACGAAGAATTAATTTTATTGAAATCTTTAGCCGAAAAAGTTTTACATGCCCGCGAAGGCGGGGGTAAAGATTATATTTTAGAAAAGAAAATTAAAGGCAAAGATTTAAAGGGCATAAAATATGAAGGGCCGTTTGACAGCCTACCTAGAGTTAAAAAAATAAAAGAAGAAAAAATAGACACATTTCATACGGTTGTTTTAGATAAAGATTTAGTGACAGAAACAGAGGGAACGGGAATTGTGCACTGTGCGCCGGGCGCCGGCGAAGAAGATTTTAAAATAAGCCAAAGAGAGGGCTTAGCGGTAATTGATGTGATTGATGAAGCAGCAGTGTATTTGCCGGAAATGGAAGAATTTTCTGGAAAAAATGCAAAAAAAATTCCAGATATTATTTTTGATTATTTAAAATCCAGTGAAAATGGAAAATTCTTTTTTAAGATAGAAGATTATACGCACCGCTATCCTACTTGCTGGAGATGTAAAACAGAATTAGTTTGGAGGGTTGTTGACGAGTGGTATATTTCTATGGATAAGTTAAGAAAAAATTTAGAAAAAATTACAAAAAAAATAAATTGGATTCCATCTTTTGGCAAAGAGCGTGAGCTTGACTGGTTAAAAAATATGCATGACTGGCTGATTTCTAAAAAAAGGTATTGGGGTTTGGCTTTGCCTATTTTTGAATGCGAATGCGGAAATTTTGAGGTTATTGGCTCAAAAGAAGAGCTAAAAAAGAGAGCGATAGAAGGTTGGGATAAATTTGAAAATAATTCTCCTCATAGGCCGTGGATAGACAATGTAAAAATAAAATGCAAAAAATGCAAAAAAATAGTTTCAAGAATTAAAGATGTGGGCAGCCCTTGGTTAGATGCTGGAATTGTTTCTTTTTCCACAATGAAATATTTTTCAGATAAGTCATATTGGAAAAAATGGTTTCCTATAGAATTAGTTTGTGAATCATTTCCCGGGCAATTTAAAAATTGGTTTTATAGTTTGTTAGTGATGTCAGTTGTTTTAGAAGATACAAATCCAATAAAAACAATTTTTGGTTATGCCTTAGTCCGCGATGAAAAAGGAGAGGAAATGCACAAATCAAAAGGTAATGCCATTTGGTTTGACGAGGCCGTAGAAAAAATTGGGGCTGATCCAATGCGCTGGATGTATTCAAAACAAAATCCAGCAGAAAATCTTAATTTTGGTTATAATACAGCCGATGAAGTAAAAAGAAGACTGTTAACACTTTATAATGTTTATGCTTTTTTCAATACCTATGTTAAAAAAGAAGAATTTGAAAATATAGATTTGAATCCAAAGCCGAAAAGTGTTTTAGATAAATGGATTTTGTCAAAAATAGACCATTTAATTGGCGCTTGTGAATTTAATCTTGAAAAATACGATGTTGCTAAAGTAGTTTTAGCCATAGAAGATTTTTTCATAAATGATTTGTCTTTATGGTATATAAGAAGGTCAAGGAAAAGATTTCATCCTTCGGCGGACTCGGGGCAAGTCAATGATAGCCAAGATAGGTCAGAGGCGATGTCAGCTCTTTATTATGCGCTTTTGAATATTACAAAGCTAATAAGTCCGATAATGCCATTTTTTGCAGAAGAAATGTATCAAAATTTAAAAACAAACAATATGCTAGAATCGGTTCATTTGTGTAGTTGGCCTCAATTAAAAAAAGAAGGTTATGTTGATTTAGAACTTGAAGGCAAAATGGACGAAGCCCGCAATATTGTTAATTTGGCCTTAGCAGAAAGGGCCGAAAAAGTAATCAAAGTAAGACAGCCAATTGCTTTGATTAAAATAAAAAATAAGAAATTAAAAATTGAGGGCGATAAAGAAATATTAGAATTGATAAAAGACGAGGTTAATACAAAAAAAATTGTTTTTGATGTCAAAATTAAAAATGAGATAGAGCTTGATACAAAAATTACGCAAGAGTTAAAAGAAGAAGGAATGGTCAGGGAAATAATTAGGTATATTCAAAATATGAGGAAAGAGGCGGGCTTAATACCAGAAAACAAAATTTTGGTTTTCTTTTTTGGCGGACTCGGAATAAACAAGGTTTTGGAGAAAAATAAAGAGTTTTTATTGAAAGAAATTAATGCAAAAGATTTTTATTTAGATAAAAAATCAGGCCCAGCTTGCGATATGGAAAAAGAATTTTTAATTGATAACCAAAAAATATTATTAAAAATAAAAAAAATATAAAATGTCATTATTTGATAAAAAAGGGCAATTACCGAGAAAAGAATTTAGGGATATACTTAAAAGAAGCGATATAAAAACAGGACCAACAAAGGGGCTGAATATTAAAGAAAGACTTAAAATAGAAGAAGATGTTTTTCCTAAAAAACACGGTGAAATAATATCAAAAAGTATCTTTGACAGGGGGCTTAATAATCTTAAAAAGAAAGGCGCATGGGAAGTTGATCTTATAAAGAAATCGAAAATACATAAAAAAATAAAATACTTAAAAAAATTAGAAGAAACAGGAGGCACAGATAAATAATATGGCAGTTCATTATAGAACCAAAGGTTTAATCTTTAAAGAAAATAACTGGGCTGAGGCAGATAAAGTTTTTTCTATTTTTACTTGTGATTTTGGAAGGCTTGAAGTTTTTGCTAAGGCCATAAGAAAAATTACTTCAAAATTAAGAGGAGGAATTGAAATTTTTTCTTTATCTGAAATCGAGTTTATACAAGGCAAAAACCGCAAAACCTTAACCGACGCAGTTTTTATAAACAATTTTAACAATATAGCGCATGATTTGGAAAAATTAAGAATTGCCAGCAAAGTTATCCAAGCTTTAGACAACTTTGTTAAAGGCCAAGAGAAAGATGAAAAAATTTGGAATTTGATAATTGATATTTTTGAAAAAATAAATAGCCCATTATTATCTCAAGAAAAATATCAATTAACTTATTATTATTTTATTTGGAATTTTTTTTCTATATTGGGATATAAGCCCGAAGTTTCAAAGTGCGCTATATGCCAGAAAAAGTTAAATCCCTATAATTTATATTTTTGCAATCAAGAAGGAGGAATTATTTGCAAAAATTGTTTTTCAAAAAAAAGAGATGTTAAAAAAATAAACTCCAGTATTGTTAAAGTTTTAAGGCTGTTTTTTAAAAAAGACTGGCAAACTATACAAAAATTAAAAATTGAGTTTTCTTTAATAAATCTTTTGAAAGAAGTTTCTGAAGATTATTATCTTTATCTTTTATCATCGCATTCTTTTAAAGACAGCATAAATGATGTAATATAAAAAATATGAACAAAAAAGCAACTTTTATATTGTTATTTATCGTTATTATGTTAGGTTTTTTAGGATTTTGGTATTACAGAAATACGATTTTTTCAAAAGAAATTTTAAAATTAGAAATCCTTGGACTTGATTCTGCTAAAATGGGAGATGAAATTAAGTACACTGTAAAATATAAAAATAACGGCAATTTTGTTTTAGAGCAGCCAAAGCTGATTTTTGAGCTTCCTGATAATTCTTTAACCGAGGACGGAAAAACAAGATTTGAAAAGGACCTAAAAGATATTTATCCTGGAGTTGAAGAAATTGTGCAATTTAACGGCAGGCTTCTCGGAAAAGAGGGCGACTTAAAAGTAGCCAAAGCCTCTCTTTCTTATATTCCAAAAAACATAACAGCCCGCTATGAATCAAGCACTACATTTACCACAAAAATTGATGCTGTTGCCATAACTTTAGATTTTGATTTGCCTTCAAAAATAGAAAAAGGCAAGGAAATTTCTTATTCTCTTAATTATTTTTCTAACATAGATTATCCTTTAGAAAATCTAAGCATGAAAATTGATTCTGTAAACGGTTTTAACTTTGAGTCGGCAACTCCCTCTTCATTAGATAATTCTGAATGGAAATTACAAACATTAAACAAGGCCCAAGGTGGCAGGATAAATGTTAAGGGAGCAATTACGGCCTCTGCTAATAGCCGCATAATATTTGGCGCAACGCTTGGCGTATGGCAAAACGGAGCATTTATCGCAATAAAACAAACCAACGCAGATATTGAGGTTATTGATCCTTTATTATTTATATCGCAGCAAATAAACGGATCTTCTAATCACATTGCTTCTCCCGGTGAAAAGCTGCATTATAAAATATTTTTTAGAAATATCGGCTCCAGTTCTTTTGATAATTTATTTATGATAGTAAGGTTAGACGGTTTAGCTTTTGATTTGTCTACGCTTCAGTCACAGCAAGGGCAAGCAAGGCCAAATGACAATTTAATTGTTTTTGATTCAAAACAAGTTTCAGAATTAACTCATTTAAACCCCCAACAAGAAAACAAAGTTGAATTTGATGTTAAGTTAAAAGACAGCTGGCCTCCTGTTCCAGCTGAAAAAAACAATACAGTTATAAAAAGCAAGGTTAATATTTCTGATATCAGCCAGGAATTTGATACTAAAGTTAATTCAAGATTAGAAGTTTCTCAAAAAGCATATTACTCAAATCAAGGGAATGTAGAAAATTCAGGGCCTGTCCCTCCAGAGGTTGGCAAAGCTACCACATATACTATAGTTTGGCAGATTAAAAATTATTTTAACGATGTTAAGAATGTAAAGGTAAGAGCTGTTTTGCCCCAAGGCGTTGTTTTAACCGGGAAAATACTGCCAGACAATCAAATAGCCAATTTTTCTATGGATAATGGCAGCAGGGAAATTGTTTGGTCTGCTGGAGATATTTCAGCTGGCGCAGGAATTTCAAGTTCTGGGCCGTCATTATTTTTTCAGGTTTCTTCAACTCCAAGTTCTTTCCAAAAAGGAGGGACAGCGAGCCTTATTGGCCAGGCAACAATTTTTGGCGAAGACCAATTTACTAATTCCACTGCTCAAAGCAATGCGCCAGCGGCAGATACTAATTTGCCAGATGACCAAAATAATTCTGGCGGCGGAATCGTGCAGTAATTAAAAAAGAAAAAATTATGAAAAAAGAAGAAAATAATTTAATGGAAAAAATAGTGTCTTTATGTAAAAGAAGAGGGTTTGTATTTCCTGGTTCTGAAATTTATGGAGGCATGGCAAACAGTTATGATTACGGCCCTTTGGGCGCCGAAGTTTTTAATAATATACGTAATTTATGGTGGAAAAAATTTGTGCATGAAAGAGACGACATGGTGGGTGTAAGGGGACCCATTATAATGAATTCAAAAGTTTGGGAAGCTTCCGGACATATTAAAAATTTTACAGACCCCTTGGTTGAATGCAAAATTTGCCATACAAGATTACGTTCAGATAAGACAATGGAAATTAAAGAACATGAAAAATCGCATAAAGAAAAAGTTGAGTGGGCAGATCCTAAAAATTTTAATTTGCTATTTAAAACGTTTATAGGGGCAACAGAAGATAAAACATCCGAAGTTTATTTACGCGGAGAAACTGCGCAAACCATGTTTACAGATTTTAAGCTTGTTATGGATTCTATGAGGCGCAAACTTCCCTTTGGAATTGCGCAAATAGGCAGGTCGTTTAGAAATGAAATTACCACTGGAAATTTCATTTTCAGAATGAAAGAGTTTACCATTGCCGAATTTGAATATTTCGTAAAACCAGAAAGTGATGATAAATCTTTTTCTGAACTTTTAGATTATCAGCAAGATTTTTTTATAAATAGTTTAGGCATTAAAAAGGAAAACATAAAAACTGTTGAGTTGTCAAAAGACGAATTAGCTCATTATTCAAAACGAACAGTTGATACGTATTTTAATTTTCCTTTTGGATGGGACGAGGTTGCTGGAATAGCAAATCGCGTAGATTACGATTTAAAAAATCATATTGCGTTATCTGGCGAAAATCTTTCATATAAAGATGAAGAAACAAAAGAGGAATTCGTTCCCTATGTGATAGAGCCGACTTTTGGTTTAGACAGATTATTGCTAGCCGTATTAACTGATGCATATAAAGAAGAAGCAAACAGGGTTGTTTTGAAATTAAAGCCGAGTTTGGCGCCATATAAGGCTGCTGTGTTTCCGCTTTTAAAAAACAAGCCAGAGTTAGTTAAAAAAGCAAAAGAAATTTACAACGTATTAAGAAAGGAATTTAATATTGCTTTTGACGACAGGGGAAATATAGGCAAGCGTTATTATAGCCAAGACGAAATTGGCACGCCCTATTGCATTACTATTGATTTTGACACATTAAAAGATGATACAGTAACCGTCCGCGACCGCGACACAATGAAACAAGAAAGAGTAAAAATTCCCGATTTAATAAAAAAAATATCAGAATTTTTATAAAAATAATGGAAGGAGAAAAAAGAGAATCAGAAAAAATACCAGAACAAAAAATTAATATTCCTCAAAATGAGGGTAAAATTTTAGGAATTAACTCAGAAACCACAAAAGAAAGGGAGGCTGAAGAACAAGTGGAAATTAAAGAATTAAAAAAAGAAATTGAGAAATCATTTACTGACGAAAATCCTAATACAACAGAAAAATCGGTCAATTCTCCAGAAAAAGAATTTGAAGAAAAATCAGCGCAAGGAAAGAATGAAAGTATTGCTAAAAAATTTGGCGTCTTCATTGGGAAATCATTGAGCTGGATGTTCGGTTCATTAGAAAGCAGAGTTAAAAATTTTGATGTTGAACTTTCAGGGTCTGAAAATTTAAGAGAGTTAGAGGGTAGACCGTATATATTAGCGGCTAACCATATTAAACCAAAAAACATTCTAATGCAGGCAATAGGGTTGTCTCCCGATTCTTTTGTAATTAGAAGAGTCGTTCAGGAAGAAACCCAGCGGATGCCCCATGTCATTGCAAATGTATCAAGCAAGATAAGAAAAATTCCGATTTTTGGGCAAATAGATAAGATATGGTCTCCATTTCGAGAGGGAATAATGCAGGGAGCAGGTTTTATCCCTGTAAAAATGAGGAGAGGAGGAGAATCGACAGGATTTAATCGTAATTTCATCGAAAGGTTTCGAGAGGTAGTAGACAAAAAAGAACCGGTTATTATTTTTCCTCAAGGCCATTGGGATAAAGATTTTAATCCCGAGAGAGAATTTGAAACTGGGACAGCTACGCTTGCTAGGAACTATGGCTTGCCGATAGCACCGGTTTACATTCAAGGATGTCAATCATGGTCACCAAAGGGAAGAGCGTCGGTTAGTATTGGTCAAATTATTGATCCTGCTGAAAAAAATAAAGAAGAGATAACGGATGAAATTAAAAAAAGCATAATCTGCATGAAAGAAGTTAAAGCAGGCAGTAATGACACAACAAAAAAATGAGCAGGTTTTTTAGAAACATAATACACAAAATAAAAAATAAAGGAGCAAAAGATAGGATTAAAAAGATTAGGCCATATTTAAACAAAAAAGATAAAATTTTAGATATTGGGGCCGGTTCTTGCATTGTTTGCGAAGCACTGCGAGAAGAAGGTTATCATATTACGCCGATCGATATTAAAAACTCGAGTTTTGCTAAGGATATCAAGCCGATTATATATGGCGGTGTAAAAATACCGTTTAAGAGAGATGAATTTAATACAGCTTTAATTTTAACGGTTTTGCATCATACGCCTTCTCCCAGAAAAATTTTAGAAGAAGCTAAAAGAATATCAAGGGTAATTATTATTATAGAAGATATTTATACAAATATATTTAATAAGTATATGACCTATTTTATTGACAACCTGCTTAATTTAGAATTTATTGGTTGTTATCATACAAATAAAAATGACAGAGAATGGAAAAAAATATTCGATAAAATGAATTTGAAATTGCTTGACACTAAATACTATAAATCCTTTTTCAGAGTTAAGCGTGCGGTATATTATCTTAAAAAATAATCTTTTACAGGAAAATAACGACATCGGCTAATGAAATTTTTGATAAATCTTTTCAAGCTTACAAGACCACTAAGCAATGTAAAAAACATTGCAATAGTTGTCCTAGCTTTTTATTTTTCAAAAAAGGGATTTGATTTATGGCTGTTTTCAGGTTCTCTGATTTCTTTATCGTTGGTCTGCTCGGCTTTTTATGCCTATAACACTTTATCTGACTTTGATTTAGATAAAGATAATAAAAATAAAAAGCATTATCTGGAGGCGGTTAATTATTTTGGAAAAAATAAAAGTTTTATTATTTTTATAACTCTTTTAATTGCGGGGCTGTTCATCGGATATTTTATAAATTTATACTTTTTTATATTTTTATTGCTTTTAGCTTTAACCGATTTTTCATACTCTTTTAAGTATACTCGGTTTAAAGAAAAATTTATTTTAGATATATTGTTTGGCGCTTCTTTTACTTTTTTATTCAGATTTCTTGCTTTTTGGTTTGTTTTTTCGTCTGCCTTTCCGCCATTGTTGGTTGTGGCAGGATTGGTTTTTGCCAAAAGCGGAGGATATTTTTTGTATAAATCATTGGATTATCAGTATTTACTAAAAGAAAACATAAAAAATTCAATAACAATTTTAAATCAAAAAACAAAAATTATTGTTTCTATTTTATTTTGGGTTATTGCCCTCATTTCTTTTATATTTTTGTGCTTTAATTCTTATTTTAAAATCGGATTGATTGGAGAGCTTCCTTTTAAGTTTTTGTTTTTAGGGCTACTTGCAGTTCCTCCACTTGCTGTAATTTATCTTTCAGTTTTCGGAAAGATTAAAATAAAAATTAAAAATTTAAGAACTGCAGGATACATTTATTGGGCGGCAGTTTTGGCCACTACCTTAACTTTTATATGAAAAAAGGATTTATTAGAAATTTATTGCCTGACCATAGGTTTGAAAAAATTATAGATATTATGTCGGATTTTTTTTCAGGCAGTCAGCTTGTTATTTTTGATTTGGATAATACGCTGGTTTTTTCTGAAAAAACAGAATCGACAAAAGAAATTATTAATTGGATAGCTTCTATTAAAAACAGATACAAGTGCGTATGTATATCCAACAGCAGAACTGCCAAAGATAGAGCTCAGAAAATTTCAAAAGCGCTTGACATTGATATTTTTTTAAGCAAAGAAAAAAAGCCATCAAAAAAGTTATTTGAGGAAATCAAAAAAAAATATAATTTAGGAAATGGCAAAATATTTGTTGTTGGCGACAGAGTTTTTACAGATATTTTGTTTGGCAATTTAAATGGGGCGGCAACTGTCTTAATAAAACCTTTAAGCAGGAAAGAAAATATTTTAATTAAAATTATAAGGAAAATTGAAAACGCAATTCTTTTTTTAGTCAATTTAATATATACTTAAAATATATGTATAAAAAAACAACATTAAAAAACGGATTAAGGGTGATAACAATTCCAATGGAAAACGCCAATAGTGTTACTGTTTTAATCTTGGTTGGCACAGGTTCAAAATATGAAACAAAAGACATAAACGGCATTTCTCATTTTTTAGAACATATGTTTTTTAAAGGCACTGAAAAAAGGCCAACCACTTTAAAAATTGCCGAAACCTTAGATATGGTTGGCGGCGAATATAATGCTTTCACATCAAAAGAAATTACTGGATTTTGGGCTAAAGTAGATAAAAAACACACAGATGTTGCTTTAGACTGGATATCTGATATGTTTTTAAATTCTAAATTTGACGAAAAAGAAATAGAAAGAGAAAAAGGAGTAATAATAGAAGAGGTAAATATGTATTTAGACACCCCAATGGCCTATGTTGGAGAATTATGGGAAGATTTGCTTTACAAAGACCAGCCGGCCGGCTGGCGGGTTATAGGCGAAAAAGAAAACATACTGAACTTTAACAGAAAAAAAATTATAAATTATTATAAAAATCATTATTCGCCAAAAAATACAATAATTTGCGTGTCGGGAGGCATTGAGCAAGATAAAATTGCATCAAAAATACAGAGTTATTTTTCCCCCTTCGGGGGATCCGCCGTAGGCGGAAAAGTTAAAGTAAAAGAATACCAAAAAGAGCCTGAAATATTGTTTCACCATAAAAAAACAGACCAGACCCATTTTTGTTTAGGGGTAAGGGCATACGATATGTTTCATCAGCAAAAATATGCTTTGGTTTTACTGGCTATTATTTTGGGGGGAAACATGAGCTCGCGTCTTTTTATTAAAGTAAGGGAAAGAAGCGGTTTGGCTTATTCTATTCACACATCTGTTGACGCTTCTACTGACACCGGATATTTGGTCACGCAAGCTGGAATTGACCATAAAAATTTAGAAAAATCAGTAAAGCTTATTTTACAGGAATATAAAAACATTAAAGATACAAAAATTACAGAAAGAGAATTGCAAAAGGCAAAAGATTATTTAAAGGGAACTATGTCTTTGTCTTTAGATTCGTCAGACAGCCAAGCTTCTTTTTATGCCGTGCAAGAATTGCTTGAAAAGGAAGTTTTATCTCCTGAAGAAAAGTTTAAAAAAATTGACACAGTTTCTGTAAATGATATAAAAAAGGTAGCAGAGGATATATTTTTACCAGAAAAGTTGAATTTGGCAGTTATCGGCCCGTTTGAAGAAAATAAAAAAGAAGAGTTTAAAAAAATACTAAAAATATGAGCCAAAGCCAAACATTGGACATTTCTTGGGAAGCTATAATAAAAATATTTATAGCAATTTTTGTTTTATATATGATTTATTTGGCGCGGAATATCGTCCTTTGGTTTTTCTTTGGGCTGGCAATATCTGTTTTATTGGATCCTGCAATTAATTTTTTAAGAAAGCTATGGATACCTAAAATGCTGGCAATAGTTGTGATTTATTTTTCTATTTTTGGATTATTAGGAATTTTAATTTATTTAATGGCGCCTCTTTTTATAAGCGAGTTAAAGCAATTTTCCAGTTATTTGCCTGATTATTTTAATCAAATAAATCCGGTTTTGCAAAAATTCGGGATAGATGCCGCCCAAAGCTTTAACGAATTTATCGGTTCGCTGGTAGGCGGGTTAGAGCAAAGTTCAAGGGGAGTGATGGACGCATTATTCACATTCTTTGGAGGGTTATCTTCAACTGTTATTATTTTAACAATAGCCTTTTTTCTATCGCTGGAAGACAGGGGCCCAGAAAAGTTTTTGGCGCTGGTTTCGCCTAAAAAATACCAGGATAAAATTGTTTTATTTTTTGAAAAAGCCCAGACTAAGGTTGCAGGATGGTTTGGCGCAAGGATAATTGCCTGTCTTTTTGTGGGAGCAGCATCTTTTATAGTATTTTATATTTTTAACATAAAATACGCCTTTTTATTGGCATTAATTGCCGGTATTTTTAATTTTGTTCCATATATAGGACCGTTAATAACCGCTATTTTGCTGATTGTATTTGTTTTTGTTTCTGCCGGATCTTGGCTTATTACAATGTATATTTTGCTGGCTATTTGGGTTGTTCAGATAATAGAAAATAATATTTTAACTCCTTTTTTAATGAAAAAAATGATAGACATTCCGCCAGTTTTAGTTTTAATATCTTTGCTGTTTGGAGCCAAAGTTTTTGGTTTTTTGGGGACTATATTTGTAGTGCCAGTTTTTGGAATTATATATGAATTTACAAAAGAGATGCTGGAAAAGAGAAAAGAAGAAACGTTTTCTGATTAAAATTTTAATAAAATAACAGAAATAATAATTATTATAATCTGGCTTGAAATTCTCCATAAGTTGGAGATTTTTTTGTGTTTTAGAAAATGGTTTTTTTCGTGAAAATTACTATGAATTTGCAATAATCTGTTTCTAAAAATCATATTTAAAATATTAAGTATGTCGGGCAGGACGGCAAAAAAAGCCACTATAAAAATTATTGGCTGGCTGTTTGAAAATATTAAAATAAGAAGTATTCCAAGAGAAAAATCCAGGAATACTCTTAAAAAATCCGGGAAAGCTTTAAGCCATTGCCTATTTTTAATATTTTCAATAGGATATTCAATATGGGGAATAGCATCTAAAATATAATGGCTTAAAAAGCTTAAAGTTATTGATAGTGGAATATATTTTATTTTAGAAGCAATAACAGCCCCTAAAAGCAGGTGCGCAATTAAAATCATATGAAATTTAATAAAAAAATGATAAAATCAACTTAAACCAATTAGACCTATTATACTATGTTTGGCAAAAAGAAAAAGTTTTATATAACGACAACTTTGCCCTATGTTAATGCCGACCCGCATCTCGGCCATATTTTAGAATTTGCGCAAGCAGATGTGGCTGCGCGATATCATAAGTTATTAGGCTATGATGTATTTTTTAATACAGGCGTTGACGAGCACGGATTAAAAATTTATCAAAAAGCGCAGGAAAGAAAATTAGATCCGCAGGAATATTGCGATATTTATGCTAAAAAATTTGATAATTTAAAAAGCGCGTTTAATCTAAGCTATAATAGTTTTATTAGAACCACAGACGAACATCACATTAAAGCCGCGCAAGAATTTTGGCGACGATGCCAAAAGAACGGGGATATTTATAAAAAAATATATAAAATAAAATATTGCATCGGCTGCGAATTAGGAAAAACTGAATCAGAAATAGTTGGCGGCAAATGCCCCATACACCCAAATTTAGAAATAGAAATTATTGAAGAAGAAAATTATTTTTTTAAGTATTCAAAATATCAAAAATCACTTTTAAATTTTTATAAAAAAAATGCAGATTTTGTTGTTCCAGAATCAAGATTTAACGAAATAAAAGAATTTACTAAAAGAGGTTTGGAAGATTTTAGCATATCCAGACTAAAAGAAAAAATGCCATGGGGCGTTCCAGTTCCCGATGATAACAATCATATTATGTATGTTTGGTTTGATGCCCTTGTAAATTATATTTCTGCTTTAGGCTGGCCTGAAAATTCAAAACAATTTAAAGATTTCTGGCCAGGACTCCAAATAGCAGGAAAAGACAATCTTCGCCAGCAGTCTTCAATGTGGCAAGCTATGCTTATGTCTGCTGGACTGCCAAATTCAAAACAGATTTTTATTCATGGATTCATTACGGTAAATGGGCAAAAAATGTCAAAGAGCTTGGGAAATGTAATTGACCCGTTTGAGTTAGTAAAAAAATATGGAACAGATGCCGCGCGTTATTATTTATTGAGAGAGATTTCTCCAACAGAAGACGGCGATTTTACTTATGAAAAATTTGAGCGAAGATATAATTCAGATTTAGCTGGAGGAATAGGAAATTTAGTTGCAAGAACAATGGCTCTGTTTTTAAAACTGAATATAAAGACAAAAAAACCAAGCTTGTTTATAAAAAAGGCAGTAGAAAAGGCCAATAAAGATTGTTTTGGCTTTTTAGAAAATTACAAATTCAGCGATTCATTAAAATCAATTTGGGAGCTTATTTCTTTTTGCGACAAATATATAAATAATGAAAAGCCGTGGGAAAACAATGGCAGTTCTTTGCAAGTTATTTCAGATGTAATTTTTGCTTTGGAAAATATTGTAGAATTATTGAGTCCATTTTTGCCAGAAACATCAGAGAAGATTAAAAAAATAATTAAAGCCGGAAAAAATTCAGAAATTCTATTTCTAAGGATTTAAAGGTGTTTTTTAGTTGTACTTGTTGACGCTATTGACTTTATTTTAGCATTATGATATCATAAAAGTAACTCTTTATTTCAGTCAAGATGACCGAAAAGAGTTAGACCCCCCCAGAAAGGAGAGTGCAAGATGCTGGTTTTGTCCCGCAAGAAGAACGAGAGCATTGTCATCAACGACGATATCACGATTGTCGTGATAGAAATCCGCGGCGACAAGGTTCGCCTCGGCATTGATGCGCCAAAAGAGGTGCCTGTCCACCGGCGCGAAGTGTTTGACGCGATACGTCGCGATGATGCTTCAGCAGCTAGTACGGGGATTAAAACCTCCGAGACCCCCGATAATCTGGAGGATCCCGCCGAGGAAAGCCCTCAAGACCCAGGTTAATTCTTGGGAACACAGCACAAGGCGCGAAAGCGCATAACGGATAACCGCTGGTTATCCGTTTTTTTATTTGTTATTATAAAAACATGATTATTGATACACATTCTCATTTAAGTTTTAAGGCATATGATAGCGATAGAGATGAGGTTATAAAACGCACTCAAAAAGAGGGTGTTGTTTGTATTGATGTTGGCACAAAATATGAAACAAGCAAAAGGGCAGTTGAATTAGCAGAAAAATATGAAAATATATATGCAGCCGTTGGAATGCATCCAATTCATATAAAAACAGATTTATTAAAATTAAAATTAGACAAAGAAGAGGGCGCATTTGCTCCGCTTGGCGAAGAGTTTGATAAAGCGAAATACAGAGAACTTGTTATAAATAGTGAAAAAAAAGCCGAAGGTCCTAACTCGAGAAGGACCGAAGGCTCTGAGGAGCTAAAGCGACGAAGAGTGGTAGCGGTTGGTGAAATTGGATTAGACTATTATTATAAGCCAAAAGGAACAGCTAAAAAAGAACAATTTAAAGAAAAACAAAAACAAGTTTTTTTACAGCAATTAGAATTGGCAGAAGAATTAAATTTACCGGTAATTGTTCATTGCAGAATGGCGCATCAGGATGTTATAGAAATTTTGAAAAATAAAAATGTTGAAGGAGTTATTCATTGTTTCACAGGAAATTGGGAAGAAGCGCAAAAATATATAGATTTAGGATTTTATATTGGCTTAAACGGAATTATTTTTTCTGCCCTAGGCAGACCCGCCTCGGGCGGGAAATTACCGCTAGATGATGTTGTTACGCAGTGTCCCCTAGATAAAATTTTAACAGAAACAGATTGCCCATATTTAACACCCTTGCAGGAAAACGGAAAAAGAAACGAACCGATTTTTGTAAAACACGTTATTCAAAAAATCGCTGACTTAAAAAGTGTTAGTTTCGCCGAAGTTGCCGACAAAACTACCCAAAACGCCAAAAAATTATTTAATATTTAAAACAAAAAAAGACCGCCCTTAGACTTTGCTCAAGGCGGTTTTTGATTCGGAGATCAACGGTCCACAATGCGCGTAACACACCATTCTTTCAAAACATCTTCTGACACACTATAAACAATGGTGTATACCGTTTTTCCGTGTTCATCTTTTGATGTTAGCACGGCCATGTTTTTTTTGAAGTCGGCGAAGTATAAGTTGTATGTTACACCTGCTTTGATCATCTCGCCTTCGGAAACAGGATTTTGAGATTTGACCATTTCCATGATTGTCAAAGAAAGTTGGTCAATTTGACGCTGTTGGTCAATAAATTGTCCCATAAGAGTGACATAAACAATCGTCACAGTTACAAGAAAAACACCAAAATGTGTTGGGGCAGTAAGAATTCTTTTCATTTCACACCTCCGATGGTTGAAAACCTTGTTTAAAGAGGCGAAATGCCTCTTTGTTTGTGCTGGTTGAAGATTATCATATTATTATATTAATGTCAAGATTTACCAGATCAAATAATTCTGTTATTATTATATGAATATGGCAAAATATAATCCTCAAAAAATTGAGAAGAAATGGCAAGAGGCTTGGTATAAATCAAGCATTTTTAAAGCTAAAAACGGGTCTAAAAATAAGAAATTTTACCTTTTAGTGGAGTTTCCTTATCCTTCGGGAGACGGGCTTCATGTCGGCCATTGCCGAAGCTATACTGCCTTAGATATTATTGCCAGAAAAAAAAGAATGCAGGGATTTAATGTTTTATTCCCAATGGGCTGGGACGCTTTTGGATTGCCAACTGAAAATTATGCCATAAAAAAGGGAGTACACCCGTCTGTTGTGACAAAAAAGAATACAGATAACTTTAGGCGGCAGATGAAAAGTTTGGGGCTTTCTTTTGACTGGAGCCGAGAAATAAATACCACAGACCCAAAATATTATAAATGGACGCAGTGGATTTTTTTGCAGTTATTTAAAAATAACTTGGCTTATAAAGATAAAATTGCAATCAACTGGTGCCCTAAAGATAAAATTGGATTGGCAAATGAAGAAGTGATAAATGGCAAATGCGAAAGATGCGGCGCAAAAGTTGAAAAAAGAGATAAAGAGCAATGGATGATAAAAATTACAAAATATGCCGACAGATTAATTGAAGATTTAAATTTAGTTGATTATTTAGAAAAAATAAAAATACAGCAGAAAGATTGGATAGGCGAGTCACATGGAGCGTTGATAAAATTTTCGTTAGAAGGAAGCGAAGAATTCATAGAAGTTTTTACAACCAGAATAGACACAATATTTTCTGGCACGTTTTTAATTTTATCTCCAGGACACAATTTTATAGATAAATATAAAAATAAAATTGAAAACATTGATGAAGTTTTAAAATATAGAGAAACCGCAAAAAATACTTCTGATATAGATAGAACTAATCAAGATAAAGATATTACAGGAGTGGAATTAAAAGGAATTACAGTAAAAAATCCTGCCACAAATGAAGAAATGCCAGTTTGGACAGCTGATTTTGTTTTAGAGCAATACGGAACAGGAGTCGTTTTTGCTGATGCCCATGATAAAAGAGATTTTAAAATGGCAAAAAAATATGGGATACCTTTGCGAACTTCAATAAAACCAGAAAATGAACTATCGGCGCAAAAAGCAAAAAATTTGGAAGAATGTTTTGAGGGCGAAGGCGCTCTTTATAATTCTATGCATTTTGACGGCTTAACTTCTTCTGAAGCCCGACCTAAAATAATTTCTTGGTTAAGGGAAAAAGGATATGCGGAAAACAAAATAAGCTATAAGCTTCGAGATTGGGTTTTTTCGCGCCAGCATTATTGGGGCGAGCCAATACCAATGATTTTTTGCGTAAAATGCGGTTGGCAGGCTGTTTTAGAAAAAAATCTGCCCGTTGAATTGCCTAAGGTAAAAAAATATCAGCCAACAGATACAGGCGAATCTCCTCTTTCTGCTATTGAAAAATGGGTAAATGTAAAATGTCCAAAATGCAAAGGACCGGCAAAAAGAGAAACAGACACAATGCCTAATTGGGCAGGTTCAAACTGGTATTACTTGGCATATACTATGCCAAAAATTTCAAATTTCAAATTTCAAATTTCAAATTCTGCGAAAGAATTTTCGCAGTGGATGCCAGTTGACTGGTATAATGGCGGAATGGAGCACACAACTTTGCATTTATTGTATTCAAGATTTATTTTTAAATTTTTATGGGATATTGGAGCTGTTCCAAAAATAATTGGGGCAGAACCATATAAAAAAAGAACTTCGCATGGAATGATTTTAGGCGAAGGGGGAATTAAAATGTCAAAGTCAAAGGGAAATGTAATAAATCCAGATTCAGTTGTGAAACAATATGGAGCCGACACCTTAAGAGTTTACGAAATGTTTATCGGGCCTTTTGAGCAAATGATTCCTTGGGATATAAAGGGGGTTGTTGGTTCGCGCAGGTTTTTAGAAAAAATTTACAACTTAGTTTTGAAGAAGGCAATTCCGGCAAAAATCCCGACGGTCTCGCCGTCGAGGACCCGCGACGAAGTCGGGGCAGAAGAAAATTTTAAAAAACTTTTGCATAAAACAATAAAAAAGGTTGGTGACGATATTGAGGCAATGAAATTTAACACAGCAGTGAGCTCTTTAATGGAATTTGTAAATGCATGGAGCATTGCTGAAAATAGTTTAGATAAACCAGCCTCCGATAAAGGCTACGGCTTGGCGAAGAAAGATTTGCAAGAATTTTTAAAGATTTTGTCGCCTTTTGCCCCGCATTTGTCAGAAGAGCTTTGGCAAAGAGCTGGATTTAAAGGTTTGTGCTGCGCTCAAAAATGGCCTAAGTATGACGAAAAATTAATTGAAGAAAAAAACATATTGCTTATTGTGCAAATTAACGGTAAAGTTAGAGATAAAATAGAAGTTAACGCAGGCATTACTCAAAAACAAGCTGAAGAAATAGTTTTAAAATTAGAAAAAATTAAAAACCGTATAACTAATATTAAAGAAGTGGAAAAAGTTGTTTTTGTGCCAGGTAAGTTAATAAATTTTGTGACTATTGACAAGGATAAGTAAATATGCTATGATTAATAATACAGCTCTTTTTAAGTGAAAATACTTGCAAAAACAGCGGTTATAGCCAAAAGCGACCGAAGGTCGTCCTGAGCAGAGCCGAAGGACAACAAATCGGTATTTTCTGGCTATGACTGCTATGGTAGTAGTCAAGCGAAATGGTGAAACCCTAAAGAAAGGAAAAAGCACCATGTCGTACGACAAGCAGACAGCCGAGTTCATCGCCACTGTGGTGCAGAACATCCCCAAAATGTCAGGCGATGTTATGCAGGGTTGGATTGGGAATCCAAAAGCGCTACAGAAGCTCCTCTTGGGTCTATGCCCTTCTGTCAATGAGCCCAAGGAAGTCTCGTTGCTCCGCAAGCTCGCCAGCGTTCAGGTGGAGGGCGTTGCAAGATTCGTCGTTGACGACGATACCCTGCAGGCGGCCAACATCGGCTGGACTGGCGACAACTTCAAAAAGTTTTTCGCCAAGAAGGTTGAGGAGGATGTTCCCGCCTGCGCTATCGCTGTTCACCGGCTGGAACGCGCGTCTTCGGATGCGCCCATTCTCACCGAACTCGGTGACCGCGCCGAAATCAGCCTCGCGCACCTGTTCGAGCTGATCAAAAAGCAGTCCAAGGGCGAAACTGGCCAGTTGTTGGTTAATGGTTATGCGAATGTCGCATATGTCCGTGGAACCGATGGCAACCTCTGGGCTGTGCTTGCGGCCTGGCGCTCTTACTGCGGTTGCTGGGGTGTCGAGGCTGACTCGGTTGAGGATCCGGACGGGTGGCGCGGTAGCCGCCGGATTCTCTCCCGCGATTCTTGAAACTTAATCCTTTTGGGATTTTGGATCTTGAATCCTTTGAATCTATGGCTCTCTGAAACTTTGAAAAAAGTAGTAAGAGAGCCTTTTTGTTTTGTGAAAAAGTAATGTAGAATAAATCTAAGGAATGCTAAGTATGAAGGCTACGGCTTTCATAAAGCGCTCCGAAAATGTATATTGCAGAATTATTGCGGATACGTCTTCAATAAGAGTTGATATACATATTTCAAAAAAAGAAAAGAATCGGTGTGGCGTGCTGGCGGACTTTGAGGTCCCAAATAAGATACAGCCCCTAGAGTATTCAAAGGGCAGTGGCATTGATGGCGCGTTGCATATTAATTAGGGTCTGGGCTGTGAATGCGAACTGGAACTCTAACTACGGTTACTGGAATGTCGAGGCTAACTCGGTTGAGAATCCGAACAGGTGGAACGATAGCAACCAGATTCTCTCCCGCTACTGTTTTCTTTCTTCCGCTTTTATCGCGGAAGTTTTGCTTATTATTCCTTTTTTCCAGCCACCGATTATCTTACCAATGCCTTCTATCTCAGCGCCAAGCGAGATATATTGTTTATTAGAAACGAGTTTTGTTTCCCATAAAAGCTGAAAGAAAAAACGCAACGAATCAATTTTGTCCGATGTCGCTTCAAGCAAAACAAGTTTTTTATTTATTGGCGTATACGTAGCTTTTCTTAATAACTCAAGAAGATCTAAAAATAAAATATCTACTTTAGTCCCGATTCCGAACCGCGCGATTCGTTCAATATTGCGATGCACTTCCATCCACTGTTTATATATCAATTTGGATTTTTGCAAAACTGGCAACAGTCTGGGGGGGATTAGAAGAATAACTATTTATATTTTGATTATGAAAATTGTTTTGAAACATAAATATGAATATTTAATTAGCGTTAATAATTTATTGGAAGCGTGGACAGAATTTATCAAGGGGAAGCGCAACAAAAGCGATGTTCAGATTTTTTCATTTCATTTAATGGATAATATTTTACAACTTCATTGTGATTTAAAAAATGGCACATATAAGCATGGAGGCTATCAACAATTTAAAATCAACGACCCAAAACCAAGGATAATTCACAAAGCCAGCGTAAAAGACAGATTATTGCACCACGCAGTATATCGTATATTATACCCGTTTTTTGATAAAAAGTTCATTGCAGACTCTTTTTCGTGCAGAAATAACAAAGGCGCACACAAAGCTATAAACAGATTTAGAGAGTTCAGCTATATCGTCTCAAAAAACAACACTAAAACCTGTTGGGTTTTGAAGTGTGATATTAAAAAGTTTTTTGCAAGTGTTGACCAAAATATTTTAATAAATATTTTGGCGCAACAGATACCAGATGAAAATATAGTAAACCTGCTAAAAGAAATAATCACAAGCTTTAAACCGAACGGTTTGCCTCTCGGAAATTTAACGAGCCAAATATTTGCAAACGTTTACTTAAACGAATTTGATCAGTTAGTAAAACATAAATTAAAAGTTAAATATTATATTAGATATGCAGACGATTTTGTTATTTTATCAGAAAATAAAAATTACCTCGTGAATCTAATTTTTGAATTTAAAAATTATTTATCAAAAGAATTAAAACTTGCTTTACATCCCGACAAAATTTTTATCAAAACATTGAATTCTGGCGTTGATTTTCTTGGGTGGATAAATTTTACTGACCATAGAATTTTAAGAACTAAAACTAAGAACAGAATGTTAAAAAGAATAAATAATAATTCAAGCATTGAAACATTTAATTCTTATTTAGGGCTTTTAAAACATGGGAATAGTTATAGAATAAAAAATAAAATTTTAAATGCTTACCCCCTTTAATTTATAATAAAAATAAGTTAAAGTAGATAATATGAAAAAAGTTTTGTTAGGGAACGAAGCAATAGTTCAAGGAGCACTGGAGGCAGGCGTTGATTTTGTTTCTGGTTATCCTGGGTGTCCGGCAGCTGAAATTGGTGACGAGTTTGGCAGAATTGCCAAAGAAAACAATATTTATGCAGAATGGTCAACAAATGAAAAGGTTGCATTAGAGGCGGCAGTTGGCGCCAGTTTTTCTGGATTAAGAGCTTTGGTAAATATGAAAAGCTTTGGCGCAAACGTTTGTTTAGACAGCTTGCTGCCTTTGGCTTACACAGGTACTAAAGCTCCTATGGTTATAGTTATAGCAGATGATCCTTCCTGCCATAGTTCTGCTCAAAGCGAGCAAGATTCAAGGGCTTTCGCAAATATGTCGCATATACCTATGTTAGAGCCTTCGGATGCAGAAGAATGTTATGAATTTACAAAATTAGCTTTTGAAATTTCTGAAAAGTTTAATACACCGGTGATTTTAAGAACCACCACAAGAGTTGCCCATCAGCGGTCTGTTGTGGAGCTGGCAGGTTATAAAAAGAGAGATCAGTTAAAGAAGGGAGAGTTTGTAAAAAATCCGCATCAGTTTTCTACAATGCCTCCAAGAACTCTGGAAATGAAAAAAGAGCTTTTAGATAAAATAGAGAAAATAAAACAATTTGCAGAAAAATCAAACTTAAATTTTATAAGCGGTAACTCGCCTTCGCCAAAGGCTTCGGCGAGGCAAGTAGGCATTATTGCCTCGGGTGTTTCGTATTTGCATGTTTTGGAAGCCCTAAATGAAATTGATTTAGATTTGCCGGTTTTAAAGCTTGGCTTTTTTTATCCTTTGCCAGAAAAAAAGATTAAAGATTTTATTAAAAAATTTAAAAAAGTTTTAATAACAGAAGAGATAGACGGATATATAGAAGATGAAATTATAAAATTAGCAAAAGATGCAAATCCAAAATTAGAAATATATGGCAAAAATTTATTGGGCGATACAGGAGAATTGAATACAGAAAAAATTACCGTTGCGTTTTCTAAAATTTTAAAATTAAAAATTAAAAATGAACCCTACGGGGAGCAAGCAATAAAATTAGAAATTCCTCGCCGCACGGCGAAGCTATGCGAAGGGTGCCCTTATTGGCATATTTTTCCGCTTTTAAAAAGAATAGCTCCAGAGGGCGCTGTTTTTGGAGGAGATATTGGATGCAATATGATAGCAGGCTTGCCACCGCACAGTATGCACGACTATTTATTTTCTATGGGAGCCTCACTTGGAATATCGCACGGAGTAAAAAAATCCACTAATCAAAAAGTAATTTCTATAATGGGAGATGGCACATTTTTTCATGCAGGAATACCTGCTTTAATAAACACAACATATAATAAATCTAACCCTTTGATAATAATCACAGATAATAGGATTACTGCTATGACAGGACATCAGCAGAATCCCGGTATGGGAAAAACTGCAATGACAGAGGATGCAGAAGAATTAAAAATAGAGGAAATTGCCAGAGCATGCGGGGTAAAACATATTAAAGTTTTAGACCCCATTAATGTAAAAGAATTTGAAGATACGGTTAAAGAATTTTTAGAAAAAGATGAGGTTTCAATAATAATATGCAAAAGAATATGCGCCTTGTTGGAAAAAAGACAAAGCGCGCAACAGTATGACTAATAAAAATTTTAATCTTATAATTTCAGGGGTTGGCGGGCAAGGCTTGATTACCTTGTTAAAAATTATAACAGAATCAGCTTTAATTGACGGACATGACGTTAAAAGTTCAGAGCTTCACGGGCTTTCGCAGAGAGGCGGAAGCGTTTTAGCGCACATAAGGTTTGGCGCAAAAATATATTCTCCAATGGTTTCTGAAGGCAAGGCGGATTTGATAATGAGTTTAGAACTGTTGGAAGGATTAAGATATTTGGGTTTTGGCAATAAAGAAACAAATGTTTTGATAAATAGATATTCTTTGCCGGTTTTAGGCGGATTAAAAGAAGAGGAAATTTTAAAATCTCTTTCCCGATTGCAAGGCAATCGAGGATCCACGACTTCGTCGGGACCAGACAAAAATTTATATTTAGTTGAGGCGTCAAAAATTTGCAAAGAAAAATTACAGAAAGAAGTTATTAGCGCGCTTTATCTTTTAGGATATGCTGTTTATAAAAAATTAATTCCATTAAAAGAGGAGTCGGTTTTGAAAGCAATTGAAAAATTAATTCCAGAAAAATATTTAGAGTTAAATAAAAAGGCATTTAAATTAGCTAAGGCATGATAAAAAAAGTTGTTGTGGCAGCTGCGGGGCAAGGGGTTAGGATGCTTCATCTCGCAGACAATAAATCAAAGCATTTAATATGCGTTAAAGAAAGGCCGTTTTTAGCATACTTAATAGATAATCTTGTGGTTGCCGGATATACAGATATTATTTTAGTTGTTGGCTTCAAAAAAGAATTAATGGAAAATTTTAAGGATGAATTTTTAACCTGCTCTAAAGCAGTTAAAAATTTAAGGCTGGATAAAGGCGAAATAAAAATTCAAATTATAGACCAGCATGAAATTTTAGGCCCAAAAGAAAAAGAATATGGCACTGCCTGCCCTATAAAATGCATAAAAGATATAGTCAAAGAAGAGGATTTTATTTATGTTTACGGGGATAATCTTTTTTCTGTAGAAGATTTAAAATCAATGAATATTACAGATGAATTTTGCTATATTGCTGGATTAAAAATAGATAATCCTGAAAAATACGGAGTTTTAATTGAAGACGGAGACGATTTTTTAGAAAAAATAATTGAAAAGCCAAAAGAGTTTGCGGGAAATTTAATTAACGCCGGGCTTTATAAATTCACCAAAGAAGTTTTTGATAAAATTTCTCAAATTAAAAAATCAGAAAGGGGCGAATACGAAATTACAGACGTTATTTCGCTTTTAGCTGAAGAAAAAAGAGTAAAAATAAAAAAAATAAAAGACTATTGGCACGATTTTGGAAATCCAGAAGATATCAAAAAACTTTCAGAGTTTTTTGAAAAAAATAATCGCGTTTAAATTACCAATTGGAAACCCGCTTCGCCCGCGAAGCGAGGCGAGTTGAAAATTGAAAATTAATGGCTTCTATTACGAAACAAACTCCTAAAAATTTAAAGATAGCAATTGATATGATAAATAATGGCGGGGTTGTAATATGCCCGACTGATACTGTTTATGGGTTTTTAGCTGATGCTGAAAACAAAAAAGCCGTTGAAAAAATATTTAAAATAAAAAAAAGGCCAAAGTCAAAACCTTTGGCTGTTTTTGTAAAAGATTTAAAAATGGCGAAAGAGATTGCTGAAATTGATGCAAGGCAGGAAAAAATATTAAAAAAGCACTGGCCGGGAAAATATACATTTATATTAAAAACAGCGGAAGACGGGCTTCCGCTGTTTGGCGTTGATAAAAATACGATTGCCATACGAATTCCAAAATATAAATTTTTACAGGGTTTGCTTAAAAAAATAAACAAGCCTCTGGCGCAAACCTCGGTAAATATTTCAGGCAAACCTCCTTTAATAAAAATAAGTGATATAATAGAACAATTCAAGAAATACGATATTTTAATAATAGATGGCGGAAATTTGAAAAAAAGTAAACCGTCAAAAATAATAGATTTAACAAATAAAAATAAAATTATAAGATTATGAAATTAAAAAATAAAGATTCGCAGATTGCAAAGTTAATTGATTTAGAAACAGAAAGGCAAAAAACTTCTTTAGAAATGATTCCTTCAGAAAACCATTCTTCGCCTGCTGTAAGAGAAGCATTGGGTTCTATTTTAACTGACAAGTATGCCGAAGGCTATCCTGGGAAAAGATATTACGCAGGATTGAAATATTATGATATTTTAGAGGATTTATGCCGCGAGCGGGCAAAAAAATTATTTAAGGTAGCCCACGTAAATGTTCAGCCGTATTCTGGTTCTCCGGCAAACGCCGCAGTTTATATGGCAGTTTGCGAGCCTAAAGATACTATAATGGGAATGGCTTTGCCAATGGGCGGGCACTTAACTCACGGCTGGAAGGTTAATTTTTCTGCTAAATTTTTTAAATCAGTCCAATACGGCGTTTATGAAGAAACAGGGCTTTTAAATTATGAAGAAATAGAAAAACTGGCAAAAGAAAATAAGCCAAAATTAATTTTTGTGGGAGCCACGGCTTATCCGCGAATTTTTGACTGGAAAAGGCTGGGTGAAATTGCTGATTCTGCCGGGGCTTATTTAGTTGCCGATATTGCCCATATTGCAGGTTTGGTTGCAGGAGATGCCCACCCAAGCCCTGTTCCTTATGTGCATATTGTTTCAACAACAACTCATAAAACCTTGCGCGGGCCAAGAGGCGGAATGATTATGGTCACTCAAAAAGGAGTAGACAAAGACGCAGAATTACCAAAAAAAATTGATAAAGCAATTTTTCCAGGGTTTCAAGGCGGGCCTCATATGCACCAAATTGCAGGAATTGCAGTTTGTTTGAAAGAGGCCTCAACTCCAGCCTTTAAAAAATATGCAAAGCAAATTGTAAAAAATGCAAAAGCTTTAGCTGAAGAGCTGAAAAAATACGGGTTTAATTTAGTTTCAGGAGGCACTGACAACCACTTAATTTTAATTGATTTAAGAAATAAAAATATTGCAGGGACAGAAGCTCAAAACTTGCTTGAAGAGGCAGGGATTACAATAAATAAAAACAGCATACCTTATGACCCAGCTCCCCCTTTTAAGCCTTCTGGAATAAGATTGGGCACTCCAGCTATTACAACAAGAGGAATGAAAGAAAAAGAAATGAAAAAAATCGGGGCGTGGATAAATGAAGTTATAAGCAACCCAAAGTCAGTTAAAAAGGTTAGAGAAGAGATTAAAATATTTTGTAAAAAATTTCCATTACCGAAATAGAATGAATTTAGATTTATATATTTTTAATTTAATAAACGGGTTTACAGGAAAATGGGTTTGGTCAGATTATTTAGCAATGTTTTTTGCCCAATACTTTGAATATTTTTTGTGGTTATATCTTATTTTATTTTTGGCGATAAATTTTAAAAAATATTGGAGAATGGTGTTAGAGGCATTTATAGCAGCTGTTGCCACAAAGTTTATTTTAACTGCCGCAATCCGCTGGATGTGGTTTCGGCCAAGGCCATTTGCAGCATTAAATTTTATTCCCTTAATAGATCAAAGCGCCAAGGAAGCGTCTTTTCCTTCTGGACACGCATCTTTTTATTTTGCCTTGTCAACAATAGTTTATTTTTACAACAAAAAAGCCGGTATTTTATTTTATATCGCCAGTTTTTTAATAGTTATTTCACGAGTTTTTACGGGCGTCCATTGGCCGTCAGACATTTTGGCTGGAGCCGCCTTAGGCATATTAATGGGCTGGCTTTTAAATAAACTATTCCGCAAACACGGCCACAAAATTATTAAAGGATATAATAATTAAATTTATGAAGGTTATATTTTTAGGCACAGGCGAAGCGTTTGACGAAAGGTATCCAAATCATTCGCATTTGGTTTTGTTTGATAAAACCGCACTAATGCTTGATTGCGGAGATTCTGCTGTGCGCCAGCTTTGGAAATATACAAAAGACCATTCTTTAATTGATGTTTTATATATAACCCACAGGCATTCTGACCATTTGTTTGGAATTCCCGCGCTATTAGGAAGAATGTTAGAAGAAGAAAGAAAAAAAGAATTAACAATAATTTGTTCAGAGCAGATTAAAGCAGATGTTGAAAGATTAACAGAACATGCCTACTTTGGAATAAACAGCTATGGATTTGAAATAAAATTTATTATTGCAGAAGACGGGAAAGAAATTCAGTTTAATGATTTAAAATTAACTTTTGCGAAAACTCTTCATACAGCTTATAATCTGGCTGTTAGAATTGATGATGGCAAAAAAATAGTTTGTTACAGCGGCGATGGGCCTTTTGACGAAGCAACTGAAAAAATTTATAAAACTGCCGACATATTAATGCACGAATGTTATATGTTTGATAAAAGAATTAAAGGGCATGTTGCCGCCGTTGATGTTTTTGAAATGGCAAAGAGAAACAATGTTAAATGCTTGGCATTAGCGCACTTTAAAAGAGTGTTTAATGATGAGACAAGAAAAAGAGTAAAAAAGGAGATTCCCACAATTGGTTTAAAAATTATAATTCCAGAGCCCTTAGAAGAATATAATTTATAAATAAAAAACGAGGTTTAGCCTCGTTTTTTATTTATGTGCCGGGGGAGGGAGTTGAACCCTCATGATCTTGCGATCGCGGGATTTTGAGTCCCGTGCGTCTGCCAATTCCGCCACCTCGGCTTACTGTTTAAAATTTATCATATTTTTAGCTGTTTTTCAACTATTCCCAACTATTCCCAACTATTCCCAACTATTCCCAACTATTCCCAGGAGGCGTCTATTATTCTTTCTGGGAATTTTTCTGCGATTCTTTTAAAGTTTTCGCATGACGTTCTATGCAAAACAGCAGCTCTATGCTGGGAAAGATATGCTTTAACTTTTTCTCCTGGCTGGGGGTTGCAGCACTTTGCAATATGAATTAACATTCCTTTTTGGCCAGCCAAATAAATATGCCTTACTTTTTCTTTTTTTATTTTTTCTTTTTCTCCTTTCTGTTTTTTTAAAGCTTCTGAAATTTCAGTAAATTTTCTTTTTATAAACCCCGGAATAGGAAACTTAAATCCAGATTCATTTTCTAATGTTAATTTTTTAATGTGAGATTTTGCCAAAGAAGTTTTAACGAATCTAAGCCAGTCTTTTGAAGGATTTTTATTTTTATTTATGGTTATTTCAATAATATCTCCGTTTTCTAAAATATGGCTTAGTGGAGCAATTTTTCCGCCTATTTTTGCTGACTCGCAATGATTTCCTATTTCTGAATGAATAGCATAAGCAAAATCAATAGGAGTTGAATTTTTTGGAAGCGTGATGATGTCTCCCTTGGGGGTAAAAGTGAAAATTTGGTTTGCAAAAAAATCTATTTTAAAAGTTTTCCAGAAATCAGGAATATCTTTTGCCCCGTTAAAAGTTTGTTTTTTTTGTGTTTTTGTCAATTCTAACTGACTTCTAACGGAGTTTGCCCATTCAAAATCTTTGCTTTTTTTTTTAAGATCTATTTTTTCCTTATATGACCAATGCGCGCAGATGCCGTATTCGGCCTCTTTTTGCATTTCTTCTGTTCTTATTTGGATTTCAGTTATCTCGTCTTCGCCAAAGAAAACAGTTGTATGCAAAGAACGGTATCCGTTTGGCTTTGGTTTGGCAATGTAATCGTTAATTTCTTCAGAAATTGGCTTAAAATGCTTATGTATTACGCCTAAAACCTTATAACAGCTTTCTATATCGTTTACAATTATTCTTAGGGCAAGCAAATCATGTATTTTATCAAAATCCATATTGTGTTTTACCAACTTTTGGTAGGCGCTCCAGTATGATTTTGCCCTGTAGTTGATGTCTAAAAATTTTATTCTTTCTTTTTTTAATATTTTTTTTAATTTAGGGATAAATTTTTTAAGATATATTTCTCTTTCTTCATACGCTTTTTTTATATTTTCTTTGAGCCATTTGAATTTTTCGGGAAATAAATAAGAAAAAGAAACATCCTCAAGGTTTCTTTTGATTTCACTCAATCCTAATCTGTTAGCTACGGGAACAAAAATTTTCAGAGTCTCGAGCGCAAATAATTTTTGCTGGTCCTCTGAAAGATGGTGTAAAAAATTAAGCCCGTCTAACCTTGAAATAAGCTCTACTAAAACCACCCTTAAATCTCCTGCTATTGCCAAAAACATTCTTCTTAGGTTTTCAAGTTTTTCTTTGGTAAATGTTTTTTTATCCCTTAAATTTATTGACAAAGAATAGCGTATTTTAGCCAAGTCAGAAATTTTTTCTATTAACTGGCTTAATTCTTTTCCAAACTTTTTTTCAATAGCTTTTATTTCAATTTTTCTGGCAGAGTCAGGCATATTATCTACTACATCATGAAGAATTCCAAAAGCAATTGTTGCGGGGTCAAGCCCAATTTTATCTAAATACATGGCAACTCTTGTGGCGTGTTTAATGTAGTTTTCTCCAGATAATCTAAATTTATCCTTATACGCTTCTTTCGCAAACTCAAAAGCCGCTTCAATTAGTTTTGGTCCAGAGCTTTTTCTAATTATTTTTTTAATTTCATCGCTCATTTTTTATAGTCGCATTCTTTATTGCTGCATTTTATTTGTTTTGTCCCGATGGCTTCGCCATCGAGGATCCTCGACGACTTCGTCGTCGGGATTTCAACTAAAATTGAGCCGCACTTTTCGCAGAATTCATTAATAGGCTTGTCCCATGTGGCAAAATCGCAATTTGGAAAATTACTGCATCCATAAAATATTTTTCCTCTTTTTGTTTTTTTAATTACAATATTTCCAATTTTGTCTGGCTCCGCCAGATCTCGCGAAGCGAGACATTTTGGGCATATAATATCTAATTTTTCACTGCTCAAAGATTCTGTATGTTTGCATTTTGGAAAAGCAGAACAGGCATAAAACCTGCCGAATCTTCCCATTTTTTCAACTATAGGAGAGCCGCACTTCGGGCATATTTTATCTGTTTTAATGTCAAGATTTTCTTTTGGAACTTCTTGATATTTTTTTTCTAAATTTTTTGAAAACGGTTCATAAAAATCTTTGCAAGTTTTTTGCCAAGTGTCTTTTCCTTCCGCCACCTCGTCTAATTCTTTTTCCATTTTTGCCGTAAAAGCAATGTCTACAACCTCTGGAAAATTTTCTACCAAAATATCATTGACTAACATTCCTGTTTCAGTGGGAATAAATCTTTTTTGCTCATTTTTATCAACATAGTTTCTGTCTTGTATGGTTGCAATTGTGGGAGCATAAGTTGAAGGCCTGCCAATGCCATTTCTTTCAAGCGCTTTTATTAGGCTTGCGTCATTGTATCTTGGAGGAGGCTCTGTAAAATGCTGAGTATTTTTTAACTCTGAGAGCTCTAAAACATCTTTTTCTTCTAAATCAGGCAATTCTTTTTCTTCAAATTTCATTGGGTAAACCTTTAAAAATCCGTCAAATTTTAAGGTTTGGCCGTTGGCCCTGAAGGTGTAATCTTCAGCGCTTATGTCTGCAGAAACTGAATTAAACACTGCTTTTGCCATTTGGCAGGCAATAAACCTTTGCCAAATAATTGTATATAATTTTAATTGCCTTGTATCTATTTTTAAAGATTCTGGCGTTTTATCAGCATATGCAGGCCTTATTGCTTCGTGGGCCTCTTGAACATTTCCTTTTGCTTTATATTTTTTTAAAGCCCCCGCCCAATAATTTTTGCCAAAATTTTCCTCAATAAATTTTTTAGCGGCAAATAAAGACATTTCAGATAAGTTTAAAGAATCTGTTCTGTGGTAGGTGATATAGCCTTCTTCATAAAGCCTTTGGGCTATTTGCATTGTTGTTTTTGCTGTGAAATGGAGTTTTTGCCAGGCCGCTTGCTGCAAAGTGCTGGTTGTAAGGGGCGGTAAAGGGTTTTTGTTTTCTTGTTTTTTCTCAACCTTTTCAATTATGTATTCCGCGTCTTCTAAATCTTTTATAATTTTGTCTGCCTCTTCTTTATTTTTTATTTCTAATTTTTCAATTGCTTTCCCGCCTTTTTTTATCAAAAAAGAATTAAATTTTTTTTCACCTGCCTGCGCAGGCAGGTCTTTTTTTAATAAAACTTCTATCTGCCAGTATTCCTGCGCGATAAATTTTTGAATTTCTCTTTCCCTTTCAACAACTAATCTCACAGCTACCGATTGTACCCTTCCAGCCGACAGTCCTTTCATTACTTTTTTCCATAAAAATGGAGAAAGTTTGTATCCCACAATTCTGTCTAAAATTCTTCTTGCTTGCTGGGCATTTACTAAATTCATATCAATAATTCTGGGTGATTTTAAAGCTTCATCAATTGCTGTTTTTGTAATTTCATGAAAAACAATTCTCTGCGGGTTTTTTAATTTTAAGGCTTCTGATAAATGCCATGCAATTGATTCTCCTTCACGGTCTTCGTCAGTTGCTAAAATAGTATTTTCTGCTTTTGCAGACTCTTTTTTTAATTCTGTTAGGGTTTTTCTTGACTTTGTGGGTATGACGTATTTCGGCTCAAAATCTTTTTCAACATCTACCCCCAATTCTCCTTTCGGCAGGTCTCTTATATGCCCAAGGGAAGATTTTATTTTATATTTTGAGCCTAAAAATTTTTGAATTGTTTTTGCCTTTGTCGGACTCTCTACTATTATTAAATCCATTTTTTTAATTTTTTAATTATTTAATTATTTAATGAATATATATTTCCTCCTAAGCTGCATATTTTACCTGAAATTTCCATTCTTCTATTTTGTTTACTATACACAATTTTTTAAAAATTATGAAATTTATTTATTTTTTTCCACCGCTTCAGAGAGTATTTGCGAATACAAGTTTAACCCGATTTTGTTAATGGCGCCAGATTGCTCGCGGCCGAGTATATTGCCAGCCCCTCTTAGTTCTAAATCTCTCATCGCAATTCTGTATCCAGCCCCTAGTTCTTTCGCATCCCGTAAAGCATTCAATCTGTTTTTTGCCATTTCTGTTAACGATTTTGGCTTGAAAAGAAAATAAGCAAAACTTTCTATGTGGCTTCGCCCAACTCTGCCTCTTATTTGGTGGGCTTGAGATAGTCCAAGCTTAGTCGCGTCTTCTATTATAATAGTGTTTACCTTGGGCAAATCTAATCCGTTTTCAATAATTGTGGTGGCCAGCAAAATATCTATTTTTTTTGTCCCGCTTTGCGGAATTCCGCTGGGGCGGGAAAAATCGTTCATTATTTTTATAATTTGTTTCTCATTCATTCTTCCATGGATAACTCCAATTTTAGCTTTCGGGCAAAGATTTTTAATTTTTTCTTTTGCGTTTTCAATTGTTTGCACCCTATTGTGTAAAAAGTAAATTTGCCCTTTTCTTTTTAGTTCAAAATTTATTGCCTTTTCAATAATTTTTTCACTATATGGCAAAACATAAGTTTTAATTGCGAGCCTGCCTTGAGGCGGAGTTTGCACTAAACTTATATTTTTAAAAGAAGAGAGCGCCAGGTAAATTGTTCTTGGGATTGGGGTTGCTGACAAACTTAAAATATCTAAAGACGGATTTGCTTTTCTTAGTTTTTCTTTTTGTTTTACTCCAAAGCGCTGTTCGTCATCAATAATCAAAAGCTGAAGGTTTTTAAATTCAATGTCTTTTGATAATATTCTATGAGTGCCGATTAAAATATCTATTTTCCCTTCTTTTAAATCTTTAATAATTTTTTTCTGTTCTTTTTTTGTTTGCAGTCTTGAAAGCAATGAAATTTTAACGGGAAGTTTTTTAAACCTTTCTATAAAATTATTGTAATGCTGTTTTGCAAGTATTGTTGTTGGGCACATTAAAGCTGTTTGCCCGTTGTTGCCAGCCGCCAACAAAGCAGTTCTCATTGCTATTTCTGTTTTTCCAAAACCCACATCTCCCAAGATTATTCTGTCCATTGGCTTTTCTTTCTCTAAATCTTTTTTTATGTCTTTAATTGCCTGAATTTGATCTGGAGTTTCTTCGTATAAAAAACCAGCTCTTAATTGAAACTCTAATTCTTCATCTGTAAAATAAGGAGGCCTTTTTGCTGTTTCTTTGCCAGCATATATTTGTAAGAGCTCTTTTGCCAGCTTTTCAACATCTTCTTTTGTTTTTTGTTTTGTTTTTTGCCACAAAGAAGATCCCAATCTTGAAACTTTGGGATCTGCAAATCCAATATAGCGTGAAAGTTTTCTTTCAAGCCCTAATGGCGCATAAAGTTTATCGCCCTTGTCATACTCTAAAACATAATATTTATTTTCACCTTCTTTTTTCCCTAATAACTGACGGCCGCCGATTTTAACAGATTGAGGGTTTTCTGTAAAAGAAACAAAACCGCTAAATTTTCCAACGCCATGATCTAAATGAACCAAATAGTCGCCTATTTTTAATCCTTTTAAATCAGAAAATATTTTTTGCGATTTTAACCTCTTTTTTAAAATATTTTTCGCCCGCCGAAATTTCTCTTCGGAAAATTCAGGCGGGTAAAACTTTTTTTCATATAGTATTTGTATATTATCCACCTCATTGCCAAGAAAATCTATTCGCACAGAATGCAAAGTGTTTATTGGAAAAACTTCAATTATTCCGCCTCTTTGTGAAAATTCGCCGGGATCTGAAACTTTAAAAACTCTCTCATATCCCATTTCATCTAACTTTCTTAAAACTTGCGAAAAATTATAACTCTGGTTTTTTTCAATAAACAAAATATTATCTTCAAAAAATGACTGCATTTTTTTTGCTTCCAATATTTTTTCCAAATTTTCTGTAAACCAAACCCCCTCCTTTTCCAAAAAGTAGGGGGTAATGCTAACAATTAAAACCTGATTTATTTTAGTTATACTCATTCATAGTTTTTTCTAAGCCTTGTTCTATAAAAAAATTAAGAGCTTCAACAGATTTTTTAATTGCTTCGCCAATATTTTCTTCTTTCGCAAATTTTTTGAGCACAATACCCTTCGCCTTTTTAGTCCTACGGTTCGGACTATAGGACTGTCCAATGCCTAGCCGGATGCGAATAAAGTTTTTATTGCCGATATTTTTAATTATTGACTCAACTCCTTTGTGGCCGGCTGAGCCCCTGTCTTTCACAATTTTTATTTTTCCAACCGGCAAATCAATGTCATCGTGCGCAACAATTATTTTTCCTTTGTTTTTTGCTATTAGCAGTTTAGCTACGCGGCCGGACTCATTCATAAAAGTTTGCGGTTTGACGAGAATTATTTTCTCGTCACCTCCTCGAGCCTGAGTTTCGGAGCCGAAGGCCTGAGCGGAGTCGAAGGGTTGCTCAGATATCAATGAGTCATATTTTTTTTGTAATTCAAATTCAGGAAAATTATTTTCTTTTGCGAATTTATCCAAAACCATAAATCCTACATTGTGCCTTGTTTTTTCAAATTTTTTGCCAGGATTACCCAGCCCCATTATTATAATTGTTGCCATATTTTTATATTTTATACTATTTTTCTGATTTTTCAAATTTATTTGCGGCTTAGAACAATAAAAAAGCTTGACACGGGTAGCGCCAAGCATTATTTTTTTAACTTTCTTGCAACTGGCTTCCTCGCAACGCGAGACCAATATTTTGAAGTTTTTTCTCTATTTCTGCCACAGTTGCCTCTCCAAAGGTTCGTATCTTTATAATATCTTCTTTTGTCTTTGCGATCAAATCTTTTATTAGATGAATATGGTGGTCAAATAAACAGTTTTCTATTTTTATGCTTAGTTTTAACATAGAAACGGGCGCATCAAGAATCTGTTTTATAGGCGCATCTTTTATCTTTGACTCATTCATGCAAAAATCATAATCATCATAGGGACGAGTTAAATAGCTTTGCGCATTTGCGTAACAATTTTCACAGGCGCCTCCGTATAGTGGATGCGCAAGATCAAGCTGGCATATATTGCAAAGTCTTGCGGGCATGTTTTGCTCCTTTTCTCTTTATGTAAAAGAACTGTTAAAAATTATAAGGACAATTAACATTTATACAAAATTATTATCTCAAAGTCAAATTTACGAATTTAAAAAAGCGGCTCTATAGCGAACCGCCCCATTTTTTCAAGAATATTTTTTTTGATGATGCCGCAGTTTTTTTTCATGTCGCTGTCTAGCAACACAAAGTTTACAAGGGCTGCAAAAATACCAGCTCGTATGTTTGTTTTTTCTGACTGTTGAGTGGAAGAAAAAACTTTTGTGTTTTGGCCAAAATTTACGACACGTTTGGCATTGTTTTTGGACAATCCATTTTTTCCCCCGTATTATTTCCGCCAAATTTTTAAGCTTTTCTTGTTTGCTTAAAATATGTTCTTCAAAACTGGCAAGCATTTTTTGGCTTTTTTTACGGTACGCCCTTTTGAGTTTTCTTTTGACGTATGGCAATGCTAATGTGTCTTGGAGGCAAGGTTTAACTCCGAGCTGTCTTTGCCATAATTCAACAGTGCCCCTTTTTACGCCAAATAATTTTGCTATTTGCTTTGAAGCGAGCTTTGAAGAGTGGCAAAGTAAAAAATCGCAAAATTTCTTTTTTTCTCCCTTAGCCCAGATTTTTCTTTTTTTTGCCGCGCGCGAGCGATTTTTCTGTACTAAGCCTAATTTCATGCATGATTTTTGAATTGCAACGGCAGTGCGTTCGGGCTTGCCTAGCATATCAAAATCAGCTATCTGTTCAGCAGAAAAACCTTGTCTTCTAAGCCTGCATAGCTCTGCCTTTTGTTCGTCTGTTAAAGAAGGGTTTTTTAAAGGAGCGATTAGCTTTAATTTTCTGGCTTGGCGGCGAATACGATCATAGTTACGGTTGGCAATTTTAATGGCTTGCAATGGTATTCCATTTTCTATATTCTGTCGCAACATTTCTTTTTCTTCTTTTTTCCACTTACGGCACATTTCCTTGTCCTCTCTAGAAAGTTTTTAATGAACTGAAAAAACAATGTTATTGTAATACTTTTTAAACATCGGGTCAATGCATTGACATGGATTTATTTTGGTAATATAATTTTAAAATATATACTTTCAGTCAAAGAAAGGAGGTGATTGGTTATTTTTTATCTCCTAATGCACCTTAACAAAAGGGGGTTGCCATTGCGTAAAAGAGGATTCTGCCAATCCTGATTCTCGGGGCGATAGGGACAGAGAAGGGGCAATTTTCTGTTCTCAAGCTTAAAGCCAAACCCAGTTAAGAAGGATCGACTCTATGTCCAAGTTCAAGACGATTTTTCGCACTGCCCGCCGTAATCTGAAGCGAAAACACAAGGAGTTTCTCTTTAAGGAGGCTCATAAGCTCAACGGAGGAGCTATCTCGCACAGCTCAATTGTGCGATTGCGCCAACTCTTTGAGGGAGAATTCAGGGCTTCAATTAGCTCATTGGTAGTGCGTCGTCTGCTTGCAGGACATCAGAATGGCAACGGAAAGCCGAAATGCAAAAAGCGGAGCATTCGCTCTGTTTTCCGCGTTTCATTCCGTTAGCCAGTAATGGCTTACACTCTTTTCTCATAGGGTTGCAGTTCGCTGCAACCCGCTTTTTTTTATTTATTATTTTTTTACAAAATCTCGTTGGGGTTGTAATAATATAAAAAATATGATAGAATAAACAATAAAATTATAAAAAAATGGGAGAAAATATAGAAGATATTAAAAAACCGGGAAAAAAGTTTGGAATAGGCATTGAAAAGTGGCAGGTTGTTTGGGAATTTTCAAAGATATTTATTATTGCCACGTTAATAGTGTTGCCTATTCGTTATTTTTTGTTTCAGCCGTTTATTGTAAAAGGCGACTCAATGGTCCCTAATTTTCAATCTGGAGACTATTTAATTGTTGACGAGATATCAACCAAATTTTCTGGTTTTAAAAGAGGAGATGTAATTGTTTTTAAATATCCAAAAGATACCACGCAACGTTTTATAAAAAGAATTATAGGATTGTCAGGCGAAACAGTAGAAATTTTAGATGGGAAGGTGAAAATTTTAAAAGATGGCGAAAGTTTTGTTTTGAATGAAAAATATCTTCCAGATAATTTAAAAACTTATGGCAATATGAAAATACAAATTGGAGAAAAAGAATATTTTGTTTTGGGAGACAACAGGGAATTTTCTTATGATTCAAGAATTTGGGGCATTGTTCCTGCAGAAGATATTATAGGCAAGGTTTTTTTACGCCTTTTTCCAATAGCCGCTTTGTCTAAATTTAATGTTCCAAATTATTGATTTAAAATATCAGTAAATGACAAATAAAATAAAATTCCAAAATTTAACCGGAATGCACGATGTTTTGCCCGAAGAGCAAGTTTATTTTCAAAGAATAAACAAGGTTGTTGAAGGAGTTGCAAACTATTACGGGTTTTTAAAAATAGAAACCCCAATTTTGGAGCAATCAGAAGTATTTTCAAAATCAATTGGCTTAGCCACAGATATTGTAGAAAAAGAAATGTATACATTTAAAACAAGGGGCGGAGATATGGTTTCTTTAAGGCCAGAAGGAACGGCTCCCGTAATGAGAAGCTACATTGAGCACGGAATGTATAATCTGCCCCAGCCTGTAAAATTTTGGTATTCTGGCCCTTTTTTTCGCTATGAAAGGCCGCAAGCAGGCAGATTTAGGCAGTTTCACCAATTCGGTTTTGAGGCTTTAGGAGATAATAATCCATCAATAGACGGCCAGGTTATTCAAATGAGTTATGATGTTTTAAAAGAATTAGGCTTTAAAAATATAACAATTGAGGTAAATAGCATAGGAGATTCAGAATGCAGGCCTTATTTTAAAAAGATTTTAACAAGTTATTTCAGGTCAAGGCGCTCTTCTTTATGCGTTGACTGCCAAAGGAGGCTGAAAGAAAATCCTTTAAGAATTTTGGACTGCAAAGAAGAAAAATGCCAGAGAATAAAAGCAAACGCTCCGCAGATAATAGATCATCTTTGTGAAAATTGCCATGCCCACTTTAAACAGGTTTTAGAATTTTTAGACGAACTGGAACTGCCTTACACTTTAAATCCTTATTTGGTAAGAGGCCTGGATTATTATACAAAAACAGTTTTTGAAATTGTAGAAACCAGTGAAGAGGGTAAAGGACAAGGGTCTTTAATTGGCGGCGGCAGATACGATAATTTAGCAAAAATTTTAGGGGGAAGGGATACTCCATCTTGCGGAGCCGCCGGAGGCATAGAAAGAATTGCAAGTTTGATGAAAACCAGAGAAATGAAAATGCCAAAAGGCAAAGAAGAGCCAAAGATATTTTTAGCCCAATTAGGCCAACTTGCAAAAAGAAAAAGCTTAAAGCTTTTTGAAGAATTCCGCGATGCAAAAATTCCAGTGGCAGAATCATTTTCAAAAGATTCTTTAAAAACTCAATTAAGAACTGCCAGTAAAATGGGAATAAAATGGGTTTTAATTTTTGGGCAGAAAGAAGCATTAGAGGGTTTTTTAACTTTAAGGGATATGGATACTGGAACCCAAAAAGAAATTAAACTTGACAAGGTCGTAGCTGAAATGAAAGCTAAAATTAAAAAATAATCAGCGCAAATCCGCTATCATCAGTGTAATCAGAGAACATATTTCAGCATTTAAAAAAGATTGCCACTGATTAATAGCAGATTGCCACAGATATTTTATGTTAGAAGTAAAAAGAAAAGAAAAAGAAAGCCCTCAAAATTTGGTGCATCGCTTTACAAAAGTTGTCCGCCAAAGCGGAGTTTTGCTTGAAGTAAGGGGCAAACAATTTCGCAAAAGGCCAAAGTCAGCTTTAGCCAAAAAGAGATCAGCTCTAAGAAGAGTTGAATTAAGAGCTGAAAAAAAACGGCAAGATAAATTAGCAAAATCCAAGGCAGGCCGATAGATTATGTTTTTAAAAGAAAATATAAAAAATAATACTATAGAAGCCTTAAAACAAGGTAACGAAATTTTGATTTCTACCTTACGTATGCTTTTGGCGGCTATTATTGCCAAAGAAAAAGAAAAAAGATATAAAATTTCAAAGGTAAAACCAGAATTGAAAGAAGAAGAGCTTATAAAAGAATCAGAATTATCAGATGAGGAAATTATTGATGTTATATCTTCTGAAATTAAAAAAAGAAAAGATGCAATAGTTTTATACGAAAAGGGCAACAGGCCAGAGCTTGCTGAAAAAGAAAATAAAGAAATTAAAATTTTAAAAAAATATCTGCCAGAACAATTATCAGAAGAAGAGCTTAAAAAACTAATTGAAGAATCAATAAATAAAACAGAAGCAAAAGAAATGAGAGATATAGGAAAAGTTATGGCAGACTTGTCTCCAAAAATAAAAGGAAAAGCAGACTCTGGCGAAGTTTCAAAAATCGTAAAAGAATTATTAACAAAATAATAAAAAAATGACAACTTGGTTAAATATAAAAAGGCTTGGCAGAAAACTTAAAAAGAAGAGAAGAACTATTCTCAAAAAAAATAAAAAGAAGCTTCCCAGCCATAAATAAGAACAAAAGAGAATTTTTATTGTTTTATGCAAACAGCTCAGACGCGTCTGAGCTGTTTTAAATTATAACGAATAGGATTTTAATTGGTTGTATAAAAAAAGCCACGAATCATAAACTCGTGGCGGGAAGTTTTAATCGACCCTTTTGCGGAGAGGCAGCGGTTGGTCAACAGTAACATAATCGCAATCACAAGGGGAGTGACAGCATTTTGGGCAGCCATTGGCAAAAAAACCCGCCAATCCGTCTGCCAAATCAAGATTCAGACAATTAGCCACTCCAAAAATATTGGTAATGGCGTCGACGAGTTCTTCGACAGCTTTCCAAAACCAATCATTTTTATGAGTTGTTGAGTAATTTTGTAGGGCTTCGTCCACTTCTCCTGCTTCTTCGGCTAAGTGTATTGCCGACTCAATAACAGAATTAGGATATATTTTGGCAAACATTAGTTGCCAGTCTCGTAAAGAAATGGGTTTTTCCCCTTTGGATTTTCCTTCAAGTCTATGGCGTTCTAACGGGCGTTCTTTGCAACTGCAGGGAGCACACAGACAGTAGGGGCAAAGGCCAGGAAAACGATGCCACATATCATTTGCAAGCTCAACGTGAAACCTATTAAGTATCGCCATAGCCCAACTGAAAGCCATGCATAGATGATACATAGTATTATCATGTTTTTCTTTTCTAACAGCTTTGAGCACTTGGGTAATGTGGCGGTGAATATGGCCGCACATTCTTTCTATGCTATAGCTTCGGTCATTTGTTACTGTATAAATTTTTCTGTTTAGTTCTTGGAAGTTTTCTAAAGAGGAATTAGCGTTAATCATCTGTATCTCCAATATAGTAGGGTCAAAGAGCAATATTAATTTCAATAATACCATTTTAAAATACAAAGTAAAGGTTTTTGTTTTATTTGTAAAATAATGTAAAATATAAGAATGATAGAGATAAACAATCTTACTTCTTTTACTGTAGATAAAAAGTTATTCACAGGGATTGCAAAAAAAGTATTAAAAGGTGAAAATAAAGAAAGAGAAAAAATTTCTTTAGCTTTTGTTAATAAAAAAGAAATGCAAAAGTTAAATAAAAAGTTTCGTGGCAAGAACAAGGCAACAGATGTTCTTTCGTTTGGATTAAAAGACCCTCCTTCGCCAAAGGCTTCAGACGGGCAAGGAAAAGATTATTTAGGTGAAATAGTGATTTGCCCTGAAATGGTAAAGCCCGACAAAAGCTCTAAAGAGCATTTTGATCCGCTTCGCCAAAGCTTCAGCGAGGCGAGCGGGCCCGCCACAATTCCCGCTGAGCGGGATTTGGCGCGGGTTTTTGTGCATGGAATTTTGCATCTGTTGGGATATGACCACGAGAAATCAGAGCGAGAGTTAGAAATAATGGAGAAAAAAGAAAAACATTATTTGTCAATTTTATAATTTTTAATTTTGTAATTTTATAAATAATTTTTTAATGATTAAATTTTTAAACATTTTGTTGTTTAAGACATTAAAAATTAGAATATTATTTAAAAATTAAAAATTTAGATTTAAAAATTTGTAATGAGAAGTAATATTGTCACAGGTTTAGACATCGGCACAAATACCATAAAGGCATTGGTTGCCCAAAATAAAGGCAAGCAATGGGAGGTTTTGTCTTACGCCGAAATTCCATCTTTTGGCTTAAGAAAGGGAGCTGTGGTTAATGCTGATGAAGTTTCAAAAAATATACAATTATTAATGTCGGGAATTGAAAAAGACTGCGCCAGAAGAATTGGCTCAGTTTTTGTAAATATCGGCGGCAGCCATCTTTATGTTGTTCCTTCTGACGGCATAATTTCTGTATCAAGGGCTGACCAGAGAATTTCTCAGGAAGATATTGACAGAGTATTGCAGGCAACAAAAGCAATTAACACCCCTTTAAACGAAGAAGTTCTGGAAGTTTTTCCAAGAGAATTTATTATTGACGACCAAAAAGGAATAAAACAGCCCTTGGGATTGAGCGGCGTAAGGCTTGAAGCAAAAGTTCTTTTGCTTTGTTATTTTCAGTCTTATTTTATAAATTTAACTCAGGCGGTTTTAGGTTCAAAACTTCAGATTGATGATATTGTCCCTTCTTCATTGGCTGCCGCAGAAGCAGTATTAACTCCCCAGCAAAAAGAATTGGGAGTTGTGTTAATTGACCTTGGAGCCGCAACTACCAGTTTAGCTGTTTTTGAAGAAGGAGATTTGATGCACTTTGCGGTTTTTCCAATTGGTTCGGCTAACATTACAAATGATATTGCCATTGGCTTGAGAACAGAAGTTTCTATTGCCGAATCTATCAAAAAACAGCATGGCACCTGTATTTTTGCTAAAACAGATAAATCTGTAAAAAAAATAGAAATTTTTGATAAGTCGTCTTCCTTGGCATTTACAAAAAAGAATTTAGTGGATATTATTGAGCCTCGGGTTTCTGAAATTTTTGACTTGATTCAAAAAGAATTAAAAAAGATTAATCGCCAAGAATTATTGCCCGGCGGAGTTGTTTTAACTGGGGGGGGCGCAAAATTATCTAAAATAAAAGAATTAGCTAGGCAACAATTAAAACTTCCCTGTGAAATAGGCGTCCCAAAAAACATAGTGGGATTAGAAGAAGATCCTGCTCTGTCAACTGTTGCAGGTTTGGTTTTAGGAGGCGCTGATATTGACGATATAGATAGAAACGGTATACTAGGACTTGCAACGGGATGGGCCTCTAAAATAAAAAGAATGTTTAGGGTTTTTATTCCGTAGCTATATAAATAAAAACCTAAAAATTCTGTGAATCCGCAAATAAAAATCATAGGGGTTGGGGGATCTGGATCTAACACGATTTCCCGAATGGCAAAGTTTAATATTCAGCAAGTGGAACTAATTGCTGTAAACACCGACGCCCAAGCGTTGCATTTTTGCCTGCCTGCCGGCAGGCAGGGCCAGAAATTTTTAATCGGCAAAAATACAACTAAAGGTCTTGGAACAGGAATGGATGTTAATCTGGGAAGGTTGTCAGCAGAAGAAAGCAAAGAAGAAATATCAAAAATGTTAAAAGGGGCAGATATGGTTTTCATAACTTGCGGACTCGGCGGCGGAACTGGATCCGGGGCTTCTCCTGTTATTGCCGAGCTCTCAAAAAGACTTGGCATTTTAACTGTGGCAGTTGTAACAACCCCTTTTTCTTTTGAAGGAGAGCAGAGAAAAAAAGTTGCAGAAGGAGCAATAGAAAAAATGAAAGAAAAAGTTGACTCTTTGCTGATTATTTCAAATGACAAGCTTTTAAAAATAATTGACGAAAAAACAACAGTTTCAAATGCCTTTTGGATTTGCGACGAAGTTTTAATGGAAGCTACGCAAGGAATCACAGATTTGATTTTAGTGCCGGGAATTATAAATATTGATTTTTCTTCGGTTGTATCAATTATGAAAAATTCTGGCGGCGCGCTTTTTGGAATGGGCAAGGCTCAAGGCCAGAACCGCGCTGTGGAGGCTGCCACAAAGGCCATAAATTCTCCTTTGCTGGATTTTTCAATTCAGGGGGCAAAAGGAATATTATTTAATGCTTCCGGCCAAGATATAACTTTAAATGAAATTCAGGAAGCAGCCAAAGTTATTACAAAAAATGTTGATTCAAAAGCCCAAATAATATTTGGCGCGGTAAAAGATAATAGTTTAAAAAAAGGAGAAATAAAAATTACAGTTATAGCAACAAAATTCTAAAATGATAAAATTAAAATATAATGATTGAGAAATTAAAAAATTCTAAAAAAAATGATGCGTGAAGGAGAACAATTTTTACATCAAAAAGATTCTGAACTGCATATATCAGATATAGTTGAACACGAGCAGGAAAGAAAAAAGATTGCAGGAGAAAAAACATCGCAAAAACCGGCTGAGAAAATTGCCGATTGGCTTTCAGTTATTGAAAAAACTCACACTGGCCACAGAGAAGACCCAAGAGTAATAGAAAAAATGAAAGAATATTATTACAGAGAACACGTAATTAAATCAGAAAACATTCCTGAGAGTTATTGGGATTTACAAAGAAGAATAATTATTAACGAAGGGAGGGGAGACGATTTTGAAAAAGATGAACAGGGAAAGATTATCATAACAGAAGAAACAAGACGGCAGGCAACAGAAGTTTTAATTTCTGACCAAAAACAAAGCTTGGATAAATGGTTTGATTATCTTACGTCGCCAGATGCCGATGTTTACCCAATTTGGGCAAAATATTGGGCGTTTAATTCTGTTGTAAAAATGGGTAAGATTGAAAAAAAAGAAGACGAACAAGGCAATGAAACAGCGCGTTTCCAAAAAAGAACAGAAGACACGGTTGCCGCATTTCCGCCACTAAACCCCAGGGCTTTCGCAATGGCCGTTGGAGTCATTATTGAAAAAGCAGAAGAAAATGCAAAACTAAAAAAAGACAGAAAAACTCCAGAAAACAAGAGTGTGAAATTAAACGAAAAGAGTTTTCAAAAACTTATTTCAACTGAAAATTTTTCAAAAATATACGCCCAGTTTCTCGTTGAAATGCCCGAATATTCAAGCGAAGGATTAAAAAATATCAACGGTAAATGGGTAAAGTATCCACAAAATTCAGACCCTAAGCCTCTTGTAGATTCGCTGGAAGGACATCCTCTTGAATGGTGCACTGCTAACATAGATACTGCCAGAGCCCAGCTTCAAGGCGGAGATTTTTATGTATATTATTCATACGGTAAAGATGACGAACCGGAAAATCCAACTATTCCTCGTCTTGCAATTAGAATGGAAGGAGATAAAATAAGCAATGATGTGCGAGGAATCGCAACAGATCAAAACCTTGATCCATATATTGCCCCTGTTTTAGAAAAAAAACTTAAAGATTTTGGCAAAGAAGGAGAATCTTTTAAAAAGAAATCAGCAGATATGAAACAACTAACCGAACTTGGATTAAAAATAGAGAATCGCCAAAAACTAACTCAGCAAGAAATAAAATTTATTTACGAATTAAATAGCCAAATTGAAGGGTTTGGGTATCAAAAAGATCCTCGCATAAAAGAATTACGCGAACAGAGAAATTTAGAAGAAGATATTCTTGCTATTTTTGAATGTAAAAAAGAACAAATAGCGCAGAAACCCTCAGAAATAACTAAAGACACAAAAGTTTATATTGGTAAACTGGAGCCAGGCATATTTGAGCTTATTCAGATTTATAATATTGAACATATATATACATCATTCCCGGAAGGCAGAATTAAAAAAGAAAAAATTGGAATCGGCGAAAAGTCCGCAGAAATTTTAGAGCAAGAACTTAGGAAAAAAGAAATAAATATTTCTGAAACTGCGAGATATATGTTAAAAAGTAAAGATTTTACAACCCAAAAAAATACAGAAAACATTAATCTTGTCAAATTAAAAGTTCGCGATTTAGGATTTAATGAGGCCGTGACAGTAGATCAAATTTACAAGAAAGCCGAAGAATTAGGATTAAAACTTTGCCCGTCCGAAGTTGGACCCAATTTACGATTAAAATATATAGACCAGCCAATGGGCGAGTGGATTTTTATCGGAATGAAACAAATTGCTGACCGCGATGGCAATCCGCACGTGTTTGTTTTGGGACGCTATGAGGGCGGTTTGTGGTTGAGTTACAGCTGGGCCAGGCCCGACGATAGGTGGAATCCTGGCCGCGAGCTTGTCTTTTACCTTTGCAAGTTTTAGAATTTTAGGTTTTTTGTTTTTGATCTTTATAGCTTTGATTCTTTGGATTTTTGAAACTTTGATTTTTGTGATAAAATTAATTTAGAAAAGTGATATTTAACGGCTAAGGCTTTTCAAAACTTTTCTGGCATGTATAAATTGAGAACGCAAACGGGCAAGCCTTTTTGTGGAGGATTTATATATGTCAACTAAAAAGAAAAAACTTGGTATAGAGCGTTGGAGGAGTTTTGCTCCCAAATAAAATACAGCCTATTCTCTTCGTAAGAACGATTAGACGGGCAGTGGAATAGATGACGCGCTATACAAAAAGCTGACCGCGATGGCAATCCGAACGTGTTTGATTTGGAACGCAATGAGGACGGTTTGTGGTTGAAAGACAACTGGGCCAAGCCCGACAATAGGTGGAATCCTGACAACGAGATTGTCTTTTACCTTTGAAAGTATTTTCTTCCGCAGTTTCAAAAATTGCGGTTTTTCTTTTCAAGATTGTTTAAGCTATTTTTCCAACCACCCAGCATTTTTCCAGCTTCGTCAAGATTTTTAGCAATATCTTGGCATTGTTTATGAGAAATAATTTTACCTTCCCATGCAACAGAAACTAAAAACTTTAGCGTGTCCAAAATCAAAATGCATTCAGATATTTTTATTAGTTTATTTTCTTTATTTGTGAAATATGCAATATACGCAAATTCCAAGAGATCAAGAAATTTATTTTCAATTCGGGTTCCAATTGTATAACGAGAACCTTTAGCTATATGCAAAGAAACATTCATCCAAAGCAAATATCCCTCTTTGATTTTATTGAGGATAGAGACGTTACCGAGAGAGAGAGAGAGAGAGTAAAAATGCGGCCACTGTTCCATATATTTGATAATATCATATCTGTGGAAAATTTACTTGGCTCGTGGCAGAAATTTTTACAAGGTAAACGAAAAAGAAAAGATGTTATGATTTTTTCGGTTAATTTGTTAGATAATATTTTAGATTTACATTATGACCTTGTAAACAAATCATATCGGCATGGGCCATATTTTGCTTTTAAAATAAATGACCCAAAACCTCGCGATATTCATAAAGCAACTGTGCGCGACAGGCTTTTGCATCATGCAATTTACAGGATATTATATCCGTATTTCGACAGAAAATTTATTTTTGATTCATATTCATGCAGAAATCAAAAGGGAGTTCACCGCGCTATTAATCGGTTAAAAGCGTACAGTAGGATTGTTTCTAAAAATTATACGAAAACAGTTTATGTTTTGAAATGTGACATTAGAAAATTTTTTGCCAGCATTGACCATAAAATTTTACTGGATATTTTTAAAAAACGAGTTAGCGATGAAAATACGATTTGGCTTTTGAATGAAGTAATAAAAAGTTTCTACACAAAGAATATGCCGGGCAAAGGGTTGCCTCTTGGAAACCTCACCAGCCAGCTTTTTGTTAATGCTTATATGAATGAATTTGATCAATTTATTAAGCGAGATTTAAAAATAAAATACTATATTCGTTATGCCGATGACTTCGTTGTTTTACATGAAAATAAAGAATGTTTGGAAAAGTTCCTGTCGAAAATGGTATATTTTTTGAAAAGAAAATTACGCCTTTCTATGAATCCAGATAAAGTTTTTATTAAAACATTAGCTTCAGGTATAGATTTTTTAGGTTGGGTTCAATTTTTTTATTACCGCGTTTTAAGAACTTCAACAAAAAAGAGGATGTTAAAAAAAATAAAAAATAATCCAACAGCAGAATCGTTTGTTTCGTATTTAGGATTATTAAGCCATGGTAATACTTATAAAATATTGCAGAAATTAAAAAATTCTTTAAAACAATAAGATGCAGTTAGTTATCCACAGATTTTAACTTTACAGTGGGGCTTGACCCGCTTTTTTGTTAGGTTAAAATAGAGTAATCAAACATTAAGGCTTAGGCCATTTTTTTGTCTATGAAAACAGTAAGCAAAATTACAAAAATTCAGAAAAGAGATGGCAGGGTTGTTGAATTTGAACAACAAAAAATTACAGATGCTATTTATAAAGCTATTACGGCGGCCGGGCAAGGAGATGGGGTAAAGTCTAAAAAAGCTTCAGAAAGAGTAATGCAGATTTTAAACCGCCGCTTCAAGGTAAATGAAATTCCAACTATTGAGCAAATTCAAGATATTGTTGAAGAAGTTTTAATTTTAGAGGGATTAATTGAAACAGCAAGGTCTTATATACTTTATAGAGAACAAAGAAGAAAAATCAGGGAGATGGGGAGTATCTCTGACGAGTCAAGCGAAAAAATTGATAGCTATTTAAAAGAGCTTGATTGGCAAATTGCTGAAAATGCCAATATGACCTTTTCTCTGCAGGGTTTAAATCAATATGTCGGCTCTTATATTTCTAAAAAATATTGGCTTAATAAAATTTATCCAAAAGAAATAAGAGATGCCGCTGCCGGTGAAGATTTTCATATTCATAATTTAGAATTGCTGGCGCCTTATTGCGCAGGCTGGGATTTGTATGATTTTTTAAAAAGAGGTTTTGGCGGAGTAATGGGAAAAATAGAATGCAAGCCCCCAAAACATTTGAGAACAGCTTTAGGCCAATTAGTTAATGTTTTATACACGCTTCAAGGAGAAACAGCCGGAGCAAATGCTGTTTCTAACTTTGATACACTTTTAGCCCCTTTTATCAGATATGACAATTTAACATATAAAGAAGTAAAACAGGCAATGCAGGAGTTTTTGTTTGGCTGCATGGTGCCGACTAGAGTTGGTTTTCAAACACCGTTTTTAAATGTTTCTTTAGATATTAATCCGCCGGCGTTTTTAGCAAAACAGCCGGTTATTATTGGAGGAGAAATTCAAAACGAAACATATGGAGAATTTCAAGAAGAAATTAATATGCTTATTAAGGCTTTTTATGAAGGCATAATGGAAGGCGATGCAAAAGGCAGGCCGTTCACTTTTCCTATTCCCACTGTTTCTATAACTAAAGATTTTAATTGGGACAATCCGAATTTAAACGCCTTGTGGGAGGCAACTGCAAAATACGGCATAAATTATTTTTCAAATTTTATACATTCAGACATGAGCCCAGATGACGCCAGGTCAATGTGTTGTCGATTAAGGTTAGATAATAGGGAATTATACAAAAGGGGAGGCGGACTATTTGGTTCAGCTCCTTTAACAGGTTCAATAGGAGTTGTTACTATTAATATGCCAAGAATCGGTTATTTATCAAAAACTAAAAAAGAATTTTTTGAAAGACTGGAACATTTAATGGAGCTATCAAAAGAAAGTTTGGAAATTAAAAGAAAAGCGCTGGAAAATTTTATAGAAAAAGGGCTTTATCCTTATTCAAGGCATTACTTAGACGGCATGAAGCTTTTGAGAAATTCTTATTTTGGAAACCATTTTTCAACAATCGGGCTAATCGGCATGAATGAAATGCTTTTAAATTTTTTAGATGAAGACATAACTTCAAAAAATGGAAGGAAATTTGCGCTTGAAGTGTTGGATTTTATGAGAGATAAAATGATTAAATTCCAAGAAGAAACGGGCAATTTGTACAATTTAGAAGCAACCCCGGGAGAAGGCACAAGTTACAGGCAGGCAAAAACAGATAAAGAAAAATATCCTGATATTATAACAGCAGGAACAAAAGAAGTTCCATATTACACAAATTCAACCCATATTCCGGTTGGCCACACAACAGACCCCTTTGAGGCGTTAAAATTACAAGATGAATTGCAATCAAAATATACCGGGGGAACAGTTTTACATTTATTTTTAGGAGAAAAAGTCTCAGACCCGGAGGCCGCAAAAAATTTAGTAAGAAAAGTTTTTGAAAAATTTGCATTGCCATACATTACTTTAACTCCCACTTTTTCAATTTGCCCTACGCACGGATATTTATCTGGCGAACATTTTGAATGCCCTCAATGCATAGTAAAACAGCCGTGTGAAGTTTATTCAAGAGTAGTAGGCTATATAAGGCCGGTTCAACAGTGGCACAAAGGAAAAAAACAGGAATATAAAGAAAGAAAAGAGTATAAAATGCCAGCCGCAGTATAGATTTCACACAAAATTAAAAAACTTCTTTGTAAAAAAGAAGTTTTTTAGTATAATGAATTTGCAATTTTAAATTTATGATTATTGGAGGCCTTCAAAAAACAACTTTAATTGATTATCCTGGCAAAATTGCCTGCACGGTTTTTTTGGCTGTTTGTAATTTTAGGTGCCCTTGGTGTTATTCAGGAGAACTGGTATTGCCGGTAAAAATTATAAACCAGCCAAGAATTAAAGAGCAGGATTTTTTTAAATTTTTAAGGGAAAGAAAGGGGTTAATAGACGGCGTTGTAATATGCGGGGGGGAGCCCACTATAAACAAAGACCTGCCAAGCTTTATTAAAAAAATAAAAAATATGCCTGCCTCGCCGAGTCAAGGCGGGGGATTTTTGGTAAAACTTGACACTAATGGGTCAAATCCTAAAATGCTCAAAGATTTAATTGATGAAAATTTAATAGACTATGTTGCAATGGACATAAAAGGACCTATGGGTCCAAATTTTCAATTTTCAACTCGCCTCGCTTCGCGGGCGAAGCGGGTTTTCAATTTTCAATCAATTCTCGGTGAAACGATGAAAATAGAAGATATACAAAAAAGTGTTGAAATCTTGAAAAAAGGCAATGTAGATTTTGAATTCAGGACAACTGTTGTGCCAGGAATCCACGAAAAGCAGGATTTTTTTGAAATTGCAAAGTGGATAGGCGGGCCTGATGTAAAATATTATCTTCAGAACTTTAGGCCAGAAAAAACCATTGACCCGGAATTTGAAAAAGTAAGGCCGTTCCAAAAAGAATTTATGGAAGAAATTATAAAAGATATCTCGCCATTTTTCAAAAATTGCCAATTAAGATGATAACTCCGTCAAAGATATTATTTTTTATCTGCTTGTCATTTGTTGCTGGAATATTTTTTGAATCTTCCTTCGGCATTTCTCAGGACAAGTTGATTAAAATTCCGCAAATCTTTTTGTGGGCTTTTTTGTTTGTGGCAGTTTTTATAATTGTTTTTTCTTTATTGATTAAAAAAGAAAATTTTACAGTAATTGGATTTTGCATTTTTTTATTTTTGGTTGGTATTTTAAGAATGCAGATTTCAGAATTTAATATTGCAAATGACAAATTAAGGCAGGAAAACGATAAAGGCCAAATTACTTTAACGGGCATAATTATAAGAGAGCCAGATGTAAGAAATGCTTCACAGAAACTAAAAATTGATGTTTCAGGCAGTGTTGTCTTGGCAACAACAAGCCGTTATCCAGAATACAAATATTTAGACAAAGTAAAAATAATCGGACAACTTAAAACTCCAAGCGAAACAGAAGATTTTAACTATAAAAATTATTTATTGAAAGACAGAATTTATTCTGTAATGGATTTTCCTAAAATATCCGTCCTAGGCGGACCCGCCTCGGGCGGGGAAAAAATAAATCCAACGGTAATTCAAAAACTTTATTCTGGAATTTTATTTTTTAAGCAAAAATTAAGAGAAAGCATTCGTAATAATTTTTCTCCTCCAGAAAGCCTTATTTTAGAAGGCACAATATTGGGAGACAGCGGGGCAATGGACCAGGATTTAAAAAATAAACTAAATATTACAGGGCTAAGGCATATAATAGCGGTATCTGGAACCCATATAGTTATTTTATCTTCAATTTTAGTGTCGCTTTTTTTAGCATTCGGGCTATGGCGCGGCCAGGCATTTTATTTTTCTGTTATTTTTATATGGTTTTATATTTTACTGACAGGCCTGCCGCAATCTGGCATAAGGGCTGGAATTATGGGTTCTATTTTTCTTTTGGCTCAAAAATTAGGAAGGCAGAACACGGGCTCAAGGGCTATAGTTTTAGCTGGAGCTATAATGCTTTTGAAAAATCCTTTATTATTGCTTTATGATGTTGGTTTTCAGCTTTCTTTTTTAGCTGTTTTAGGATTGATTTATTTAGAACCTTTGATTAAAGATTTCATAAAAATTTTTACAAGGGATAAGGCAAAAAATTTTGTCAGTATTATTTCAGCCACTTTTGCCGCGCAAATTTTTACTTTGCCTATAATGATTTATAATTTTGGCAATATATCTTTGGTTTCGCCAATAACCAACATTTTGATTTTGCCGATTGTTTCTTTGCTTATGTTTTTTGGTTTCTTTTCTGCGATATTAGGCGTTTTTTCAAACATTTTAGGATGGATTGTTTCTTTTCCATGCCTGTTCTTGTTGAATTATTTTGTAAAAGTAATAGATATTTTTTCAAAGCCTTTTGCAGTAAAATATATTGAAAATGTTTCATTAATTTGGGTAATAATATTTTATTTGGTTCTTACCGTAATTGTTGCGCATCTTAATAGAGTTAAACGAGAAAAATTTTTGGGATAATTATTTACCTTGAATTACGAAATGACCTTAAACTCTTTATATTTTGTTTTGGGCTGCGACTTTGCAAAAATTTGTTCGGCAGAACACTCTGTGTATGCCTCAAAATTTTTGCTTCGTCTCGCCCGCAAACCAAAATAAAATCGTTCGTAAAGCATTTCGTAACTCAAGGTATATAAAAAAATCCTGACGCAAGCTTTTGCGCAGGATTTACAATCACATAAATTGCGATCGTTTGTTTTGGTTATGTTGCCGTTTGTTCCAATAATGCGGCGCTGATTTCTTCAAAGAAGATTCGTCGTTTGTTGCCAGTGAACCTTCCGTAGAAAGCCCTGATTGTTACATTAGGATACTTTTCTAAAAGAACTCTAACTGCCTCTGGCAGGTCCTGTTTTTCCACATAGGGATCGCATTTTCTGTCTACAAGCTTATCGTAGAACCGGCAGTCCTCGTGGGCGACAATTATAATCTCTCTGATCTTGTGGTTTTCGATTGCAAGATCAATGTCTTTCATGATAGCCCCGTATTTATCTGGCACCTGTTCTTGTCTTGCCAGTCCTGCGGGCCCTCCTGCAACCTTAATTGGGTAAAAATCCTTGGCTTTTAGTCTGAGTTCTTTTCTAATAAATTCATGGTGAGCTGTTCTAAATCTTCGGTCATAACAGCGGATGACGACAGTAGCAAGATTCGGGTTTGTTTTAGTAACCTGATATGTCCTTCTGCGCTTACTGCGTTTTTTCCCGTAAACATTTTTGGGGAAGAATCTCATATTTATTAAGATTATGCTTCCCAGAAAAATGCCTCCCAGAACCAAACCGGCAAGCGGCAAAAGAACAGGCTTGAGCGATTCGAACATAACCGATTCCTTTCTGACAAAGAGCTAAACTATAAACTGCGATAAGCTCGCAATTCAAATTATATATTAGCATAATTATTAACTTTTTTCAATATTTAAGGTATAATTGAAATAATATGAATGAACAAAATAAAAACGAAAAAAGGGCCGAAGGTCCTGAGCATAGTCGAAGGGCTTGGGTTGTTGCGGTTGATATGGGTTATGGCCACCAGAGAACCGCATATCCTTTAAAAAATATTGCCTTTAGCGGAAAAATTATCAACGCAAACAGTTACGAGGGCATACCAAAAAAAGACAAAGGAATTTGGCAATCAACCAGAACTATTTATGAATTTATTTCAAGGTTTAAAAGGATTCCGTTTTTTGGCGATTTAGTTTTTCGCATTCTTGATAAATTTCAAAAAATTCTTGTTTATTATCCAAAAAGAGATTTATCCCGTCCAACCTTCAGCTTAAAAAACATTTTTTATTTTATAAAAAAGGGCTGGGGAAAAGACCTAATTGAAAGATTTAAAAAAAATCCATTGCCAATAATTACCACTTTTTTTACCCCAGCTTTTATGGCAGAAGAAATTGGCTATCAAAACCAGATTTATTGCGTTATCTGCGACGCGGATGTTAATAGGTCATGGGCGAATCTTGACCCAAAAAATAGCAGAATAAAATATTTTGCCTCTAATACATGGACTCGCGACAGATTAAAACTGTATGGCGTAAAGCCTGAAAATATTTTTTTAACAGGATACCCTTTGCCAAAAGAAAATATTGGAGGAGAAAATATGGAAATTTTAAAAGAAGATATGCGCCACAGGCTTTTAAATTTAGACCCCAGTGGAAAATACAGAAAAATATATGCTCCGTTAGTAAGCGGAACACTCGGAAAATTACCAGAAAAATCAGACCATCCATTAACGGTTATGTTTTCTATTGGCGGAGCTGGGGCTCAAAAGGAATTGTGTTTAGCCGCTATAAATAGTTTGTCAGAAAAAATAAGAAATAAAAAATTAAGATTTATAATCGCCGTAGGCGTGAGAGAGGAGTTGCGAAAATATTTTGCGCAAAATTTAAATAATCTAAAATTAGACGGATGGGTTCACATAATTTCCGGAATTACAACAAATGAATATTTTAAAGCTTTTAACGAGGCATTAAGAGAAACAGATGTTTTGTGGACAAAACCGTCAGAGCTTTCTTTTTATGCGGGATTGGGAATTCCAATAATTATTGCTCCAACAATCGGCTCGCAGGAAGATTTTAATAGAAAATGGCTCTTGCATATTGGGGCGGGAATTTTACAGGAAAACCCCGAATATGCCGATCAATGGTTTTTTGATTTGTTAAACGCCGGCGATTTTGCCGAGTTTGCAATGCAGGGATTTATTGAAATAGAGAAATTAGGCGTTTACAACATTGAAGAAATAATAAACAAGCAAAAAAATTATAAATGAAAAAAATAACAAAAATGTTTTTATTAATCTTAATAATAATTTTCGCCATCCCAATAGTTTTTTTTCTTTATTTTTTTATAGGCAAAATCAATGTGCGAGATAAAATAACATGGGGGGTTGACTTTTCTCAATCGCAGGCAGAATATTTAAGGTTAAACTGGAAAGAAACTTATTCGGCAATAATTAATGATTTAGGGGTAAAAAATATAAAACTGCATACAAACTGGAATTGGGTTGAAGGCCAAAAAAATGATTTTTATTTTGATGATATCGATTGGCAAATAAAACAGGCTGAGCAAAATAATGTAAAAATTATTTATGTAATTGGAATGAAAACTGGCAGGTGGCCAGAGTGCCATATGCCAGATTGGTCAATCGGCCTTTCAAAAAGCGATCAACAGGCAGAATTATTAAAATATATGGCAGAAGTTGTACAAAGATATAAAAATTCAAAAGCAATTGTTTATTGGCAGGTGGAAAATGAACCCTTATTCAGGTTTGGAGAATGCCCGGCTTGGTATTATAAAAACGATAGTTTTTTAAAAACAGAAGTGGCTTTGGTAAAATCATTGGATCCATCAAGGCAAATAATTATTTCTGATTCTGGCGAACAATCAACATGGTTTGGTGTGGCAAAAATCGGCGACATTGTCGGCATCACTTTGTATAGAAATGCATGGGCAGACGTGACAAACACCTTTGGCTTTAAAGCATATTCTTTTTTAAATCCAACAACATACGGCAGAAAATCGGAAATTATACAAAAAATGTTTGGTAAAAAAGTTATCGGCATAGAATTACAAGCAGAACCATGGACAAAAGAGTCCCTTATGGAAGCTCCGCTTCTAGAGCAAAATAAGTCAATGAATTTAGAGATGTTTAAAGAAAACATTGAATTTGCCAAGCAAACCGGACTTGACACTTTTTACTTTTGGGGAGCAGAATGGTGGTATTGGATGAAAACTACTCAGAATAAACCAGAAATATGGAACGAAGCGAAAAGCTTGTTTGTTAACTAATTTAATTTCAGGCATATGAAAATTAAAATTGTTAAAAATAGATATCTAAATTCATTGTTTATTCTGATGCTTTTTTCAGCTATAATTCATATGTTGATTTTGTTTTTTATTGCTTTAGGCCGTGGAGACTTGTATATTTTTAATTTTTTTAATATCTTAGATTTAGATATTTTATTTCCATTGATATTTAAAAATAATTTTTTGGGAAATTTTTCCTCTTTAATTTTTGTAGTTTTGTTTTATATTTTAATTTTAAAAATTAGCAGCAAGAATAATTATAGCGAGTGATATTATAAAAATTAAGAAAATAAAACCATGTTGTCAATTATTATCCCTACAATGAACGAGGAAAAATATCTGCCAATACTTTTAGATTCAATAAAAAAACAAGATTTTAAAGATTGTGAAATTATCGTTGCTGACGCGGGCTCAGAAGATAAAACCTTAGAAATTACCCAAAGATATGGCTGTAAAATAATAAAGGGCGGATTTGTATCAACAGGCAGAAATAATGGAGCTAAGGCTGCAAACGGCGACGTTTTTTTATTTTTAGACGCAGATGTTGTTTTGCCCCCGTATTTTCTTAAAAATACCATTGATCAATTCAAAAAAAATGATTTAGGCATTGCCGGATTTAGGGTTTTACCGTCAGGCGGAAACCTTACAGATAAAATATTTTATAATATTTTGAATGTATTTTCCATATTGACTCAAAAAATATTACCATATTCAGCATGCGCAATCATGTCCAGAAAAGACATACACGAAAAAATAGGAGGGTTTGATGAAAGTATAGTTTTTATAGAAGACTATCCCTATGCAAAAGCGGCAAGCAGGGTTTCAAAATATAAGTTTTTTTGGAATCAGCCGTTTTATACTTCGGTCAGGAGGTTTGAAAAAGACGGAAGATTCAGGGTTTATTTTAAATATATTTTAGCTCAATTATACATGATTTTTTTTGGCCTGATAAAATCCGACATTTTTAAGTATAAATTTAACCATTATAATGAAAAAAAATAGAAAAATTAGCGTATTATTTATATAAAAATTAAGAAAAAATACTATGGATATTTATCACTTGCCGAGCATAGATGACAAAATAAAAAATAAAATTGTAAAAATTGCCAAAAATAGAGGCATTTGGCTTGGTTTTTTGTTAATTGTTGCTTTTATTACGTTTGGTTTTTCCAGTGGCGTTTTTTCTTTGAGTAAAATACAAGACCAGCTGGGATTGTTTTTACAAAAAATAGAGGCGCCGGCAACAAGCAATGAAAAACCGGCAGAAACCGCATATAAGTCTAACATATCTTACGAACAAGCAATTATTGATTCTGTAAAAGGGGCGTCCCCTTCGGTTGTAAGCATTATAATCTCAAAAAATCTCCCTGTGTATGAGAAATATTTTATAAATCCTTTTCCAGATATTGCCCCGGGATTTGATTTTCAAATTCCTCAATACGTGCAGAGGGGCAGTAAATTGCAGGAAGTGGGAGCTGGTTCTGGTTTTATTGTTTCAGAAGACGGTTTTATTCTAACTAATAAGCACGTAGTTTCAGATAAGCAGGCAGATTACACTGTTTTAACAAATGACGGGCAGAAATATTCTGCCAAGGTTTTAGCTCTAGACCCTGTTAAGGATTTGGCCATAATTAAAATTCAATCAGACCATAAATTTCCAGCAATAAAACTTGGCGATTCTTCTGGCGCGCAAATTGGCCAAAGCGTAATTGCAATAGGAAATGCGCTTGGAGAATTCAGCAATACTGTTTCTGTGGGAATTATTTCCGGGCTTGGCAGAACTATTTCAGCTTCTGATAAAAAGGCAGGCATATCAGAAACCTTAGAGGGCATTATACAAACAGATGCGGCTATTAATTCAGGAAACTCAGGCGGACCCTTGTTAAATTTAAAGGGAGAGGTTATCGGCATAAATACTGCAATGGCAGAAGGGGCGCAAAGCATTGGGTTTGCTATTCCTATTAATACAGCAAAAAAAGACATAGAGCAGGTAGTTGAAAAATCCCGATTGCAAAGCAATCGAGGATCCTCGACCGAGTCGGGACAAATTAAAATAGTTTATCCGTTTTTAGGAGTCCGTTATGTTTTAGTTGACACAAAAGTTAAAGAACAATACAGCCTGTCAACAGATTACGGCGCGTTGGTTTTAAGAGGAAATAATGGAGAACCATTTGTTGTTGCAGGTTCTGCTGCCGCCAAAGCAGGGATTAAAGAAAAAGATGTTATTTTAGAATTTAAGTCTTCGGCAGGCTCAGACCAGGCGTGGGAAAAAATCACAAAAGACAATTCTATGTCAAAAATAATCACAAAATATAATCCAGGAGACAAAATAACTTTAAAAATTTTACGCAACGGAAAAGAAATAACGCTTGAAGTAATTTTGGGAGAAAGAACCAGTTAACTTCATAAAACTTGAAATTTAAAACATAAAACAAAATTTGACATGCTTTTAGAAATTTGTAATAATAAATATATATGGATAAACAAGCCAACCTGAAATTAAATAATTGGTTTCCCGCCTGCAACGCTTTCGGCGTAGCCGATGCGGGCAGGTTCTTTTATTTTAGCCGCTTTACGAAAGAGGTTGGCTTTAGTTTAGGCGGTAGGTGTTAGATATTAGATAAATAAATTAATTAAAGTGAGCCTCTTTCAAACGAAAGAGGCTTTTTAGTTCGTTTCAAACTTAATAAGGAGAGCGCTAATGATTGTCACGATGAAAAAAGGTGTAAACTTGGCAGTGCTTGAAACAGCTGTGAGGGCTTTTGAAAAGGCAGGCTATGATGTTAAAATTAAAAATCATGATAATGATGGCGCTATTATGGCTGTTCTTGGCACAGGAATTAGAGAGATAGATACCTTATTTTTAGAAAGACTAACAGGTATAAAAAAAGTAGAAAGAGACAACGCTTTTTTTGTGGCAAATCACAGTGAATTCGTAGAGGCGTGGCAATTTTTTAATGAAAAAGACCTGCCTGCTCTGCATGCGCAGGCATGGCAGGCAAGCAAGCTATAGCGTTTTTTGGCGAACTGAAAAAACCAGTTCGCTTTTTTATTATTAATTTATACTACAAATTTCAAAGCTTTGAAATTTGTAGTATATCAACATTAAAGGAAATTTAGTTCCGACTGAAAGCAGGATGGGGAAAAGGCCATTTGTTGTATATAAAAAAAGCAGGATCCATGGGGGGGAACCTGCTCTATTCTGCAAAACCAAACAAGTTGTCTGCAGAATTTGTCTGCGTTTTTTACCGCAAACCTTTGCTGTTGTCAGTTGGAGCGCAAGGCAACAGCCTTTTGGCACGAGTCGCGCTTTGGGCGATAACCCATTGGCACATGCAAACGCATGAAGATTACCACGGGTTTTGCGACTGCCTTCGCTTCTTCGGCGGCTTTTCTTACCGCCTCTTCGGCCGCCTTTTTGGCGGCTATTCTCTCCGCCTTCGCCCTTTTACCAGCTTTTTTTCCTCCGCTCCTTGCAATCATTGCATTCACTAACAACTTCGCATCCATCATCTCAAACCCTCCTAGAAAATCCATGTCCAATCCGGGACTTTTTCTTCAGACTGCCTCTCCCGCCATAGCGGGATCCCGCCCGAGGCGGGGCAAAACAGCCTGAATATACTCTATATTAATCTTAGCATATATAAAACTTATTGTCAATAGCTGGCTAAAAAGTCTTGATTTTTATGAATATTTAGTGTAAAATAATATTATAAAAGACTTCGTATTATAAATATGAACATGAACGGAGGAAATAATTTTACAAATAAAGCTCAAGATGCAATAATGCAGGCTCAGCAGATTTCGCAAGAAAAAGGGCAGGCGCAAATAGATGCCCTGCATTTGCTGTATTCTTTGCTTTCACAAGACGGAAGCATTGTAATTACCATTCTGCAAAAATTGTCCAAAATTTGACTTATTTTTAAAATAATTGTAAAGTAATATTAGTTCGGCGGAAAAGTTTTTCTGCCTTTAACAATCAAAAGGAGGACAATTATGAAGAAGAAAACCGTTACACCTTTGCTTGGTCAAGTTTTGCAGAAAATTGCTCCGCGGATTGGAGCGACCGTAATCATTGAGCCAAGATGGAAAATCGTAGGTCAAATCATTTATAAAAGCGGGAAAAAACGATACTTTAGATATTCGAGCCTTGACCTAAATCCTCTCGGTGCTTCTGAAATCGCCAAAGACAAGGATTACGCCAATTTTTTTATGAAAAGGATGGGATATCCTGTCATACCAGGAAGCAAGACGTTTTATTCTAATGAGTGGGCAAAAGCGATTCAAAAAACTGGACGTGATATAGAAGCTGCGTACCATCACGCAAAGAAGTTGGGATTTCCGGTTATTGTAAAACCAAACAGTGGTAGCCAAGGCGTCGGCGTGGCATTAGTTAATAATAAGCAGGAATTTTACCGAGCAATACGTGCAGTATTCAAACGAGACCGGATTGCACTTGTTCAAAGGCTGGTAAAAGGAAAAGATTACCGAGTAGTAGTTCTTGATGACAGAGTAATATCTGCTTATGAACGAATACCGCTAAATATAGTTGGAAACGGCGTTTCGAATATTGCACAGCTTTTGCGGATAAAACAGCGTTGCTTTATTACTTCAAGTCGTGACACAAAAATTAAGCTGGATGACCCTAGAATTATGGAAAAACTCAAGCGTCAAGGATTGAGTTTGCGGTCGATTCCGGCCAAGGGAGCAAGTATTTATCTATTGGATAACGCTAACCTATCTACCGGCGGAGATTCAATAGACGTAACAACCACAGCAAACCCGGCATTTAAACAAATCGCGATACAAGTATCTATGGACATGGGGTTACGCCTCTGTGGTGTTGATCTTATGATCGCCGGCGATATTACCGAAAAACCAGGTGTGTACTGGATTTTGGAAATTAATTCTGCACCAGGGCTAGACCATTACGCTCAAACAGGTAAAGCCCAGGAAAAAATCGTTGAGGACTTATACCTCGAAGTTCTCAAAGGTATGGAAAAATAACCAATATGAGCCAAGACACTGTTCAATCTTGGCTTTTTTATGTTCCGTAGCTTGCCCGCTAAAAGTTATATTTTTTTAATTTTGAGAAAAGCGGATGGTACATATCTTCTTTAATGTCTATATATAATTCATTTTTATTAATTTTATCACAAAATTCTATCGGAGCTTTTTCTATAACTGCCAACGGTTGTTGCTCATTCCCCTCGCCCATTACCAAAACCGCTCCGGTAGCAAGACTGTCAGCAACATCTGTGCGTGAAAATTTAAAATTTCTACCAAAAATATCAGGAGTTCCAATGTAACTTTTAATTCCACAAAAACCTGCGTATCCTAATGCTACGCCAGTTACTCCGGAGCGAAGAGGTGCCGTATGACTGTCGGTAATTAAAACACCGAGTTTTTTAATTTTATATTTTTTCTGTAATTTTTTACGTAAAAGATGAGCTGTTTTAAAACTGTCCTTTGGCAGGAGTATAAGTTTGCCATTTGCATTTGATTCATCAATACCTGCAAAAGCCATTATCATACCATCTTTAATAGTAAGCCAAACGTATTTTGTTAGTATTGCAAACTCACTTTCTTTACGTATTAGCAGTTCTTTAGTTTTATTATCCTTGATAATAGCAGTTCTTTTTTCTGACAAAGCAACTATTTTTGAAGTAACAACCACCACTGATTTTTCTGGCAGTTTTTTAAAATATTCAGTAATGAAAGAAAAAATATCTTCTCCTTCTTCAAAAATGCGGGTTTTAATTGATTTTATTATCATTATTTCTTTGTCTTAATAATTATATTACACAAGTTACCTATTTTTTGCAATTTTTTAAAAAAGAGCCCGATGGTTTTCCATTGGGCTATTATTGTTTATTTACGTTGCCGAGCAAGAGAATTTCGCACTAGCCATTCAATGTCATCAGAGGTTTCTATCTCTTCTTTTATAGGTAATAAAAGGGTGACGGTTTCTGGTTCTTTAGGAACTATCCTGCGAATCATGCAAATCAGGCGTCGTTTCATCAATGATTCAAATGGGATTTCTTCAACGCCCACATGATTAGTTGCATGAATCATAGTATTTTTTCCAGTGGCTAAGCCGACATGTCCAACTCCGATATAATCTACGTCAGTAGTGAAAACGATATCACCTTCAGCAAATTTATTAAAGTCAACAGTGTTGTCAAAATTAACCCTTTCACCCAAATCTTGCCAAAGAAAAAGGTTTCTTGGTAACCAAATCCCACGAATACCGTAAAGCCATTTAATTAAGCTTGAACAATCAACTATTAAAGGCGCTTTGCTCATGCGCGCGCCTTTCCCATATTTTGATACACCAATTAACTCGCGGGCATTTTTCACAATATCCGTATTTATTGTTTTAAATCCTTTTTCAATGAGCGCTTCAAGTATGTCGCTTTTAGAAACCTCTAAATTGGGTACTACAAAGGTAAAAGCACAACGATTATGTACCTTTTGATATAACACGAGAACCCCCCCATTTCTTTTTTAAGGAGCATCTGGCAAAGACCCACTAGTTATATATTACACGAAGTTTTAAAATTATCAAACAAAAATTAGAAGATTCAATTATGTGGCCGTATCATTTTAGATGATTAAATACAACTCTGCACGCTCTTGATTTTTGCGGGTTTTTAGTGTAAAATAATATTATAAAATACTTAGTATTATAGATATGAACGGAGGAAATAATTTTACAAATAAAGCGCAGGATGCAATAATGCAGGCGCAACAAATTTCACAGGAAAAAGGGCAGGCTCAAATAGATGCCCTGCATTTGTTGTATTCTTTGCTTTCGCAAGACGGAAGCATTGTAATTACTATAATGCAAAAATTAGGAGTTGATATAGACAATTTAAAAAAGAAAATTGAAACTCAAATTACAAAAATTCCCGCAATTATTCAACCGGCAACATTCGGCCAGTTTTATTTAACGCAAGATATGGCAAAGGTTTTAGACAGGGCAAGACAGGAAGCAATGAAAATGAATGATGAATTTATTTCTGTTGAGCATTTATTTTTAGCTTTGTTAGATACAAAAAGCGCAGCTAAAGATGTTTTGGAAAAAGTTGTTGTTTTATCTCCGGGCGGGGATGTGAATACTTTTAAAACTTCAAAAATTGATTATGAAAATGTTTTAAAAATTCTATCGCAAATAAGAGGCGGGCAGAGAATAACAGACCCAGAGCCAGAGTCAAAATATCAGGTTATTGAAAAATATACCAGAAATTTAACTAATTTGGCGGCTTCTGGAAAAATTGACCCGATAATTGGCAGAGACAACGAAATAAGAAGGCTTATGCAGATAATTTCCAGAAGAACTAAAAATAACCCTGTGCTTATTGGAGACGCCGGAGTTGGAAAAACAGCAATTGTTGAAGGTTTTGCCCAAAGAATTGCCAGAGGAAATGTTCCGGAATTTTTGAAAGATAAAGAAGTTATTTCTTTGGATTTAGGAGCGATAATAGCTGGCACAAAATATAGGGGAGAATTTGAAACAAGAATTAAAGCATTATTAAAAGAAGTTTTAAGGGCTTCAGGCAGATATATTTTATTTATTGACGAGCTTCACACATTAGTGGGAGCTGGAGCTGCCGAAGGCGCAATTGATGCTTCAAACTTGTTAAAACCGGCGCTATCAAGAGGAGAATTAAGGGCGATTGGAGCCACTACCATAAAAGAATACCAAAAATATATTGAAAAAGACCCTGCGCTTGAAAGAAGATTTCAGCCGATTTTTGTGCAAGAGCCTTCAATTGACGACGCAACAGCCATATTAAGAGGCATTAAAGAAAAATATGAAGTCCATCATGGAGTTAGAATTAAAGATTCTGCCATAAAAGCCGCAGTTGAATTAAGTTCAAGATATATTTCTGACAGGTTTTTGCCAGATAAAGCAGTTGACTTAATGGACGAAGCGGGATCCGCCCTAAGATTAGAAATTGAATCGGAGCCGCAGGAGCTTGAAAAATATGAAGAGGAAATTACAAAACTGGAAATTGAAAAACAAGCTTTAAAAAAAGAAAAAAACTCTGATAAAAGATTAAAAGTAATTGCCAGAGAGTTAGCTGACATAAAAGAAAAAACAAAAGGTCTTCGCGCAAAATGGGATGCTGAAAAAGAGCTGATAAATAAAATAAAAGACATAAGGACAAAAATTGACGGCCTTTCTTACCAGACAGAAATTGCTCAAAGAGAAGCGGATTTGGAAAAAGTGGCTGAAATAAAATACGGAAAAATTCCAATGCTTTTAAAAGAGCAAAAAATAACTGAGCAAAAACTGGTAAAACTTCAAAAAACGCACCATTTTTTAAAAGAAGAGGTGACAGAAGAAGATGTTGCAAGGGTTGTTTCGCGCTGGACAGGAATTCCGGTCACAAGATTAATTACTGAAGAGGCTAAAAAATTGGAAACAATGGAATATACCCTGAACAGAAGGGTTATTGGCCAGGAAGAAGCAATTTCAGCCATATCAAGAGCAATAAGAAGGGCAAGAGCAGGGATTTCAGAGGAAAATAAGCCCTTAGGATCATTCTTGTTTTTAGGGCCTACTGGCGTTGGAAAAACAGAGACTGCAAGGGCTTTAGCAGAATTTTTGTTTGACGACGAAAAAGCAATGATAAGGCTGGATATGTCAGAATATATGGAACGCCATACGGTTTCTAAAATAATCGGTTCGCCTCCAGGATATGTTGGTTATGAAGAAGCCGGCCAGCTTACAGAAAAAGTAAGAAGAAGGCCATATTCAGTAATTTTGTTAGACGAGGTGGAAAAAGCCCACCCCGAAGTTTTTAATATTCTTCTGCAAATTTTTGAAGACGGCAGGCTTACAGATTCAAAGGGCAGAGCAGTATCTTTTAAAAACACAATTATAATTATGACCTCTAATGTGGGCTCTGACTATATAAACAAAATGTCTTCAATTGGTTTTAACACCAAAGAAGAAGTTGCAGAAAGAGAGTCAATGAAAGAAAAAGCGATGGAAAGCTTAAAAGAAATGTTTCGCCCGGAATTTTTAAACAGAATTGACGAAATTGTGATATTTAATTATCTTAAAAAAACTGAAATCAAAAAAATTGTTGAGTTAGAGCTTGCAAAAGTTGAAAAAAGGCTGAAAGCAAAAGAAATAGGAATTATAATCTCTGAAAAAGCAAAGGAGTTTTTGGCAAAGGAAGGTTTTGACCAGAACTTAGGCGCCCGTCCGTTAAAAAGAGTAATCCAAAGGCTGATTTTAGACCCTTTATCTGTTAAAATTGTGGCAAGCGAAATCAAAGAAGGAAGCAATATTTTTATTGATGTTGACGCCGCCAAAATTATTTTTGAAACGCCAAATTTTAATTTAAAAATCAAAAAATCAGGAAAACTGGTAAAATCTGCTGTTTAAATGTATAAAACAATCTTAAAAATTGTAGCTGTTTTAATTTTGGGAGCGCTTGGCGCCTTGTTTTTTGATGTTTTTGCTCTGCCTTATTTGCTTTCAAATTCTTATTTTGAAAGGTTTCAATTTGTTAAAGATTTTAAGCAGGGAAAAATAATTATAAATCCAAAAGAGCAGGTTTATATACAGGAAAACACAGCTTTAGAAAGCGCGGTTTTAAAGGTTGAAAAGTCAGTTGTGGCAATTCAAAGCCAGACAGAAAGCGGATATTTTACAGCTTCAGCTTTAATCGCAACTTCCGACGGTTCTGTAATAACTTTGGCAAATTTGGCGCCTTCTGCCAGTAATTCCAGTCTTTTTATAAATGGAGAAAAAACCAGCTTTAAGGTTTTAAAAAGAGACAGCAAAAATAATTTAGTTTTGCTGAAAATTGACAAGAGTAATTTAGAGACAGTTGGTTTTGCCGATTTTAATAATATAAAATTGGGCCAGAGAGTTTTTTTGGTGTCTGTTGACTCAACCAAAGCCGGCAGTTTTTCAGTAAACGAGGGAATAATAAAAACTTTTGACCAAAATTCAATTAAAACCAATATGCCAGAAAAATATATTGCGTCAGGAAGCCCGTTATTTAATATTTATGGTGAATTGGTTGGGTTAAATTATATTGACCAAGATGGAAAAGTTTCCGCAATTCCTATAAGCAAAATAAAAGATTTTCTGGGAATATAACAAGGCTAATCAGTTCATTAACAATTTTCTTTAAGGAAGGGGGTGTTATTATGGGATGTATCACGAGTCGGCTAAAAGACAGAGAAGTTGAATTAAGAAAAATGGGGTATCAATATATAGGTGGCGAAATTCTCCGTTGTTTTTTTTGCAAAAAAGCAAATGCCAGGCAAATCGCCGTGACTATAACAGGTGCAAAAATCCCTTGTTGTTATGGTTGCACGCCATTTCACTCAACCTCCTCGGTTAGGAGCCGAACATTTGAAATCGTAGAAGAAATTGGTCCATTAACAATTTTTAATGGCAGGCCACTTCGTCCGATAATTGTTTCGGACGCCAATTTAAAAGTATTAGAAGCAAGGGTAATTGGCGAAGAAATAAAAATAGCAGAAAAGATTGAGGCGGCAAAACCCATTATCCCTAAAAAAGGCATAAAAGTTGCCTATTGCTCTCTTTGCAGAGCAGAGGCGCAGTGGATTATTAGAGCTAAAAAGGGGTCGAGATTTTATCGTTGCCAAGAGCATGTAAAACAGCTCCTTCGAGATAGGCCTCCGTGGCTTAAATCCATAGAAAGGATATATATGTGAATATCATCAGGCAACAAGCCTAACATACCCCGAGATTCGTTTCTCGGGTTTTTTCTTTTGTGGTAGAATGGAATAATTTATGAAATTTTTCCGCAGAAAAATTTGGTTTTTTGTTATTTTTTTATTTTTTTTATTGCTGGCAGTTTTTTATTTTAAAGCCATCAATGCAAAATTCACAGAAGTTTTAAGCCAGTATAAGTTTTTTGGCGCGTCGTTAACCGAAGTGGTTGAAGCTCCAATAAATGAAGTTGTTTTGCCTGAGTTTGAAGAACAAAGCCAGCAAATAACAGAGGAATCAATAATTCCAAAGCAAGATGAAGCTAAAAATATGCAGGAACAATTAGACGATATTGCTGAAAAAATTGATATATTAAAACAGGAAATTTTAAAATTAGTCCCTCCTTCGTCGGGACCTTCGGAATCTGAAAGCCAGCCAGATATTAACAAAGAACCAGAAATTGTTGAACCAGCCGCCCCGCAAAGCGGGGCGAGCCTCGCCCCTTCGGGGCGGGAAAATACTGAAGACAATAAAGATATTGCAACCGCAGATGTTGCAGAAAATGAGGCGCCAAAAGTTAATCCCTTTACAGGAGGCGGCAAAAAGTCATATTTTAAAATTTTAATTTCGGAAGTTGAAATTGCAGGTTTAGACGACAAAAAACAGGAATTTGTGGAACTATATAACCCAAATTTAACAGACGCTGATTTAAGCGGCTGGTATTTGCAAAAAAAGACAAAAAACGGTGAAGATTATTCAACTTTTGTCTCAAATAAGCTATTTTCTGGAAAAAATATAACAGCTAACGGATATTTTTTAATTGCCAGGCAGGATTCTTCTTTTTTTAATCTTGCAGACATAGTTGTTGATAATGCCCTGACTGACAGTAATTCTTTAATTTTAAAAAATCCCAACAGGGATATTTCTGATAAAGTCGGCTGGGGAGACGCCCAAGATTTTGAATTATTGCCAGCGCAAAATCCAAATATAGGGCAAAACATAGGAAGAAAAATAGTTTCAGAAGAAGAACAAGACACAGACAATAATTCATCTGATTTTGAGTTGCAAACCCCTACGCCAAAAGCAAAAAATGAAACCTGGGTTGAACCTCCTTTGCCAGAAGAAAAAGATACAATTGCTCCGGAGGTAAGTTTTAGCATTGAATCAGTTCAAAATAGCCTTAATTTTTCAGTTAATTTTACAATTACAGATCCAATAGGCGCAGTTACGCCTTCTGGCATAGACAGCTATATTTTTCGCCAAAAAGAAGCCGAGGCTTTGCCAGATGGCGGATGGCAAGAAGACATCTCTGTAAAAGTTAGCGGAAGCCCGTCTTCCGCTGATTTGACGAGGGAGTTTTTGGGAGAAGACGGAAAAACATATTATTTTCAGGTTAAGGCAAAAGATTTAACTGGAAACGAGTCAGATTGGCTACCAATAGAACCAGTTTTTACAAAAATTGAAATTATAAAACCAGTAGAAATAAAGCCAATTTTGATAAACGAAATCCAAATTATTCCTATCGAACAAAGATTTGTTGAACTTTATAATCCAAATTCCATAGACATAGATTTAACCGACTGGTATTTACAAAGAAAAAAACAGGGCGATGATTCATTTAGATCTTTTGTTTCTTCAACTAATTTTGAAGGAAAAATAATTACGGCTAATAGTTATTTTCTCATTTCACGGGAATTAGAAAATTCAGATATTTTATTAGATATAGCTCTTAAAGATGACGATTCATTATCTTTAAAAAATAAAAGCAGAGAAATTATTGATAAAGTTGGTTGGGGAGAGGCGTCAGATTTTGAAGGCGCTCCAGCCTTAAATCCAGAAGCTGGCAAAAGTCTTGAGAGAAAAATATTAGGGGAGGATACAAATGACAATAGCCAAGATTTTATAATTTTAGACGCCCCAACTCCAAAATTATAAAATAAAAAAAGAGCATTTTCGGCGGACATCGGAAGTCCTCCAAAAACTTATTCACAGGTGAAATATTATTTTATCTGTGATAAAATAATCATATTATTTGCGTAATTCATGCAAAAAGTTCTTTGACTTTTGGTTAATTTTTTGTTAGTTTTATAGAAACTATGGCAGATAAAATCACAAAACTAACAAGTACGGTTTATAATGTGCTTGAATTTTTCCCCTATGAGGATCCGTTAAAAACAAAAGCAAAAGAAAAGGCATTGGCAATAATGGAGAATTCAACTTTTCTTTTTATGGATTCAGGGTGGGTGTCTTTAAAAGAGTGTTTTTCAGGAAACAGGGAAAAAATAAAATTTCAAATTATAGAGGATATAGATATTCTTTTAAATTGCTTAAAGTTGGCAAAATTGCAGGGTTGGATAAGCAACATTAATTTTTTGATTATTTTTAACGAGTACGAAAAAATTAGAAAGGAAATAAAACCAAAGGGCAACCCCATATTCAGCTCAATAGAGTTTAGTAATTTGCCGAGAATGGGCTTGTCAGAAAAAAAAGTAAAAGACCCGGCGCCAAATATTATAAAACCCAAGAAAGAGGTTTCTTTTATTTCAGAACGCCAAAAAAAGATAATCAAGGTTTTAGAAGAAAGGGGCAGGGCACAGGTAATGGATTTTAAAACCGTTTTAGGAGATATTACAAAGCGGACAATAAGAAGAGATTTAGATGAATTGCTTAAAATGGGCAAGATAACAAGAGAAGGGGAATTTAACCAAGTTTTTTACAAAATTTTACATTAGGTTGGGACAAATTATTTGTCCTAACAAAATAAGTAAATGTCCTATCAATTACCCATTAATACTTGACTTTAAGTTATTTTTATATTATAATATAGAGATTATAGATGAATGATAAAAGAGAACAATTTAGCGGTATTTATGACCAGTATATTGAGAAAATATACAGGTTTGTTTACATTAAAGTAAACTCCCAGGAAATAGCCGAAGATATCACATCTAAAGTGTTTTTGAAGGGCTGGGAAACATATCAAAAAACTCAAGAAACGGTTAAAAATCCGGGCGCTTTTTTATATCAAATAGCAAGGAATTCAGTAATAGACCATTACAGAGAAAAAGGTAGGACAAAGATTGTTTCAACCGAATATGTTCCTCAAATAATAGATAATAAGGCAGGTTTGCAGGAAAAAGCAATGATTAATTCTGATTTTGAAACTGTAAAAACAGCTATACAGGGTCTTAAAAAAGACTATCAAGACATAATTATATGGCATTATTTAGACGGTATTGAAGTTCCAGAGATAGCTGAAATTATGCAAAAACCAGCTGGAACAATAAGAGTTATGATTCATAGGGGGTTAAGGGAACTAAAAAAGGGATTAGGCTCAAAAGAGGCGTAAAATGTAATAAAAAGGTCAATTTTGCGTCATAATCTTAATAGGCAATAACATGACAGAAGAGCAATCAATTAAACAACTTAATAAATTGCAAGAAATCAAGCCCAGAAGAGAATGGGTTGTTTTGACTAAAAACCAGATTCTGGGGGGTGAAGCAAAAGCAGTTATGGCTAATAAAAAGGGCATATTAAGCCAATTATTGGTTTTTCTGCCAAGATTAAGCTATCAAAGGCAGTTTGCATATGCCTTTGCCAGTTTAGCTTTAATAGTTGCCGGCTTGTTTGGTTTTGCCCAATACACCGTTCCTGGAGACACATTATTTTCAGTAAGAAGGCTTACAGAGCAGTCTCAAGCGGCTTTAACAGGCCAAAAAGCTTTGCAAAATGATATAGCAAATTTTAACAGCAGGGTGAGTGATTTGGCTAAGGTGGCAAAAGACAATAAAGTAGGAAACATACCTTCTGCGATAAAAGAAGTTTCTTCTATTGCAAAAACTTTAAAAAATGATTTAGCGCAAAATCCGCAGTCAATAAAAGAAGTAGCGGGCAGTTTGCAGACATTAGCTGCAGTAAGCGGCACAGACTTATCAGAAAACCCCGAAGTAAAAGATTTATATAAAGTTATAGTTGAAAATCAGATGAAAGACTTAAAGGAAACAACCTTAACGAAAGAGCAAGAAAAGACGCTTCTGGAGGTTGAAGAATTATACAAAAAGGGAGATTATTCAGGGGCTTTTGTGAAGATATACACAGAGTTAAACACAATAGATATTAAATAAGATAACTGACTAATTTTACAATTGGACGAGTCTTTATTCGTGATTATTACGTAAAATCGCGAGTAAAATGGTCGACAGGCGAGAAAATAAACTTATAATTAAAACAATAAAAAAATTACTAAAATGATTATAAAAAGAACAATTATTACAACCATAGTCGGTTTGACTTTGGTTGCATTAGTTGCTCCTGTTTCTGCTAACGCATTAACAATCGCAGACCTACAGGCTCAAATCCAGGCATTGATGGCTCAGTTGGCCCAATTACAAGGTTCAACAACCCCAACAACTGGAAATGTGCCTGCAGTTTGCGCTGGCGTTACATTTACAAGAAATTTGACAACAGGCTCAACGGGTTCAGATGTAAAATGCTTACAAGCAGTTTTGAACCAATCAGCCACAACTCAAGTTGCAACAACAGGAGCAGGCTCACCTGGTAATGAAACAACTACCTTTGGTCCAAGAACCTTAGTAGCTGTTAAAAAATATCAGGCAGAGCAAGGATTCACACCTGCAAACCAGGTTGGTCCTTTAACAAGAGCTAAATTAAACGCAGCTCTTGGCGGAGTTGTAACAATTCCTGGACAGCCTCCAGTAATAGTTCCAACAGGCGCAGGATTAACAGCGCAATTAGCTTCTACTAATCCAGCATCTGGAACCGTTATATTAGCGCAGGGTTTGGCCCCATTGGCTAAATTCACCTTTGTTAACGGCGATAACGCGGAAGTAAAAGTTACTAACTTAAAAGTAAATAGAATTGGTGTTTCTCTTGATGCTACTTTGGCAAATATATATTTGTTTAATGGAGCAAAAAGATTGACCGATGCGGCAAGTGTTTCATCTGGTTTAATTACTTTTAATGACGCAGCCGGACTGTTTACAGTTCCTGCTGGCGGCTCAGTAACAATTACTGTAGCCGCAGACTTAGCCGCTTCTGCTGGTCAAACAGTGGGAGTTGCTATTAATGCAGCCACCAATGTAA
>JBBTQL010000005.1:0-35088 GCA_038065715.1 Patescibacteria group bacterium
AGAAATGAAAAAAGAATGCTGCAGGAAGCGGTTGATGCTTTAATTGACAACGAAATGAGAAAAGGAGTTACAACTACGGCCACAACCGGAGGCAAGAGGTTATTAAAATCTTTGGCAGCTATATTGGCTGGGAAACAAGGAAGATTTAGGCAAAATCTTTTAGGCAAGCGTGTTGATTATTCTGGCAGATCGGTTATTGCAGTTGGACCTGAACTTCATTTCGGTCAATGCGGTTTGCCAAAAACATTGGCTTTGGAAATTTTCAAGCCTTTTGTTATAAAAAGAATTTTAGACAAAGAATTAGCTTATAACATAAGGGGAGCGGCCAGGCTAATTGACGAAAAAGTGCCGGAAGTTTGGGCTATTTTAGAAGAAATAGTAAAAACTAAATTAGTTTTGTTAAACAGGGCCCCAACTTTGCATAGATTAGGAATTCAGGCGTTTCAGCCAGTTTTGACAGAGGGAGAAACAATAAAATTGCATCCTTTTGCCTGCGAGGCGTTTAACGCAGACTTTGACGGCGACCAAATGGCAGTTTATTTGCCATTATCAGAAGAGGCGCAAAAAGAAGCCAGAGAAATTATGCTTTCATCGTTAAATCTTTTAAGGCCGGCCACAGGCTTGCCGGTTATAGGCCCTTTCCGCGACATTGCTTTGGGATGCTATTTTTTAACAAAAATAAAGGATTTAAAAGAACCAGAGGATTTAAACCCCGTTAGAGGTCAAGATAACTCAGAAAAAATACAAGAAAAACAAACCTCTAACGGGGTAAAAACATATTCTAGCGCCTCAGAAGTGATTACTGCTTACGAATATGGATTTTTGGGATTAAATGAAAAAATTATAGTTCCAAATCCCAAGGCAGACAGAGTGGAATTAATAGAAACAAGCGCTGGTAGAATTATTTTAAATACCAGTTTGCCGCATAATTATCCTTATGTAAATAAACTTATAGACAATAAAGGATTAAAGAGGATTGTAAGAGATATTATTGAAAAATATCCAAACAACGAATGTGTAGTTGTTTTAGATAAAATAAAAACATTGGGGTTTGAGTACTGCACCTTGTCTGGAATAAGCTGGGGTATGGATGATTTAATTGTTCCAAAAGAAAAAGAAAAATTAATTTTTGACGCAGAAAGGGAAGTTGAGCAAATAGACAAACACTTTGAAAAGGGATTGCTTTCTCCTGAAGAAAAAAATTCTCAGAAAATTTTAGTTTGGCAGACAGTTAAAACAAAACTTGAAGCTTTATTAAAAACCACATTGCCAGAAGACGGCCCGGTTCTTTCTATTATTAATGCTGGAGCCAGAGGCACATGGGCTCAGCCTGTTCAAATGGCTGGAATGAAGGGCTTGGTGAATAATCCAGCTGGAGATATTATTGAGCTTCCTATAAAATCTTCATTTGCTGAAGGCTTTAATGTTTTGGAATATTTTATTTCAACTCACGGAGCCAGAAAAGGAACAGCCGATACCGCATTAAGAACTTCTTCAGCTGGCTACTTAACAAGGCGTTTAATTGACGTTAGCCACGATGTAATAGTTTTAGAAGAAGACTGCGGAGAAAAAACCGGTTTAACAGTTTACAGAAAAGATGCTGAAGACATTGAGCAGGATTTTGTGTTTAAGATAGTTGGAAGGCAGTGCTTAGAGGACGTAGTAAAGGATAAAAAGATTTTTGTTAAAAAGGGAGAATTTATTGATTGGAAAACAGCAGATGAAATTAGCAAAGAAGAAATTAACAGAGTTATTATTCGATCTCCTTTAACTTGTAAATCTAAAGCCGGAGTTTGCCAGAGTTGTTACGGATGGGACTTGGGCAGAAATGCCTTGGTAAAATTGGGAGAAGCAGTTGGAGTTGTGGCGGCTCAGGCAATTGGCGAACCAGGCACACAGTTAACATTAAGGACTCACCATTTAGGCGGGGTAGTGGGAGCTGGCGACATTACCCAAGGTTTGCCAAGAATTGAGGAAATTTTTGAGTCAAGGTCTCCAAAAGGAGAGGCAGTTATGTCTTTAGCAGAAGGCAGGGTTATAAAAGTTGACGAAGAAAAAAGAATTGTTAAAATTGAGCCTGCCTCGCGTCAAGGCGGGCCAGCCGATAAAAAATCCAGCGGTAAAAAACAACCGATTGAGTATAAAATTCCTGGCAGAATTGCTATTTTGGTAAAAGAAGGCCAGGAGATAAAAGAAAACCAGCCTCTTTCAGAGGGAAGTTTGGATTTAAAGAAATTATACAAATTAGTGGGCTTGGAAGAAACCCAAAAATATATTTTGAAAGAAGTCCAAAGAATTTATTCATCTCAGGGAGTTGATATTCATGACAAGCACATTGAAGTTATTATTCAAAAAATGTTTTCTAGGATAAGAATAAAAGAAGAGGGCGATTCAGATTGGATAAGAGGGGAAGTTGTTGAAGGCGCAGTGTTTGCCGAAGAAGTTGACAGGTTAAAGAAATTGAAGAAAACTCAGCCCGTAGGAATTCAGATATTATTGGGCATTTCTGAAGTGGCGCTAAATTCTGAGAGCTTTTTGTCAGCTGCTTCTTTCCAGCAAACCTCAAGAGTTTTGATTAATGCGGCGCTAGAAGGCAAAGAAGATAAACTGCGCGGCTTAAAAGAAAACGTAATTATTGGAAAACTCATTCCAGTCGGCACCGGGTTTATTCAAAAGACCCGACCTCAATAAACTTTATAAATCCGCAAACATATTGGAAGAGGTCGGGTCTTGTCCGGCTTTTCCTAAAATACCCCGCCCCAAAACGGCGGGATATTTTGTTAAATTTAAGGTCTTGCATGAGGAAAAAGAAGTGATACAATGATATAATAATCATATGGCGAAAAAAGAAAAAAATAAAAATGGAAACGGCAAGAACGGGAAAGAAAAAAAGAAAGCATCTCTTTTAAGCGAAAGGACAAAAAGGTGGATTAAAGCCACTTTGATGTTTTTAGCAACAATAGTTGTTGCTTTAAGTTTTTGGGAAAGATCGGGCGTTGCCGGAAAATTTTTTATGACAACTTCGCAATTTTTAATAGGGCGGGCAGTATTTACTGTTCCTCTGTTTTTCTTTTTGGGAGGGCTGATATTTTTAAGGTCAAAAAGCAGGGGCAGAACTTTGGCGCTTTTTTTGGCTATTTTTATTTCAATTATTGGAATTTCAGGAATTTTGGCTTCGCGAAATTTAGGTCAAATGGATGGCGGTTGGATTGGTTTTTTAATGGGAAAATTATTAGTGGGATTTTTCGGCATTTTGGTGGCTAACATTGTTTTTGGGTCGGTTATTTTAATCGGAGCGTTTATTTTTATACAATTTGTATGGCAAGAATATTTAGAAAACGAATTTGATGAATATATGGACAAAAAGCCTTCATTTTCAGCGCAGATAAATAAATCAGAGGACGCCACTTTTAAAATAAAAGGAGTTGAACAGGAAAAAAATGAAACAGCAAAAAATTTAACTTCAAGAATATCTTTATTTAAAAAACCCCTTGGCCGTAGCCAAACGGGCGAGGCAGAAGACGCAAAAGAAAAAAAATCAGTGGCCGCAAAAGGAGATTATGTATTGCCTCCATTAGATCTGCTCAACAAAAATGAAACAGCGCCAACTTCTGGCAATATCAAAGAAAATTCAATGATAATAAAAAGCACATTGGAAAATTTTGGCATTCCTGTTGAAATGGCCGAAGTGAATGTAGGTCCCACCGTAACTCAATATGCTTTTAAACCAGCAGAGGGGGTAAAGCTTTCAAAAATTACAACTCTGTCAAATAATTTAGCATTGGCTTTAGCTGCCCACCCCATTAGAATTGAGGCTCCAATTCCCGGCAAGTCATTAGTTGGAATTGAAGTGCCAAATAAAGTAAGGTCAATTGTTACTTTAAGAAATTTAATTACTCACCCAAATTATCAAAATGAAAACAGCCCATTGACTGTAGCTTTGGGCAGAAATGTTTCTGGCGTTCCTGTTTTTACAGATATTACAGAAGGCCCTCATTTATTAGTGGCTGGAGCAACGGGCACCGGAAAAACCATATTTTTAAATACTTTAATTTTGAGTTTATTATATAAATGCGCGCCAGATAATTTGCGCATGATAATGGTTGACCCAAAAAGAGTTGAATTTCAGCATTACAACGATATTCCGCATTTATTGTGCCCTGTAATTTATGATGCAACAAAAACAATAAATGCTTTGCAATGGCTGACACGCGAAATGGAAAGAAGATTTGAAGTTTTTTCAGAAGTTCCAGCAAGAAATCTTGCCACCTATAACGCGAACAAGTCAATAATTGCGTCTGGGCTTTGCCTGCCATATATTGTTTTTGTGGTTGACGAATTGGCAGATTTAATGGCGGCTAAAGGCAGAGAAATAGAAGCTGGCGTTGTAAGATTAGCTCAAATGGCGAGAGCTACAGGAATTCATTTGGTGCTGGCAACGCAGAGGCCGTCGGTTGAAGTTATTACAGGTTTAATTAAAGCTAATGTGCCGACCAGAATTACTTTTCAGGTTTCTTCACAAGTTGATTCAAGAACTGTTATAGACACTTCGGGAGCTGAAAAATTATTGGGGGCTGGAGATATGCTTTTTTCGTCGTCAAAGTCAGCTAAAATTAGCAGAATTCAGGGTCCTTATATTTCAGAAAAAGAAGTTAAAAAAGTAGTTGATTTTATCGTAGAACAAGGCAAAAAAATTGAAGAACACCAATCAGTAATGGCGCAGAGCTTATTGGCAAGCCTTGAAAGAACAGATGCTGGAGGCAAAGAGGGAGGCGGGGAAACATTTTTTGGAGATGACGATCCTTTATTTGAAGAAGTCAAAAAAATAGTTTTTGAAACTAAAAAAGCTTCTGCCTCTTTTTTGCAAAGAAGGCTGAGGATTGGTTATTCTAGGGCAGCCAGATTAATTGATATATTGGAAAACAAAGGAATTGTCGGCCCTGCTGACGGAGCAAAGCCAAGAGAAGTTTATGCAGATTCAGCAGATATAAAATTTGGCCCAGGCAAAGACCCAAGCGGTCTGGACGAATCAGAAGAAACGCCTGGCGACACCTGGCAAAAAGTTTAAAATTTTATGGCAAATTCTACAATAATTCCAAGCGAAAAAATTGTAAATAAAATTTATATTATACGTGGTAGAAAAGTAATGATAGATAAAGATTTAGCTGAGCTTTATAAAGTTCCGACTAAGTCTTTAAATTTGGCAGTAAAAAGAAATTTAAAAAGATTTCCTGAGGATTTTATGTTTCAGCTTACAAAAGAAGAATTTAGAGATTTGAGGTTTCATTTTGAAACCTCAAACAGAGGCGGGACAAGATATATGCCCTTCGTTTTTAGCGAACAAGGAGTGGCGATGCTTGCCAGTGTTTTAAACAGCGATAGAGCCATAAATGTGAATATTCAAATTATCAGAACTTTCGTTAAAATTCGCGAACTTTTAGAAACGAATCAATCGCTTTATAGAAAAATTAAAGATATGGAACAGAAATATGATGGACAAATTAAGGAAATTTTTAGTAAACTTAACCTATTGCAGGCAGAAAAGTTAAAACCTAAAAAAGAAATCGGTTTTAAAACAAAATAAATTTTAAATATAATTTTATGGTGAAGGAAATTTTAACTCCGAAGAAAGCACAGGAAATACAGGATAAAATTTTATATAACATGCCAAGTGAAAAAAGTATAAAACTTTCAGCTCGACTTTTTATGTTAACCAAAAAGTTAAGCGAATCTAAAACTGTTTCAAAAAATGTTTCCCGAAGAACTTTTAGCAAAAATAACTGAAATTTTATCGGACTTAAAAATTCCCTATGCAATCACTGGCGGATTTGCAATTTCTGTTTGGGGAAAAACAAGGTCAACCGCCGATATTGATATAATTGTTGAAATGTCAGAAAAAAATATAAAGCCTTTGGTAAAAAAAATAGTTGAATTTGATAAAAATGTTTATGCCGATGAGGATATGATTCGCGATGCCCTGCTTCATAAAAGCGAATTTAATTTTGTCCATCCTGACAGCGGTATGAAGGTTGATTTCTTTGTTTTAGCTAATAATCCTTACAACAAATTAAAAATAAAAAGAGCTATATTACAAGATGTATTGGGGGTGGCTAAAGCTTATTTCGTTTCTCCGGAAGATTTAATTTTAAGCAAACTTTTGTGGGGAAAAGATAGTAATTCTTGGAAACAAAAAGAGGATGTTAAAACTATTTTAGAAAGACAAAACGAAAAATTAGATTTAAACTATGTCAAAAATTGGGCAGAAAAACAAGGAACGTTAGAAATTTTGGAAGATTTATTACAAAATAAAAAGTAAAATTTAAAAAATAAAATAAAATTATGGCGAAGGAAAAAATAAAAAAAGAAGAAAGTCCTAAAGAGAATAAGGCGTTGAATAGCGCGATTGATGAAATTAAAGAAAGGTTTGGCGAAGGGGCGATTATGAAAATGAGGGATATTCACGCTGTTAATGTTGATGTTATTCCAACTGGTTCTATTGCTATGGATATGGCTTTGGGAGTTGGTGGAATGCCAAGAGGCAGAATAATAGAAATTTACGGAGCTGAATCATCAGGAAAAACAACTTTGTCTTTGCATATTTTAGCAGAAGCGCAAAAAAAAGGAGGCGCTTGCGCGTTTGTTGACGCAGAGCACGCAATGGATCCTGATTATGCAAGAAGGATTGGTGTTGATGTTGACGAATTACTTATTTCTCAGCCGGATTCTGGAGAGCAGGCTTTGCAAATTGTTGAAACATTAGTAAAAACAGGAACAGTTGCGGTAATTGTTGTTGACTCTGTTGCGGCTTTAACTCCGCAGAGGGAAATTGAAGGAGAAATTGGCGACCAGCATATGGGGCTTCAGGCGCGTTTAATGTCGCAAGCGTGTAGAAAGCTTTCCGCAATAATGTCTAAAACAAACACAATGGTTATATTTTTAAACCAAACCAGAATGAAAATTGGAATGGTTTTTGGAAATCCTGAAACCACGCCCGGCGGGTTGGCTTTAAAATTTTACGCTTCTGTGAGAGTTAACTTAACAAGAACAGCCCAGATAAAATCTGGAGACGAAATTATCGGAAATCGCGTCAAGGCAAAAATTGTAAAAAACAAAGTGGCGGCTCCTTTTAAGACAGCTGAGTTTGATATTTATTATAATGAGGGAATTTCAAAATCAGGAGACGCTCTGAGAGCTGGATTAACTTCGGGAATAATAAAACAATCTGGAAGTTTTTTTACCCTAGAAGGAGAAAAAATCGGACAGGGAACAGAAGCCGCTAAAACATATTTAAAAGAACACCCAGTGGCAATGGAAAAAATAAAAACAGAGGCAATGAAAGTGAAAGAAAATTAAATGGTAAAAATATAAAAAATAAAAATTATGCAATTTAAAATTCATTTTATATTAGTACTTACAGGTCTTGTTATAAACATAATCGTCTCTGCAAAGATTGTTTATAGGTATTTTTTATTGACCAAGGGAACATTATTGGGACAGCAAACTTTATTTTTTTCTACAGGAAATGAATGGGACATATTTGCAAATACATTACAATTAATTTTCATGTATGCCCTTGTAACTCTAGCAGTAAGTTTAATTTTATTATTTTTTATTGCTAAAATTGCAAGAAATCCTAAAAGATTAGACTTTTTTGCAACAATAATTTTAGGAATTATTTCTGTGGGTAGTTGGGGAGGAATCTTAATTTTGATAGGAGGAATTTTGGGATTAAATAAATTGAAAAATACATCTCAATAAAAAATTGTATAACAAAAAACAGTTGTAAAAAGTTGTTTTTTTATACATGATTTTATGCCACAATGTGCATTAATACTCACGATCGTATTGTGTAATGCATAAGAATGATTTAAATTAAATTTTAAATAAGCAAAATAATTTAATAACTTCATGAGAATAAGATATGGTGAAACGGTTAAGGATTTTTTATTAATTTTGGCTGCGGCAGGCATTCTTGTTGTTGCATCCACGTCTCCATTTTTTTTGATAAACATCGCGCGGATGTTGTTAAAAAACAATAAGCGGACTAAAAATGGCAACATTGATGAAATAAACTTGGCGAGATCATTAGCCGGTTTGAACAAAAATAAAATTATAATTGTTAGGAGGGAAAATAATAAATTTATAGTAAAATTGACCGAAAAAGGGAAAAAAATCATTCACGAGATCCAATTTCATGATATGAAAATTAGACCGCAAAAGATTTGGGATAAAAAATGGCGAGTGATCGTTTTCGACATACCCGAGAAAAACAGAAGGCAAATGAGAGACGCAATGAGAATAAAATTAAAGTTATTGGGTTTTTATCAGATGCAAAAAAGCGTTTGGGTTTATCCTTATCCGTGCGAGAAAGAAATACAGCTTGCTTGCGAGATTTACGGAATTAATACGTTTGTTAATATAATCACAGCCGAGCGGATATATAATGACGATTTTTTATTGAAATATTTTAAATTAGTAAAATAACCTGTACGCATTCATATATACGATCGTGATATTCAATGCAGATATATTGTATCAATAAAAAAGACAGTTTTGGGACTATCTTTTTAATTTTAAATAAAAATTTACTTTGGTGTATATGCCATTAATCCCATTTGGCGGGCGCGTTTGATTGCAGTGGCAATCTTTTTTTGATGATGAGCGCAAAGGCCGGTTTTTTTTCTTGGTTTTATTTTATAAAAACCAGACACAAATCGCGACAGCAATTCTGTATTTTTATAATCTACGTCGTCAATATTTTTTTGGCAAAAACTACAAAACATTTTATATACTAATTCTCACAAATCACGAATTACTTTTTTGACGAATTCTCACAAATCACGAATTTGTGATTTGCGTATATTCGTATTTTAAAAAATTAGTGGTTAGTGAAAATTTGTTTTAATTAAAATGGTATATCTTTAATATCAATTTCATCGGTTGAGGGCTCAGGCTCATGCTGAATATTATTATCTTCTGAAACTGGCGGCATATAATTTTCTTCTATTATTGGAATTTCTCCTGCCTGCGCAGACAAGTCGCGTTTTGGCTGGTCTGGTTCTGGATCTGGAGCAGAATAAGGCCTTGGTCTTTCTATATTTCCTGCAGCTCCGCCCATTGATTTTGGGGCTAATTGTATATTTTCGGCAATAATTTCTGTTTTATAATGCTTAACATTTGCAGAATCTTGCCAAGTTCTGGTTTTTATTCTGCCTTCAACTAAAAGCATAGACCCTTTGTTCAAATACCTTGAACTTATATCAGCCAGTTTTCCAAAACAAACAACATTATGAAATTCTGCCTCTTGTTTTTTCTGCCCTGAGCTGTCGGTGTAAAACCTGTTTGTGGCTACAGAAAAATTAGTTACAGATTGCCCCGAAGGCAAAGCTCTAACCTCTGGGTCGCGGGTAACATTTCCCAATATAAATATCTTATTTAAATTCATGGTTTATTCGCCTAAAATTTCTTCTAATTTTTTTTCGATATCTTCTAATTCTATTTTTTCCCCGCCTGTGCGGGCAGGTTTATCTGGCGCAGGTTTTGCATAGGCTGGAGCTATGGCAGGATTTTGTTCTACAGAAAATACATCTGATTTTTCTGGTTCAGCTGGTATGCGTTTTTTAACTCTTCTTTCTTTTCTAATTTTTGCAGGTTTTTTTATTACAATAAAATGGCGCAAAATTTTGCTGTTATTCTCTAATTTTTCTTTTAATTCACTGAGTTTTTCTGGGGCTATTTGAAACTCTAAGACAACAAAAAAACCAGAGCCTTGTTTTTTTATAGGGTAAGAGAGGGTTTTGGCAACAGGATTTTCAGACCTTAAAATAACCCCTTCTTCTTTTTGGATGAAAGAGTCTATTTCTTCTTTGGTCAATTTTGCCTCTTCATTTGTTAACTCTGAAGAAATTATATATGTCAGTTCGTATACCTTCATAATTTTAAAAACAACGATTTTTTTGTTTGTTTGTTATTATGCGTTATTATAGCAGAAAGTCCTTGAAAGTTCAAGCGTAGAGGAATATAATAGTCAAATATACTTATTTTTTTATGATAAATCAAAACATATTTAAGTCATACGATATTAGAGGAATTTATCCAGATGAGCTTGATAAAGAAGCGGCTTTTAAAATAGGCAGGGCTTTTGCAAGGCAATTTTCTGTAAAAAAGGCGGTAATAGGTCAGGATGCCCGTATTTCATCGCCAGAGCTATTTTTAGCCCTTGCAAGAGGCATTTTAGCTGAAGGCGCAGATGTATACAATATAGGCCAAGTGCCCACAGAATGTCTTTATTTTACTGTTGGCACTTATGATTTTGACGCAGGTATTATGATAACTGCAAGCCACAATCCAAAGGAATATAACGGTTTTAAAATAATTAAGAAAGCTGGCAATAGCATTGAAATAATAAGAGGAAAAGATTTACTGGCAGAAGTTGAAAAACCCGACAAAAGCCCAAAAGGGCATTTTGACGGGCCCGCCACAATCTCGCCTTTGGCGAGTTTAGGCGGGGATTTTTGGAATGATTACATAAGCCACATTCTTTCGTTTGTTAATTTGGGCGAAATTAAGCCGTTTAAAGTAGTTGTTGACGCCTCAAATGGGGTTGCAGGAATCGTTTTGGAAAAAATAAAAGATAAATTGCCAGTAGAAATTATTTCTTTGAATTTTGAGCCTAATGGAAATTTTCCAAATCACAGCCCAAACCCTTTAGCAGAAGGGTCTGCAGACCAAATAAAAAATGAAATAAAAAAACAGAAAGCTGATTTTGGTTTGATTTTTGACGGAGACGCAGACAGAATATTTTTAGCAGATGAAAACGGCGAATTAGTTAGAGCCGATGCGACGCTTTTACTTTTGGCAAAATATTTTTTGGAAAAAAATCCGGGAACTGCCATAGCTTATAATGCAATTTGCTCAAAAGCAGTGCCAGAGTTTATTAAAAAGTGGGGAGGTAAACCTGTTAGAACTCAAGTTGGTTTTATAAATGTAAGAGAAGGACTTTTAAAAAATAACGGCGCAATGGGAGGGGAGCTTTCGGGGCACTATTGCTTTAAAGATAATTTTTATATGGATTCTGGAATGATTGCTTTTTTGGTTTTACTGCAGATAATTTCAAAAGACCCTTCGACACCCTTCGGCACGGCTCAGGGCAAGAGCTCAGGGCAAGTCAAGGTTTCTGAAATTATTACCGAATTTTCTCCTTATGCGAAATCTCCTGAATTGAATTTTCAGGTTGAAAATAAAGAGGCAATTATGGAAAAAGTAAAAGAAAAATATTCTGACGGAAAGCAGGATTTTTTGGATGGAGTAACCGTGGAATATGAGAATTGGTGGTTTAATATAAGGCCTTCAAACACAGAGCCATTGCTACGCCTCACCATTGAAGCTGATACACAAGATATTTTAGAGAAAAAAATAAAAGAATTAACAGAAATTATTACAGAATAGAAATAAAAAATAGCCCTTCGGCTATTTTTTTATGTTTTATGTTTTATGTTTTAAGTTTCATGAAGAAAGTCCCATTTTTTCGTGGACTTCCTGCATTGTTGTTTCTGCTATTATTCTGGCTCTTGTTTTGCCTTTGTTTAAAATTTCTTTTAAATAAACATCTCTTGTCTGCAGTTCTTTTTGTTTTCTGCGAAAAGGCTCTAAATAATCTACAACTGTTTTAGCCAAAGATTTTTTAAAATCTCCATAACCTTTGTCTTTAAACTGTTTTTCAATTTCTTTCGTTGTTTTATCTGTTAAAAGAGAATAAATTGTCAAAAGGTTTGAAATGCCGGGTTTTTTAGTAATATTATAAATCACATTTTTTCCAGAATCGGTTTCTGCCGACATTATTTTTTTTGTAATATCTTCTGGCGTGTCAAACAAAGAAATATAACTTTTTGGCTCGTCGGTTTTTGACATTTTCTTTTTAGGATTAGTCAAACTCATTATTTTGGCTCCGGTTTCTGGTAAAATTGTTTCTGGCTCGTCAAAAACTTTACCAAACCTTTGATTAAATTTTTTAGCAATGGCGCGGGTAAGCTCCACATGCTGTTCTTGGTCTTTGCCAACAGGAACGCCTTGGCTTTTATATAAAAGAATATCAGCTGCCATTAAAACAGGATAATTAAATAATCCGGCATTAACATAATCTTTGTGCTTTTTTGATTTTTCTTTAAATTGCGTCATTCTTGATAGTTCGCCCATAGGAGTAATTGTTCCTAAAAGCCAGGCTAATTCAGTATGCTCTCTTACCTCTGACTGCGCAAAAATAATAGATTTTTCTGGATTTACTCCTGCTGCCAAATAAATGCTGGCGGCATCTGTAATGTTTTTTTGCATTTCTTTTGGCTCATAGGGAGTGGTAATGGCATGCAAATCAACTATGCAAAAAACACACTCATTTTTTTCTTGGAGCTCAATCCATTGTTTTATAGCTCCTAAATAATTTCCTATATGAATGTTGCCGGTTGGCCTTATGCCTGAAAATATTCTCATAGAATTTTCAAATTATAAATTGTAAACTTAAAATTTTTAGACTTCGATGACGACGGGGAGTATCATTGGGCGGCGGGATGTTTTTGTGGCAAGGAAGTCGCCGATTTTGTTGCGAATTTCATCTTTTACATAAACCCAGTTTACAGCCCCTCCATGGCCAGCAGACTTGTCTACAATTTCAATTACTTTTCTGCGTGTCTGCGCCAATAAATCTTTTGATTCGCGCAAATAAACGAATCCGCGGGAAATAATATCAGGAGAGCCTTTAACTTTTCCTGTTCGCCTGTCTATTACGGCAACTATTACGAACATGCCGTCTTCTGCCAGAGCTTGGCGGTCTCTTAAAACTATTTCTCCAACATCTCCAACTCCCAATCCGTCAACAAAAACATAATTTGTTGGAGCTTTTTCTTTTGATACTTCAGCTTTGCTGGCATCAAATTTTATAATAGAACCGTTGTCTGGCACAAAAACCTGGTCTTTTTTAAACCCCATTTCATAAGCAATTTTTGCGCCTTCTTTTAACATATAATGATTGCCGTAAACTGGAATAAAATAATTTGGCCTTATTTCACTGAGCATTTGTTTTATTCCTTCAATGTTGCCGTGGCCCGAAACGTGCACGTCAACAATATCTGAATGGTATACGTGGTCAGACAAACGGTAAAGATTGTCTTTTAGCCGCTGGACAGTTCTTTCGTTGCCTGGAATTACAGAAGAAGAAAAAATAATTGTGTCTTCTTTTTTTATTTTTATGTGCCTATGGTTTCCTGCCACAATTCTTGAAAGCGCCGCCATTTCTTCACCTTGAGCGCCAGTGCAAATTATAATAACTTTATTGTCTGGATAATTATGAGCTTTGTCAGTGGAAATTATTACGCCTTTTGGAATTTTTACGTAGCCAAGTTTTGTTGCAAGCTCAATGTTTAATTTCATTGAAAATCCGTCCAACGCCGCTTTTCTATTTGTTTTTGCGGCAAATTCCAGTATTTGCCTTATTCTTTCAATTTGCGAAGAAAAAGTGGCAACTATGGTTCTGCCTGGAGCTTTTGATATCAAGTCGTACAGATTGTTTAACATATCCTCTTGTGTAATTTGTTCTTTTGAAGTTGTTGACCCTAAAGATTCCAGCATTAAAATTGTCGGTCTTTTTAAGTTTGAAAGATGAGTGTAATCTATAGCCTTTCTGCCAATTGGATTTTTTTCAATTGTCCAATCTCCCGGATGCACGATTGTTGCAACTGGAGTTTCTAAAATTACTCCAACAGCGTCCATCACAGAGTGGTCAATTGCAAAAAAACTTAATGTAAAAGCTCCAAGGCTTATTTTTTGGCCTATGCTTTGGATGTACGTTGTTTTTAATTTTTTTGCGGCCCCGCGATAAGTGTCTTCAACCCTGTGTTTTACCATTTCTAAGGTCAATGGCCTGCCGATAATTTGGGGATTGCCAAGTTTTTGCAATAATATGGGAGCCGCTCCAATGTGGTCTAAGTGCCCGTGCGAAAAAACAACTCCGCGGATATTTTTTTCTTTGCCTTTTAGATATTCAATATTTGGAATTACATAATCAATTCCGGGCATATCTTCTTCGGGAAATTGCAAACCCATGTCTAAAATAACAATATCTTGCCCATACTCAAAAATAGTCATATTTTTGCCGACTTCTTCGCATCCTCCAAGAGGAATAATTCTTAAAGCATTTTCAGCTTTGTTTTGTTTAATCATAATTTTATTTATTTTTTTTAGAGATATTTTTTTAGTGCGGACGGAGGGAGTTGAACCCTCACGAGATTGCTCCCACTGGCTCCTGAAGCCAGCGCGTCTGCCAATTCCGCCACGTCCGCAGATTTATTTTAGAAAGCTTAAATTTTCAGGCAGAGATTTTAACGGCTCCTCAAAGCGCAGCTCTGGAACCACTTTATAGTTTTCGTTTTTTATCCACTTCGCCTCGCCGAAGCCCCGCCCTGGCGGGGCGGAGGCGGGCCCTTTTACATAGTAATAACAAGCGCCTTGTTTTTCTTCGTACGATTTATAATCAACTTTGCAATTTGGCGAAACCCAATTCGCCATTTTTAATTCTTGAGTTTCTGACGGATTTATAGTTACGTGTCCGTATCCTGGTTTTATAATTATTGATTCTCCTTTTTCTGCGGTTACCGCGTACACATCATCAATCTGTCCCGCCTCTGGCGGGATCCCGCTGCGGCGGGACATTAAATATATTGCAGTTCCTTCTAAAACATTGTAAACCTCCTGCCAGTTATCTAAATGATAATGGCCTTTTGTTTTTACAAATTCAGAACCAAGCATTTTTGGCGGAATTACTGTGATGTCGTATCGTAAACCATTTTTTTCTTCAACTCCGCGATACATATAATATAATTCAACATTTTGAGCTGTTTTTAGCCATTCTTTATCATAAATAACTTCGCGCATATCATTTAGATAGCGGATGTCTGGAGTAAATTTTGTTAAATCAAAATCCATTATTTATTTTATCTTAGCACTCTTTTGGTTTTAATATACCAATTTTCTACGTTGGAAAATCTCTTTGCCGGGTCAATTATTTTTGTTGTGTCTATTCCTTTTACTTGAGGCAAAACCCAATATAAATAATCGGGATTATATAAAAATAGGGCAGGAGCATCATTAGTTATTATGTTTTGCAGCTGTTCGTAATCTTGTTCTGTTTTGCTGGCGCCTAAATTTTCTCTGGCGTCTTTTAACAGCGCGTCAACATCTTTATTAGAATATTCAGATAAATTTAGACCAGGATCATTAATCTGCGAAGAATGCCAAAAAGGATAAAGGTCTGGCGCGCTTCCTAAGGCTTGGCCGTAAAGTAAAGCGTCGTAATTTCTATTTTTTATAATAGTTTTTAATTCAGAAATATCTACGGCATTAATATTAATTGAAACTCCCGCATTTTGCCAATAACCTTTCAGCAAATTGGCGGTTTCTATTAATTGCGGCTGGTTTAAGGTTGTTAAAATAAATTTTAGAGGCTGGGAGTTTTGCTGGGGAGGAATGCAGAGTTCGTTTAGTTTTTGCCTTGTCTTTTGTCCGATTTCTCCAGTTGGTTTTTCATCTGTCAAATATTTTTTTTGAAATTCAGAAACGGCATTTTCGGTTCCCTTGCCGTAAAACCCGTTAGTTTCTCCCTGCATCAAACTTTTAAAATTATTGTCCAGCCTTGATAAGCACCCTTGAAGCTCTGTAACTTCTGTCCCTTTTGACCTTGCAGACAAATAGCTTTTAAATTTAAAAGCAGGTTTTTTGTCGTTTGGTTTTTCTCTTTGGCCAGATCCGTTATCTTTAAACCCCGACTTGTCTAAAAAATCTTTTGCTTTTTGGACATCAAATTCATAAATATTTATTGGTTTCTGGTAGTTAAAAAAATCTGGCAATATAGGGGAATCAACAGCTGAAATGTTTATTTTTGTTTCATCGCTTATTTTTTGTATCAGTTCGTTTTTGTTTACGGAATAAATTAAGCCCTTCCTTATATTAGCGTCTGATAAAATTTTTGTTTTTTGCTCATTGAAAAAAACAGCAAAATATCTTGGCAGAGAAAACGAATAAACAGAAAATTTTTCTGCTTTTGACAAGCCCTGGCTGATTTTTTTTTCTGCCAAAAGTTCGTTATTATCTAAGTAGGTTAAAGAAAAACCATCAATAGTTTTTGCATTGGCGGCTTTTATTAAATCATCGTTTTTTTCAAAGAACTGAAAAGATATATTAGAAATAAAGGGAGGCCGATTATAATATTTGCGGTTAGATTTTAAATTTAAAGTTTTTATAAAACCAGAACTTGTTTGAGCCAAATTTTTAAAAACATAAGGTCCAGAGCCGATAGGCTGAAGGTTATAAGAAGAAAGCGCAAAATTTTCTGGCAATATATTTTCCCAAATATGTTTTGGAATTATTTTTACCGCGCAATTTTCTAAAAAATAATTATAAGGGGTTTTAAGAACGAAAGTTAAAGATTTGTCGGATGTTTTTTCAACATTCACGTCAATCCAGTTTGCCCTTAAAGGGCTTTTATAGTCTGAATTTTGGATTGTTTTTATTGTAAAGATTATGTCGTCAGCTGTAAGGGGCCTTCCATCTTGCCAAAAAATATTATTCTTTAGCTGAAAATTATAAGTTTTCCCGTCATCAGAAACGTTATAGCTCTCAGCCATATCTTTCACTATTTTTCCATTTTTATCGTAGGTCATTAACCCAGAAAAAACAAGGTCTATTAACGACCTGTTAATGTCGTCGGTTTCGCCGTAGATCGGATTTATAAATCTTGGCTGGCCTACAACTCCTTCTATATATGTTCCGCCTGAAGTCGGCACTGCCTTTGTATTATTTATATAAAAACTTATAATTAAAAAGGCTAAAGATGCAAAAGCTAATGCCGAAAAAATCAAAAGCGCTGTTTTTTCGCCTTTTTTAAGCACTTTAAAAACTTGTTTCCATTGGGAAAAAGCCGGAAATTTAGAAGAACTCATTAAATTAAAATATTAAATTAAAATATTTAAAAAGCCTAAAATAATAAAAACAGCAGAAGCAACAACTGTGGCGTAGTAGATTTTTTTTTGCATTCCTCGCCTTGAGGAGTAAAATTCTCCTCCTCCGCCAAAAGCAGATCCTAAAGCGGCTCCTCTTTGCTGCACGGCTATAAGCGCAATTAAAATTATTGAAACTGCGATTTGCGCATAAATTAAATATGTATTCATAATACGATATAGTTTTGAGTTATTTTTTAATTATCTTTAACTATTAATTTTATGATAACAAAATTTAAAAACCAGATAATTAAGGAAGTATATAAAAGAGGCCATAGCAGGGGAATGCTTATTTCAACAAAAATTAAATCCAATATCCATATCATAGCCATATTTATAACAATACTGAAAAGCCCAAGGGTTATTATTTTTAGCGGCAAGGCTAATGTGTCTAATATTGGTTTTACAAAGTAATTAAGCAATCCTAAAACAATTCCCAAAGCCAAAAAAAGCTGCCATTCTGAAGTTAAAGCAAAACCAAAAAAATTAGTATTTGGCAGTAAATTTATCTTCACTTCGGGCACAAAGAATACTGCCAGCCAAAGCCCCAGCCCAGCGCTTACTATTTGAGAGAGAAGCTTCTTCATGTTGTTTTATATTAGCATATTTTTATAAAAATGCAATATTTATTGCAATAAATTTTTTTTACGGAGTTTTCTGTGGTAAGCAATTGCAAATCGGTGGGCTTCATCGTCTAAATTTTTTATTAGGTTATAAACTTCCCGCGGCAGAGATTTTAGAGGGATAGGGTTTTTTATATTTTCAACAAATAACTCCTGTCTCCCTTTTGCAACTGCCATTATTTTTATATTTTTAATTTTAGGATTTGATTTGTAACTTGGATTTTGTAATTTGGAATTTATAGCAATATTTAATTGGGCTTTGCCGCCATCTATTAAAATGGCGTCTGGGTATTGCCATTCTTTGCGCAAAAATCTTCTTTCTAAAATCTCTTTTAGCATTGCAATATCGTTTGGCGTATTTTCAATTTTTATTTTAAATTTTCTATATTGGCTTTTATCCGGTTTTCCATCAATAAAAACAACTATAGAACCGGTTGCCTGTTTTCCTTGAATATTTGAAACATCATAGCACTCTATTCGTTCCAGAGTTATTGGGACGTCCGACGTCCCAAAGTTTTGGGACGTCGGACGTCCTTCGATTTTATAGTTAATAACGTGGGTGTGCGCCATTACTTGTTGCAAAGCATAAATTCTGTCGCGAATTTTTCCTGCTTCTTCAAAATCTCTATTTTCAACTGCATGTTTTTTGGCTACGCCAGATCTCGCGTAGCGAGACATCTCTTGCTTTAACGAGTTTAACACAGCGCTTCTCTTTCCCTGCAAAATTAAAATTAGTTTTTTAATATTTCTGCGGTATTCCCGCAGCCCCTCCGACTTGTCCTTCGTAGCTTTAGCGGAGGAGGAAGCCTTTAGCGAAGGAGGGTTTTTAAATAACTCGGGTCCTGGGCATAAATCCAAATGGCAATATGCGCATTTATTTTTTGGATGCTTCTTTGAAGTATAGTAGGGGAATACTTTTCTTAAAAATCTCAAAGTTTTTTTTAGCGCCGTTCCCTCAACAAAAGGGCCGATATAACTAATTTTAAATTTATAATTTATAATTTCTAATTTATTTTTGGGCTGGTGAGTAATAAAAATATAGGGAATTTTAAGTTTATTTTGGGCTATAGCTACATAAAAATAGTTTTTATCATCGCGCCACACAACATTGAATTTTGGCTGATATTTTTTTATTAAATTCGCTTCTAAAATCAACGCTTCAATCTCAGAATTTGTTTCAAGATATCCAATTTTTTCAACCCCATTCATAAAAAAATTATCTCTGTAAGACGGTTGGTTAAAATGATTTTTTACTCTTGCCTTTATATTTATGGCTTTGCCAATATAAATAGGGTTTAGGGCGTAGGGTTTAGGGTTTAGTTTTGATATAAAACAATATACTCCGCTGGTTTTAGGGAGGTCGTTGAGCTTTGATTTTAATGTAATTTTGAATCGTTCCATGCGAATATTTTACAATAAAAATCACATTTTTTCAAGTAAATTAATATTAACAAGTTGATGCCATATTAAGCCCTGTACGAGGCCTTGAAATGCTTGAAATAAAGTTGTATAATTACATACTTTTTAAATATTATGAAAGATGATTTTATAAAAATTAGGGGAGCGAGGGCGCACAATTTAAAGAATATTGATTTAGATATTCCTAAAAACAAGCTGGTGGTTATAACCGGGCTTTCTGGCTCTGGAAAAAGTTCATTGGCTTTTGATACGCTTTATGCTGAAGGCCAAAGAAGATATGTTGAAAGCTTGTCATCTTATGCGCGCCAATTTTTGGGCGTTATGGATAAGCCGGATGTTGATAAAATTGAGGGCATTTCGCCTGCCATTTCAATTGACCAGAGAAAATCAATGCACAACCCAAGGTCAACTGTGGGAACTACAACAGAGATTTATGATTATCTCCGTCTTTTGTTTGCAAGAATTGGAAAGCCTCATTGCCCAAACTGCGGAAAATTAATTTCAAAACAAACAGTTGATCAGATTGTGGAGCAAGTTTTAAAATTGCCTAAAAATAGCGAGCTGACAATTATGGGACCGGTTATAAAAAATAAAAAGGGCGAGCATCGGGCTGTATTAGAAGAAATTCAGAGGGGCGGATTCGTAAGGGTGAGGTTGGACGGAATAATTTATCCAATTGAAGAAAGTTTGTTAAAGCCATTGGACAAAAATAAAAAGCATAATATTGAAGTTGTTGTTGACAGATTAATTTTGGATAAAGATTTAGATAGGTCAAGATTAGTTGATTCTTTAGAAACTGCTTTGCGATTGGGTAAAGGAATAGTAATTATAAACCCCAAATCTAAAGATGATTTAATATTTTCAGAGCATTTTGCCTGCGAGGAATGCGCCCGCCTTGACTCTAGCCTCGATTCGGCGAAGCGGGCGGCGGGGCAGGGAATTTCTTTGCCGGAATTAGAGCCAAAATTATTTTCTTTTAATAATCCTTATGGTGCATGTCCTGAATGCACTGGCCTTGGCGAAAAATTGGAAGTTGACCCAGAATTAGTTATTCCAAATAAAAATTTGACAATTGCAGAAGGCGCAATTTGGCCGTGGAGCAAGGCTTCGCATAAAGTTGGCAGACAAGGATATTATTATTGGAAGCTGTCTGAGCTGGCAGAAAAATATAAATTTTCTTTAGACGAAGAAGTAAAAAACCTTCCTAAAAAAATTATTGATATTGTTTTATATGGCCTGCCTGCGCAGGCAGGAGATAAGGGCTTTTCCGCCCAAGGCGCCAGCGTCCAAGACGGGCCAGCCTCGGGCGTGGGACTAGCCGAAGGCTGGGAAGGCGTAATACCAAGTTTAGAAAGAAGATACCGCGAAACAGATTCAGATTGGACAAGGCAGGAAATTGAGCAGTATATGGTTATAAAAATATGTCCAAAATGCCATGGCAGAAGATTAAAGCCAGAAGTTTTAGCTGTGACCGTAAATGAATATTCAATTGATAAAATTGTTGAAATGCCTGTTGAAAAAACAAAAGATTTTTTTAAAAAGTTATTTCCCAAATTAAACGCCAGCGATATTAAAGTGAGCGCGCCGATTATAAAAGAAATAATTGACCGCCTAGAATTTTTAATTGATGTGGGGCTTAATTATTTAACTCTAAGCAGAAAGGCCGGCACTTTGGCTGGCGGAGAAGAGCAGAGAATAAGGTTAGCAACGCAAATTGGCTCTAAGCTGTCAGGAGTTTTGTATATTTTAGACGAGCCCTCTATTGGTTTGCATCCAAGGGATCAGCACAGGTTGATTGATACCTTAGTGAGGCTGAAAGAATCGGGAAACACTGTTATTGTTGTAGAGCACGACCCGCAAACAATGCTCGCTTCTGACTGGATTGTGGATATTGGGCCTGGAGCAGGAAAACACGGAGGAAAAGTTGTTTTTCAAGGCACGCCAAAACAGCTTTTAAAATCTGATACTTTAACAGGAAAATATTTGTCTGGAAGATTAAAAGTAGCCGCCCTGCCTGAAAGGCGGGCGAGCCTCTCGCCTCGCTCGCAAGGCGAAGCGGGCTCGCCAAAGAGGCGGGAGCAATCTCAAAAACATTTAATTATAAAAGGGGCGCAAGAGCATAATTTAAAAAATATTGATGTTAAAATTCCTTTGGGAAAATTTGTCTGTGTTACCGGAGTTTCTGGCTCTGGAAAATCATCTTTGGTAAACGATATTTTGGCTAAGTATTTGCTAAAAAAATTTTACAGGGCAAAAGACGAGCCGGGAAAGCACAAAGAAATTTTAGGCGTTGAAAATTTAAATAAAGTTGTTTTGGTTGACCAGTCGCCAATAGGCAGAACTCCAAGGTCAAATCCTGCCACATACACAGGAGCTTTTTCGCATATAAGGGATATTTTTACAAAAACAAAAGAAGCAAGAGTAAGAGGATATTCTGCCGGCAGATTCAGCTTTAATGTAAAAGGAGGCAGGTGCGAAGCCTGCGAGGGACAGGGCGTTAAAAAAGTCGAAATGTATTTTTTACCAGATATTTATGTGGAGTGCGAAGAGTGCCACGGCAAAAGATACAGTAAAGAAGTTTTAGAAATTGATTACAAAGAAAAAAACATTGCCGATGTTTTACAAATGACTGTTGAAGAAGCAATGGATTTTTTTAAAAATATTCCTGGGCTTTTTGAAAAAATGAAAACTTTAAAAGAAGTGGGGCTTTCTTATGTTGAGCTGGGGCAGTCAGCCACTTCGCTTTCTGGCGGAGAAGCGCAAAGGGTAAAATTAGCAACCGAATTATCGCGCAAGGGAACTGGCAAAACTTTATATATTTTAGACGAGCCCACAACCGGCCTGCATTTTGACGACATTAAAAAACTTATTTCTGTTTTAAAAAATTTGATTGAAAAAGGAAACACTGTTTTAATAATAGAACACAATATAGATTTTATCCGCTGCGCTGATTGGATTTTGGATTTAGGGCCTGAAGGAGGCGAGGAAGGAGGAAAAATTGTTGCAGAAGGCGCGCCTTCAGATATTGCGAAAAACAAAAAAAGCTACACCGGAAAATATCTAAAAACCGCGAAGCCTTGACATTCGGCGCAAAATTTATTAGATTACATTATATATAAAAATTAAATAAAAAATTAAATGACTATGAATATCAAGCCATTAGCAGACCATATTTTAATAGAGCCCATTAAAGAAGAGGAAAAAACTCGCGGCGGTATTTTTTTGCCAGAAACAGCAGAAAAAGAAAAATCAGAGCAGGGTAAAGTTATTGCTGTGGGACAAGGCAAAAGAACAGATGACGGGAAAATTATTCCAGTTTTAGTAAAAGTTGGAGACAGGGTTTTGTTTTCAAAATACGGCCCTACTGAAATAAAAGTTGACGATAAAGAATATTTAATCGCTTCAGAAAGCGACATTTTAGCGATTATAGAATAATCATAATGCAAATAATGCTAATGGTATGCCAATGATGCAAATTTGCGTCATTCGCATATCATTTGTAAATTGGCATAATATTAAATGGCAAAACAAATAAAATATTCAGAAGACGCAAGAAAAATTTTAAAAAACGGATTAGACAAAGTGGCTAATGCCGTTAAGGTAACCTTAGGCCCTAAAGGCAGAAATGTTGTTTTGGGTTCTGGTTATGGAAGCCCTACAATTACAAACGATGGAGTTTCAATTGCAAAAGAAATTGAACTGGAAGATGCGGTAGAAAATATTGGAGCTGAAATTATAAAAGAAGTGGCTTCAAAAACAAATGATATAGCTGGAGACGGAACAACTTCAGCGGTTCTTTTGTGCCAGGCAATTGCCACAGAAGGTTTAAAAAATGTTGCCGCTGGAGCTAACCCTTTAGCTTTAAGAAAAGGCATTATAAAAGGAAAAGATGCGGTTGTTGATGCCCTCAAAAAAATGTCAAAGCCAATAAGCACCAAAGAAGAAAAAGCCCAGGTTGCAATAATTTCAGCTCAAGATGAAGAAATGGGAAACTTAATTGCAGAAGTTATGGAAGAGGTTGGAAAAGACGGAGTAATTACAACAGAAGAGTCAAAAACATTTGGGTTGTCAAAAGAAATTGTAAAAGGTCTGCAGTTTGACAGGGGTTATATTTCAGGATATATGGTTACAAACACAGAAAAAATGGAAGCGTCTTTAGAAGAGCCGTATATTTTAATTACAGACAGAAAAATAAGCTCTTTACAGGAAATTTTACCTTTGCTTGAAAAGTTAGTGAAAGCCGGTAAAAAAGAATTGGTAATTATTGCAGACGATGTTGACGGAGACGCATTAACAACCTTAATTGTAAATAAAATTCGCGGAGTGTTTTCTGTTTTGGCAGTAAAAGCGCCTGGCTTTGGCGACAGGAAAAAAGAAATGTTAGAAGACATTGCAATAGTTACCGGAGCTGAAATTATTTCAGAAGAAAAAGGAAAGAAATTAGAAAACGCTGAAATGGAAATGCTGGGGCAGGCTAGACGGGTAATTTCAACAAAAGAAAATACAACAATTGTTGAGGGAAAAGGAGGAAAGTCATTAATTGACGCAAGAATTTCAGCGCTCAAAAAAGAAATAAGTTCTGCAACTTCAGATTTTGACAAAGAAAAATTGCAGGAAAGGCTGGCAAAATTGGCTGGCGGAGTTGGCGTTATAAAAGTTGGAGCTGCTACAGAAGTTGAGCAAAAAGCAAAACAGCATAAATTAGAAGATGCTCTGCATGCAACAAAGGCGGCCGTTGAAGAGGGAATAGTTCCTGGAGGCGGAGTTGCATTATTGAGAACTTTACCAGCGTTGGAAAAATTAATAGCCGAAGCCGAAGGTGGTGACGCAGGAACTAGAGATGAAAAAACTGGAGTAAATATTTTAAAAAGAGCCATTGAAGAGCCTTTAAGGCAAATTGCTGAAAATGCCGGAGTTGACGGCGCTGTGGCTGTCCAAAAGGTAAAGGAGGCAGATGGCGATTTTGGTTTTAATGCCTCAACTATGATTTATGAAGATTTAATAAAAGCAGGGGTTGTTGACCCGACAAAAGTTGTGAGAACTGCTTTAGAAAACGCGGTTTCTGCGGCCAGCATGCTTTTAACAACAGAGGCAGTTGTTTCAGAATTGCCAAAGAAAGAAGATAGCCACAATCATATGCCAAACCCAATGATGGGCGGAGACTACTAACTAAATTTCTAATTTCTAATTACTAATTTCTAACAAAATTAAAAATTATTAAATCCTAAAATCAAAACGAGGGCGAAAGCCCTCTTTTGAGTTGCGGATTTTTTAATAATGTTGTAGTATTTTGGTATTGCAGTATTTTCTGCAAAATGCCCTTTGACAAGGAGAATAGCGATGGGATGGTTTAAGATAAAACTGTTGCCGATTAGACTGCTGTTTTATAAGTTGTTTGGCAGAAATTATATTGCCAGCATTTGCGGACACAAAACAAAACTTTTTTCGCCCGTAGAAATTTTTGGAGAAAAGATTTTTATAACCCTAAAAAGGAAATTTGAATACTGTCCGGAATGTCTTGCCAAAATGTCTATAAGGTGTGCATGGTGTGGAAAGTCAATTCTTGTTGGCGATCCAATCACCTTAAACACACCTGTAAGAAAAGACTGGCAGGTTCCCGACTATGCGGTGAAGTATAAAAAAGACCCGCTACAATTAGTGGGATGTCTCAGGTGGGAATGTGCCGATAGCGGAATTGACAGAGCTGGTTTCTGGATGCCACCAGGAAAAGTTTACAGAGTTGCTTCGCCAATGGAGATGGTTTTAGCAACAAATGATGTTGCAATTTGCAACGACATTACAGATATTAGTAAAGCAGTTCCTCTGCCAGCCCAAGATTAGGAGTGCAATAAATCAATAAAATAACCCTGTGATGATATCGCGGGGTTTTTTATGCAAATAGTCTCAAAATAAATAGCTCAAACGTGTCTGAGCTATTTAAAGAAATGTAATACACAGATCTTTTTAATCTGTTAGGTTGAAGAAAATGTTATAATATTGTAATATTTTGATATTGCAGTATTTTCTGCAAAATGCCCTTTGACAAAGGAGAGCGGCGATGATAGCGATGGTCTACTCTTGCTCAATAGAAAAGTGCGAAGGGCGCAGGGTTGGACATTTGTGCGGAGGGTTTTGTAGAGTTTGTGGCAAGGAACTAATGCAAGTTCCATTGCGTCCCGCAGAAAAAAATGAACCTTGCCCGAACTGCAAAGTCGGCTTTTCCTCTGGCGATAAGTTTTGCATAGCATGTGGTGTTGCATTACCTGTAAGCAAAGGAGAATAGCGATGACAAAATGGGAAAAATTTAAGCACAGCCTGTATCTGTTTCGTTGCGATTTTTTAGATGGCACGAGAAATCTCAGAAGAAAAATTTGGAATAAACGGATAAAACTTTGGTGGCATAAGCTCTTTATTAGAAAAGATGAATTTCATTTGTCTTTAAATATGGATGCTGAAGCTATGATGGTTATGAATAAAGAAGAATTAAAAAGATACTTTGATGATTTAAGGAGAAGAAGGCGAATAGCCCATAATAGAGATTTAGCAAAAGAAAACAGCGAATAGAATTTAATTCGTTACCCGTGCATATTGTGCGGGTCTTTTTTTATGCAATTTGCAAAAGTTAGTATTTTTAGTTATAGTATAAATAGTAGTATTTTGAAATTTAAGCATTAGAAATTTAATAAAAATTAAAAATTAGAAATTAAAAATTTTCGTGATGAATTGTCCAAATGACAATGAAAAATTAGAAAAGGTTTTGTTTCATAACGTTGAGGTTGATTACTGCCCTGATTGTTTAGGCATTTGGTTTGACCAAAACGAGTTAAGGTGGGCAAAAGACAATAAAGACCAGCAATTAAACTGGCTTGATGTTGATTTGTGGAGAGACAAAAAAAGCTTTGAAGTTTCTCGTATTAATAAATACTGCCCGGTATGCCGCATTGGATTAAGCCAAATTAATTACGACGATTCAAAAGTAAAGGTTGATTTTTGTAAAATGTGCCAGGGGGTGTGGTTAGATAGGGGCGAATTTAAACAAATAATAAATTATTTAAAAAGAAAATCAGATTACGAAATTTTGCACCATTATACAAAAAATCTTGCTAAAGAGCTGTGGGAGGTTTTTTCTGGTCCTGAAAAATTTAGGGAGGAATTGTCAGACTTTTTTATGCTTTTAAAGTTATTTAATTACAAATTTGTTGTTCAACATCCGTTTTTAAATTCTTTAATAGAAAATTCGCAAAAATAATATAACTACCAAATTACTAATTTATACGAATATACCAATACGGATTAGTATATTAGTAAATATTCGTAATTTAGTAGTTTAATAAATTTATGTCAATAATATCGTGGATAGTTTTAGCCGTTATAGTTGTCGCTGTTTTGTGGGTAGTAGGCGTATTTAACAGCTTAGTAGTTTTAAAAAATAGGGCAAAAGAGGCTTTTGCCGATATTGATGTTCAGTTAAAAAGAAGATATGATTTAATTCCAAACTTAGTTGAAATAGTAAAAGGTTATGCCACGCACGAAAGGGAGTTGTTTGAAAAAGTGACGCAGGCGAGGGCAAGCGCAATGGGAGCTCAGGGAATGGGCAAAAAAGCCGAAGCTGAAAATATGCTTTCAAATACTTTAAAAAGTTTGTTTGCTGTGGCAGAAAATTACCCCGATTTAAAAGCTTCAACAAATTTTTTGGAGCTGCAAAGAGAGTTAACAGACACAGAAGATAAAATACAGGCGGCGCGCAGATTTTATAATACAAATGTCAGGGACTTAAATATTAAAATAGAAAGTTTTCCTGCAAACACAATTGCTGGCATGTTTGGATTCAAGCAGATGGAATTGTTCCAAACAGCAAACGAGGCAGAAAAACAACCAGTTTCAGTTAAGTTCTAATTTCTAATTTTCAATTTCTATTAAAGTATCAAGCAATAAGTCTTAATCCTTATAAATTTAATAGAAATTAGAAATTAATACTTAGAAATTATTTTTATGCCGTCGATTTATACACAAGCAGATTCAAACACTAGAAAAACTTGGTTTTTACTGACTGGGTTTTTGGTTTTTATTATAGCTGTGGGCTGGCTTTTCAGTTATCTGTTAGATAGTAATGCTATTTTATATTTTGCTGTGTTTTTAAGTATCTCAATGTCTTTTGGAAGTTATTGGTGGTCAGATAAAATTGTTTTGGCAATGTATAAGGCAAAACCAATAGAGCATAATCAAAATCCAGAGCTTTATCATATAGTAGAAAATTTATGCATTACAGCCGGTTTGCCCTTGCCTAAAATTTATATTTTGCCAGAAATGCAGCCAAATGCTTTCGCAACAGGCCGCGATAAAAATCACGCAGTTGTTGCAGTAACCAAGGGCCTTTTAAGCAGATTGAATAAAAGCGAGTTGCAGGGAGTTTTGGCGCATGAGCTATCGCACATTGGAAACAAAGATATGCTTTTGTCTACAATTGTTGCTGTTTTGGCAGGGGTTGTAGCAATGCTGGCAAATATGTTTTTGAGAATTAGTTTTTGGGGAGGCGGAAGAAGAAATGATAGAGAAGAGGGGGCATCAGGGGGAGTTAAGATGATATTGGGAATAGCTGCTGCGATATTGGCTCCATTAGCAGCCATGCTGATACAACTCGCAATTTCAAGAAAAAGAGAATTTTTAGCAGATGCTGATGGCGCCTTATTAACCCGCTATCCCGAAGGTTTGGCTAGTGCTTTAGAAAAAATTTCATCAGACTTAACCCCAATGCGCGTTGCAAATGATGCGACAAGCTCGCTTTTTATTGACTCGCCCTATAAAGGAAAACAAAAAACTCACTGGTTCGCCAAATTATTTATGACACATCCGCCAATAGAAGAGCGAATTCGCGCTTTGCGTGATATGGAAGTATAAAAAATGGAGGAGTCGCATAGCGGCCATTGCAACAGCTTGGAAAGCTGTGACCTTCACGGGTCTCGTGGGTTCGAGTCCCACCTCCTCCGCATAAAATTAAAAAATAAAACGATAAATTCAGTTATGGAAATTAATCCTCCAAAATCATCTTTTGACTGGAAATATCAATTTCAACAGTACGGCGTGGCCTTTATGGCTGCTATGCCTTTGTTTGTAATTTTGTCAGTATATCTTTTTTACCGACGCGGATATTACGACCTTTATATCGCCAATAAAATTTTTGCCGGAGTAGCTACAATACTTCTTGGCATAGTTCTTCTTATTGGCCCATTGAGCCGCATTTTTTCTTTTCCTGACCGCTATGTTCAGTATAGAAAAGAATTAGGAATAGTAGCTTTCTTTTTGGCTATTATTCATGGGATTGTTTCTCTCTTCTTTCTGCCATCAAAGTTCCCTTTGCCAAAATTTATAGAAACACTTAATTGGTCGTTTATTTTTGGTCTCTTAGCCACTATTATTTTAATTGCAATTTTTTTCATATCCAACGACCGCGCTACAACTGCCATTGGTAGAGAAAAATGGTGGCAGTTGCAATATTGGAGCGTACGCATTATCTTTATTCTTATTTTTTTTCATGTTTTTATTATGAAGTGGGGCGGATGGGTAAAATGGTACAAAGTCGGCGGAGGCAAAGAACTTGTGCATCCGGAATGGCCCGGCGCAGGGCTTCTTGTAGGCTGGTTTATGATTTTTGTGGTTCTTATGCGCTTAGCTGAATTTGTCAGCCCAAAACTCGGACGGACAGTATGGTATGCAAGCGTTATTGCTCTTCCAGTAATTTACATTGCAACCTTTTGGTGGGGAAGACAATTTATTAGATAAAGAAATCGTATAAAAATAAAGGTCTAATAAAAAATAATATTAAAAATTTCTAATTAAATAAATAAAATTAGAAACAAAAAATATGGATGGAGAAATTAAAATCTATAAAATAGAGCCAGCCAATAAAGTTTTTATATTGGCAATATTTTTAGTTGCAGGAGTTCTTGTTTTTTTAGGCGCAAAATTAATTTATAGTTTTGCAACTTTGCCGCAAAACTATCCCTTGGAAATAACTTCTGTTGGGCAGGGCAAAGTTTTTGCAAAACCAGATATTGCTTTAGTAAGCATTGGAGTGCAAACTCAAGGCATGAAAAGCAATGATGTTGTTACTGAAAACAACACAAAAATGAATGCCATTACCAAGGCGGTAAAGGATTTAGGGGTAGAAGAAAAAGACATTCAAACTACTTCATATAATTTATCTCCTGTTTATGATTACACAGAAAGAGGTAGAGTTTTTAAAGGTTATTCTTTAAATCAGGCAGTAAATGTGAAAATAAGAAATTTTGATAAAATTGGCGATATTTTAGACAAAGCAACAGCATTAGGAGCAAACACTGTGGGCGATTTGCAGTTTACAATTGATGACCAAGAAAAATTTATGGCAGAAGCAAGAGAAAAAGCAATTGCAGAGGCAAAAACAAAAGCCGGCAACTTGGCAACAGCTGCAGGATTAAAAATAGTAAAGATGGTAAATATTTCTGAAGGCAGTAATTATACGCCACAGCCCGTTTACGGAAAAGGAGGCGGGGGCGTTATGGCAGAATTTGCCAGCGTTGCCCCGCAAATTCAGCCAGGCCAAATGGAAATAAATGCAACTATTTATCTCACTTATCGCGTCCGTTAATTCATGGAAGATTGCATATTTTGCAAAATCGCAAGGGGCGAAATAGATTCGGCAAAACTTTTTGAAAACGATAAACTGGTTGCTTTTAATGATATTAATCCCAAAGCTCTGGTCCATATTTTGATTGTTCCAAAAAAACACATTGAATCAGTTAAACATTTAGAACAAGCAGATAAAGAATTGATTGGAGAATTATTTTTAACCGCACAGAAATTAGCTAAGGATAAAAATTTGCAAGGCTATAAATTGGTTATAAATGTCGGCAGGGAAGGCGGCCAGCTTGTAGACCATTTGCATTTGCACCTGTTAAGCGGAGATGCCTCTGCCGTTTGATTTTAAATTATTTAGTGGTAAGATAAATCAGAATTAATTTTATTTATGCTCGACTCTCAAATAGAAGAGGTAAAAAATAAACTCAATGTTGTTGATGTTGTCGGCAGTTATATAAAACTGACAAAAACTGGCGCCAATTACAGGGGCGCTTGTCCTTTTCATTCAGAAAAAAAACCGTCTTTTTTTGTTTCTCCTGCTAGGCAAATGTGGAAATGTTTTGGCTGCGGAGCAGGCCATAGTATTTTTGATTTTGTGATGAAAATTGAAGGAGTTGAGTTTGGCGACGCTTTAAAAATTTTAGCAGAAAAGGCCGGAGTACAATTAAAAAGAGAAAATTTAGAATTAAAAACAGCCCGCCAGCGGCTTTATGAAATTTGCGACATATCTTGCAGGTTTTTTGAAAAGCAATTAGAAGAAAGTTTAATTGGCAAAGAAGCAAAAGAATATTTGCTTAAAAGAGGCATTACAAATGAGAGCATTAAAAAATGGAGGCTTGGATATTCGCCAAACACATGGCAGAGCTTGTCAGATTTTTTAATAAGCAAGGGCTACACAAGAAATGAAATTGTTAAAGCTGGTTTGGCTGTTGTCCCGATTGCAGAGCAATCGAGGATCCTCGATGGCGAAGCCATCGGGAAAAAAGAAAACGGTATGTCTCATTCTTATGATAGATTTCGCGGCAGGATTGTTTTTCCTATTTTTGATTTAAATTCGCAAGTTGTTGGGTTTGGCGCGCGCGTTTTTTCCGCCCAAGGCGGACTAGCCTCGGGCTGGAAAGATTTAGATATGCAGATTGCAAAATATATAAATACCCCTCAAACATTGCTTTACGATAAAAGCAATGTTTTATATGGATTAAACAATGCTAAACTTGCTGTAAGAAAGAATAATCAGTGCGTTTTAACAGAGGGTTATACAGACGCTATAATGTGTCACCAAGCGGGTTTTGAAAATACAATTGCTGTTTCAGGGACTGCCCTAACTTCCAGGCACTTAGACATTTTAAAAAGATATTCTGAAAACCTGCTTCTGGCTTTTGATATGGATATAGCCGGAGATTCAGCTACAAAAAGAAGCATTAATTTAGCCCAAGACAAAGGATTTAATATAAAAATTATAGAAACTTATTCTGGAGCAAAAGACCCGGCCGATATTATTTTAGAAAATCCGCAAAACTGGCAGGATTTCTTAGAAAAGGCAAGGTCAATAATGGATTATTATTTTGATTCCGCTTTTTCTAATTTTGATAAAAATACAGCAGAAGGCAAAAAAGAAATTGGCAGAATAATTCTGCCGGCTATAAAAAGGATACTAAATAAAATTGAGCAGTCGCACTGGGCGCAAAAATTAGCGCAGAAATTAAATATTGCAGAAGACGCAATTTTAGAAGAATTAAAAAGAGTAAAAGTTGAAGCATCTTTTTATCAGGAAAACGAAAACAATTTTAAAGCAAATGCCGGGCAAAAAGAAAAATTCAGCATTAATGGAAGAAAAGACCTTATAGAAGAAAAAGTTATTTCTTTGGTGTTAAAAGATCCTGAAAATTTAAATTTAATTGAAGGCCGGCATTATCCGCTTTTTTGTGATAAAACAACTAATTTTTTTCAAAATTTAAAAAAATTCATATCAGAGCAAAAGCCGACGTCAGAGAAAGAAAATGATTTTAAGGCAATTTTTGCAGACATATTGTCTGCTGGCGAGTCAGGTATTAAAACACCTGCCCGCATTGCTACGCAAAGCGTTGCAGGCGGGGATTTTGAGGCAGAGCTTAAAGTTTTTCTGGCGGCACTGTCGTTAAGGGCTGAAATTGAATATGAAGAAGACGGATGCGACGAAATAAACCTTTGCCTTTTGCAATTAAAAAATATAAATACAAAAAAAGAGCTTAACAAAATTTCAGGCGACATTAAAAAAGCAGAAGAAGAAAAAAACCATGATAAAGTTAACGATTTAATTTGCAAATTTAATAAATTAACAAAAGAATTGTCATGAAAAAAAAGCCAGTAAAAATAAAAAAGAAATCCGCCAGCTGGCGGAAAAAAACAGCGCCTCATAAGGCGCTAAAAGCCCCAAAAAAGGCAAAAAAAGCAAAAAAAGCGGTTAAAACCAAAAAAATTAACAAGACCGCAGATTTTCAGGAGCAAATAAACGCTCTTGCCAAAAAAGGAGAAGAAAGGGGTTTTATTACAACCTCGGAGATTTTGCATGCCTTTCCTGATATAGAAAAAAACATTGAGCAGCTGGAAGAAACTTATGAAACTTTAAAAGAGCGGGGCATTCAAGTAAAAGAAGTGCAGGAGTTTTTGGAGGTAAAGCCTAAAAAAGAAAAAAAGGCAAAAAAAGCGCTTGCGGCAAAAATTGATCCGATTCAGATGTATTTAAAAGAAATCGGAAAATCAAGTTTTTTGACAGCAAGAGAAGAAAAAGAGCTTGCTAAAAGAATTGAAAAAGGAGACGAAGAAGCAAAAAATAAGCTGGCTTTGGCAAACTTACGATTAGTTGTTTCTATTGCTAAAAAATATGTTGGCCGTTCTCCTAATTTAACTTTGCTTGATTTAATCCAAGAGGGAAATTTGGGGCTTTTCAAGGCTGTTAAAAAATTTGACTGGCGAAAAGGCTATAAATTTTCTACTTATGCAACCTGGTGGATTAGGCAGTCTGTCACAAGGGCTTTGGCTGACCAGGCGCGAACAATTAGAATTCCTGTGCATATGATAGAAACAATTTCAAAATACACAAAAATAAGGAAAAACCTTTTGCAGGAATTGGGCAGAGAGCCTTTGGCTGAAGAAATTGCAGCTGAAATGGGTTTAGATGTTGAAAAAGTGCACCATATAAGAAAAATTGCCCAAAAAGCGGTTTCTTTAGAAACTCCGGTTGGCGAAGATAAAAACAAACAAGACAGCGTTTTGGCAGAATTTATTAAAGACGATAAAACAATTGCCCCAAACACCGAAGCGTCAAGAAGGCTTTTAAAAGACAGGCTGCATGAAATTTCAAGCGAGCTGACTCCAAGGGAATTAAAAATTCTTGGATTGCGTTTTGGTTTAGAAGACGGAGTTATGCATACTTTGGAAGAAACAGGGGAAGAGTTTGGCGTAACTAGGGAAAGAATAAGGCAAATTCAGGCAAAAGCGCTGGAAAAACTGCGAAAACATAAAGAACTCAAAAAAGTAAAAGATTACTACTAAAAAATAAAAAACTTCTTGCTTTTTTAATAAAAAGTAATAAAGTGATTATTAGATGGCACAGTAATGGCGTTTGTTCATTGTAAACAAAGAAAGGTAGGTGCTCTATGCAAGGCGTGGAAATTTCCCATCTTAACGCTGCCATGGCGGCTGCCCTTAAGGCCTATTACGACTTTAGGCATTCTACGGTTGAAGACGCGCTCCGTCCGGTTGTCGCTTACGGCAAGAAAGACACTCTGGGAATGGACGCGGGCCCGGAAATTATAATTTGTGACGAATTGAGGCGGTACGACGCAGGAGCAGTGGTGATCACTGAAGAAGTCGGATCGGGTACGAGGCCAAGCGATACGTTTCGCCCCAATGATCCGCAGACGTTTCGGACAGTTTTTATCAGCGACCCTACAGATCGTTCCAACCAGCTCAAGGCGTTTTTAGTCGAGTTTCCCAAGGAAAAGAAAATTGGAGATATCTTTGCCGATCCTGCTACCAAGGAAAAGTGGGAAGAAAAGTTCAGCTCTCCCGCATCGATTACCGGGGCAACTTCGGCAATCAGTTGCGTGAGACGCGGAGTGCCAATTTTTTCGGTGATAGTCAATTACATCACCCAAGAGTTGGTTGTGTCCTGCGCTGCCGGAAACAAGGTTCTCAAGCTGCCCGACGAGCGGCCTGACACCATAGACTTGAATTACGTGCGGACACATGGCGACCCGATACTTTTTACCAATATCGATGGGGAAATGAGGAGCATGCAGAGGTTTGTGACATTTCTTGGCGACGCTGGCAAGATTGGATATCGAGAAAACTTTCTTGACAGCGGACTGATGAGTGAGCAGAAGATGAACGATTTTCTGCATTACGGCAAACCGGGTGGCCCATCCCGCGCGTTGTATCTTTCGTCGCTTCAGCCGCGCGAGGCGCCTGTTGGATTTATTCTAGCAAACGGCGAGAAAATTGGTGAATGGATTCACTGGTTGTCTTTCGTGCAATTCGCTAGAAGCATGAGCGACGACAGTCAACCAGCCCTCATTTTGTATGAGATCTTCCAGGACCGCCCGTGGACAAAAGAAGGCATATTGATGTCGACGCCTCCCAACTACAGTGTTTTCCGAGAATACGGAGGAAAGCTGTTCATCGACACAAGTTGGCTCTTGAGAATGCCAAACCCCAGTCAGCTGCGGAGCACCCTTATCGTTGCTCCTTATGACAATCGCTGGGCGGTGCGATCGAGCAGCCAATCCGGGTATCGTCTGATTAGATTCTAATCTGACCTGACGAGACCACAATCCGGGTTTATCCAAACTCGGATTTTTTATACAAAAACAGGGCTTTTAGCCCCGATTTTGTTACAAATTTATTGCTAAGCTCCGCAGGTAGGATTCGAACCTACAACCCATTCCTTAACAGGGAATCGCTCTACCATTGAGCTACTGCGGAGCCTAACAATAAATTATTTTTTTATTATCTCATTTGAATTTCTAAAAGTCAACAGCTACAAATTCTATAGATGAATCGAGTTAAGTTCGACTTAACACATTATTTAACACATTGTTCTATACGCCTTGTGACTACGATCGTGGGTTGAAGGTGTCTATTCACGCTTTTTTCACGATCGTGAATTTTTTATATTAACAAACTTGTGTAATAATGGTGCGTACGCACATTTATTATACAGGTTTAGGAATTTGAACAGAGTCAAGCCATTGACTTTCCCTCAAAACAGCGTCAAACTTAAATAATTATTAAATTTTATATTTATTTTCAGTAAAAGGTACCTGACCCCTTTTACCCTCCTTTTACCCTTCGAAGAAAACGCTATGCAGGATACGCTTTGCGCAGATGGAAAAAAGCGTAATCTT
>JBBTQL010000006.1:0-72967 GCA_038065715.1 Patescibacteria group bacterium
TCCTACAGGCATATTAGACCAGGCGACTATTGCAAAAATAAATAGTGAATTGTCGTCAAGTTCAACTGTTGCTCAACAGACAAGTCAAACAACTACAAATCCTACTTTTACGGCTACCACAACTACTGGCGGATTTGCCGGTGGCGGTGGCAGCAGTGTTGGCGGCGGTGGTAGCTCAACTACTGTTACAATAACTCCGCCTCCTGTTCCTACAACTGCCCCTGTTCAAACTACATATACTATTATTGCTACAGCTAACGCCGGAGGAACAATTACTCCTAACGGTACAACTACTGTCACAGCCAATGCCAGTAAAAGCTTTAGTATTACTCCAAACTCCAATTATCAAATAACTTCTGTTTTAATTGATAATCAAGCTGTTAATAGCGCTTCAACTTACAATTTTGCAAATATTCAAACAAATCATACAATTGCGGTTACGTTTTCTGCTATAGCTGCTGCTTCTAATAATAATCAAGCAAATAATGTTGTATCAACATTTATTCAACCTCAAATAACCAAAACATTTACAGATTATGCATCTCCTGTGAAGTTAGGCATGAATAATGGCAAACCAAGTTCTTGGACTCGAGATATGTCTTTTGTTGATTTAAAACATATATTAAGGCCATGGGGAGGGAGTAATCCGTGGGAAGCTGACCCAAATATGAAATATGATAGTGAAAAATACCCGTTAACCGATGCGTCTACAATGACAGAAATGTATAATTATCCGCTCGGCACATACAAACTAAGTTATGAAGGCGGAGGACTTATAGATTTAGATGAAAGATATATGGGAAAAATTCAAAACAGAAAAATTGTAAATAATAAAACAACAGCCGATATAGTAATTGATTCAAAAAGTAGTTTTTTAAAACTTAGAATGAGCGGTAATACATTAGAAAACCCAATACGCAACATTCAAATAATAACTCCAGGATACCAACCAGGGCAGATTTTTACAGATGAATATATAAAAGCGATGAGGCCATTTAAGATAATACGTTTTATGGATTGGAATAACACAAATACAAGTAAAGATATTCATTGGTCAGATAGGTACAAACCAACTGACGGCCAATATTCTGGCTTTTCTTACGAAATGATGATTGCTTTAGGCAATGCTATTAAAAGAGATATATGGATAGATGTGCCAGACCAAGCAGATGATAATTATATTGAAAATCTTGCTAAATTAATTCATGACCAATTAGACCCTTCTCTTACAGCATATATTGAATACAGCAACGAAGTTTGGAATTATGCTTTTCCCCAATGGAAAAGGGTATATGCCGCCAGTCAATTAAATAATGAATTAACAGCTGACCCAATCACAAATTACTCCGCTCGCATACAACAGCAAGTTGCTTTTCAGACAAAAAAAATAGCTGATATATTTAAAAAAGAATATGGAAGTGAATTTAAAAAAAGGGTTAAGGTAGTTTTAGCTGGACAATCAGTAAATCCGTGGATAATAACTCAATCTTTAGATTTTCTAGAACAAAAATATGGAAGCAATTTAAGTGATTATTTGGGGGCTTTAAGCATGGCTGTATATATCCATCCTCCAAAAAAAACAGACACGCCCCTTACAATGGATGGTTTGTTTAATGCTCTCAATAATTATGTTGATGAACAAGTTAGACCAAGAATTAAAATTCATAAGAGTTTAGCGCAAAAATATGGCTTGCCCCTTGTGGCTTATGAAGGCGGGCAGGCTTTATTTGGGGTCGAGTCAAGCTTTGATGCCCAAAAAGATCTTAGAATGGGAAAACTGTACGATAAGCTTTTTAAAACATGGATTGACGAAGGCGGAGATTATTTTATTTCCAGTGACTCGATTGGTTCAAATGCATCAGGGGAGTATTGGGGCGTTTTGCCCGATATTAAGACAGTTGGCAGCGTAAAATGGGATGCGCATATGAGGGCATTATTACCACTTGGCGATGCCACTACAGACGGCGTTGTAAATAGCAGTGATTATTCAATTATTAAATCTAATTTTGGAAAAAACGGAATGTGGTGGCGAAGCGGCGACTTTACAATGGATGGATTAGTAGATTCTTCAGACCTTAATTTGTTTAAAAACAATGCAACAGGATTAACCAGCCAGGAAATAAATGAAATAGATAATACTTTATCTGCAGGCGGCAATAGCCCTGGAATTGTAATTTCTGCACCAAGCATTCTATATACAGACGAGAGCGGCAAAACAGACACATTTCAAATTAATCTTTCAACTAAACCATCTTCAAACGTATCTATAAGTTTTAGCAGTTCTAACTCTAAAGAAGGAACCGTATCACCTTTGGCAGTTAATTTTGACCAGGCAAATTGGAACATACCAAAAACTATTACTGTTACGGGCGTTGGTGATACTGTAGTTGATGGGGATAAAACTTATTATGTGATTATAAATCCTGCAGTAAGCAACGACTTAAATTACAACAAAAAAACCGTAAATGACATTAAAGCTATTAATAAAGATGTTCAACCCCCTCAAACGCCAACGAGCTTAAAGGCAGAAGCAACATCTTCTAGCCAAGTAAATCTTACATGGACAGCTGACCAAAATGCAACTAATTATATTATTGAGAGAAAACTGGTTTCTAACTCGCAATGGTCAATTATTGCGACATTAGGAAGCGATAAAATAAGTTATTCTGACACTGGCCTTTCTCCTGAAACTCAATATGAATATAAATTAACTGCCAAAAACAGCGTTGCGCAAGCAACTTCTAATCCTGTGGCAGTAAAAACTCCGCCTGTCGCAGTTACACCCGATAATTCTGCCTTAATAGCATATTATACTTTTGACGATGGCACTGTTACTGATTTAAGTGGTAAGGGCAACAATGGCACCCTTGTAGGGAATCCGAGCGTAGTTACAGGAAGAGTGGGTAAAGCATTAATGTTCACAGGCGGTGCCGATGAATCTAATATAAAAAGAGTAGATTTAGGGAATCCTGCAAATCTTGTAACCCCATCAGAAATAACCGTATCTGTATGGGCAAAATCAAATAATTTAACATCCATCGGATCTATTGTTTCTAAATATGCATTCAGCACTGGAAAAAATGGGTTTGCGATATATCAAAGAGCAGGAAATATGGTGGCTATAGTTGCTGATTCTACGGGTATGGGTTTTGTAACCTTAACTGGCGCTTCTGATTTGAATTGGAACTTATGGACAATGACTTTTAAAAATAATGTAATTACTTTCTATAAAAATGGTGTAGAAAAAGGTACTGCAAATTGGGCTGGCGGAATTAATTCATCATCAAATCGTCTTTTTATTGGGGCGGCATATTATACAAATACTATAGCTAAAGATGGATTTGATGGTGCTATTGATGACGTGAGAATTTATAATAAGGTGTTATCAGCAGCAGAAGTTCTTGGGCTTTATAATAGTTATCCCTCTTCAATAGCAACAACAAAATATAATTTAGCAAGTCTATTAGAAAATATTATTAAATCTACGGTAATATTTCTCGCTTCTGTTGCTACATCTCTGCAAGAAATTATTAAATTTATAATAAATAATATAAATAATATTTTCACTGGAAAATAGAAAAAACGGCTTTGCTGTTTTAACGGCTCAGACAGGTCTGAGCCGTTTTTTTACAAGGCCGTTTTAAGTTTCAGAGCGTTGCTCTGTTTCTTTTTTTCCTTTTTGGAGAGCCGCGATCGTTTTTGTATAAATGAGTTTTGTCCCTGATTTTTCCATTTTTTCCTTCTTGGCAGAATATTCTAAAGGAGATTTTAAGCCCAACCCTGCTTCTCCATAAGAAGAGGATTAGTCCAGATGGGCACTGCCAAAGATTACGCTTTTTTCCATCTGCGCAAAGCGTATCCTGCATAGCGTTTTCTTCGCCAATGTTTCTTGATATTACTTCGTTTGACCAGGCAACATCGCCTCTTGGCTCAATAAACCAAGTATATTCACGCTGTTTTTCCATTTTTTGCCTTCCTTATATTAAAGTGAAGGATTTTGTCAATGTTCAGTGTTTGTTATTTTATCATTTTTTGTTATAAAAGTCAAAAAAATGAGTTTAAATTATCCCCAGTTTAGGGGTTGCTTTACTCTTAATTTTAAGGTAAAATAGAAGAATAATAGACTAAGAAAAATATACTGAAAATATGAGAAAAAATATAGTTATAGAGGATAAAAAAGAAGCGGAGCTTATTAAAGAATTAGAGGCCAGAAAAGATGTTAAAGCAGAGAGAATAAAAAGGCTTTTAAAACTACCCGACCTGACAAAAAAAGACAATTCTTCTGTAAAAATTTTGGTTGACCAAATAATAAATTTGCCGCGATTCAAAGATTTTGATTTGGTTGATTTTCCAAGAATTGTAACAGTAGAACAAAATTTTGATGTTTTAAATGCGCCAAAAGACCATCCAAGCCGTAGAGAATCAGATACTTATTACTTAGACGATTCTAATATTTTACGCACGCAGACAACAGCAATGTGGCTGTTTTATCTAAGAAATCCAGAAGTGCTAGAGAGATTAAAGAATGAGGGCGAAGTAAAAGCATTGTCATCTGGAATAGTGTTTCGCAAAGACGAAATTGACAAAAAGCATTTTCCGGCCTTTCACCAAATAGATGGATTGTTAATCTGCAAAAAAGATAAAAAAGTTATAACCTTGGATGATTTAAAAGAGGTTGAAGTTGAAATGACAAAAAGCATTTTTGGCAGTGATGTTGAATACAGATTTTTAGTTGACTCGTTTCCGTTTACCGATCCATCAGTGCAAATTGAAATTAAATTTAATGGAGATTGGATGGAGGTAGTCGGTTCTGGTTTGGTGCATAATCAAGTTTTGAAAAATTTTGGACTGGATCCGGAAATTTATAACGGCTGGGCATTTGGATTTGGAGTGGAGAGATTGGCAATGATAAAAATGCAAATTCCAGATATTAGAATTTTATGGTCGGATGACTCAAGAATAACCAGCCAGTTTAAAGATATAAACAGCAAATATAAAGAAGTAAGCAAGTATCCTGAAACCTCAAGAGACATTTCATTTGTTATTGATAAAAATATAAATTTAAATAATTATTACGAAATTGTGCGAGATTATGCCGAAAATTTAATTGAAGAAGTAAAGCTTGTTGACGAGTATGAAGACGAAACAAAATTTGGCAAAGATAAAAAAAGTTATACATTTAGAATAATTTACCGTTCTCCGGAAAGAACTTTAACTAATGAAGAAATAAACAAAATCCAGGAAGAAATTCGTGAAAAAACGAAAACAGACTTAAGCGCAATTTTAAGGTAAAATAATGAATTACGCTTTCATTGATTTTCAAAATACAGATAATACCACAAAACAATTGCTTGGTTTTTCGATTAATTGGAAAAAATTGTACGATTTTTTAAAAAATAATTGGAAATGCGAAAAAGTTTTTTTGTATATTGGTGTTGATGATAGAGATATGGAAGCAGGAGAATTATCAGAAGAACTAAAGAGTATCGGATTTGTTGTTAGAGGCAAAAAATTGTTTTCGTATAAAAATAGGGATAAGGAAATAAATGTTTCTTGTTCTAAATGTGGGAACAAATTTATAGAAAAAATTGATATGGGTTATAACAAAAAAGCTAACTGCGATGTTGATTTGACTGTTGATGCTATGGATTTGGCCCAAAAAGATAATGTGTTCTATATTTTTACTGGAGACGGGGATTTTGAATTTTTAATCAGAAATGTTATTTTAAAAGAAGTTAAAACTTATATTATATCCAGCGCCAGAAAAATAAAAACAAGAGGGCACAGATATTTTACTTCGCGTCTTTCAAAAAAATTGAGAATACTGGCAATGGAAAACAAAGACAAGGTTTATATTATTGAAATAAACAATTTACGAATGAAATTTGCGAAAGATATCCGCTAATAAAAAAAAGGAAAAGGACACGAAGCGTGGCCTTTTCTAATGATGAGTTCAGTATATCAAAATAAAAGGCCTTGTCAAGAGGCGTAAACTATTTATAATATTTAGTATAAAAACATGAGCGAAACACCGCGAGAACAAGAGTCAATTTTACCGGATAAAGTTTTAGAAGTTGAACCGATAGAAGTGAGCAGGGGTACTATTATAAAAATAAGAGAACAAATTAAGGAATTAGTTGAAGCTCCCCTTTTGAGTGCGTGCGAGGAGTTATATGATAAAAATATTCAAACATCCGGTACAAGTGCAAACAAAAAAGATATTGAGAGCCATATGCCTGGTTATATAGTAATAGTTTTTGATTCTTTATCTGACAAAAATAAAGAGATAGCCAAGCAATTTGGTAAAGCAGAAAAATTTGAATTTAGCGATGACCCATGTCAGGTAAAAATTGAGATTCCGTTAAACGAAAATAGTTCTGCAGAAGAAATAAAGACTTATGCTGAAGCAGTTGCTCATAAGTTTTTTAAACAAAGAATGACTTGGGCGCCACATTTTACAATAGAAGAATTGAGAGAGGCTTATGCGGGAGATCCTAATGACGAATCTATTACAATAGAAGAGCTTGAAGATACATATTATTATGATCCACAAAGTAAATTATTCTATTTAAGTGAAGAGCATTTTAGAAAAGTTAACGAAAAAATTGAAGATTAAAAATCAGAAATTTTAAATTAAAAATTCGTAATTATGAAATTAAACATAAAAGAAAAAGACGAAGAAAAACCAGAGAAACCCGACAAAAGCCCTAAAGGGCATTTTGACGGGCCCGCCACAATCTCGCCGCCTGCCCGCAATGCTGACAGCATAGCTGCTGCAGGCGGGAAGGCGAGTTTGGGCGGGAAGTCTGCGTCCGTTAAAGTTGCAAAAAAGATAGAAAAAATTGGAGACAAACCCGCCTCCGCTAAAAGCTCTGGCGAGGCGAAGGAAGAACCCGACAAAAGCGTTTCGCGCATTTTGACGGGTGCGAGCAAAGCTCGCAAAGACGGCGAATATACGGCTAAAGATATTTACGTTTTAAAGGGTTTAGAGCCCGTTCGCAAAAGGCCTGGAATGTATATAGGTTCTACCAGCATAGACGGGCTTCATCATTTAATTTGGGAAGTTGTAGATAATTGCTTAGATGAAGCAATGGCAGGATACGCCAAAAATATTGAGGTTATTCTTTTGCCAAACAATAGAGTAAAAATTTCTGATGACGGAAGAGGCATTCCTGTTGAAAAACATGCGGATACAAAAAAATCGGCTTTAGAAACAGTTATGACAACTTTGCATGCTGGAGGAAAATTTGGCGGAGACGCGTATAAGGTCTCTGGAGGCTTGCACGGGGTCGGTATCTCTGTAGTATGCGCGCTTTCAACATATATGCTCTCTGAGGTGCATCGCGACGGCGGAGTTTATCAGCAGGAATATTTTAGGGGAGAGCCAAAAACATCAGTAAAAAAAGTCGGTGAATCAAAGAAAACAGGAACCACCCAAACTTTTGACGCAGACCCGCAAATTTTTTCTGAAATAAAATATGATTCAAAAAGAATTTTAACTCATTTACGCCAGCAGGCTTATTTAACAAAAGGGGTAAGAATTTCTTTCTTAGACCATAGAGAAAAAGGGAAAGAAGCAAGTTATGATTTTTATTTTGACGGCGGCGTCGGTTCTTATGTCAAATATTTAGTTTTAAGCAATACTCCGCGCCATGAAAATGTTTTTTCAACGGCTTCAGAAAAAAATGAAATTTATGTTGAAGCTGCTTTTCAATACACTCAAGAAATGGAGTGCACTGAAGAAAGTTTTGCTAATAATATTTATACCCCAGAAGGCGGAACCCATATTTCAGGATTTCGCGCGGCTTTAACAAGATGCTTAAATGATTATGCGAGGCGCGAAGGATTTTTAAAAGAAAAAGACGAGAACTTTACAGGAGATGATGTGAGAGAAGGTTTAACTGCAGTAATCTCTGTAAAAATAAGAACTCCGCAGTTTGAAGGCCAAACAAAAGCGAAATTAGGAAACCCTGAAGCAAAAAATGCAGTAGAAATGGCTTTGTCAGAGGGTTTGTCAGATTATTTAGAAAGATTTCCTCAAGACGCAAAAGCAATTATTGAAAATTGCCTTTTGGCGACCAAGGCAAGGCTGGCCGCTAAAGCTGCAAGGCAGACAGTTTTAAGGAAAGGAATTTTAGAGGGCTTAGCATTGCCTGGTAAATTGGCTGATTGCTTGTCAAAAAAACCCGAAGATTCTGAATTATATATAGTTGAGGGAGAGAGCGCCGGAGGAAGCGCCAAACAAGCAAGGGATAGGGGATTTCAGGCAATTTTGCCTTTGCGAGGAAAAATTTTAAATGTTGAAAGGGCAAGAGTTGATAAAATGCTGGCGTCAAAAGAAATTAAATCGTTAATTATTGCTTTAGGAACTGCTGTGGCAGAAGATTTTGATATAGAAAAATTAAGATATCACAGAATAGTTATTATGACTGATGCTGACGTTGACGGAGCTCATATAAGAACTTTGCTTTTAACTCTTTTTTATAGATATTTTAAGTCCATAATAGAAGCAGGATATATTTATATCGCCCAGCCGCCGCTTTATAAAATTCAGGCAGGAAAACGCATAGAATATGCTTATACAGAAGAACAAAAAGACAAAATTGTAAAAGAAATTGGAAAAGCCACTGGCATATCCTTGCAAAGATATAAAGGTTTAGGAGAAATGAATTCTGAACAGCTTTGGGAAACAACAATGAATCCTGAAAACAGATTATTATTGCAAGTAACAATTGAAGACGGCCACGAAGCAGACAAAACTTTGGATATGTTAATGGGTGAAGAAGTCGGGCCAAGAAAAAAATTTATCCAGACGCACGCAAAAACAGTTAAAAACTTAGACGTTTAAGAAGACTTGACTTATTTTTATGGTTCAGCTACTATAATAAGTAGATGGCCTTCGGGCTGTTTTTTAAAACAATAAAGATATATATTATGAATATTGCGCAAAAAATAAAGATATTTTTTAAAGAGGTTTATTTTGAATTGAAAAGAGTAAGCTGGCTGTCGCGTAAAGATGTTTTAAGATATACATTAATTGTTTTAGCCCTTACTATTATAGTAGCCTTCTTTTTAGGGGGGCTGGATTTTATTTTTACTGAAATAATAAAGAGATTTGTCCTTAAATAAAAAATATGCCAAAACAAGTAATAGAACAAGAAAGAGGCTGGTATGTGATTCACACATATTCTGGTTATGAAGATGCAGTTGCAAAAAACCTTAAACAAAGGATAGAGAGTTTGGGTATGGAAGATAAAATTTTTAATGTTATTGTTCCAAAAGAGAAAAAAATTAAAATTAAAAATGGTAAGAGAAAAACAATTGAAGAAAAAATTTATCCAGGATATGTGCTGGTTGAAATGATAATTACCGATGCTTCTTGGTATGTGGTTAGAAATACTCCGAGAGTAACAGGATTTTTAGGGGCAGGAACCACGCCAATCCCAGTTTCAAAAAAAGACATTGACGACCTAATGAAAAGAATGGAAGTTGGCGAACCGGAGTTTAAAATTGATTTTGAAATTGGAGCTTCAATTAAAATTACAGACGGCCCGTTTAAGGGTTTTGAAGGAAAAGTTTCTGAGATTGACCAGACAAGGGGTAAAATTAAAGTGCTGGTTAATATGTTTGGAAGAGATACCCCTGTAGAATTAGATTCTTTGCAAATAAAGAAGGTAGATTAAATTAAAATCCGAAGCACGAAATCCGAAATCCGAAACAAATCCAAATTTTCGAATTTCGAAATTCGAATTTCGAGTTTCTTTTACGGAGTAAAAGTATTATGGCTAAACAAATTAAGGCAATAATAAAAGTGCAGATTCAGGCTGGCAAAGCAACGCCAGCGCCTCCAGTAGGGCCGGCGTTAGCTCAATACATTAATGTTGCTGAATTTTGCCAAAAATTTAATGCGGCGACACAGGCAATGGCGGGCTATACGGTTCCAGCAGAGGTAACAATTTATAATGATAGGTCATATATTTTTAAACTTAAAACGCCGTTAGCTTCAGAGTTATTAAAAAAAGCAGCTGGCGTTGAAAAAGGATCTGGCGCGCCAAATAAAACAAAAGTAGGCAAAGTCACAAAAGCCCAATTAAAAGAAATTGCTGAAAAGAAATTGCAGGACCTAAACACCACAGATATAGAACAAGCAATGAAAATAATTGCAGGAACAGCAAAAAATATGGGGATAGAAGTAAGAGACTAATTTTTAAACAAAAAACGGACACAGCAAGTTCGTTTTTTTATTCAGCAAAAGTTTTTGCTTTGAGAAAGAGGTTAAAATAAAGACGATTAAAATTTGACGAATTAACAAAAAGGTTGTAAATTGACAATAGCTCGCTGGGAGTGTTTCCCGGCTTTGAAAATTGGATATATTAAGAAAGAAAGGGTGATAAAATGGACGTTATATGGAATCTAACACGAGTTTGTCCTTGGAATTGTAGGATTTGTTGTGTTTCTGCTGTTTATGCCACAGGCAAAACAAAACACAAGGTCGTCACTGCCCAAAAAGAATCAGGCAAAGAACTAAGTCTCGCTGAGAAATTAACTGTGTTAAGATTATTAGTCGACAGAAACTTTGAAATAGATTTTTCTGGCGGAGACCCGTTGTATTATGAAGAAGATTTTTTTGTGGTAGAACAAGCTACTCAATGGCTACCATCAAAGAAAATCGGAATTAGTATGACAGGCAGTGAAATTACTGAAGCAAAAATAAACCTTCTTAGAAAGGTCGGCGTTGTGGAATTCACTTTGGATAATTTGCCAAAAACAAAAAATCCATTTCGCCCGAATGATTTTAATGTTGCATCGATGAAGGCTATGAGAAAATGTGTCGCAAACGGAATAAGAGTAAGGGCTATTACAGTTTTATATTCTAAAACAATGCCTGAGAGAAACCTCATAGATTTGTATTCTTGGTTGTGCAAGAATAATGTTTCAGAATGGGAACTGCTTAGGTATTATCCTATTGGAAGGGGCAGAAATCTGGCAAAAAATTTACCTTCTAAGGAAAAGTACTTGGAGGTAATGAGATTTTTAAGGAGTCTTCACGGCTCGACTAGAGTCTTTTTTCAACATTCATTAAATCTGTTGGAGAAAGACATATCTTGCCCAGCAGTAACAAATTCGTTTGGCATTCTGCCAGATGGCACAGTGGTTGCTTGCGCATGGGCTTTAGACAGAAACTGTTTTCCATTAAGTGAATTCTATCTTGGAAAACTTCCAGAGGAAGACATTGATAGTATTATTGCAAGGGCACAACAAAAGCCAATGTACTGCAAAACAGCAAATTTTTGCAGAACAATGGTAGAATTAGAAAAAGGAGAAAAATAACATGGTTATCAAAAGTATCAGGTGCAAAACCCTGCTAACCAAGAGCAGATTGCCAGAAGTTGATTATTGCATAAACCCCTATATAGGGTGCTTGCATGGATGTGTTTATTGCTACGCCAGATTTATGAGGAGATTTGCCAAGCATACCGAAAGGTGGGGAGATTTTTTGGATGTAAAAATCAATGCTCCTGAGGTTTTGGAGAAGGAGCTATCAAGACATCCTAAAAGAGGAATAGTGTTGCTGGGCAGTGTTACTGATGCTTATCAACCAGTCGAAAGGAAATATAAAATCACTCGATCTGTCTTACAGGTATTGTTAAAGCATAATTTTCCTGTTTCCATACTAACCAAATCAGATTTGGTGGTTAGGGATATGGATGTGCTAAAACAGTTAAAGGATTGCGAAGTCGGTTTGACCATCACAACTTTGGATGGAGGGGTCGCGTCCGATTTCGAACCTCGCACTAATAGTCCGCAGGAGAGAATAGACGCCTTGAAAGCGCTCCATTCGGCAGGAATAAAAACCTATGCATTTATAGGGCCAATCCTGCCAGGCTTTACGAACCTTAAGGCAATTTTTTCTGAATTAAACGGTAGAGTTGATTTTGTAATGGCCGAAGTCCTGAATACCAGATGTGGTAACCGGGAAGATATTAAAAAAATAATCGGGGAAAAGTATACCGAATTATTGCCTCTCTATAACGATGGTTTCAGTAAGGAATACTGGGCTCAAATTGAGAGGGAAGCAAAAGCGTTAAGCGCAAAATTTAGCATACCCTTGAAAGGATTTTACTATCATTAAAATCTGAAGTCAAAATTAAGAATAGCCGCTATTTAAAAAGGCGGCTTTTTTTCTCTACATTTTTGTATTACAATAAGAACATATATTTAAAATAATAAATCAAAATAAATTTTTACAATATGGCCCAAGAAAGACACAAAATAGTTCCAGCATCCTATTTGGTTTTAATAAAAGACGGCAAGATTTTTTTGCAGAGGCGTTTTAACACTGGTTATGAAGACGGAAAGTATAGTATAGTTGCCGGTCACGTTGATAAAGGCGAAACATTTACTCAGTGCATAATTAGAGAGGCAGAAGAAGAGTCTGGCATAATATTAAAGGATGATGATTTAAAAGTAGCTCATGTAATGTGCAGAAACTCTGGTACAGAGGAAAACAACGAGAGGATAGATGTATTTTTTGTAGCCGAAGAATGGGATGGTAAAATTGAAAATAAAGAACCGAATAAATGCGACGATTTATCTTGGTTTGATTTAAATAATTTACCGGAAAATATTATTCCTTATGTTAAGCAAGTGATTGATTGCATAAAAAATAAGATATTTTACAGCGAATTTGGTTGGTAAAATTTAAATACGTAATTTATGAAAAAGAAATCTCTTATAATTTATATTCCTGTAATACACAAAGGATATTTTGATTTTTTAAATAATATAAAAGAAAAAATTTTTTCTGTTTATATTATTGATGAAAAATTATTAGAAAACATTTCTGAATTTAAGCCAGATATTGCGGCAATGAGCGCAGTGGTGGTTAAAGATTTGTTGGGTAAAATGGGATTTACAAATGTTTCTATTTTATCTGAAGAAAATATTAAAGAATTAAAAGATAAAGAAGTTATTTTAGCGCAAGATGAAGTTTCCCGTAATTTAGTTGATAAATATTTGAACAAAGAAAAAGTAGAGTGGCAAACAGTTTTTTTAAGATGGGATAAATCTAAAGTTTTAGCTAAACCTAATCTTGACGATATTCCTATTTCTAAAAACGAGTTTGATATTAGAATGATGAAAGAGGCATCCGGAGAATCTGTAAAAAGTGGAGATTGGTGGCGACAAATTGGCGCTGTACTGGTAAAAAACAAAGAAATTATATTAAAAGCATATAACAAAAACTTGCCCTCTGACCACACGCCATATCAGGTTGGGGAAGTAAGAGATTTGTTTAATCCAGGAGAAAATCAAGAGTTTGCGAATACTATTCACGCTGAACAAAATATTATTGCACAGGCAGGAAAAAATGGAATTTCTGCTATGGGTTCCTCTATGTATGTTACAACTTTTCCTTGCCCTGTGTGCGCAAAGCTTATTGCTTGTTCTGGCATAGAAAATCTTTATTTTGGCGAGGGCGGTTCAAACTTTGACGCCAAAAAAGTTTTAGAATCCGCAGGTGTAAAAATAATTTATGTTCCAACAATTAAATAATAAAAAATAATATGCAACAATATTTGGATTTGCTAAAATATCTTTTAGAAAACGGAGAGCAAAAAGGCGACCCGCAGGGAGTGGGTAATATTGCTGTTTTGGGCTATCAAATGCGCTTTAGAATAGATGACGGTTTCCCCTTGCTTACTACAAAAAAAATGCCCTTAAAATCTGTTATTTATGAATTATTATGGTTTTTAAGAGGTGATACTAATGTTAAATATTTGAATGACCATGGAGTGACGATTTGGGACGAATGGGCCACGCCAGAAGCAACTGCCCGCTACAATTTGCCAGCTGGCGAGTTGGGGCCAATTTATGGAGAAAAATGGCGACGCTGGAAAAAAAGAGATGGGGGGACAATTGACCAAATTGCAAATGTTATCGAGGAAATAAAAACAAATCCAAACTCAAGAAGATTAATTGTAACTTCTTGGGACCCTGAAGACGTTGACAAGGTTTTTGTTGCGCCTTGCCACTGTTTTTTTAAATTTTTTGTTTCTCAAGGAAAATTATCTTTGCATCTTTTTCAGAGAAGTTGCGATGTTTTTTTGGGAGTGCCTTTTAATATTGCTTCTTATTCTTTGTTGCTTATGATGATGGCTCAGGCAACAGGGTTGAGGGCTCACGAGTTTGTTCACACTCTGTCTGACGCTCATATATATTTAAACCATATTGATCAGGTAAAACTTCAATTAACAAGAGAGCCAAAACCCTTGCCTAAAATGACTATAAACCCTGAAATAAAAAAAATAGACGAATTTAAGTTCGAAGATTTTAAACTCGAGGGTTATGATTTTCATCCGGCAATTAAGGGCGATATTGCCATTTAACCAATTGGAAAGTTAACCGTTTTTGCGCGTTTTGTTTTTTTATCTATTTTTGGAGAAATTATATGAAAATGCAAATGGCTTACAGAGGCGCCAGTATAATCTGTGTTTCCAAATCTCATTGCTACGCCCCCGCCTTTTATTTTCCATTTTTTAATTACCCAGTTTGTTAAATAGGCAATTGACTCAAAATCTTTTTTTGTAAGCTCTGAAAAATTTTCTTTATGTTCATCTCCCAAAATTATCAGATGATTTTCTGTGTTTTTGTATGGCCAACTATTGTTGCTTAAAAACCACTTGCCGTTTTTTTTATATATTGGCTTTTTATGGTACTTAAAATTTTCTTTGCAAAATGGGCATTTGCCAGTTGACTCTATCTCTTTGATAATATTTTTGTATTCGCCTTTTCTGGCGTTTTTTATGTTAACAAATTTTTTTGTCATACTATCTTTTTTCCATTGCCAAGATAATCTAAAACTGCTTCAACGTGTTTTTTCATTGTTTTTTCAATAATATTTGAAGTAGATGTGTTTTCAGCTTGGCGGGGTAAAACTAAAACATCTTCTGAATGCGATTTAATGGCTTGAATCTGTTCTTCAGAATAGCTGTCTTTTGTTGCTACAAAAAGGTCAGGAGTTATTGTTTCTATCAATTTATATTGCCATTTGCCCTTGTCATCAATATCATCGATTAAAGTGATATAATCAACGCAGTCCTGATATTTTAACATTTCCATTCTTTCTTCTTGCGGTATAATAGGCCTTAATTCATTCTTATAAAGTTTAATACCTCTGTCTGAGTCTACCCCAACAACTAAAACATCGCCTTGCTCCTTTGCTTTTATTAAATATCTTAGGTGACCAATATGAAGCATATCCCATGACCCAACTGTGCACACAATCCTGTGTCCTAAGGTTCTGTGGGCATCAATTATTTTTTTTAATTCAGCATAGTCAGAAATAATAGATTTTTTTTGATTTTTCATAAATAGTTTTGTATTTTCAGTTATTTTAGCAAATCGAACATAGAGATGTCAATGTTGATTTACTTGGCGTTTATGATAATATATATCAAAACAAGATAAAAATTTATGGATAAAAATGATGAGCAAATTTTAGTGGTAAAATCAGGCATAATTTTTGAGAAAGGTGTTTGGCAGGGGTTAAAAACTGATAATTTGGATTATTATATTGATTTGATAAAAAATAACTGTGAATTTAAAAGAAGGGGCGATGCTGAAGAAGACGATTCTTTTCAGCAGATAATTCCATATATTGTTTTTAACTTTAAGGAACAATATTTTATTTATAAATATTTGCCTGAGGCCGGAGAAAAAAGGTTAGTTGATACTTATCAACTTGGAGTTGGCGGCCACATAAATCCGATTGATGAAAAAAATGGCAATACTTTGGAAGCTGGAATGATGCGGGAGTGGAATGAAGAGGTAGATTTTAAGGGAAACATTTTAGAAAAAAAATTAGTTGGATTATTAAATGACGATTCAAGGCCAGTTGAAAGGGTGCATTTGGGATTAGTTTATAATTTTGTAGGAGATAGCCCTGAAATTTCTATAAAAGAAACAGATAAAATGGAAGGCAAATTGGTTGATTTAAAAGACATCGGAAAATATATTGAAGGCAACAAAGGAATTTGGGTTCAACTGGTTTATAGGGATTATTTATCAAAACCGCAAAATGATAAAAAATAATTATCCGGGCAAATTTATTGTTGTTGAGGGGCTTGATGGCTCTGGAAAATCGGCTCAAGTTGATTTAGTTATTGATTATTTAAAACAACAGGGCAGAGAAGTTGTTGTTACAAAAGAACCAACTGTTGAATCTGAAGCTGGAAAAAAAATAAAGCAAGCGCTCAGAAATGAAATAACCGTTGAGCCTTTAGAACTACAAAAATTATATGTGCAGGATAGGCGCGAGCATTTAGAAAACAAAGTAATTCCCGCGCTGAAAGAAGGAAAATTCGTAGTTTCAAGCAGGTATGCTTTTTCAACATTTGCATATGGACATTCTGACGGATTAGACGTTGATCTGTTAGTAGAATTGAACGAGGAGTTTATATTGCCGGACTTAACAATTATTATTGATGTTCCGCCTGAGTCCTGCATAGAAAGAATAGAAGGCAGGGGGGAGCCAAAAGAATTATTTGAAAAAAAAGAAAAATTAACAAAAGTAAATGAGATTTATAAAAAAATTCCTGAAATATTTGAAAACGTTATTATGATAAATGGAGAGAGGCCAATATCTGAAGTTTTTATCGACATTAAAAAAACAATAGAAAAAGTTTTATGATTTCAATGATTGCCGCAGTGGCTGAAAACAAAGTAATAGGGAATAAAAATGCTTTGCCATGGCATTTGCCGGCCGATTTTAAATATTTTAAAGAAACTACGCTGGGCAAAACAATTGTAATGGGTTTGAATACTTTTAAATCAATCGGAGAAAAACCTTTACCCGAAAGGAAAAATGTAGTTTTAAATAATGACCCGAATTATATAGCTCCTGAAGGATGTTTTTTAGCAAAATCAATTGAAGAAGTTTTAGAAATGGCAAAAAGCGAAGAAGTAATGGTTTGCGGGGGAGCGTCGGTTTACAAGCAATTTTTACCTTACGCAGACAGATTATATTTAACTTTTATACATCAAAATTTTGAAGGCGATACATATTTTCCAGAAATAAATACGGTAGAATGGAAGGAAATTAGAAGGGAAGACCATAAAGCCGACGAAAAAAATTCATTTGATTATTCATTTGTAGTATTAGAGAAAAAGTAAATTTATGGCATACAAACCAACAATTGGATTAGAAATACACGCAGAACTAAAAACACAGAGTAAAATGTTTTGCGGCTGTAAAAACGATCCAGATGAAAAACGGCCAAATTTTAATATTTGCCCGGTCTGCACAGCTCAGCCGGGATCTCTGCCTGTTGCAAACGAAGAAGCAATAAAAAAAGTTATAAAAACTGGGCTTGCTTTAAATTGCGAAATTGCAGAAAATTCAAAATTTGACAGAAAAAACTATTTTTATCCAGATTTGCCAAAAGGTTATCAAATTTCACAATATGATCAGCCACTGTGTACTGGCGGATTTTTGGAAATAGAAGGTAATCCTTCGGCAGGCTCAGGACGTAGAAAAATAAGAATTACAAGAATACATTTAGAAGAAGATACAGGAAGCTTGATGCATCCGGACGGCACGGATTACTCCCTGGTTAATTTAAACAGGGCAGGGGTGCCTTTAATGGAGCTGGTTACAGAGCCAGATATTATTTCAGGAAAACAGGCCAGAGAATTTGCAGAAGAACTTCAATTAATTTTAAAATATTTAGGTGTTTCCGATGCTGATATGGAAAAAGGGTTAATGAGAGTCGAGGTTAATATAAGCGTCAGTGATAATCATAAACTGGGAACTAAAGTTGAAATTAAAAACTTGAACTCATTTAAAGTTGTTGAAAAAGCCGTTGATTTTGAAATTAAAAGGCAGACAGAGTTATTAGAGGCAGGAGAAAAAATTGTGCAGGAAACAAGGGGCTGGCACGACAAAAAAGAAATTACTTTTTTACAAAGAGAAAAAGAAGAAGCGCATGATTATAGATATTTTCCTGAACCTGATTTGCCTTCACTGCATTTTGATAAAAAATTTATTAATGGAATAAAAGCAACAATACCTGAATTGCCAGAGCAAAAAAGAGAGAGGTTTAAAAAAGAATACGGCTTAAATGAGCCTTTGATTGAAATTTTTGTTTCCAATAAAGACCTTAGCGAATATTACGAAAAAGTTGTTTCTGAATTTGAGCAGTGGCTTAAAGATGAAGCCGCCTCCGCCTTCGGTACGCCAAAGGCGACAGAAGCTACGGCGAGTCAAGGAAAAAAAATATTTAAGATGATTGCCAATTATTTAATTTCAGATGTTCAAGGTTTGCTTTTAGGAAAACAGTTTATTGAAACTGACTTCAGAATTACACCAGAAAATTTTGCAGAATTTATTAAAATGATTTATAAAAACGAAATTTCAAGCAAGGTGGCAAAAATGGTTTTAGCAGATATGTTTAATACGGGCTCTGACCCTTCAACCATTGTAGATGAAAATAATTTAAGGCAGATGTCAGACAATTCTGAACTTGAGAAAATTATAGAAGAAGTCATTTCAAAAAATTCAAAAGCTGTTGAAGATTATAAAAAAGGAAAACAAAATGCTCTGCAATTTTTAGCAGGGCATGTGATGGCTGAAACAAGAGGAACAGCAAATCCAGAAAAAGTTAGGGAACTATTGAACAAGCTACTGAATTAATTCAGTAGCAGCGTAAAAAAAACAGCCCCGACTCGCATAAAGCAAGCTGGGGCTTTTTGATTTGTTTGGAGGCCTAGTAGTGAGGCCTTGGCGTTGGATCGGCAATGCCGCAGAAGTTGTCAAAAGGGTTGGTATGCCGCCCCAACAAATAGAATGCGCAAGGAAGGATCATTGGTGGAGTTGCTTTGTTTCCGTGCGGGCAAGTCCTGTGGAGGATTATCAGCGTTTCTCTGTCTGGGCCGCCTGCGCGAATCCAAACTTCTCCGTTTTCAAGGACTGCTACCGTATGGCCTTCGTTGTAGCCCCAGCTGCCAAGCTGATAATGCAAAGCCTGTATAGGCTCCTCTTCGTCCATGCCTGCTGTGTGGTCGCACACTGGCAAGCCAGTCACGTGGATGAACTTTTTTCTTATCAGTTCATTCCTTTGGTCTTTAATCGGCATTGTTGCGGCTGTTGCGTTCATGGGTAGCCTCCCTTATCTCAAAAGAACAAATATTGGTTAAAACCCAATAATTAAGTATATCATTTTAAAATGAAGTTGTCAATAGTCTGCGTAATTTTTTTATAATTATTTAGCCAATTTATTTTTTTGCTTCCCCCGCATCTAACTTGTTCTGGCGCGGGGTGTCTTCTAAACCAAGTCATCTGGTGCTTTGCAAAATGCTCTGATTCTATTTGAATTTTATCTATCATTTGTTGATATGTAATTTTATTTTGTCCCGATTTTGTCGAGGATCCTCGATTGTTTTGCAATCGGGATAAATATTGCGCGACGAAACGATATTCTAAACCAAATTCTTCAAGGCGTTTCCATGACAAGCCAGCTATATGAAGTTTTTTAACCTCATTTATCATTGCCTGATTACGTAATCGATTAAGCAATCTTTTACGTATTAATTTTTTTAATTCAATAGGAGATTTTGCAATTCCTATTTGCAACACAGAAAATTGCGACGTCTGCCGTTGCAATTCTGGCACTGGCTTTTTTGTAGTTAAAACAATTTCTAATGCCCTTATCAATCTGCGGGGGTTTTGCCTGTCAATTAATTCAGCCCGTTTTGGGTCTAATTTTTTTAATTTTTCAAAAAGTTCTTCGTTGCTCAATTTTTCCAATTTTTTTCGTAATTTCCAGTCGGGTTTTACTTCAGGGATAATAATTCCATCAACAACAGATTGTATATAAAAACCGGTTCCGCCAACTAAAATAGGCAGTTTGTTTCTTTTTTGAATATCTTTAATTACTTTCAGCGCTAATTTTTGATATTGAGCCACAGTAAATTTTCTTTTTGGATTTGCCACATTTAAAAGATGATGGGGGATTCCTCGCATTTCTTTTTTAGTTATCTTTCCAGAGCCGATATCCATTCCTTTATAAATTTGCCTTGAATCAGCCGAAATAATTTCTACGCCCTTAATGCCAAGTTTTTTAAATCGTTGCCCTTCGGCTATGCTCAGGGCCAATTTGATGGACAAATTGGTCTTTCCAGAAGCGGTGGGCCCCAAAATTACAATAAGTTTATTCATTTAATTATTTTTGCTTTTAATGTAAAGGGCGCAACTTCGGTTATTTTTACTTTTACTAATTTTCCTAAAATATTTTTGTTTGATTTCACTTTAATCGTTTTGTATTGTTCGTTTTTGCCAAACCAGTAATCGCCGCGATTACTGTCTATTAAAACCATTGTTTCTTTTCCAATTAGTTTTTTGTTTTTTTCTAAAGCAGTTTGTTTTAAAATTTCTGTTAAAACTTTTTCTCTGCGTTTTTTTTCAACAATTGAAACATCATCTTTTAATTTAGCGGCAGCAGTGCCAGTTCGCGGGGAATATTTGTTTATATAAGCCATATCAAATTTAATTTCACGGAAAAGTTTTGCAGTATTTTCAAATTGTTTTTTTGTTTCTCCAGGGAACCCAACAATTATGTCTGTGGACAAGGCAATGTTTTTAATTTTTTCTCTTAATTTTTTAATTTTATTTTTATAATCTTTTACAGTATAATGCCGATTCATTGATTTCAAAACTTTATCATCACCAGCCTGAACGGGCAAGTTTAAGTAGGGCGTCACCTTCTTACAAGTTGCCATCGTTTTTATAGCTTCGTCATTAAAGTCTTTTGGGTGGCTGGAAGTAAACCTTATCCAAAATTCGCCAGGGATATCATTTACCGTTCTTAATAATTTTGGAAAATTTATGCTGTTATCTTTATAGCTATTAACATTTTGCCCCAAAAGCCAAATTTCCTTTGCCCCGCGAAGCCTTGGCGAAGTGGGGTTTGTAATATTTTTTATTTCTTGAATAATGTTTTTGGCTGGCCGCGAAATTTCCCTTTCGCGGGTGTAGGGGACAACGCAATAGGCGCAAAAATTATTGCAGCCTGTCATTATTGGCACATTAGCTGAAAATTTGTTTGAATATTTTGGAGTTATATCTAAATAATCACCCTCGTCATATTTTAAGCGATAGCGTGAAATATGACGAGGGTTGGTTTTTATAATTTTTGGGATTTTTTTTATGTTTTTTATATCCAAAACGCAGTCAAAACCTTTTATAAAAATATTTTTGTCTTTTTTTAAAACACAGCCGGTTAAAATTGTTTTTAAATTTTTATTATTTTTTCTGATATTTTTAAATTTTTCAACAAGACCGTGAACGCGGTTTACCGCAGACTGCCTGACAGAGCACATTGCCACAACAACTAAATCTGCCTCTTTAAGATTAGAAGTGTTTTTATATTTTACAGAATCTAAAATCGTGGCAATTCTTTCAGAATCAGATATATTCATTTGGCATCCATATGTTATAATGTGATATTTCATAGTGCTTATAATACAATAAATTTAGTGTTTTGAAAAGATATTGCGCTTTGATTATTATAGGTTTAGACTTATATATTATGTGCGGAATAATTGCTTATTTGGGAAACAAACAGGCTTTCCCCATTTTAATTAACGGATTAAAAAAATTAGAATACCGAGGTTACGATTCGGCCGGCATTTGCATTGGCGATAATCATCAGTTATTTCTTGCTAAAAAGAAAGGCAAGGTCAGCGAACTGGAAAAAGAGTTTTTAAGAGAATATGGTGTTTGTTCCATAGACGGCAATTACTGTGAAATAAAAAAAGAGTTCAAAGAAGTTATTGGTAATATGGGTATTGCCCACACTCGTTGGGCAACACACGGCGAGCCAAATGAAATAAACGCCCATCCTCATTTCGATTGTAAAAAAGAGATAGCAGTTGTTCATAATGGTATTATAGAAAACTATAATGCGCTAAAAGAGATTTTGGAAAAAGATGGTCATGTTTTTCTTTCAAAAACAGACACAGAAGTTATAAGCCATTTAATAGAAAAATTTTATAAAGATAATTTAGAAGACGCCGTAATAAAAGCTTTAAAGCTTGTTGAGGGAACTTTTGGCGTAGCGGTAATTTCTAAAAAAGAAAAAAATATTATTGTTGCCAGACGCGGCTCTCCAGTTGTTTTAGGAATTGGTGAAGGCGAAAATATTGTTGCTTCTGATGCTGTGGCTGTTCTGCCATATACAAAAAGAGTCATATATTTAAGCGATAACGAAATGGTCGTGTTGACTGAAAATAATTATATAATTAAAAATCTTAATGGCGATAAAATTGAAAAAGTAATTGACGAAATAAAATGGACCGCAAGCGAGATAGAAAAAAAGGGGTACAAACATTTTATGTTAAAAGAAATTTTTGAACAGCCTAGTGCGATAGAAAATACGTTGCGCGGCAGAATAGATAATGATTTTAACGTAAGACTAAGCTTAGATATTGATTTTAAATTTATAAAGAGAATAATAATTGTTGCTTGCGGAACGAGCTGGCATTCAGCGTTAATTGGCAAGTATTTGATTGAAAAAATGGCTGATTTTCCAGTTGAAGTTGATTATGCTTCTGAATTTAGATATAGAAATCCTATTATAGGTTCGGATGATTTACTTTTAGTAATTTCGCAGTCAGGAGAAACAGCGGATGTTTTAGCGGCTTTAAGAGAGGCAAAAAATAAAGGGACAAAAACTTTGGGTATAATAAATGTAGTCGGTTCAACAATATCAAGAGAGGTTGATTCGGGAATTTATTTGCATGCTGGCCCGGAAATTGGAGTAGCAACGACCAAAGCTTTTTCTTGCCAGGTAACAGCCTTATTGATGTTTGCACTATTCTTAGCCCAAGAAAAAAACAATAAAACAGGACCTTCTATGGAATGTAAAAAGGAATTTTTTGAAGACTTATATTCTTTGCCAGATAAAATTAGGGAAGTTCTTTTGCAGTCGGAAAAAATTATTCCTCTGGCAGAAAAATTTAAAGACAGTAAAAATTTTCTCTATTTAGGCAGGGGAGTAAATTTTCCAGTTGCTTTAGAGGGCGCACTAAAACTTAAAGAAATTTCTTATATTCATGCTGAAGGATACCCGGCAGCCGAAATGAAACACGGACCAATAGCTTTAATAGATAGCGAAATGCCGGTAGTTTTTATTGCTACCAAAGACCATACCTATAACAAAATTTTAAGCAATATGGAAGAGGTTAGCGCCAGGGGCGGACAAATAATAGCTCTGGTTAACGAAGTTGATAAAGATATACTTAATTTAGCAAAAAATGTAATAATAGTCCCAAAATGCAGGGAGGAATTAATGCCAATATTAAACACCATTCCTTTACAAATTTTAGCTTATCATATTGCTAATTTAAAGGGTATAGATGTTGATAAGCCTAAAAATTTAGCAAAATCAGTAACTGTTGAATAAAATGTTAATCATAAAAAATGCAGAAAAAGAAAATTTAAAAGATATAGCCAAAATTTCTTCAGAAAATTTTTCTGGGCTTAAAAATATTAAAGATGCAGAACAATGGATCGGCTGCAATTTTTTAGCGTTTCCAAGAATTCAATATTTTATTGCAGAAGAAAACGGTAAAATAGCTGGATATATTGAATGGATAGAAAAAGGCGGATTTAGGGAAAATTCAGTTTGGGAATTAGAGCAAATCTCAGTGGCAAAAGATTTTCAAGGTCAGGGAGTTGGAACGCAACTTATAAATAAATCTTTTTTAGAAGTAAAAAAATATACAGAAAAAAGAGGGGCAAAATTAAAAGCAATTGAGATTACTACTGGAACAGATAATAATGCCCAAAGCCTTTATAAAAAAACATTGGGAGCTGAAAGCGAGTGCGTCATAAAAAATTTATTCCGCGGAGACGAAATTATAATGATAGCAAGGTTTGAATGATCATTATAAAAAAAACAGCTCCGTAAAGGAGCTGTTTTTTTGTTGTATATGGTCCGCAGAATTATTATTCTGTTGCAGCGCATTTGCCTCGTGAAACTATTTCTATCCCAGCCGCTCTTGCCAAACATTTGTTTCCGTATGTTTTTCCGTTTTTACCGCATACTGGAGCATATTCCTCTGTGCAAACTTTTTGCTCTGAAGGAGTTAAACAGTTAAATGCTGTGGCGCATCCTTTCTGGTCTCTCTGTACTTTTATTGTTCCGTTTTTGCAAAAGTCTGCAGATGGTTTTGACGCAACAGGGCATTTTTTTTCTGTATTTTTTCCTGTCGTTTTTTCTATTAATTTATTGTTTATTTTTTCTCTCACGTTTTCTTTTATGCCATCTAATCTTTCTTTTACGTCATTTGGCATTTTTTCTTTTATTTTATCTAAAATATCAGAGTTGCTTTCGTCTCCATTTTGCAAAGAATTCTTTATTTTTTCACTAATTTTTTCCTTGTTGTCTTGAAGTTTTGTCATTACATCTTTAAACCTTTCCAAGTGCTGTTCTCTTGCTTCTTTAATTTTTTCAAACACCGCCGGTGGCGCCTGACCTTCAAGTTTTTGGAGAATTTTTTCCTGCAATACCTGCTGGTTTGTGAATTTTTCTAAAAATTTATTTACTTCTTGATTGTTATCTGCCTTATCTTTAATTTTATCAGCTGCGTTTTTTAACTTGTCTATGGATTTTCGGTAATTTTCTGTTGCCTTTTTTATTTTTTCAGCATTTGCCCCTTTGTCAGACATTTTTTGCAATTCAATCAGTTTTTCGTTCGTAAACTTGCTTTCCAATTCTGCTTTTTTAATTTGGTTTATAGTAAAAAATATTTTAATCCCCCTAGTCCAATTTTTTAGAAAATAAAAAGGGCTGTCTGGTAAAATATTTTGGTCGCTTACCTCAAGGTCTGTTGCTGAAACCTGAACAGCAGTATCTTGGGTGGCGGTTGTTGCCACAGTTTGAGCGCCAGTAGAATCAGTTTGAGCATTTATAGCAGGCGAAAATCCAATAAAAGTTAAGCAGATTAGCGCTGTTAATATATTTTTTAATGCAATTTTCATATTATGTTTTTTTTATTGTTAATGTTATTGCGAATTTTCGACCTTTACCCCGAAAATTAACCTCTAACGGGGGAGTTTAACGGATTTCTTCTTTTTTTTCTTTTATAAAATATCGCCATCTCTCCAAAAACTCAACAAAAACAGAGAATGGCATATCAATTAAAGCATTAAAAAAAGTGGCAATGGCATTGTATTGTTTCCATGTGTTTGAAAGCCATTGTCCAATTCCAGCCATCGGCAGAAATAATATATCAGACACAAAGCTAAAAAAACTTTCTGATTCTTCTTCAATTGTCAGCTCTTCTGCGCGTTTTCTGATTGCCTTGCCCGCAAAAAGTATTAAAGTAATAAATACTATGTTTATTATAATTGAAGTAATGGAGAATTTAAAGAAATTGAAAATCCAAATAATTGTTCCAAGGGATATTACAGCTCCCAGCGAGTAAAAAATAGAAATAATTAATCTTGTGAAAAACCCTCGTTTTTTTTGTATTTTTATTTCATATTTATCTATCTTTTCTTTTTGATATGCAATTTTCATTGTTTCCATTACAGCTATGCTTAAGTTTCTGTTAGAAGGTTTTTTTATTGTTGCAACTAAAATAAACATTAAAATAGTTGGTATTAAAATATCTGCCGCCAATAAAATAAAATTAAGATGCCCAGTAAGTATTTTAGACAGCAATACTTCCAATAATACTAAGGATAAAACTTTGGTTAAAAAAATAGATAGAGTTGAATAAATAGCCGCCCTTTGAAGCCTTGCTTTAAGCGTGGATAACCTTTTACCATAAGCTGATTTTATTAAATTTTCTAATACGGCTGGGTCTTGTATTTTTTTGCCAATTTCTAAAGGATTGTCAGCGGATAATATATCTCCCAATAATAAATACGGAGTGTCGTATTTTTCGCAAATTGCATAGAATTTTTTTAAAAGAGGGTGATTCAGTTCTTTTTCTATTTTATTCCATATTTTATAAATATTTTGAGCTATTTTAAAAAGCAAATCATCGCTGTTTTTGTGCCAATTCGGGTATTTATGCGTTATAAGATTATAACTTATAATCGGCTTGTCTAATTTAAAAAGAGCTTGTTGAACCGCAATATAAATTTGCATATCCTCGTCCTCTTTTTTTAACAAATCCCTTTCAAAAATATTTTCGCTTACTTTTATTCTTTCTTTCATCAACTCAAACATATAATCTATTAAAGCTCTCTCTTTTATGGCTGGAACTAAAATTTCTTCTATTTCGCAGGCAGTAATTTCTAAAAGCCAATTGTAAAATTGCAGTCCAGCTTTGCCCTTTTTATTTTCTGGGCTGTTTTTCAAAATAAAAACATATTTGTCTATTACTTTTTGAGCATCAGCGATTTTTGATTCTTCAATTTTGTCATTTAAAAAGTGCCCCCCGCGGATCAATTCTAAAACCAAAGGTTCTGCTATTTGTTCATTGGGCGAAAAATTGCTTAGTTCTAAATCGAAAAATCTCCTTTTTAATTTTCTTATAATAGCTGCCCTGCGCATTAAATGTTCTTCTTTCCAGTCAACTATTGTTCTTATATGCTCGTAAAAAGCAGCCACCCTTTGGGCAACTTCGTCAACATGTAAGGTTAAAACGCCTTCTTTTGGCTTTAAAGATTGCTGCCAGAGATTATATTTTGAAATTAAATTTTTTGTGGCCGCAGAAAGTTCTGCCATAAAATCATTTTTTATTTTCTATCTCTCCTTTTACCTTATCAATAAATTTTTCCAATGGCATTTGGCCTAAGTCTCCCTCGGCCATAGCCCTTTCGGGCGCAGCCGAACGGGCGAGGCCCTCGCCGCGCTTTCTGACAGAAACCGCGTTTGCAGAAATTTCTTTGTCGCCAACAATTAAAAGATAAGGGATTTTTTGCATTTCAGCCTCTCTTATTTTTTTGCCCAAAGTTTCGTTTTCAGATTTTAATTCAATGCGTATTTTTTTTTCTTTTAATTCTTTTTCAATTTTTTTAGCGTAATCAAAATGTTTTTCTGAAATCGGAATAACTGCAACCTGAACAGGGGACAGCCACAAAGGAAAAGCCCCTTCGTATTTTTCAATAAGAAAAGCCATTGTTCTTTCTATGGCGCCTATAGACGAGCGATGTATCACAATAGCTTCTTTATCTTTACCATCTTTATCTGTATAAACTAAACTAAATCTTTTTGGACCCACAAAATCATATTGCACGGTAAAAGCGGTTTCTTCTTTTCCGGCGAAATTTTTCATTTGGATGTCTATTTTTGGGCCATAAAAAGCAGCTTCATTTTTTGCCTCAAAAAAAGGAGCATTTCTGTTTTTTAAAACTTTTCTTAAAATGTTTTCTGCGTAATTCCAAGCCTTGTCGTCTTTGTAATATTTTTTGCTGTCTTTACGGTCGCCTAAGGAAAGCCTGTATCTGTAATCAGTGTTTAATTCTAAATCGAAAATTTTTGCCATGTGGTCAATTAAATCTAATACATTGTTTATTTCTTCTTCAATTTTTTCAGGCTGGCAAATTATATGAGAGTCGGCAAGGCAAAAGCTTCTTACTCTTATTAAGCCCGTTAATTCACCGGATTTTTCGTAGCGAAATTGTTTTGCCAGTTCAGCAATTTTGAAAGGCAGTTCTCTATATGAACGAGGTTTTGCCAAATAAAGTTGGTAGTGGTGGGGGCATGTCATTGGCCTTAATATAAGTTCTTCTTCGTCAACTTTCATCACGGGGTACATTGTGTCTTTGTAATATGGATAATGTCCGGATTTTTTGTATAAATCTACCTTCGCTAATTCTGGAGTATAAACATGTTTGTATCCTCTTTTTATTTCTTCATCAACCACCAATCCTTCCAATTCGCGTCTTATTGCAGAACCTTTTTCAGTAAACAATGGCAATCCTTTTCCTACTAAATCCGAAAACACAAATAAATCCAGTTTTTTTCCTAAAACTCTGTGGTCGCGTTTTTCAGCTTCTTCCTGCATTTTTATATAATCTTGCAATTCTTTTTCAGTTTCAAAAGCTAAGCCGTAAATTCTTGTCAGCATTTTATTTTTTTCTGAACCCTTCCAGTAAGCCCCTGCTATTTTTGTTAATTTAAAAGCTTTTGGATTTATTTCATTCGTTGATTTTACATGCGGCCCTTTGCACAGATCCACAAATTCCCGCGAATTCCCGGTATTCGCGGGAATGGTGTAAATTGAAACCGTTTTTCCAGGAAGTTCTTTTATTAATTCTAATTTATATGGCTGGTCTTTAAATATTTTTTTTGCTTTTATTTTTGAGATTTCTTCTTTTTTAAACTTTTGGTTTTGCAAAATCAGCTCGCGCATTTTTTCTTCAATTTTTTTTAGGTCGTCTGGCTCTAATGGTTTTGTTAATTGAAAATCATAGTAAAATCCATTTTCAATTGCAGGTCCTATGCCTAATTTTGTTTTAGGCCAAAATTCTAAAACAGCCTCGGCCATTATATGTGATAGGGAATGACGTATTTTTTCTATATTTTCTGACATAATTTTTATAGTTAATAAGTATATTTAATAATCTTACCACCTTTACTTTTATCAAGAAAGTCTTGACAAAAGTGTATTATGGGTGTATGATTAATATAGCACACAATAGGTTTTTTTCTTAGCCGAGCTTGTCGCGAGGCAGAAGAAGACCAAACTACAGGAGTTCTGTTGTGGACAGTTTTTCTAAATACATCGTTGTCGCTGTTGCTTTTGTAACCAGCATTGGTGTTGTGGCGCTTGTTGTGTTGGATAAAAAAAACACAAATCAGCCCCTGCATCAGGAATCAGCTAAGGCGGAAAGCGATCAAGGACATCAAGAGGAGGCCGACAAGATTGTTAGCCAGATTAGGTATATCAAGGATGAGCGAACCGAACTATGTTTTGCCTATATCTTGGACGAACAGGGGAAAATTCAGTTTTTCACCTGCGTGCCAAGCAACATGGTTCAACCAAAGTTGCTAAAAATTGGCAAGACGGAGGGCAAACAGCCTTAAGTAATAAAAGGACTTAGCAGGCCTACTGCTTACCGCATTGAAATATATGCGGTTTTTTTATGCAGAAATTATGCAGAATAGAGGTCGCCTTTTGGGACAATAATTTCTTGGGCGTCGTCGGCAACAATTTTTATTTCTCCATTTCTGTCGTCAACTCTTCCTGCCACAAAAATAATTTTATTTTCCTGCAAGGCCGCTGGATTTCTTTCTAAAAGATTTGGAAAAATTATAATTTCTGTTTTTCCGGTTAAATCTTCAAGTTTCATAAACAACATTGGCTTGCCGTTTTTAGTGATAATTTTTTTGACAGAAGAAACTAACCCGCCGACAATAATTTTTTTGTTTACAAAACTTGCGTCAATTCTTGAGATTGGCGTTGTTTTATTTTCAAAAAGTTTTTTAAAGCTGTATAAGGGGTGCGAACTTACATAAAGGCCAAGCAATTCTTTTTCCCAGCCCAGCTTTTCAAAGTTGCTTGCTGGAGTTGCGGGTTCTAATTTTATTTCACTTGTAATTTTTACGCCAGCCGATGCAAAAAGCCCAATTTGGTTTGAATTATTGTTTTTGTTGTTTTCTCTTGCAATTTCAAGCATTTTTTCAAGGTTTTGCAAAAGCCTGTTTCTTTCTGCAAACTCGTCAAAAGCTCCAGCTTTTATTAAAGCCTCCATTGATTTTTTATTTAAGTCTTTTGATTTTACCCTATGTATGAAATCGCTGATAGACGAAAATTTTCCATTTGCTTTTCTTTCTTCAACAACTGCATCTATAATATTTACGCCAACATTTTTTATTGCTAATAAGCCAAAGCGAATTTGTCCGCCAGCTGGCGGATTTTTCGGCACAACGGTAAAGTTTTTCAAACTTTCATTTATATTTGGCGGTAAAACCTCAACATTCATTTTTTTGCATTCGTCAATTAAAAAGGCAATTCTTTCAACGTCGGCTTTTTCTGAAGTTAAAACCGATGCCATAAATTCAACAGGGTAGTGGGATTTTAAGTAAGCTGTTTGATAGGCAATTGTGGCGTAAGCAGCAGAATGAGATTTGTTAAATCCGTAAGCTGCAAAAGGTAAAATCCATTGCCACAATTCTTCGCCAATTTTTTTTGAAACCCCATTTTTTACAGCTCCATCAATAAATTTTACTTCTTGAGCATCTAAAAGATTTTTAATTTTTTTGCCGACTGCTTTTCTTAAAACATCGGCTTCGCCCAAAGTAAATCCGCAAATTTCTTGGGCAATTTTCATAAGCTGTTCTTGGTAAATGCAAATGCCCTGCGTTTCTTTTAATATAGGCTCTAATTTTGGATGTAAATATTCTATTTTTTGGCCACCATGTTTTCTTGAAATATAATCTGGAATAAATTGCATAGGTCCCGGGCGATATAAGGCAACCATTGCGGTAATATCTTCAAAAGTTGTTGGATGCAATTCTTTTAAATATCTTTTCATTCCGTCAGATTCTAATTGAAAAACAGAAGTTGTTATTGCGTCCTGTAAAAGTTTAAAAGTTTTTTGGTCGTCATAAGGAATATTATCTAAATCAATTTTTAAATTATTATGCAAAACATAAATGCGCGCCAGAGTGTCTTCTATTATAGTAAGGTTTTTTAACCCTAAAAAATCCATTTTTAAAAGGCCCAAGTCTTCAATGCTGTGCATTTCATATTGGGTTATAATGCCTTCTTCTGATTGGGTTGACCTCTGCAAAGGAACAGATTCAGTTAAAGGGTCTGCTGAAATCACAATTCCGCAAGCGTGAGTTGAGGCGTGGCGGGCAACTCCTTCAAGTTTTTTTCCTAAATCAATTAAGCGCTTTGCCTGGTCGTCCATTTTATACATATCCTTAAACTCCGAAACTTTTTCTAATGTTTCTGCCAAATCCATGCCGGTTGGAATCATTTTTGCGAGCGAGTCGCAATATGAATAAGTGTACTGCAAAGCCCTGCCAACGTCGCGAATAACAGCGCGGGCCGCCATTGTTCCAAAAGTAATAATTTGGGCAACACGGTCTTGTCCATATTTTTCTGCAACATATTTTATAACTTCGTCTCTTCTTCTGTCGGCAAAATCTAAATCAATATCAGGCATAGAAATTCTTTCAGGATTTAAAAATCTTTCAAAAAGCAAATTATGTTTTAAGGGGTCAACGTTAGTGATATTTGTTAAATAGGCAACTAATGAACCGCCGGCAGAACCTCTGCCAGGCCCCACAATTATTCTGTTTTGCTTTGCCCAGTTCACAAAATCCTGCACAATTAAAAAATATCCGGCAAAACCGGTTTTTTCTATAACTGAAATTTCATAATTCATCCTATCTTTTATTTTTTGCAGATGCTCGGTATCTGTGATATTGCCGAATCGTGTTTTCAATCCTTGATGGCACAATTCTTCTAAAAATTGTTCTGTTGTTTTTCCTTCTGGTAAAGGGAAAACAGGCAATTTTGTTTTTCCCAGTTCAATTCGCAAATTACATTGTTCAGCTATTTTTTGCGTGTTTTCTATAGCTTCTGGAACATCTTTAAAATATTCTGCCATTTCTTCCGGGCTGAGCATTGAAAAATTATCTTGAGCCATAGATAATCTTTCTGGGTCGTTTGCGTCGGCTCCAGTGTTTATTAACATTAAAACATCTTGGGCTTCTGCGTCTTCTTTTTTTAAATAATGTATGTCGTTTGTGGCAACAAGAGGTATGCCTGTTTTTTTAGAAAGCTCTATTAGTTTTTTGTTTACAGTTGCTTGCTCTGGTATGTTGGCATGGCGCTGTAATTCTAAATAAAAATTTCCTTTGCCAAAAAAAGATTCATATCTTTTTGCGGTTTCTTCTGCTTCATCATCCTTTTTAGATAAAAGAAGCCGAGGAATTTTTCCCTGTATGCAGGCCGACAAGCCAATTAATCCTTCTGCGTGAGCGCTTAAAAGTTCTTCGTCTATTCTGGGTTTATAATAAAAACCTTCTAGGTGCGCTTTTGACACAAGTTTCACTAAATTTTTATATCCCTGCTCATTTTTTGCAAGCAGAATTAAGTGATGCCTTCTGTTGTCTATATTTGGCCTTTTGTCTTGCATTTTATCTATAGCAACATAAACTTCGCATCCGATAATCGGTTTTATTCCTTTTGTTTTTGCTTTTTTAAAAAATTCAATGGCGCCATACATTACTCCGTGGTCGGTTAAGGCAACAGAGTCCATTCCAAGCTCTTTTACATAATCTAAAAGTTCGTCAATTTTTGGCAGACCGTCAAGAAGGGAATAGTGGCTATGAACGTGAAGATGAGTAAACTTCATAGAATTACTAAATTGCTAATAGCTACGAATATACTAATACGTATTCGTAAATTAGTAATTATTCGTAATTTAGTAGTTCTATTTTACTTTTTATGTTCTGCGCGGTCAACTATTGACAACAATAAAAAATAGGTGTATAGTTAAATATATGGGTGGCTTGTTGCTATCTCATATAAAAAGCCTAATTCTGAAAGGAAAATACATGGACGAAACAGGCGATAGGTTTAGGGCTATTCTTTTTGGAGCGGTAATTGTCGCGACATTGTTTGCCTTAGCTATGTTGATAGCGGTGGCTGGCGGTATCGGCGGCAATTGACGTTTTGGTCTGCGGCATCAGATGCTTTGCAGACTCGGCTGTAGTGTTTTACACTACAGCTTTTTATATTATAAATTCGTCTTTTTCTACTTTTTTACCCTCGTCATATTTCACGCTATCGCGTGATTTCTGACGAGGGTTTTATTTTGTGATATAATAAAACAATTATAAACAATTATAAACAATTATAGGTAATTGTTAGTTAGGCAAATTAAAATAACAAATAAGCAACATGAATAAAACTAAAGAAAAAATATTACTACTTTTATTGGGCGGACTAGCCTTTGGTTGCAGTTATACATTTGGCAAACAACGTATGGTTTTGAAAACCGTTTCACGGGAATGGAAAAAATTAAACCCAAAAGAACTAAGAGAGGGAATAAGTTATTTATATAGATTAGAATTTATTGATAAAAAGGAATATGAAAATGGATTAACCACATTGTCGCTTACAAAAAAGGGAAAGTTAAAAGCGCTGAATTTTCAATTAGAAAATATAAAAAATAAAAAAGAGAAATGGGACGGAAAATGGAGAATGGTGGCATTTGATATTCCAGAGAAATATAAAAAAGGCAGAGATGCTCTGCGTCAAAAACTAAAAAAGATTGGTTTCTGCGAATTACAGAAAAGCGTTTTGATAACGCCTTTCAATTGCAGAGAGGAGATAGGGCTTTTAGTAGATTTTTTTAATTTGGAAAAATATGTGCGCTTTGCTGTTTTGGAATTTATTGATAATGAATATTATTTAAAAAAAGTTTTTAAATTATAATAAATATTATGTTAATTTAGACCTCGTCATATTTCACGCTATCGCGTGATTTCTGACGAGGGTATGTTGCATATGTTGTTTTATCGTTTTATCGTTTTATTGTTGTCTTATTATTATTTTATTTTATGAAATACCCGAATTTTAATGAAGAAAAAAAGTTATGGAAAAAAGGATATAAATATATAGCTGGTTTAGATGAAGCAGGCAGAGGGCCTTTGGCGGGGCCAGTTGTTGCTGCGGCTGTTGTTATATTAAATCCCAATGACCAAATTCCAATGACCAACAAAATTATAAATATCAAAGCTCAAAAAAATTTTGGACATTGGACATTGGGGTTTGGGATTTCTGAAATTAAAGATTCAAAACAACTTTCATATAAAAAACGAGAGCAACTTTATGATATTATTACAACAAATCAAAATATTAAATGGGGAGTTGGCATTGTTTCAGAAAAAGTTATTGATAAAATAAATATTCTTGAGGCAACAAAATTGGCTATGAAAAAATCGATTAAAAATTTAAATCCTGATTTTTTGTTGATAGACGGAAATTTTAAAATAAATATAGATGAAGCCGCCTCCGCCCCGCCATGGCGGCGCTTCGGCGAGCCGAAGCAAAAGTCTATCATAAAAGGAGATTCAAAAGTTTTTTCAATATCTGCCGCATCAATTATTGCCAAAGTTACAAGAGATAGAATAATGAAAAAAGAGCATAAAAAATATCCGCAATATGGATTTGATGGGCACAAAGGATATGGCACAGCTTTTCATTTTAAAATGATTAAAAAACACGGCTCGTGCAAAATTCACAGAAAAAGTTTTTGGCCCGTCAGCAGTTACAATAATGCAAAATAAAAAGCCCTGATCGTCCATAATCAGGGCATGTTTTTTGCTACTCTGTCGTAGCTACTTCTACTGCGTTTTTAACGGATGGCCAGTACCTCCATTCGTAGGTCATTGACCGCCAGTTAGTTTTCCATGAGCTTGCAGTAAACTTTGGTTTTTTTATGCCATCAATGCTTCCGTACTTTTCTATAGTCTTTTTTTTCCAGTTTGCCTCCATTCTCCTTATTTCCTTTTCATCTTGACCAGGCTTATTTAATGGAGACATGTCCATATCTATTTCCACTGGCTTTATAGCGGCGTAAGTATTGCCAATCCTTAGTACGATTATCTTTTTTACGGGAACTAAAACCTGTGGCAGACTTTTACCCTTGCTATCACTAAAGCCTGTTTGATTCAGTCCCTTGAACTCGTACTTGGAAGGGTCGGTAATCTTGCTGATATCAGTTTCGTCTATAAGGGCGAATAACAAAAGCCCTTGTCCGCTGTTTTTTGCTTCTTCTGTTTCCAAAAAAATAGTGATAGCGCCATTCGGACTCGAAGGAATGGGGCCAATTGATCCTCGCCAGCCGGTTTTAATAGATCCAACAGTGAACGCAGAAAAACTAGGCCAGATGTTTTGGTTTGCCGGTAATTTATTTTTACCGGATACTGACTGGAGAAGGCTATCTGGAGTTTTACCGCTTGAAACCATTGGCATATTTGCTTTTAAGCCCAATGGATTACAGTAAAAGAATGCTTCTGGAACAAAATCCAAGAGCATGCTCAACTCTCCACCGCCGTCCCACAGCCTTAAAATGCCTTTCTCATCTCTAAATATAAAGGCATTGTTGCTTATCCAGTGGTATTTGCTGCCTTTTATTTCAGTGATGATTGTTTTTGGCTGGATTGGGAAAACATTATTCACCGGCAAGTTGCGGAAAGAATATTTTGGATGTTTTACCAAACCGCTGTTTTTGATGCCGTTTTTTATTTGTTCTCCATCCAGTAAAAATACAGTTCCTTCTGAAAAAAAAGCAAGCCCGCCGTCTGGTTCTGGTTTCCATGCCAAGCCTTCGCAGTTGCGAAGTTGCACCGGTATTTCATAAATCCCAGGGTGTAAGTTTTTAGATACTTTGCCTGTTGCGCTATTTCTTATCATAGCTTGGCTTTGTCCTCTAATTTCAATAGGACCCCATCCAAAAGGAGTTTGGTATATTACAGCAAACAGTTCTTCATCAGGATTTTCGGCCGTTAACCAGACTGCGAAATGTCCGTCTCTCCTAAATGAAAACCTTTTAATGCACTCGTTTCCCATAAGGCTTGCGTTAGCCTCTATGTCATGCTCGGGTCCACTAAAAACAAGAGGATTTTTGAATTTATATGCATCTTCTCCAAAATATGACGGGTTTGTTCTAAAAGGCCAGACTGGCGCGCAGAAATTAGTGTTTCCGCAGTATTGCCAAGCAGGCAATGGCGACGGCATGTTGCCATTAATATCTTTTTTGAAAAAGACAACAGCGTTGCACACATCTTTTTTTGCTATATACAGCGGCCAATATTGGGCAACATGCGGCTTATACTTGGCAAACCACATTTTGTCTATTTCGCTCCCCGGCTTTATGGGAACCATAGAGTCGCCTGTTTTTTCAAGCTCAAAAGATATATTGTTTCCGTTTCTTGAAACAACAATATTTTTGGCAGACTGCGGCACAATCACGTCTGTAATTCCGTTTGCAACCTCTCTATCTTTTCCAATAGGTTTGAAAACAGTTCTCTTAAGAGTATATGATTTTCCGTTAGGCAGAAGCTTTATCCAAAGCTTGCGGTCCTTTATCCAAAATAGAGTTGTTCCATCCTCTGAAACAGTGAAAGGATCGTTGCCGATTGTTTCCTCAACGCCGCCTGTAAGGTTTATCCGCTGTTTTGTTGTGAAATCGCAGTAAACAAGGTCTTTGCCGTCAGAGAAAACAATGCCTCCCGGGATTTCTTTGGCTTTTGCAGAAACGCAAAGAGCCAAAAAGATCAAAACTATCAAAACGATCAACCAGAACAATGCGATTGCCTTTTTCATAGCACTAGCTCCCGTTAATGTTTGCCTTGTTAAATATCTTCCAAAATACAATTTTAGAAGATGCGCCAGAAGTAGGGCGTTTAACAGGCAAGTTGTCAAGGTGCTTTCTATATTAACTATCTATATTAACTATATGATGTCATAATGTTTTGTCAAGTCTTCACCATACTTATTAAAAAAGTTATCCACAGATACAAATAATTGACATACTTGTTTTAAAATACATAAAAAGTTAAAATAATAAAATATGTAAATAATGTTAAATTATTAAACTGTTAATTTTCAACAATTTAATAGCAAAGTAATTTAGCAATTCAATCAAATGAATAAGTCATTAGCATTTTTATTGGTAATTGGCGGAGTAATTATTTTTATTTTAGGTGGCGGCGCAGGCGTTTTTTATCAAACACAGCAAACACAGCAAAATATTCCCCCAAATAATGAAGCAGTGGCGGCAACAACGGCAGTAAAATCATTGTCTTCAAAAGTTATTCCTTCAATTGTTGCATTTGGCGAAGTTGCAAGCATATCTGGAAGAAATATCACATTAAAAAACGCGGGAGAAAGCTTAATAATAAAAATTGATGAAAACGCGCAAATTTCTTCTTTTAATGCAGTTCCAGTAAAAGGAACAAACACCCCTACTCAAGGAAAAGCTGAATTTAAAGACATTAAGGTTGGCAATACTTTAAGCATAAATTTAAGGCTTTTACCCAGTGCCGTTTTAAAGGGCATGTCGGTTGTTATTATCAATTCTTTGCCAAACACAAACGTTGCTCCAAAATAATAACTTTTTAGCATAAATTAGTTCGCGGTTTTAAAATAGAATTTTTAAAAATATAATTTGTGACAAAAATAAATTCGTTTTATTTCGTTTTTTTTGGATTAATTTTTTTATTAGTCATTTTTGGTTTACGAGCGAATATAAATCCATCTATAATTACAGTTTTAGCGCAAAATTCTAGCAGCGGCGGAGGTGTATGTCAAACTGATAGTAATTGCGCATACCCAAACGTTTGTATTGCAAATATTTGCCAGCCCCCGAGCAGCAGTAGCAGTGGTTCCAGTGGCGGGACAACATGCAACGCTATTGACCCCGGCGCGAATTGCACGCCCGATTTGCCTATCAGTGTAAATTTTTGTATGACCACTAAATCTATTGGAGAGCGGCTAAACACAGCATCTTGTATTGATAATGAATGTTTAAAGGGGACTACTGTAACAAAGATTTCAGATTGTCCGCTTCCGGAGTTGATAGAAAAATATTGTGGGCCTAATAATACTATTAAGGAAAGGAAAAGAGTTTGGTATTGCCGGGAAAATCAGCCGGTGGGTTCGGGCGTTGTTGGACCGGCATGCGTGCCAGGAACTCAAAATAGCACAGTAGGCAACTGCGGTCCATGCCGGCCAGGAGCCGCGCGGTGCGCAGGTAGTCCGCCTCAATCAAGCATAGAAGTTCAAATGAATTGTCCTGTTTGCAAGGTCACGGGGTTAAATGCGGCGTGCGTTGATAACCCTGCTGGCTGGGTAAAAGTTACAGATTGTCCTTTTCAACAAGATATAATTTTGCCTCCAATGGGTTGTACAAATGGTGTTGAATGCAGTGTTGTGATACGTTTTTCTGGTGAATGCTTTGAGGTTTTCGGCGTTCCTGGTTGTAAAAGTCCTGAAGTTGGTGTTGTTTGTACTCCCTGCGAAGGCGGCGGCGGCGGCAGTTCAAGCTCAAGTTCCAGTTCCAGTTCAAGTTCCAGTAGTAGCAGTTCTAGCTCAAGTTCAAGCGGCGGCGGTCCTTGCATTGAAGGTAGTCATTCTGAATGTATAGGCAATCAATGTGTTTGCGTAAATGGTACCGGAATTAGCGCCTGTTTTTATGCTGGTTCTTATTGTTCAGGGTCTGGCAGTAGTTCAAGCAGTTCTAGTTCAAGTTCCAGCTCCAGCTCCAGCTCCAGTTCAAGCTCTAGCTCCAATGGCGGCGGTATCGTTTGCATATTAAATGGCAAAGGAGTGCCTAATGGAACTACTAAATCTTGTTTTTGCGGCGGCGTTACCCCTTGCGTTAATGGCGTGTGGGCTCCTTGTTCGGGTTCTCATTCTTCTTGTGATGGCGGCCAATGTAAATGTGTTTCTGGTCCAGGTAATGACCTCTGCGCAAATAATAATATTTGTACAGAAAATGATTATCCGTATGCAGATAATCTACAGGCTTTTACAGGCAGTTATTGCACGGGAATTCCGGGCACTGAAATGGCTATTTTTAGATGGAATTACGAGCACACGGCTAACATAGGAGAGATAAAATTTCAGTTTCAAGTAGACGACAATTCTAATTTTTTATCGCCTGAAGTTGACAGAGTTTATGATAATCTTAATTATCGGGCAGGAGACTTAAATGAGCAAATGGTGCTTGTGCAAATAGATCCTTCGCTTCATTATTGCGATGTTAATAATTTATCTAATCCGTATCCTAATAACCAATGCGACCACATTAATTTTAATACTGGCTATTATTGGCGGGTAAAAGTGTGGGCAAAAGATTATACTCCTTCTGAATGGAAAAATGCTGAGCAAATATTTACATACGGGTATGCCCATGCTTGTCCAAATCCCGACTATTATTTTAATCCAGATCCTCCGCTTATAAACAATTTAACTACTCTTGTAGATACTTCTACTTGTTATACCTCTACTGGATCTTATCCTTGCAACACGAGCCCAATTGTTTCGTATACTTGGGATTGCGCAGACGGTTCTGCTAAAAAATATACCAAAGGAAATATCTCCTGTACTTATACTACTCAATGTTCTCATTATTCTAACTTAAAAGTTTGTGATGAAACAGGAGGCTGCGGTTATGTTTCTAAAAACGTTTTTATTTCTCCTTGTTCAAATAATTTACCAGGCAATAAAGAAATTTCTCCATTTTAATAAACGCCGGGGATAAACATATACTTTGTTTTTTTCATATATTCAACATAAGCCTCGTCTTTGATTAAATGCCTTTCTTCGGTTAAAGCTCTTAAGAAATAAATAAAAGTCCATACAGCTAAGCTTAAAATTGCCACAAAACCATATGTTTTTATAAATGGAATGCCCATAATCCACCAGCTTAAATTTTTTGAAATGTAGGCTGGATGCCTAACATATTTATAGGGGCCGCCAGAAACAATTCCTCTGTTCGTTAAATTAGAAGCCTTAAATCCCAAAGCAATGGAAGCCCAGCAATAAATGGCAAACGCCAAAAGAGAAAATGCTCCGGCTATAATGTTTATGTTTATGTTTCCAAAATCATTAAAATCAGAAGAATACCATCCTAAAAATCTTCCTGTTAAATCGTTAAACGGCGGGTAGCACATAAGAGTCACCATCCATCCTAAAGCAGTGGGCTCTACTGATTTTACTGTATTTTTTAAAAAAGAAGACTCAAAAAGATATCCAAACGCGAATATCGCTGTGTCTATCATTAAAATTAAATAAAAAATAAGATAAAAATAAGAGCCTAAAATATTTGCTTTTGTGAATTCAAATGAATTTGAATTAGATAGAAATTGGATAAGAGATCTGGTGTTGTTTATTAAAAAATTTATCATTATTGGCGTAAAAAATATTTTTACAAAATAAAAAAGAACAGACACTTTTTCTGCTTTAGATATTGCTAAGTCTTTTTTTATTTTATCTATAAAAACGAAACTAAATATTTTTTTTAATCCAGAATATACAAGATAAACCCTTTCTTCTTCAATTGAAATATCATCTCTTATAAACAAATAAGCGCAGTAAAGCAAAAGCAAATCAAAAATAATTCCAGTTGGAGAAAATAAAATTTTTCCATTAAATAAAAAGTTGAAAATAGGGGATTCAAAATCGCCGAAAAAGCCTTTTGAAAACGGCAGAATAGACAAAATAAAAATCGGCAAACCGTAAATCAGCAAAGTTAGCGCTATAAGTTTTGTTTTTGGCTTTATATCCATTGTTTTTGTTTTTAAATTTTTAATATTTTATTTTATAATTTTATTAAATAATTGCCTTTTATACAAGCTTAGCACAGAAACAGCCATTTCTAAACTGTCGTGAAAAATTTTAATTTTTGAACCCGGAATTTCTTTCCACTCTAATCCAACTTCTTTTATTTTTAAATTTAAATTTTTAGCCAGCCACAAAATTTCAATATCAAAAGCAAAACGTTCAATTTTCTGCATTTCAAAAATTTTTTTGGCGCAGTCTTTTCTAAAAAGCTTAGCTCCGCAGGAAGCATCTTTTATTTTTGGCAGAAGAGGCCAGCAAAAAATATGAAAACATATTCCTACTATGTGGCGCATAAAAGATATTTTTGCTTTTGCTCCTTTTGCGGTTCTTGAGCCAATTACTATATCTGCATTTTTTATTTGTAAAAGAAGTTTATTGATTTCAAGTGGCGCCACTGCGCCGTCAGCGTCATATATAAAAATCAAATCGCCTAGCGCTTTTTTTACCCCGTTTTTTACTGCATATCCCTTTCCCCGGTTAGGAATTACCTTTATTATTTTTATCGGCAGCTGATTTTTAAAAGATTCGGCGACTTCTTCAGTTTTATCTTCTGAACCGTCGTCAACAATTATTATTTCAACAACTTTATAGCCTGGATTTAAAAAATTTTGCCATTTTGATAAGGTTTTTGAAAGCCTTTTTTCTTCGTTGTAAGCTGGTATTATTATTGAAATAGTTTCCATATTTTTTTAATTAAAGCGCTGGCGGCTGGAATAGATAAAATTATTAATAACGGAGCATAAGGCATAAGGTAGCGTTCTTCGCCAATGTTTTGCAAATAAACGGTAAGCGGAACAGAAAAAATAATTAAAGCCATAAAGTAAAAATATTTTTTGTCAGACTCGTTAATTTTAAGGCGCTTGCCAGAGAGCCCGATGGTTGTTAAAATACTGAAAATAAATAATAATCCAGTTAAAAGCTTGAATATAAGGCGGAAAGTTTCCCAGCCTGCTATGTTTCCAATAGTTGGAAAAAGATGGCTGTGAAATAATTTTATTATAGAAGAAAAATTATTTATTAGTTGCTGGGGATGGTTTTTTAAGCAATTAAGCCCTATTTGATAATAATATTTTTGGTTTTCAAAGGGAACTGCGGTAAAAATTCTGCTATTTTCAGGATAATCAATATTGGCTGGAGGACCAAATCCAAAACTGTATCCATTGTTTGAAAATTGAAGCGATTTTGCATCGCACCACAGCATTGCAAATCCAACGCCCCCGTTTGAAGAAATAGATTTTTCAGCTCCGTTTGTGTAATAAAAATTAAAAAGAGCCATAGATGCAACTATAGCTGCTGCTGTCAAGGTAAAAGTTATCAATAACCGCCAATTAATTTTATAATATAATCCCCAAAGCAAAAAAAGAGGCAAAACTAATGCAAAAATAGGACGGGTCAAAAAAGCAAGGCCAAAAAATAATCCTATCCATAGCCCGGTTGATGAATTTTGTGGCTTTGTTATTAAAAAATAAAGGCCGAGAAAAAGCAATGGAAAAAATAAATTTTCACTCATTACTAAATAATTTAAGTAAATGAGAGGATACCATAAAATTAAAAGCGCCAAAACAATTAAAGCTGTTTTTTGAGACTTGCCTGCAGGGGCAGGAAACAGCTTTTTTACGATTTGATAAACGCACCAAAAACCAACCATTGCCAGCAACGCCGAAATTACAACATAAATTTCAATTCGCCAATTTTCCAAGCCAAGCCATATAAGCGGCCGGTAAATAAGGCTTAGCCAAATATGATAAAACGGAGGCCAATATGTTGAAAACATCATGTGTATTCCTTTTGCCATTTGCAAGGCCCGCAGGTCATAGGCACCTGGGTCAGACCAAAGATAAAGTTTTGGAGTTGTAAAAATAAAAATATAAAATAAGCGCAGTACAAAACCGAGCATTAACATAGCATACAACAAAATATCATTTTTTATGGCAAGAAAAAGTTTTCTCATTCTTATAATTATACATTTTGTATTAAGTATTGCAAAATAATAAATTATCTGTTATATTAAAAAATACCTTAGTATTAAAAATTAAAAATTAGAAATTAAAAATTTCGTTGATATGGCAGTTCCAAGACATAGGCACACAAAAGGCAAAAGAAACAAAGTTCGGATGCATTTATATATAAAGCCGGCTGTTTTAACTGTTTGTCCAAAATGCAAAAAACCGGTTAGGCCGCATACAATTTGTAAGAATTGCGGTTTTTATAAAGGAAAAAAAATTATTGATGTTTTAAAAAATCTTACAAGAAAAAATAAAAAAGCAAAAGAAAAAGAAATAAAGGCTGCCGAAAAACAGGAAAAACAAGAAAAGCCGATAACAATGGAAGAACTTTCAAAGAAATAGAAATGGCATCAAGACATTTATCACGTTCAATTGTAATGCAAAGTTTGTACGAATGGGATTTTTACGGTAAAAAAGATAATGCTTTGAATGGCATAGTTGAAAGAAATTTGGAAGATTTTGGACCTGGGTTGGAGGATAAAAAATTTGTTTGGGAATTAATTGCCGGAGTTGAAAAGCATTTAAAAGAAATTGATAAAATTATTGAAAAAGCGGCGCCAGAATGGCCAATTTCCCAAATACCAATTATTGACAGAAATGTTTTAAGGATTGGGCTTTTTGAGCTTTTATATTCAAACAAAGACGAAGTTCCTCCAAAGGTTGCCATAAACGAAGCAATTGAATTGGCAAAAACCTTTTCAGGGCCGATTTCAGGAAAATTTATTAACGGAGTTTTAGGCACAGTTTATAAGCAAATATCCGACAGCAGCCCCGAAGGGGCAGCTTGACGGACCCGTCAAAATGCGCGGAGCGCTTTTGTCGGGGAACAAAAAAACAATGACAAAAAATTTTGAAAAACTTGAAAAAAAATTGGGATTGAAATTTAAAAACAAAGACCTTTTAACCCAAGCATTCGTGCACAGGTCTTATTTGAATGAAAATCCGAGTTTTCATTTAAACAACAACGAAAGGCTTGAATTTTTAGGGGACGCTGTTTTAGAATTAGTTGTTACAGACCACCTTTACAGAGATTATCCAGAAAAATCAGAGGGCGATTTAACAAATTGGCGGGCGGCATTAGTAAATGCTAAAATGCTCACCAAGGTTGCAGAAGAATTAGGTTTTAACGATTTTTTATTGTTGTCACGAGGCGAAACAAAAGAATTAGGCAAAGCAAGGCAGTATATTTTAGCCAATTCTTTTGAAGCGTTAATTGGTTCTATTTATTTGGATTCAGGATACGAACCTGCCGATAAATTTATTAAAAAATATTTAATGGTAAATTTGCCAAATATTATAAAAAATCAGCTTTATAAAGATTCAAAATCGCAACTTCAAGAAGAGGCGCAGGAAAAAGAGGGGATAACGCCAACTTATAAAGTGGTAAAAGAATGGGGTCCAGATCACTCTAAAAAATTTATAGTCGGAGTTTTTTTGGGAGAGAATAAAGTGGCAGAAGGAGAAGGCTCTTCAAAACAGGAGGCAGAAGAAAGCGCGGCAAAAAATGCTTTAGTAATTAAAAAATAAAAATATAAAAAACTAAAAATAAATGCTTACAATTCGTTTATCAAGAAAAGGCAAAAAGAATCAGCCATTTTTTAGGGTGGTTGTTATAGATAAAAGAAGATCGACAAAAGGAGGAAGGTCGGTTGAAGATTTGGGTTACGTTAATCCTTTAACTAAAAAAATATCTTTAAATAAAGAAAGAATTCAGTATTGGCTAAAAACCGGCGCCCAGCCATCGGACACAATTCACAATTTGCTTGTAAAAGAAAAAGTTATAGACGCAAAAAAAATTCACGTTTCAAAATTAAGCAAAAAAAAGCAAGCAGAAATACTCGCCCGCAATAATGTAGCAGCTTTAGGCGGGGATAAAGAAAATGCAGCTAAAGTTCAGGCAGCCGCCTCGTCCGCTGACGAGGCGAGCCTCGCCCCCGAAGGGGCGGGAAGCAATCCAGAAGAAGTCGCGAAAGAAGAGTCAAAACCAACAGAGGAAGTCGCAGGGGAAGAAGTTAAAGCATAATATATTAAAAAACAGTCTAAAATTCGCCTCAAAAAGCGGATTTTTGGTTTAAACAGCGTGCTATTGACAAGCTTTTTAATAGTGGTATAATTAATATATAGGGTAAATTAAGGCGTTTGGGAGGTCTCTTCTTCATAATCGGTTTCTTGGCTTTTGCTGAGGAATTCGGGCAATGAAGTTTTGTGAAAAGGCTCAATAGTCTTTCAAAAAAAACAAGGAGAGATCCCCCAAGCATCTTAGCTTGAAAGGTGCGCGTTCGCCTTTAATGAACGCATTTGGCAAATTCTGAAGGAGAAAGTCATGAAAGGTCACCAGGATTCTATGGGATGTTATTTGGTAGTATGTGTTTTAACGGCGATGATTCTCATATTTTGTATCCTTTTCCTCGGCTTGCGTCGAGAAAAGTTTTTACAGGAGGAGAACGAGAAACTCGTGCAACAGTTAGGGCAGGCTAAGGCCGAAGCAAAGGACAACATTGGAAAACCGATCACCATTCACAATTTGCCCGATGGTAATTACCTTCGGGCAGAAAATGGGCAGTATGCCTTTGTGCAGATGAACGTGGACTATCCGGTCGGCCCTAAGGGACCGCACATTGCAGTTTACTACGAAGAAGATGTGCCTGGAGCACTTAGGGTTAATAAAGGCTCCGTGCAACCCATGGAAACTCCTAGGTGAAGTTCATGGCCTATTGGGAAACAGGCCAAGCGATAAATTTCGCAGTTTCCCCTTTTTTTTCAAATCATTAGTTGAATAACAGAAAATTGTCTGATTTCTCAGAAGTAATAAATTTCTTTAGTGGTTTGAAAAAAGGGGAGAGTATAAAAATAAAATTTGACATCTACTGATAAAGGAGTAAAATAAAAAATAAAGGTCGCAGAACGATTATAGATTTAATGACAGACCCGCCTTCGCATAAAGCTACGGCGGGGCAAAGCAATGACAAAAGAAAACGACAAAGAGTTTCTTGAGTACATTGTCAAAGAGTTAGTTGATAACCCAAAAGACGTCAAAGTTGAGAGAAAAGTTGACGAAATGGGAGTTTTACTTTCTTTGAAAGTAAATCCTGAAGATATGGGCCAAATAATCGGCCGCGAAGGATCAACTGCCAAGGCAATAAGAAATTTAGTCCGAATTGTCGGATTAAAAAATCACGCCAGAGTGAACCTCAAAATTGAGGAACCAGAAGGCGGACGCGCTCCAAGAACTGAGAAAAAAGAACTCTCAGAAGATATAGACAATATCAGTTTGTAATTTGTAGATTTTACATATTACCGAAGGCGGTGCTATCATACAGGTAGTACCGTTTTCGTTTTATGTGCCGCTGATTTATACGGATTTTAGCGGATTTATGCGGAAAAATTATCAGTATAAATTAGTTAAAATCTGCATTAATCCGTGATTTGCGAAGCAAATATGAAGTTTGATGTAATTACAATTTTTCCGGAAATTTTTAAGTCCTATTTGGGCGAGAGTTTAATTGCAAGGGCGCAGAAAAAAAAATTGATAAAAATAAATGTTCATAATTTGCGGAAATGGGGAAAGGGCCCTCATAAACAGGTTGATGACAGGCCATTTGGCGGAGGCTTGGGAATGGTTATGCAGGTAGAGCCAATTTATAAAGCTGTAAAAAAAATAAAAAAGCGAGGAAAGACTAAAATAATTTTGTTTACGCCAAGAGGCAAAAAATTTAACCAAAAACTTGCTTTTCAGTTTTCAAAGTTAGACCAGATAATTTTTATTTGCGGTAGATATGAAGGAGTTGACGAAAGAGTGGCAAAAAATATTGCAGACGTTGAGCTATCAATTGGAGATTATGATTTAATGGGAGGGGAGCTTCCGGCAATGGTGGCAATAGAAACAATTTCAAGATTAATACCCGGAGTTTTAGGAAAGCCACAATTGTTGGAAGAAAGAGTTACAAAAAAAGGCGGATTTTTAGAATATGCTCAATACACCCGCCCGGAAATTTTTAATGTTGGTAAATACGAAAAAAGAGGGAGGGCTTGCCCGCCTAAATCTTCTAACAAGAAGTTTTGGCGGGTTCCAAAATTATTGCTTTCTGGCGACCACAAAAAAATAGAAGAGTGGAAAAAATCCCACTCTAAAGAAATTTTATCTTAAACTTTACAACAATTTTTTACAACAAATTGCCCTTTCAAAAGGGCTATTTGTTTTTAAATTTTAAAACTTGCAATTATTATTTTTTTAGATTAAGATAGGGTATAATTAATTATAAAAACTTGGCAGATAAATTTGTAATTAAGGGGCGAAAAACTCTTTCAGGAGAAATAGAAGTCAGGGGTTCAAAAAATGCAGCAGGGCCTGTTTTGGCAGCCTGTCTTTTAACCGAAAAAGAGTGTGTGATAGAAAATCTTCCTTTAATAGAAGATATTTTTAATATACTGGAGGTTTTGAAAAGTATGGGAGTTAAGGTTGAAAATATCGGAGAGAGAAAAGTAAAAATTATTGCAGACTCTCTTGATGTTGAAAAAATAGATTTTGAAAAAATTTCAAAAACAAGAATTTCAGTTTTATTATTTGGAAGCTTACTGCACAGGATAAAGCATTTTAAAATCGGGGCGCCAGGCGGAGACAGAATTGGCCTAAGGCCAATTTCAGTGCACTTGAAAGCGTTAGAAAAATTAGGGGCAAGAATTAAAAGAGAAAATGGTTTCTATGAAGTTGATTGCGAAAAGCTTAAAGGAACTGAAATTATTTTGGAGGAATTTTCAGTTACTGCCACTGAAAATGTTATGCTGGCAGCTGTTTTAGCAGAGGGGAAAACAATAATAAAGGGAGCTGCTTGTGAACCCCATGTGCAAGATTTAGGAAAAATGTTGGAAGCAATGGGAGCTAAAATAAACGGAGTTGGAACTCATACAATTGAAATTGAAGGAGTAAAAAGCTTAAATGGCGTTTTACATTCTATTATTTCTGATCCGATAGAGGCGGCAACGTTTATTGTTTTGGGAGCTGTTGTTCCTGGTAAAATTATTATAAAAAATGTAGACTTCGATTATCTGGACTTATTTTTAGAAAAGCTTTCTTCAATGGGGGTTAAATTTGAAAAAGGAAAAAATGAGATAACAGTTTTTTATGCTCCAGATTTAGAGCATACTAAAATTCAGGCATTGCCTTGCCCGGGATTTCCAACAGATTTTTTGCCTGTGGTTATTCCATTGCTGACGCAGGCGAAAGGAAAGAGTTTGGTGCACGATCCTTTATATGAAAGCAGGTTTAATTATGTGCAAGAGCTAAGAAAAATGGGCGCTGACATAGAAATAGTTGATCCTCATAGGGCGTTTGTATTCGGCCCAGTAAAACTAATTGGATCGAATATTGCATCGTGGGATATTAGGGCTGGAGCTTGTTTGGTTATTGCAGGATTAATGGCTGAAGGCGAAACTGTTATTGATAACGTTTTTCAAATTGACAGAGGGTATGAAAAGATAGAGGAGCGTTTACAGAAATTGGGAGCAGACATTAAGCGCGTAAACGCTTAAATCTTAAATTAAAAATTAGTTTTTATGTTTAACTCAAAAATTGCAATTGATTTAGGAACCTGCAACTCTCTGGTTTATGTCCAGGGCAAGGGGATAGTTTTACACGAGCCTTCGGTTGTTGCTATTTCTTTAACTGACAACAAAATTTTAGCAGTTGGCGCGCGGGCAAAAGAAATGATAGGCCGCACGCCAGATGACATTAGAGTTTACAGGCCGTTAAAAGACGGGGTTATAGCTGATTATAAAGTAACGCAGGCAATGATACGTTATTTTATTGCAAAAACAGCAAGCAGATTCAGGTTTTTTAAACCAGAATTAGTGATATCTGTTCCTGCTGGAATTACCAGCACTGAAAGAAGGGCTGTTATTGAGGCGGCTCTGTCTTCTGGAGCCAAGCAGGCTTTTGTGGCAAAAGAGCCAATATTGGCTGCAATTGGAGCTGGCATACCAATTAACTCGTGTTCAGGCCATATGGTAATTGATATTGGCGGAGGCACTTCAGAAGTTGCTGTTATTTCGCTTGGCGGAATTGTAACTTCTCATTCTGTAAGGGTGGCTGGCGACAAAATAGATACAGCTATAGCCGAATATATAAAAAAGAAATATAATTTGGCTATTGGCACGCAATCAGCAGAAGAAATAAAAATAAAAATTGGCACAGCGCTTCCTCAAAGAGAACCAAAGTATTTGGAAATTCAGGGAAGAGATTTAATTTTAGGTTTACCAAGAAATATTAAAATATCAAGCAATGAAGTTTGCGAGGCAATTTCTGATGTTTTGGTTGAAATAGTGCAAGCCGCTAAAATTGTTTTATCTGAAACACCGCCAGAGCTTTCTGCTGATATAATGAATAAAGGAATTGTTGTTGCCGGCGGCGGAGCGCTTTTGCCAAAAATAAATGAATTGATTGCTCAAAGCACAGGAGTGCCATGTTTTGTTGCAGAAGAGCCGCTGTTCTGCGTAGTAAAGGGAACAGGATTGGTTTTAGAGCATTTAGAGGAGTATAAAAAAGTGGTAATGAGTAAAAAATAACTTTTTATGTTAGTTGGGCATAGCAAACAATGGGAGTTTTTAAAGAAAAAGCTTGAACAAAATCAGCTTTCACATGCTTATTTGTTTTCTGGCCAAAATGGAATAGGCAAAAAAACTTTTGTAATAGAATTTGTAAAATATATAAATTGCCTTGCCTCGCAGAAGCCCCGCCTTGGCGGGGCGGAGGCGGGTCAAATAAATGCAAAAATACCTTGCCAAAAGTGCGCAAATTGCCTAATGATAGAAAAAAACAGTTTTCCGGATTTAACGGTTTTATCGCCAAATGGAAAAGATGAGAAATTCGGAGATGGAGGCGAAATAAAAATTTCCAGAATCAGGGAGGCGCAAAATTTTTTAAGCTATAAATCGTATTACGGCTCTTTTAAATCTGTTATCATTGACTGCGCAGAAAGCATGAATCAAGAGGCGCAAAGCTGTTTATTAAAAACTTTAGAAGAGCCAAAAGGGAAAACACTGATTTTTTTAATTTCTTCAAGGCCAGAAATAATTCTGCCGACAATTTTTTCAAGATGCCAGCAAATAAAGTTTTTTTGGGGCAAAAATTTGCCAGAAAATTTAGAAAAAAAAGAAATAGAGAAAGAAATTTTAAACAGCTTGATTCCTGTTTTAAATTCTAATCTTTCAGAAAAGTTTAAATTTGTAAAATCCATTGATGCAGAAAAGCAAAAAATTGAAGACATTATAAAGGTTGCGCAGAAATATTTAAGGCATTTATTGCTTGCAAAAATAGGCATAGAGAAATTTGATGTTAAAGACGGAGTTTTTGCAAAGTATTCAATTGGCGATTTAAAAAGAGTATTAAATTTGGCAGAAGCAATAAACAGAGAATTAACGTTTACCAATGCCAGCCCTAAATTGGCATTGGAAATATTATTAATGGAAACATAAAAATATATGTCGTATAAAGAATTTATCGACAAAGCCAGGCCAGAGTTTGAAAAGGCTTTAAAATTTTTAGAGAACGAAATTGCGAAAATACGTACATCAAGAGCATCTCCTTCGCTGGTTGAAGATATAGAAGTTAATGCTTTTGGCTCAAAGTTTGCCTTAAAGCAATTGGGGGCCATTTCTGCGCCACAAACAAACCAGATTGTTATTCAGCCATGGGATATTTCTTATATTGAACCGATAGAAAAAGCCATTTCTCAGTCTGGATTAGGCATGTCATCGGCCGTTGATAAAAATGTTATAAGAATCGGCTTGCCGCTTTTAACAGAAGAATACAGGCAAGGCTTAATTAAAATTTTAAATGAAAAGGGCGAGCAGGCAAGGCAGACAATAAGGCATTGCAGAGAAGACGCATGGAATAAAATTCAGGACGCTTTTAAAGAAAAAAATATTTCAGAAGACGATAAATTTCGCGGAAAAGACGAACTGCAAAAATTGATTGACGAATACAACGAAAAAATAAAAAATTTAATTGAAAAGAAAAAAAACGAAGTAGCTTAAAAATTAAAGATTTCATCAAATGTTATCAACAATTTTAACTTTAGTCATTGCTTTTTTAAGTTTAATTGCTTTAATGATAATCCACGAATTTGGACATTTTATAATAGCCAAAAAATTTGGCGTTAAAGTTGAAGAATTTGGAGTAGGATATCCTCCAAGAATTATCGGAAAAAAATTTGGCGATACAATTTATTCTATAAACTGGATTCCATTAGGCGCTTTTGTCAGGATTTACGGCGAAGAAGGAGGGTTGGATGATTATAGGAGTTTTTCTAGTTTAGCCATATGGAAAAGAGTTTTAATCGTTATTGGTGGAGTTGCTGCTTTTTGGCTGGCCAGCATAATTATTTTTTCTGTTGTTTTTGGCATAGGAGCTGATATTCCCGTGGGAGATCAAGACTTGCAAGGTTTAACCAATGCAAGAGTTATAATTGTATCTGTGTCTTATAATTCTCCAGCAGAGAAAGCAGGATTAAAAGCGGGAGATGTTTTATTGGGCGCTAAAAGCAATAAATATGAAAGCGCAAATGCGGGCACTGAAGAAACAAAAATAGATAAAGTAAAGGATATTCAAGATTTCTCAAAAAGCCATGCTTCAGAACAAATTAAATTGTCTATTAAAAGGGGCGATAAAACATTAGAAGTTTCTCTTTCGCCAAGGGCCGAGTATCCTGAAGGAGAAGGGTCAATTGGAGTTGGCTTAGAAAGAATGGCAACTTTAATTCAAAAATATCCGTGGTATCAAGCTCCTATTCAGGGAACAATTTATTGCTGGGATATTACAGTAAAATCAGCGCAGGGATTATATGACGTTTTTAAAAATATTTTTTCAGGCAAAGGGGTTCCGCAGGGAGCTGAACTGGCAGGTCCTTTGGGAATTACTATATTTTTAGCAAGGGCTGTGGATTATGGAGTTGGATTTTTTCTGTATTTTATAGGATCTATTTCTGTTTTTATTGCCATATTTAATTTGTTTCCAATTCCGGCTTTAGACGGAGGAAAACTGTTGTTTTTGCTTATTGAAAAAATAAAGGGCAGGCCGGTTTCTGCCAAAACAGAGCAAACAATAACTGCAATATTTTTCTTTTTGCTTATTGCAATGTCTATTTTTGTCACAATAAAATTTGACATCCCGCGTTTTACAGAATTTTTAAAATCATCATTGCAAAAATAATTTATATATAACAATATGTTGCAATCAAAATTGTTTTATAAAACAGATAAACCTGCCCGCAGCGGCTTCGCCGCAGGCGATGCAGGCGGGGAAAAGTCAGCAATTTCCCACGATTTGCTGGCGCGGGCTGGGTTTGTTGACCAGCTAATGGCTGGAGTTTATAGTTTTTTGCCCTTGGGGTTTTTGGTTCTGCAGAAAATTGAAAATATAATCAGAAAAAATATGTTGGAGGCCGATGGACAGGAAATTTTAATGCCGGCATTAAATCCAAAAGAAAATTGGCAAAAAACAGGCAGATGGGATAATTTAGATATACTTTTTAAATTAAAAGGCAATGGCGATAAAGATTATGCTTTGGCTCCAACGCACGAAGAAGTTGTGGTGCCTTTAGCTAAAAAAATTATTTTTTCGCATAAAGATTTGCCGTTGTCTATTTTTCAATTTCAGACCAAATTTAGAAATGAGTTAAGGGCGAAATCTGGAATTTTAAGGACAAGAGAATTTTTAATGAAAGATTTATATTCTTTTCATTCTACGGAAAGGGACTTAGATAAGTATTACGACAAAATGATAAAGATATATATGAATATTTTTAAAGAATGCGGCATTGGTAAAAATACTTACCAAACATTGGCCTCTGGCGGAAGTTTTTCTAAGTACTCAGACGAATTTCAAACAACAACAGAAGCAGGAGAAGACATAATTTATATCTGCAAAAAATGTAAGTTGGCAATTAATAAAGAAATTAAGCCAGAAAATTCGGTTTGTCCAAAATGCGGCGCAGGCGAGTTTGACGAAAAAAAAGCTGTTGAAGCAGGAAATATTTTTAAGCTGGGGACAAAATATTCTTTGCCATTTGATTTAAAATTTAGGGATAAAGACGGCCATGAAAAAGATGTTATTATGGGGTGTTTTGGAATTGGGTTAGGAAGATTATTGGGGACAATTGTTGAGATAAATCATGATGACAAAGGAATTATTTGGCCAAAATCAGTTGCCCCGTTTTTAGTCCATTTAATAGAAATTAAATCTGATAAAAAAAATATAAAGGCCACAGCAAATAAAATTTATCAAGAATTGAAAAAAAATGGTATTCAGGTATTATACGATGATAGGCAAGATAAATCAGCTGGAGAAAAATTTGCAGAAGCCGATTTAATGGGTATTCCTTTTAGGGTTGTGGTTTCAGAGAAAACATTAGCGAAAAATTCTGTTGAAGTAAAAGAAAGAAATAAAAATACAGCGAGATTAATAAAAATAAAACAATTATCAAAAATTTTAAAGTAAATGTTTAAAAAACTTTTTTCATTTTTGTCAGTAGATATGGCGATTGATTTGGGTACTGCCAACTCTTTGGTTTACGTAAAAGACAGGGGAATAATTATAAATGAGCCGTCTGTTGTTGCTGTTAATAACAAAACAGGCCAAATTTTAGCTATTGGAGAAGAAGCAAAAAAAATGGTTGGCCGCACGCCTTCCTATATTACTGCTACAAGGCCATTGGTTAATGGAGTTATTTCTGACTTTGAGGTCACAGAGCAGATGTTAAAATATTTTATTGAAAAAGCGGCTTCGGGCAGTAAAAAAATGTTTGGAATAGGCCACATGCCAAGAATAATAATTGGAATTCCTTGCGGAGTTACAGAAGTTGAAAGAAAAGCGGTAAGGGATGCCGCAAAAAATGCCGGAGCAAGAACAGTGTTTTTAATTGAAGAGCCTTTGGCTTCAGCTATTGGGGCAAAACTTTCCATTCAAGATGCCGGGGGAAACTTCATAGTTGATATTGGCGGAGGGACAACAGAAGTGGCAGTTATTTCGCTTGGCGGAATAGTTGCTTTTAGGTCTTTAAGAATTGCCGGAGACAAGCTTAATGACGATATTGTGCAATTTGCCCAAAAAGAATATAAGTTATTAATTGGCGAAAGAACAGCTGAACTTATTAAAATAAATATTGGTTCTGCTATGCCCCTAAAAGAAAAGAAAGAAATGCCTATGCGGGGAAGAAATTTAGTTACAGGTTTGCCCGAAGAAGTTGTTATTTTTAATGATGACGTCCAAAGAGCTTTGGAAAGATCGGTAAAACAGATATTAGCTGCTATTAAAGTGACAATTGAAGAAACTCCTCCAGAGCTTTTGGCAGATGTAATGACAAATGGCATTTATTTGGCTGGCGGAGGCAGTTTGCTGAGAGGATTGGATGCTTTAATTTCAAAAGAAACAAAAATGCCATGTAAAATTATTGATGATCCATTAACCTCGGTTGTAAGGGGAGCTGGAATGGCTTTGGAAAACCTTGAAACATTATCTGAAGTAATGTCAAAAGACGAAGACAGCGGCTTATTTGCGTGAAATTTGTATTTTTAAATTTTATGCTTAGCAAAGACGAAGTAAAACGTATTGCAAAGTTGGCGCGGTTGGAATTAACTGAAAAGGAAATAGAAAAAATGCAGAAAGATATGTCTGCGATTTTGGATTATTTTGATTTGTTAAAAAAAGCCCCGAAGGTAAAAGTTGAAGCCGCCTCCACCAAGGCTTCGGCGAGCCGAAGAGATGAGGTAGTTTCCAGCCACAATATAAGAGATGAGCTAATTACTGCAGCTCCCTGTAAAAAAGATGATTACATTAAAGTTAAAACAATATTATAATGGATTTAACAGAGTTAGCAATTAAAGAAGCGCACGAAGGATTAAAAAAGGGAGAATTTACTTCTGTTGATTTAACAAAAGCATATTTAGATAAAATTAAAAAAAATAATAAAAAAGTAAACGCTTATTTATCTGTGACCGAAAATTTGGCGTTGGAAATGGCAGAGGAAGCGGATAGAAAAATAAAATCAGGAACTTTAGAAATGTTAACAGGAATTCCTTGTGCCATAAAAGACGCAATTTTAGTTGAGGGGGAAAAATGCACAGCTGGTTCAAAAATTTTAGAGAATTATATTGCTCCTTACGACGCAACAGTTATTAAAAAATTAAAGGAGCAGGGAGCTGTTATTTTAGGAAAAACAAATTTAGATGAGTTTGCAATGGGTTCGTCTACTGAAAATTCGGCATTCAGCGCGACAAAAAATCCGCACGATAAAACAAGAGTTGCCGGCGGAAGTTCTGGCGGATCGGCGGCCGCGGTTGCGGCAAATATGGCGGTTTTCGCTTTGGGCTCTGACACTGGAGGTTCAATAAGACAGCCGGCATCCTTTTGCGGGGTTGTTGGATTATGCCCAACATATGGAGCAGTTTCCCGTTATGGTTTAATTGCCCATGCATCTTCTTTAGACCAAATTGGGCCTCTTGCTAAGAATGTTGAAGATTGTAAAATTGTTTTTGATGCAATTAAAGGCAAAGATCCGCTTGACGCAACAAGCGTTGAGTTGGGAATACAGAATACAGAATTTAAAATTAAGAATTTACGCATTGGGGTTCCAAAAGAATATTTTGCGAAGGGATTGGAAAAAGAAGTAGAAGAAATAATCAGAGAAGCGATAAAAAAAGCAAAGGACGCAGGCGCTGAAATTATTGAAATAAGTTTACCGAGCTCAGAATACGCCTTGGCTTGTTATTATATAATTGGTCCGTCTGAAATATCAGCTAATTTGGCAAGATTTGATGGAATAAAATACGGGTTGTCCGAACCAGCGGAAAATCTCTTGGATGTATATTTAAAAACAAGAGGGAGGGGATTTGGAGTTGAAGTAAAAAGAAGAATTATGTTGGGAACATATAGTTTGTCTTCTGGGTATTATGACGCTTATTATCAAAAAGCCCAGGAAGTTAGAGAATTGATAAAGCAGGATTTTAAAGAGGTATTTGTCCCGCCAGGAGCGGGATCCCGCAGTGGCGGGAAAAAAGTTGATTTATTATTTTGCCCCGTTTCACCATTTCCGGCATTTAAAATAGGCGAAAAAACAGATGATCCAATGTCTATGTATTTAGCTGATATTTATACTATTCCTTTAAAATTAGCAGGATTGCCCGGAATTTCTGTTCCTGTTGGAAAAATTAAAAGCCTGCCAGTTGGTTTGCAGATAATTGGAAATCATTTTGAAGAAGATAAAATTTTTAGTATAGCATCGCAAATAGAAAATATGGTAAAATAAAATAATGACGTGGATTGATTTTTACAATTTTCTTGGAATAAAAGATTTTATTTATTTTATATCAAATCCCTCTATTCAGGATATGCTTTTTCCTGTAAAGCTTGTTTTTGTTTCTTTTGCAATGTTTTTTTTGGCAGCTGTTGTGTATTTTATGATGAATTCAAGCTGGCTGAAGTTTAAATTTTTAGAAGATGTTACAGAGTTTTTTTCCTGGCAGGCTTACGGGTTAAAAGAAATATCCAGGCGCTGGAGCAAAATTCAAAAAAGAATGGATATAGGAGCCGAAAGCGAATATAAGCTTGCCATAATAGAAGCAGACGATTTTTTAGCTGAGATGTTAGGTGATAGAGACTTTACAGGCAAAACGCCAGATGACTTAATAAAAAATGCCGGAAGCATAATTGTCCCTAATATGGAAAAAGTTTTAGAGGCGCGCAAAATAAGGAATTCTATAGTATATGATCCGGATTTCAAAATAGACCAAAATCAAGCCAAAAACATATTGGTAATTTACGAGGCGGCAATTAAAAATGTAGGGTCTTCATAGTTTATCTATAAAGGCCTGTTCCCACAGACCAAAGAATGGTGCTTAATCCCACCAGGCTTATTAATGTAATCCAAACTATTTTAAAAATTGTTTTTGATTTCATATTATAATGGTAGCAAATTTTAAGAAAAAACAAAAGAACAGATATTCGGCAAACATTGTTTTTTTTGTTTTCGCCGCGAGCTTGATGCTAACAATAATTCTTTTATTAGTGTTTAAAGATATTGGAATATATAAGAAAAAAGAAAAACTAAATTCTGAATTTGATAATATAAAAAAACAGATCCAGGAAACAATTAAAAAAAACCAAGAATTAAAACAGGGCATAAGCCAGTCAAATAGTATAGATTATTTAGAAAAAGTTGCCAGAGAGCAGTTGAACCTTCAAAAACAGGGAGAAAAAGTTGTGTCCTTCATATTGCCCCAGCAACAGCCAAAAAATGAAGATAAGCAGCAAAATTTTATGGATATAAAAATTTTTACAGGCTGGTTTAGCAGCGGTTGGGATTGGATAAAAAGCAGATTTTAATTTATGCGGGATTAGTATAGTGGCAGTACATAACCTTCCCCCGCCCCGAAAGGGCGAGGCTCGCCCCGCCGCGGCGGGGCGGCAAGGCAAGATTTGGATTTCATTTTTTAAAAAAAATGTTTTCAGTATATATTTTACAAAGTTTAAAGGATAAACGCACTTATGTTGGTTTTAGTGATAATGTTGAAAAGAGGTTGATCAGACATAATCAAGGATATATCAATGCAACAAAATATAGGCGTCCTTTCAAGGTTTTATTTACAGAAAAAGCAAGAGACATGCAAGAAGCTAAAAAAAGAGAAAAATATTGGAAAAGTGGAGCCGGACGGCGGAAATTAAAATATTATTTTGAAAACGGGTTTCCCTGCCCTTAAAGGGCGGGGCAGTAAAGTTACAGTATGCGAGTGTGGTTCAATGGTAGAATGATTCCTTCCCAAGGAATAGACGGGGGTTCGATTCCCCTCACTCGCTCCGTAATAAAACTTTTTTCTCTTTTCCCGACGAATTCGCGGGCGGCCAAAACGGCCGCCCATTGCGTTTTGAGAGGGGAATTCGTTTCGCTCGGCGCGCTGCGGCGCGCCTCGCGGTTTTGCAAAATGAGGTTCGAGCCGAAGATTTCTTTGGTGGCGACCTTTTTCGCAAAAAGGTCGCTGTCGTTTGCGATTTTATCTATGGATTCCGCTTCCTTTATCCAATTTCTCATCGGTTCGAGCCAGCCAATTTGCTTTTGTTCAAGATGAGATATTTTCTCCTCCAGCGACTTTTTCTCGGAAAGCAATTTTGCTTTTTCAGTTCGGTAGATTTCTCTTTCAATATCCTGTTCTAAATAACCGTCTAAAAGTCGCTGGAGCTTAACGGAAATTTCCACAATTCTTTTTTTGTTTTCTTGAACAAAAGCGATTAAGGATTGGGCGGTTTTGGTTTTGTCTTTTTCCAGCATTTTATTCAATTCGTCCGCCCAATCTTTTTTCAAAGAAAATTTTTGAAGCAAAAGCGAAATTTGTTTATTCAAAACTTCTTGGCGAATGCAAGGTTCGTTGCATTTTGTAATTTTTGATTTATGAGTACAGTGGTAGTAAGTGTAGTAATGTTGGTTTCCGTTTTTTTGTTTTTTAACCTTGTATTCGCCGGTTATTGCCATTCCGCAATTTCCGCAACGAAGTAGTCCGCAAAATGCTTGCGGTTCATTCTTTTGTTTGTGGTGAGGTCTGCCTCTTTGCTTTAAAATTTCCTGAACTCTATCAAAAATTTTCTTTGAAATTATTGGCTGGTGTTTACCTTCGTGTGTTTCGCCAGCATAACGGAATAATCCGACATAGAACGGATTGGAAAGGATAAAAGAAATTCTGTCTCGTTTTAATAGTTTTCCGCTTCTCGCGCTAATTCCTTGTTGCGCCAAAAAGTTAGAAATATCTTCAAGACGAGAATTGTTTTCGGCGTACAATTCAAACATTTTTCGGATTATTGGCGATTTCTTTTTATCTACAACTACATTTTTAATTCTCGGGTCGTTTAAATATCCTATCGGGGCAAAGCCTGGATATTCGCCTCGTTTAACTTTTTGGCGCAAACCTCGTTTTGTGTTTTCGGAAAGACTGTCAACATAGTATTTGCTTTGCCCGAAAGCAATATTTAACATAAATTTTCCCTGCGGAGTTGATTCAAACCAGAATGTTGGAAATTTCAGCATCGTTAAATGCCCGCAGTCCAAAAGATAAATGATTTTCCCTCCGTCAACAGAATTGCGCGCCAGACGGTCGGGGTGCCACGCCAAAATTCCTTGGGCTTGGCCTTTTTCAATTCGTTTTATCATTTCGTTAAAAATCGGGCGGCCGGGAATTTTGGCTGATTGTTTTTCAATCAGCTCCTCAAGTATTTCAAGGTTTTCCTGTTTGGCAAAAGCGCGCAATTCTGCAATTTGGTCCTCAATAGAACGAACTTGTTTGTCCTCAACATCTGTGGATTTGCGGGCATACAAAAAGAATTTTTGCATAGATTTTTAAACTAAAAGCGACTGGAAGTAATGAGCTAATTGTTGAGGTTAGCCAGTTTCCAGCCGCTTTTAATATTCTATTGTTAGGAATAAAATACTCATTACTGAACTAACTAACCTCAACAATTTCATTATACCACGCTAAATCCAAAAGCAAAAATTCTTTTTTTCTGGCAAAGAAAAAAACGAGACAGAATTAAAATCGCAACGACGAAACCTCATTTTGCAAAACCGCGAGGCGCGCCGCAGCGCGCCGAGCGAAACGAATTCCCCTCTCAAAACGCAATGGGCGGCCGTTTTGGCCGCCCGCGAATTCGTCGGGAAAAGAGAAAAAAGTTTTATTACGGAGTATATTTACAACTACGCTCGAACTTACTTTATCAAAAATTCGTGAGAAAAACAATTGCCCACCCGCCGCAAAGCGGCGGGCGGGCAGAAAACCCAAAAATCGCTCGGGCGGGGCGGGAAGAAAAAGGGGTGTGGGGAAAATGAATTCCCGCCCCGCCCTCGCTCTCGTCGCAGGCAAAATTTTTTTAGAGCAGACTAATCATTCAAAATTTCGTCCATACAAAATTTAGCAAGATCGGCCTTGCTTATTTTTTTGCAAATCGATAAATCCTTCGTGTTCCACGCTAACAATACGTAGCAATCATCCGCATGAGCTTTATAATTGGTCGACTGAATACAGACGTCTGGGTTCGGATTTGAAACATTTCTGACAAACGTTAAAAAGCATTGCGCTTTTAGCACGTCATCATATGCATTATTTTGGCAAATTGATATATTATTCAGTTTAGCGGCAAAAAAACCAAAACAATCTCCTCTTATCCAAGAATCTTTTTCTGAAATATCTAGACACTTTTTAGACGCTTCCCTCAAATCCATACCACTCAATACATAACATTGATTCCGAAAATCTATACCTGTCTTATCGGCAGAAGAACCTCCAATGCTTATAAAATCGCAAGCTTTTGGATTTTTATTATTTATAGCAACATCATTAAAGCAAAGCTCTGGCTTGGCACACGGGAAACTTTCTTCGCAATGATCTGTTGGTGGAGCTAAATAACACAAAATGGGCACGTTGAGTTTGGTTGCCAATGCGGTTAAATCTTGACGATCGTAAAAAGATGCACTGATAAAATGCAAAGCAAAAAGTATAAAGGGGAGAAGGATTATTAATACTAGTATCGATATAGCAATTATTGCTTTTTTCATCTTGGAAGTGTTTTTATTTTATAAAATCCGCCCCATGTTTCAGGAGCGGATTTAGGATTATTGTCCAAGCAAAGCTTTAATTTGTTGCATTATCGCTTGCAGAGCGGATGAAATAGATGCCAAACTGCTCTGTGAAACATTATAACTTGTCGCAGACGAAGCAATGGTGAATGACGAGCTGTTAACTGACACGGATTGTCCATTGTAATAATCTTGTATGTTTATGAAATAATTACCGGCAGGTGTAAGTGATGCAGGGATTGTCCATGCATATGAGCCATTATTGGGCACATTGGTCGCAACCCAATCGCCTGGATTTGAGCCACTTGCAAATGAAATATCCATAGTCTCGGAACCTGGAAGATTTTGCGAAGTCCATGTGATATTATGTGTTTCTCCGACTTTCCACGTTTCGCCACCACTCGGTGAAGTAATAATAATCGAAGGTTGGGCGGAATTCGCCGTTACGATATTGAAAGAATTATCACTATAATCCCTTCCTATTTCGGTTCCGTTTCTTTGAACCATTACAAAAAGTTTGTATGCATATTGCGGGTTTGCTAACGAACTGGGTATTGTTGCTGAACAACTAATAGAGCTACCTGATAAATTACTGCAGAGTTGAGCCACCGCCGTTTCATTGGAATAAGCTATGTAAACAAATATTTTGTCTGTAGACAATAAATTAGCAGAACTCCATTTAAAATTATATGTTGAACCAGCATTAAGTTGCCCCCCGCCATTCGGATCAGTAACAGTGATTGATGGAGGCTGAACAGTTGGCGAACTTATGGTAAAGTAATTGTCGCTGGAATCAGTAACTTGTGGAGCGTCCGGACCACTTTTTGAAACATATATCTTAAAATTACTACCGATGTTGTCGGAACTTGGAATAGTCCATGAATATGTTCCAGCAGAAGCTGGGATATCATTGCCTACGCCAATATTTTGATAAGGGCCACCTATAAGGCCGATGTCTATATTTTGAGAGCTTAATCCTGTCGAATTCCATGTAATACTGTGGGTTTCTCCTACTTTCCACGTTTCTCCGCCATTTGGCGAAGTAACTGTAATAGAGGCAGTTGCCTGCGCCGTGGAGATAGTGAAAGCGTTGCTTAAAATTGTTCCGCTGGAGCCATTGTTTTGATAATCAATAGCGATTTTATATGTTCCAGGGATATAATTTGGATTATTAGGGTCTATGAACCACGAATAACTACCCAAATTTGCCGAAACACTGGCTGGATTTCCAGATCCAATAGCATATCCATAGGTTTGTCCATTAGAATATCTTACTAATGTAAGACTAACTGTACTGTTTTGAGAAAAATTTGTTGTAGTCCAAGTTATGTTGTGCGTTTCTCCAACTTTCCAAGTCTCTCCGCCGTTTGGCGAAGTGACGGTGATTGATGGAGTATTTGTCTGACAATCACTATTTGTAGAACATGCCTTTCCACCCCCGCCAACAACACACTGATTACTGGAATTACAACTCGTTTGCGCTGTGGCGATAGTGAAATCGCTGTCGCTATAATCCCGCCCTATTTCCGTTCCATTTCTTTGAACCATTACAAAAAGTTTAAACTGTCTGTTTGGCAACGATCCCAATAAGACGGGCACAGTGTCTGAACAAGTAGTAGCATTACCAGCTAAAACACCGCAAATTTGGTAGTTTGAAGCCCCGCCGTTATTTAAATAGACATATATTTTATCTGTAGAAAATAAATTGTTAGAACTCCACCTAAAGGTATATGTTGATCCAGCATTAAGAGTCTCTCCACCACTCGGATAGGTAGCCGTAATTGAAGGTGGCTGAACTGTCGGAGAACTTATGGTAAAATAGTTATCGCTAGAATCAGTTACACTTGGAGAAGATGGGCCACTTTTTGAAACATATATTTTAAAATTACTGCCGACATTGTCCGAAGATGGAATGGTCCAAGAATAAGTTCCGGCAGAAGCTGGAATGTCATTGGCAACGCTAATGTTCTGGTAAGGACCGCCTATAAGCCCAATGTCTATATTTTGAGAACCCATTCCAGTAGAAGCCCATGTTATATTGTGTGTTTCTCCGACTTTCCAAGTCTCTCCGCCGTTTGGCGAAGTTACAGTAATGGTTGGCTGTGTCGAACTGCATGTCTGCGTTGACACTGGCTGACCCGTAGTTATTCCACAATTATTGGAATCAGTGCAGGTTCTTGTTTGCTGACCATTGGAACAGGTTGACCAATTTGTGCAAGTCCAATTTCGGGTACAGGTCGGCGGAGTTACCCCGCATCCATATAAACCATTTAATTTTACTCTTGTTTTCGGACCAACATAACCACTTAAAGGGGTGATTGAATATTTCTGTTGGAATTGAATAACTGCTGATGCGGTTCCTTCATTATAAATATTTCCTGTGTCCGGGGAATAAGAAAATCCCTGTTTATCTAAAATTGTATGCAAAGCACCAACTTCGGTGCTTCCTGAATTTGCAAATCCTAAATTAGTATTAAAAGTATGACACCAAGCTTGTCCACCTTGTTGCTGAGCAATTAATTGCTGTATTTGTTGCATTAGAGATTGAATTTGTGCCTGCAATTGCGCAATTAATGCTGAATTATCTGTGGCTTGTGCACTAACAAAACCAGCAGAACCTAAAATTGCTGTTGCGAGAACAGCTGTTACTAATAAAAATTTAATCTTCATATTTTTTTACCTAAATAAATTCGCAAAGTTTAGCCACTGCTGGCGAGACTACAAATTTAAAAAAGCAATTTTAAATTATTTAATTATATAACTTGCTCTAAAATTGTACAACTTATGCACTTGCCTGTGGCGTAGAAACACAAAGCCCGCCGCTAGACCGAGACTTGCACCTCCCATACCCTTTCGGATATAGACCACGAACATGGAGTCTGAACGACGGGTTCAGTATGTTCGTGGAATTTTTTTGCCATGCTCAAAAATTTTAATTCTTGAGTTTAGGCAGTCAATATTTAATTGTTAAATTATTATACCAAAGAAAATAAGAAAGGTGAAGTGAGCAAATCTGCTCTAAAAAAATTTTGCCTGCGACGAGAGCGAGGGCGGGGCGGGAATTCATTTTCCCCACACCCCTTTTTCTTCCCGCCCCGCCCGAGCGATTTTTGGGTTTTCTGCCCGCCCGCCGCTTTGCGGCGGGTGGGCAATTGTTTTTCTCACGAATTTTTGATAAAGTAAGTTCGAGCGTAGTTGTAAATATACTCACGAATTTTTTGCCAGAGTAGCTCAGCTGGTAGAGCAACGGTATCGTAAACCGTAGGCCGCGAGTTCGAATCTCGCCTCTGGCTCTGTTTTTCAAGGCTTTACAAGTTCTTTGACAATGAGGGCCATAGCTATGAAGTTTTCTGATTTATCTCCGGGATATTTTGTGGTTATAAAACCGGAAGAATCGGTTGGATTATTGGTTAAAGACACAAAAGGGCGAGTTCGTTTTGCAGACTATAATTTGTTAGAAGGCCACAGCATTGGCTCAGAAACAGAAGTTCAAAAAGTGCATTTGAAGTAAATAATTTTATAGACCCAAAAGGGTCTTTTTATTTTACTTCAATTAAAATAATAGATAAAAGTAAAATAACCCCTCACTAATTTTACCAATAATTTATGTATTACCCCAATGACAGACGGAGTGAAGTAAGGCGAAGTCGCTTCGCCTAATAAAAATCTATTTCAACTTACATGGCTGAAATTAGTGATGGGGTTTGGAATTTTATTAAAAATATGTTAAATTAGAAAAATGACAGATTTAACTCCGCAAATAAAAGAGCTTCAAGAAAAACTCCAGCATTTGGGAGACTGCCTTTGACGTTGAGCAAAAAGAAAAAGAAATAAAAGAGTTTGAAAAAGAAATGCAACTGCCTGGCTTTTGGAATGATAACGAAAAAGCAAAAAACATAAGCCAAAAAGTTTCTGTCCTAAAAGAGGATATTGAAAACAACGAATTGCTAAAAAAAGAATTGGCCGATTTAGTTGAGTTTAATAGTTTAACGAAAGAAGACGAAAGTTTATCAGAAAACTTGGAAGACAAATTTTTGCAGCTTAAAATAAAAATAGAAAAAGAAGAGATAAAAACATTCTTGTCTGGAAAGTACGATAAAAATAATGCCATATTGGAAATATATTCTGGGGCAGGAGGCCAAGATTCGCAAGATTGGGCAACAATGCTGTTGCGCATGTATCAAAGATATTGCGCGACAAAAGGTTTTGAAACAGAAATTTTACATCAGTCATTTGGCGAATCTGGAGGGCCTGAAGGAAGAATTGGCACTAAAGCTGTAACGCTGGAAATAAAAGGTAATTACGCTTTTGGTTTTTTGAAAAAAGAAACAGGAGTGCATAGATTAGTAAGGCAATCGCCTTTTTCAGCTCAAAAATTAAGGCACACTTCTTTTGCATTAATAGAGGTAATGCCAGAATTAAAAAAAGAAGAATCAGATATAGAAATAAAGCCAGAAGATTTGAAAATTGATACATTTAAGGCTTCGGGGCCCGGAGGGCAATATGTAAACAAAACAGAATCAGCAATAAGGCTGACCCATATAAAAACCGGCATAGCAGTTTCTTCGCAGTCAGAAAGATCTCAGGGAAAAAACAGGGAGAACGCAATGAAAATTTTGTATGCCAAGCTTTACCAGTTGAGAGAATCAGAAAAATCAAAAGAAATAAAAGAAATAAAGGGCGACAGGGTTTCAGCTCGCTTTGGGAATCAAATAAGGTCTTATGTATTGCATCCTTACAAAATGGTAAAAGATTTAAGGACTCAATATGAAACATCGGATGCAGAGGGGGTTTTAAACGGAAAGCTTGAAGAATTTATAGAGTCAGAAATTAAAGACAAAGAAATAAAATGATTAAGTTTGATAAAGTAACAAAAATTTATACAGAAGATACAGCGGTTTTAAATGATATTTCTTTTGAAATAAAAGAGGGAGAGTTTGTTTCTATTGTCGGAAAATCAGGAGCTGGCAAATCAACTTTAATTAAATTGCTTTTAGGATTAGAAAAACCAACGTCAGGTGAAATTTATTTCGGAGACGTAAACGTGGAAAAAGCTGACGGCTTAGAACTGCAAAAAATAAGAAAGCGAGTAGGGTGTATTTTTCAGGATTACAGGCTTTTTCCGCAAAAAACAGTTTATGAAAATGTTTCATATATACTAACAGTTGAGGGAAAAGATAACGAAGAAATAGCAGAAGAAGTGCCTAAAGTTCTTGAAGCAATTGGGTTAAAAGACCGCGCAGAAAGTTTTCCAAGAGAGTTATCTGGAGGGGAACAGCAAAGGCTGGCGGTTGCCAGAGCGTTAATAAATCATCCAGATGTTGTTGTTGCGGACGAACCAACTGGAAACCTTGATCCATATAATACTTATGAAGTTATTTCTCTTTTAGAAAAATTAAATAAGGCGGGCAAAACAGTGATTTTATTCACTCACGATAGGGAAGTGGTAAATAAGTTAGGAAAAAGAGTGATTACTTTAGAAAATGGTAAAATAATTCGCGACGAAGAAAAAGGAAGATTTATAATTTGAACAAGCGAAGCGAGTGAAAACCCCGCCCTCTACGCCGATTAAGCGTGAATCAATAAAATTAAATATTAATATATAATTTGTTCATCTTGCTTTTTAATAACAGCTTAGAGGGCGGGGTGCTCATTGTGTTCGCATGCTAACAAATTTTGAAAGAATTTTTAAATTTGCAATTAATGATTTCAGCAGAAATAAGGGAGTAAGTTTAGCTGCTATTTTTATTTTATTTGTTGTTATTATGCTGGCAACATCGCTTTTATTTTTTCAGGGATTTGCCAGTTATTTGACAAATCAAATCCAAAACAAAATTGATATTACAGCTTATTTTAAAGACAACGCTACAGAGGATGATATTTTACAAGCCAAAAGTCAAATTTTGAAAATGTCTCCTGATGTAAAAAGCGTTGAGTATGTATCAAAAGAACAGGCATTGCAGGTATTTAACGAAAAGCATAAAGGAAATGAAATTATTTCGCAGGCAATAGAAGAGGTGGGAGCCAATCCTTTTTTGCCGTCTTTAAATATTATTACAACGGGCTCCACTTTGCAGTATGAACAGATTTCAAATATTTTACAGTCAGACCAATTCAGCAATTTAATTGATAAGGTTGATTTTTCTGAAAAAAAGGATACAATTGAAAAGGTATTTTCGATTGTATCAAACGTTAATATATTAGGTTTGATTTTGGGCATAATTTTAATTATTATAGCCGTATTGGTTGTTTATAATACTATAAGGCTGGCAATTGACAACTCAAAAGATGAAATCAGCACTATGAAGATAGTTGGCGCGTCAAATTGGTTTATCAGGGGGCCGTTTATTATTCAGGGTGCGATTTACGGAGCAGTTGCTTTTATAATTTGTTTTGTAGTTTCAATCTTATCAATTTATTTTTTATCGTCAAAAATAGGAGTTATATTACCTGGTTTTTTAGCTTTTGATTATTTTTTATCAAACATTTGGCTTTTTATTTTATTGCAATTATTTTTTGGCGTGGGACTTGGCGTAATAATAAGTTTTATTGTTGTTAAAAAATATTTAAAAGTGTAAATATTCCGGGATCTGCTAATGGTAGGCAACATCCCTCTGGAGGATGGAATCTTGGTTCGAATCCAAGTCCCGGAACAAAAGAAAAATCGCTATAAATAGGCGATTTTTTTGTTTGATTATGTAATACAACGGTTGCTCTTGACACGGTTTTTGGGTTTTGATAATATTAAACAAGGATAGTTTAATCGTTTCATTTTGCTAATTGTTCCAAAAATTGCCTGTTTGTAAAAATTAAAATTGGCAGTTTCTGGGACAGTTGGCAGAGCGCTGAGCCATTCAAAAACCACGAGCTTTCATGGCTCGACTGGTAACGTTTGTTACGCATATTGGCTTAGTGCAAAGCATTTCGATACCCCGCTTTGTGAGATTCGGGAGCAAAAAGTCTGATCGGTCGGCGTTGCCACACATCTGCAGGTTAAAGTGCACTGCCTGCCTCGTAGGACGCACGCAGATAACGTCGCATAACCACCAAGCCAGCATGTCTGGGCACTCTGTTGCTGAAAAGCAATTACGACCCCTCCAAGCTGAGCTTGAATTCATTGCGTCGTTTCCTCCCGACAAATCTCCTTTGCCAACTGTCCTTCTCGCTCTTTTACAATTTTCTCATATTTGCCATTTGTGGCAAATCCATATCGTTCAAAGGCCATGCACTCTCGTGTGGCCTCTTTTTTTTGTTATTTACATTATGAATATTTTCTGCTAAAATATAGAAAATATAGAAACAATCCTGGGCGTGTAGTTCAGTGGCAGAACGCTGTCCTGATAAGACAGAGGTCGAAGGTCCGATTCCTTCCATGCCCACACTTCGACTAGCGAGGCGAAGTTCCCTGACTTTGTCGAAGGGCAACATTTTTTAGGGCGTGTGGCTGAGCAGCAAAGGCATCAGACTGTAAATCTGACGGGTTCTACCCTTCGCAGGTGCAAGTCCTGCCGCGCCCACTTTGCGAAGCAAAGTGTCCTGAGTTTATCGAAGGGCACATAGGCCGATGTAGCTCAGCTAGCAGAGCACGTCATTGGTAATGACGAGGTCCGCAGTGCAAATCTGCGCATCGGCTCAAAGAAAATTAAAATAAAATTACAAAGGAAAAGTTACCCTTCCATTCAGGCTGAATGTCAGGGTGATTTACTCACTTCGTTCGTAAATCATGGCAACAAAAAAACCGTTTATAAAAATACAGTGCACAGTTTGCAAGAAAACAAATTATTTTGCAAAAAAAACAAAAAATACAGCTGAAAAAAAATTAGAGCTGTCAAAGTTTTGCAAATACTGCAAAAAACACACCCTGCATAAAGAAGGCAAAAAATAATTTTATAGTATGGTAAAAATAATAATAAAAGAAAATAAAAAGCTGCATCAATGCGAGGAATGCGGTTTTGCATATGAAGATGAAGGGTGGGCGGAAAAATGCGAGGCGTGGTGCAAAGAGCGCCACACCTGCAACACAGAAATCATAAAACAGTCGGAAGAAAATAAAAAAGAAATTAATCATTGACACAAGCTCTTGTTATTTTGTATACTTAATCCATGAATAAATTATCGCATAAAGTTAAAGTTATAGTAGTTTTTAGTGTAGCGGCAGTTATGTTGTTTGTAGGCGTGTTTGCGTCTGTTGTTTATGCTAACCACTCGTGGGGCGGTTATCATTGGGCGCGAACCAGCAACCCTTTTACTTTGAAAATAGGAGATAACGTTTCTTCTAAATGGGATTCTTATCTTGACACTGCTTCTGGCGATTGGAGCCTTTCTTCGGTGCTTGATACAATTATTGTTTCTGGCCAAAATAAGGCAAGTTGCCGGGCGACAAATGGACGGGTAGAAGTATGCAATAAAACTTATGGCAGGAACGGTTGGCTGGGAGTAGCTCAAATTTGGATTGATAGCTCAGGCCATATTACTCAAGGCACAGTAAAGATGAATGACACATATTTTAATACTTCAACCTACAACACTCCTGCCTGGAGAAATTTAGTGATGTGTCAAGAAATCGGCCATACGCTTGGGCTTGACCATCAAGATGAAATTTTTGACAATCCAAACTTGGGAACCTGTATGGATTATACTAATGACCCAAGCGCTAACCAACATCCTAATCAACATGATTATGCACAATTAGAAGCAATATACACTCACTTAGATAGCACGACCATTCTTGGTAGTACAGTACTTCCAAAAGGTAAGGGCAATGGTGTTGAAGTTAATTTAGATGATTCGTCTGCTTGGGGAAAGGGCCTCCGCAAAGATAGCAAGGGTAACAACTCTCTATTTGGAAGAGACCTAGGGAATGGAGATAAGCTTTTCACCTTTGTTATTTGGGCGAATTAGATTTTAGAGACTAGGGCAAAATTATCCGGGATTTATTTCTCGGATTTTTTAGTTGTTTTTTTGTAAAAAAAGAGCGCTGAGTGTGGGGACTCTCTCTGTGACTAGGAGGGAGTTTTTTTTGAAATCCACAAACAGCGCCTATGAGCGACTAAGTTTATCTGCAGCGAGTGAGATGATATTACAGACAGCACGGTGTGTGCTTTAGGCTTAGTCGTTATATAAAGCTGACAGGCAATTCAAGAGCATGCATCTTGAATTTTCACGTTTTGCGCAAGGCGCAAGTAGGCTCCCGAGAAATTCTCGTAGACTAATACGTTAAGTTGGTATTTTTTGCTATGCCGTAATCCTTGAGGCACACCGCTTATTAAGGAGGCGGACTCCTCTAACTCCCTGTCAGTTTTTAGGTGAAATGTGCTTATAATTAATCTTAGCATATATCAAGACCCGTGTCAAGGGGTTGTAGGGTTTTGTCAAGTTTGTTATTATTAAGAAATTAAATCGACAAAAACATGGCAACAATTGATGAATTAAGAAAAACAAGAATTGAAAAATTAAAAAAGCTTGAAACAGCAGGACTTTTAGCATATCCTGCAAAATCAAACAGAACGCATTCAATTTCAGACGCTTTAAAAAATTTTTCAAAATTTTCAAAGGCAAAAAAACGCATTGTTTTAGCTGGAAGAATTATGGCTTTGCGTGGCCACGGAGGAGCAACGTTTTTAGATATAAATGACGGAACAGAAAAGATACAAGCAATTATAAAAACAGATAAAATAGGTGAAAAAGGATATAAATTTTTTCTTGATGTTTTTGATATTGGAGATTTTGTTGAAATAAAAGGAACTTTATTTACAACACAAAGAGGCGAAAAAACAATTGAAGCCGAAGATTATAAAATGCTGGCAAAATCTTTATTGCCTTTGCCAGAAAAATGGCACGGATTGCAGGATGTTGAAGAAAGATTTAGAAAAAGATATTTAGACATTATTTTCAATCCAGAAGTAAAAGAAATGATTAAAAAGAAAGCTATTTTTTGGAACTCAATGAGGGAATTTTTAATTAAAAAAGAATTTTTAGAAGTGGAAACTCCTGTTTTAGAAACAACTCCGGGCGGAGCTGACGCAAGGCCATTTATAACTCATCACAATGCTTTAGATATGGATATTTATTTGCGAATTTCAATGGGCGAATTGTGGCAAAAAAAATTAATGGTTGCAGGATTTGAAAAAACTTTTGAAATAGGAAGGCAATTCAGAAACGAAGGCATGGATGCAGAGCACTTGCAAGATTATACTCAGGTGGAATTTTATTGGGCGTATGCAGATTATGAAAAAGGAATGGAATTAGTTGAAGAAATGTATAAATATGTTGCTAAAAAAACTTTTGGAACTTTAAAATTTAAAATTCGCGGATTCGAAATTGATTTTGGAAAAAAATGGGAGAAATATGATTATGTTTCAATAATTGCAAAATATACTGGAATAAATATCAATGAAGCTTCTCTGCCAGAAATTGAAAAAGTTTTAAATAAATTAAAAATTGATTACGACAAAAAAGGGTTTAATATAACAAGAGCAATTGATAACTTATGGAAGCATTGCAGAAAAAATATAGCAGGCCCTGGGTTTTTAATAAATGTGCCAATTGTTATGGAACCATTAGCAAAAAGAATGCCTGCCCGCAATGCTGCGCATAGCGCTGCAGGCGGGGAAAAATCTGACAAAGTTGAGCGTTTTCAGGTTATTTTGGCTGGTTCAGAAAACGGTAAAGGATATTCTGAATTAAATGATCCAATTGACCAAGCAGAAAGATTTTCAGAACAGCAAAAACTTCGCGATAAGGGAGACGAAGAAGCCCAAAGATATGACAAAGATTTTGTTGAAGCTTTAGAATATGGCATGCCGCCAACATGCGGATTTGGAGTTTCAGAAAGATTATTTTCTTTTTTAATGGATAAATCTTCTCGCGACTGCCAAATTTTTCCATTAATGCGCCCAAAATAAACATATTTTATTGGCGTCCAAAAATTGACGATCGTCAAAAAGTGGACACAAGACATTTTATAAAAAAAGACCCCGTAAAGAGCAGAGCTCTTTACGGGGTATGGAGCGGTCCGAAGGCCACTCTTTGTATCGTTATGACACAGCCCGATTATGAGCGGGCACTCCTTTATGTATTTTTTTTTCTTTGACAGGAGCAGTTTTTGCGGTGCTTATCACCGTAGCATTGCCGTTTGCGCCAACGTTGAGATTTATCCCCTCTGATTTCTTTGAAAATGTTGTGCGCCGCTCTAATATCTCCACTGTCATTTGCATCTTGCAGGCAATGGTAAAGCCGCATAACTCCGTTGCGTTTGTTAAGGATTTTTCCGGCAATCCTGGCATAATCAACCATATGCTTTTGCCAGTAGCCAAATAAGAACACAACGGTATACGCAGTTCGCGTTTTTTCTATTCCGTGGTTACAGGGAGGGAATGGAAATCGTTCGGCCCATTTCTTTTGCTGCTTTTCTTCGCGACGGAATGCCGTGCCTGAAAGAGTTGATACCACTTTGCGAATCAACCCGAACGTGAGAGTTGTCAGCCACCATTTTTCAGTGGCGGTTGAAACTCTAATCTGACCAAAGTCAGTTTCAACCAAAGAGGTGAATTTCATGCTTTTCATAGCGCATCTCCTTGTGGCGTCTTGTGGTGTAAGGTGCTAATATTTAATTATGTCATATTGTAATTTTTAAGTCAAGGGGTTGTGAGAGTTTGGCGATTTTGATACAATCAAATTATTAATATGCTCAATAAATATAGGCTAATTCGTGAGAATTAGCCTACTATAAAAAAATGAATAATAAAAATTTAGTGAAAATTTTTAAGGCAATGGGGAATGAAAGGCGTTTTTTAATTTTAAAATATCTTTTGCGAAAGAAAGAACTTACGGTTATGCAAATAAGTGAATTAATTGGATTGTCATTTAAAAGTGTTTCTCGGCACTTGTCGGTTTTGCTCAATGCTAATTTGGTAGAAGTTAGACAGGTAAATATAAATAGGTTTTATTCGATAAATTTGAATTTATCCAAGCAATTTGTTGATTTTCTAAAGTAAAAATATATTTTTCAGATAACTAGATAGCTCTGAAGCATAGGCTAATTCTCACGAATTAGCCTATATGATAAATATAAGGAAATAAAGAAGTGAGATGAGAAGAGTTGATTAAATTTTATAAAAAATTTGTAAAGAAAGAGAGCAACCACGTGGTTACTCTTTGTATGTTTTCCATCTATAGTCTCGATGAATAGAAGCATAGTTTTCGTGAGTGTTTCACGTTTTGTGTGGAGATCGAAGCGAACGTTTGGCGATAAGCCTTTTGACTGTTTTCCGAAATTCCTCTTTCTCCTTTCGATTTGCACCTCCAAGTGTCCAACCACTTGGATCTTCCACAAATGCATGGCAAGCATCATATAGGTTGCAAAGGCATCGCGATTCGGCAACTCCTTTAAGTAAATTGTGATAAACACTGTCTACTCTAATTGCATTGCCGCCGATTTCTACAAATTCGTCTACTCGTGGTAGTGTTTGGCTTTCGAACGTTTTGAGTAGATACCAATCACCAAATGTGGTCTCGCCTGGGGTGACGTATAAGCAGAGAACAAATTTCATGGCAATTTCCTTTCGTGTAGGGATGTTCGGTTTGCCTTGCCGTCCCGCAAAAGCGGGAATCGCTGTTTTTGTACTATATTTTATTATATCATATATTTTTACATTATGTCAAGAGTTGCTGTGATTTGTCAATTTTGGTATCATTAAGTCGTAAAACATAAATTATGCTTGATTTAAATTTTATAAGAGAAAATTCAAATAAAGTTAAAGAGGCCTGCGAAAAGAAAAACGTCAAATGCGATGTTGATGCAGTTTTGAATTTAGATAAAAAAAAGAGGGGATTGATGACGGAAATTGAAGCGTTGAAAGCAGAGCAAAATAAAATTAGCAGACTTGGCAAACCCGCCTCCGCCACAAGCGGCTTCGGCGAGGCGAGGGAAATTAAAGAAAAAATAAAATCATTGGAGCCACAGTTGAAAGAAGTTGAGGAAAAGTTGAATGTGTTGCTTTTACAGCTGCCGAACATTCCTTT
>JBBTQL010000006.1:72977-116243 GCA_038065715.1 Patescibacteria group bacterium
CAGGCAAGAACGAACATAACTTTATCATAATGGTTGACGATGTTCCAGTTGGGAAAGATGATTCGAAAAATGTTATTATGCGACAAGTCGGCAAGCCGCCAAAGTTTGCTTTTCCTGTAAAGGATTATATGCAGCTTGGCGAAAGTTTAGACTTGATTGACATAGAAAGAGCCGGGAAAATTTCTGGTTCAAGATTTGGTTTTATAAAAAATGAATTAGCTCTGCTTGAATTTGCTTTGATAAATTTGTCATTAGATATCGTTAGAAAGGAAGGTTTTAAACCAGTTATTCCACCAGTTATGGTGAAAGAAGAAATAGCAAGCGGAACTGGTTTTCTTGAAGGTACAGATAGGCAGGAATGTTATTATTTGCCAGAAGACAAACTTTATCTGACTGGGACATCAGAACAATCTTTGACAGGTATGCACTCAAATGAAATTTTAGATGAGAAAAAATTGCCTTTAAGATATGTAGGGTTTTCAACTTGCTTTAGAAGGGAAGCAGGAAGTTATGGAAAAGACACAAAAGGAATTTTAAGAGTTCACCAGTTTGATAAATTAGAAATGGTTATATTTTCTGCACCTGCAGATTCAAAAAAAGAACACGAATTACTTTTATCTATTGAAGAAAAATTAATGAAAACATTAGGTTTGCCTTATCAGGTAATAAATATCTGCACTGGGGATTTAGGCAGGCCGGCTGCAAAAAAATATGATATTGAAACATGGCTGCCTTCAGAAAATAAATACAGGGAAACCCATTCAACATCTAACTGCACTGATTTTCAGGCCAGAAGGTTAAATATAAGGTATAAAGATAAAGCAGGAAAAATGAATTTTGCGCACACGCTAAATGGCACAGCTTTTGCAATTGGCAGAATTTTAATAATGCTCATGGAAAACTGTCAGCAAAAAGACGGCTCTATAAAAGTTCCTAAATCCTTGCAAAAATACTGTGGATTTAAAGTGATTAAATAAACAAATATAAAAAATTGGATAAAAAATTGGAGATTGTAATAAACGGAATTAAAACAAACTATAAAATTTTTGGAGAGGGCCTGCCTGCGCAGGCAGGAACGCCTTTTCTTATTTTACATGGCTGGGGGTCTAATTCTGAAAGATGGCAAGAAGTTGCAGAACCGATTTTGAAGGCTGGATATAAAGTTATAATTCCTGATTTGCCGGGTTTTGGTAAATCAGATGCTTTGCCTATTCCGTGGAACACTAATAAATATGTAAGCTGGATAGAAGAATTTGCAAGAATAATTAGTTTGAATGAATTTTATCTCTTGGGGCATTCTTTCGGCGGAGCCTTAGCATCAAAAATATCTGTAAAGCATCCGCAAAAAGTTAAAAAATTATTTTTGGTTTCTTCCGCCTGTGTTAGAAAAAAAACAGCTAAAAAAAGTTTTTCTGTTAAAATTTCAAAAATTGTAAAACTTTTTTATTTTTTGCCTTTTTACAGTTTTTTTAGAAAAGCTGTATATAAATTTATAATAAGAAAATCAGATTATGTTTATGTTGAGGGCATAATGAAAGAAACATATTTAAACATTGTGGCAGAAGACTTGTCTTTTCATTTATCATTTATAAAAGTTCCAACAGTGATAATTTGGGGCGGAAAAGACGATTCAACGCCAATAGAAGATGCGCATTTTATAAACGAAAGAATTAAAAATTCAAAATTAATAATTTTGCCCGGCGCAGGACATGATTTAAATAGAAAACAGCCTGCAATTTTAGCTGAAAAAGTTTTAGGCAGTTTGAGTTCGCGTTAGCGAACGAAACCCCGCCCTCTATGGTAATACATGGGCGAATAAAAAATTAAAATTGTATAATAAATTTGTCCACCTTGCCCATAAATAATAGCTCAGAGGGCGGGGTGCTCACTTCGTTCGCATATGTTTTTTGCTTTAAGCGCTCTTTGGTTCATAAGAACCTCAAAGCATATTCTTTTTTGGATTTATTTTTGGCAATTAAAAGATTATCATATCGGCAGATTTTTAGACCATTTTAAAACCCATAAAGGCAAAAAATTAATTTTAAGCCCAATGCAATTATTTAAAGTTTTTGTTGTCGGGTTTTTTATTTTAACTCCTAATTTTTTTTCGGGTTTTTTACCATTAATTTTATTTTACGCATATCTTTTTGAAACGATTTTATTTTTAACCCAGACTTTAAGAAAAAGAACAAAAACGCCGGTATTCACTAAAAAAGCAATATTTTTATCATTACTTTTGCTTTTTATGTCTGCTTTTTTAACAGCAGCTTTAAACTACTATAATAAAAATATTTTTTGGTTAAGTTTTTATCTTTTGCTTTTTGATATTTTACTTCCCTTAATTATATCTTTTGTTATTCTTTTTTTTCAGCCCCTCACAGTTTTAATAAGGAACAACACCTTAAAAAGAGCGACAAAAAAAATAGAAAATTTAAAATTAAAGTCAAACAAGCCTTTGGTTATAGGAATTACGGGGTCTTATGGGAAAACATCGACAAAAGAATTTTTAGCTGAAATTCTTTCTGCAAAATTTAAAGTTTTAAAAACAAAAAAGCATCAAAATTCTGAAATTGGAATAGCAAAATGCATTTTAAATGATTTAACAGATGCCCACGATATTTTTATCGTTGAAGTCGGGGCCTATGACAAAGGAAAAGTTAGAGAAGTATGCTTAATGATAAAGCCAAAAATCGGCATTGTAACTGGCGTTAATGAACAGCATTTATCTCTTTTTGGTTCAATGGAAAAATTATTATCAGCTGAAGGCGGAGGCGAATTGGCGGAAATTTTGCCAAAAAACGGCATTTTAGTTTTAAACGGCGACAACAAATATTGCATAGGCCTTGCAAAGCAGGTGAATAATGCGCCTGAAAAAATTTACACAACAAATAAAAACATTATTGATTCAGAAATATGGACAGAGGAAGCTGAGGCCGCAGAAAATTTTGTTTCTTTTGTGGCAATGAATAAAAGCAGGGAATTGGGGCATTTTCAAGTTAATGTATTAGGAAAGCAAAATATTCAAAATTTATTAGCGGCAATTTTAGTTGCCAGGGAGTTGGGTATGAGTTTTCAACAAATTATAGAAGCTTCAAAAAATATAAAAGAGGAGCAGGCCGGAATGACTTTAAAAAAAGGCAGGCACGGAATAAATATTATAGATTCTTCTTATTCTTCAAATTCAGACGGAGTAATAGCAGATCTGGATTATTTGAATATTTTTTTAAAAAAGAAAGTTATTGTAATGCCTTGCTTGATAGAATTGGGGGGGAAATCTTCACAAGTGCATAAAAAAATTGGCATGAAAATAGGGGCGGTGTGCGATATGGCAATAATAACAACAAGAGATAAATTTAATGAAATAAAAAGCGGGGCTGTTGAAGCTGGAATGGATAGCAAAAAAATAATATTATGCGACAATCCCAAAGAAATTTCTACAATAATAACCATTTCCTGCGTTAATGGAGACGCAGTATTATTAGAAGGCAGAGTGCCGTCTAATCTAATTAACCTGTTAACTGCCTAAACATAAATGTTTCAATATTTTAAGCCAATTTCTATTTCTTTATCGCCAAATGTGGAAAAAGATGATTTGCGCCTAGCCTTAAATTTAATTATTCGCCCATGGTTATGGAAAAAGGGCAAAGCGATAAAAGAATTAGAAAATGAATTTAAAAAATATTTAGGGTTAAAATATGCTTTTTCTTTTAATTCAGGAAGAAGTTCGCTTTTTGCAATATTAAAAGCTCTTGATTTGCCAAAAGACAGCGGGATTTTGCTTCAGGCTTTTACCTGCAACGCAGCGCCAAACCCTGTACTGTGGGCGGATTTAGAGCCTATATACGTAGACTGCAATAAAAGAGATTTTAATATTGATATTGAAGACCTAAAGAAAAAAATATCAGCAAATTATAATGCAAAAGCTGTTATTGTTCAGCACACGTTTGGCCAGCCGGTAAACATGGATGAAGTTATGTTTATTGTGCGACAGAATGATTTAATTTTAATTGAGGATTGCGCGCATTCGTTGGGCGCTGAATGGAAACCAGCCTCCGCGCAAGGCTTCGGCGTGGCGAAGAAAGTCGGGACATTTGGCAAAGCTGCGTTTTTTAGTTTTTCTAGAGACAAGGTTATTTCTTCTGTTTATGGCGGAATGGCCGTGACAAATGACGATAAAATAGCAGAAAGCCTTCGGCAAGCTCAGGGCGAATTTGGCACGCCAAATTCTTTTTGGATTTTTCAGCAAATTTTGCACTCTATTTTATTAAATTTTATTATTTTGCCCGTTTACAATTTTTTTGATTTGGGAAAAATGTTTTTAGTCCTGTCGCAAATTTTACATATTTTATCAAAGGCAGTAAGCTGGCAGGAAAAAAGGGGATTAAAGCCAGATTATTTTCCAAAATCTCTTTCAAATGCTTTGGCAATAATGGCTTGGAATCAATTTAAAAAAATAGATAAATTTTATCTGCACAGAGAAAAATTATTTGAATATTACGCAGAAAATCTTAAAAATACTTCTTTTATTTTGCCGGTTAATGACGCGCAAAGCAAGCCAAGTTATTTGCGTTTTACTGTTAAACATGAAAAAGCCCACGAAATAATTTATGAAGCTTGGCATAAGCAAAATATTTTGCTGGGAGACTGGTATACAACTCCAATTGCGCCTTTTGACACAAATTTAAACGAAATGAAATATATTAATGGAAGCTGTAAAAATGCCGAAGAGCTGGCTAAAACAACATTAAACTTGCCGACACATATTAATATATCCAAAAAAGACGCAGAAAGAATTATAAACTTTCTTGAAAAGTTTGATTGAAAATAAAATTGTTTTGCAAAAATGTTTACAATAATGTTTACTATATATAAAATATACTACAATTTTAAAAGCTTTGGAAAATGTAGTATAATCATATTATGAGATTAAGCGTTACAGATAAATTTCTTTGGGATGTTTATAACCTTTTTAGTAAGGCGGGAAATATTTTAGATTCTGCTTTTAAATATCCAACGATGTATAATTCTTTACCGGGACCGAAGAACCCAATTTTTAAAAGATATAAAAAAGAAATAGGTGCAAGGGAGTTTAGTAAATTAATATACTATCTCAAAAAAAAGGGGTATATAAAAGTAGAAAATTTAAAAAACAAAAAAGCTATTTTGCTAACTAAAGACGGCATAGGCAAGGCTTTGAAGGCCAGTTTTAAAATAGAAAAAGGAAAGAAGAGACGCGATGGGAGGTGGATAATGATAATTTTTGATATACCTCAAAAACATAAAAAATCTAGAGAATTATTAAGAAGTATTTTATTAAATTTAGGATATAAAATGTTTCAACAAAGTGTGTGGGTTTCACCATATGATATTTCCGAGAAAACCGAGAGGCTAGTCCAAATGTATTTATTGGATAAATATGTAAAAATATTCTTGATAGAGAAAATTTGATGTACTACAAATTGTAAAGCTTTGAAAATTGCAGTATAAACTATTTTAGTAGTATAAAAAGTTTTAGCAGTATAAAAAAGCAATATAAAAATATGGCGGAAAATAAATCAATATCTATTTGGCTGATTATGAAAGATGGTGGTAATAAGGGAAGATTGTTTTGCAAAAAAGGTCTTTAAAAAACAAAACCTTTCCATATATTTGTCAGGCGACTTGGGCTGGAAAGGTAGAATTGGGTGAAAATATTGGCATGGCGGTTAAAAGAGAATGTAAAGAAGAAATGGGAGAAGAATTTTGTAAAAATTTTAATTTTTCAGAACTTATTTTAAAATCAAAGGATGTTTATACAATGAAAGGGGAAAAATGGCGAGCGAATAATTTTATTGGAGAAGTGAGCGAAGATTTATTAAAACTTGTTAAACTGCATAATGAGGCATTGCCACAGTTTATTTTTTTAAACAAAGATGAATTAATATACCCTGTAAGTTCAGTCAAGAATCCAAAAAATAACATAATTTTATTTGATGACCAATACAAAGTGTTAAAAGAGATAATAAAGAAATAACATGGAAATATGTATAGCATATTTTCAGCACTCGTTCGAAAATAAAAATATAATGCGTTACATTTTTACATGCTCACTCTTTTGAAAATAAGAGAAATACAAAATAAAGAAGAATGGGAAGGGTTTTTAAAAACCTGTTCAGAAAAAACATTTTTGCAATCGTGGAACTGGGGCGAGTTTAACAAAGCCATGCAAAATAAAATTTGGCGGCTTGGCGCTTACTATGGAAATAAAATAATCGGCGTTGCTTTAGTTATAAAAATAAGCGCAAAACGCGGCTCATTTTTATTTATTCCTCATGGGCCGGTTGTTATTTACGGATTAGGAATTAAAGACCAGAGAGAAATTTTAGAGCTTTTGCTTTTAGAATTAAAAGAATATGGAGAAGAGGAAAAAGCGAGTTTTATAAGGGTGTCTCCAATTTTAAAAAGAGCTGTTGAAAACGCAAAAATTTTTGAAGATTTAAATTTTAGAGCCTCGCCGATACATATGCATCCTGAAGCAACATGGGAGCTTGATATCACTTTGCCAGAAGATGAGCTTTTAATAAATATGAGAAAAACCACAAGATATTTAATCCGCCGGGCAGAAAAAAATCAAGACATTGAAATTATAAAAAGCAATAATATTGAAGATTTAAAGCTTTTTTGGCCGGTTTATTTAAAAACAGCAAAAAGGCACCATTTTACAGTTTTTTCTGAAAAATATTTAAATGCAGAATTCAAATCTTTGGCTGACGAAAGGGAAATTATTATTTTTTTAGGAAAATATAAAGGCGAAGTTGTGTCTGCTGCCATTTTTATTATATGGCAGGATATGTGCTTTTATCACCATTCAGGCTCTTTATCTAAATATAATAAAATGTCGGTTTCTTACTTGTTGCAGTGGTCAGCTATAAAAGAGGCAAAAAGCAGAGGGTGCAAGGCGTATAATTTTTGGGGCATAGCCCCAGATATTGAAACAGAAAAAGATGCCCAAAAGTCAAATCATCCTTGGGCAGGATTGTCGTTGTTTAAAATGGGTTTTGGCGGATATAAAAAAGAATATGTCAAAACACAGGATTTTATTATTTCTAACAAATACTGGATAAATTATATAATAGAATCAGCAAGAAAAATAAAAAGGGGGCTTTAATGCCCAATGGCCGATGGCAAACAGACGCAAACATATAAAAAAGAAAATTCATTTTATAAAGCCCAAAAAGAGCATATTCAAAAGAGCTGTTTTTTGGTATGCGATTTTATTATTTATTATTATTTTGGCTGTTTTTTATTTTTTATTATTTTTGCCTGAAATTCAGATTAAAAATATAGAAATTTCAGGAAATGAAAAAGTTGATAAGAGTTCTATTGAGGCGGTGTCAGAAAACAGCATTAATAAAAAAATTATAAATTTTTACAATTTTTCAATAATATCTAAAAGTATTTTTTTGGCAAATTTACAGAATATAAACAATAATATTTTAAATAAATTTCCGCAAATTGACAGCATAGAAATAAAAAAAGAATTCCCTAAAACTTTAATCTTAAAGGTAAAAGAAAGGATTCCGGTTGCTGTTTTTTGCCAGTCAGGCGCCATTGAAAAATGTTTTTTTATTGATAAGAAAGGAGTAATTTTTGAAGAACTGCCAGCTGTTCCGCAAGGCATGTTTGTTGTTCAGCAAACATTAAATGTTAAAAATGTTTTTGTTGGCGAAAATGTTATTGATAAAAATGTAATGGAAGCCATTTTAAAAATAGAAAAAACATTAAAGAATAATTTTCAAATAAATATTTTGTCTGCCTTAATTTCAGCTCCATTAAAATTAGATATAACCACAGCTGAAAATTGGCGCATTTATTTTGACTTGAATTCAAATATTGCCTTGCAGGCAGTTAAAATGGACTTGCTGTTAAAAAATGAAATTTTCCCTGATGCAAGAAAAAAACTCCAATATATTGACCTAAGGTTTGACAGGGCATACTATAAATAGGCGATGGGGTGTTGGGCTGTTAGATTTTGCTCCGCGAAAAGGCTTAGCCATTCGTGTTTTTGTTGACAAAAATAATAAAACAGTATATACTAAAGTATATGGATTATACATTAGAAGAAGAGTTTTTAAAGAAGTTTTTACTTCAATTAAAGCTTTTATTTATGCCGTTTGAGGGAAATAATTTCAGCCCTAAATTTTTGCAAAGCAAAATTTTGCTTTATTGCGTTGTTTGTTTGCTTATTCTAAAAATATTTATATCTTTAATCTCTCTAAATTTACCCCAAAATATATTTTTTGCAGATATCACGCGAACAGCTTTAACTAATTTTGTGAATCAAGGCAGGGAAGCGGCAGGTTTAAATTCCTTATCAGAAAATAAAATGTTAGATCAGGCAGCTCTATTAAAAGCTGAAGATATGATAAAAAATAATTATTTTTCCCACGAAAGCCCAGGGGGCATTACCCCATGGCACTGGTTTAAAATAACGGGTTATAACTATAAATATGCGGCAGAAAATTTAGCCATAGGTTTTTTGGATTCAAAAGATGTTTACAACGCATGGTATAATTCGGTTTCTCATAAGGATAATATGCTAAATCCAAACTACAAAGAATTTGGCACAGCTGTTTTAACGGGTAATTTTAACGGCAATAACGCAACTATTGTAGTCCAGCTTTTTGCAAGCCCATTAACTTTAAACATTCCAGCAAGTAATAAAGAAGTTATGCCAACGGCTGAATATAAGTTTTTAATAGAAAATTTAGGTACAATTTCAGATAATCAGCCGAATGAAAGCAACACAATAATTAGTAAGGAAGTTTTATCCCAATTTTCAGAATATCCGATTTTAAAGGCTACTGGAGAAAATAACGGCAACGCATTTTATCTTCAGTTTTTAAATTTTATATTTTACAGATATGAAGAAATTGCGCAAAGTATTATTTATAGCATTTTGATATTAGTTGCCTTAGCCTCCTTGATTAATATTTTGGTTCATTTCAATATCCAGAATAGGGGATTAATTTTAAGGTCGCTTTTGTTAATTTCTTTATTGCTTGTTTCTGCATTTTTAGATAGAAATATTATAGCGATGATTGTTCCTCATAAAATAATAATATGATAAACAGAGAAAATAAAAATTTAATTAAGGCTTTCGTTTTTTTATTTTTGGCAAGTTTTATGGTTATTAACTGGAATAGTATTTCTTGGATTTTTAATTATAGGCAGGTATCAGGGCTTTTGGATGATTTTTTTACGCCGTATGAAAATGCAGAGGCTTCTCCTGCCACTATTTACAGCCAAAACAGTTCTTCTCAAATAAAAGAAAATCAGATAGAATTTGCGTATTCTGAAAAGGAGAATATTATAGAAATACCAGATATTGGGATTTCAGCTCCCATATCTTTTCCAGAAAATAAAAACGCAGAAGTTTTAGCGAAATCTTTGGATAAGGGGCCTATTTATTATCCAGGCTCAGTTTTACCCGCAGAAAAAGGCCAGATTATAATTTTAGGCCATTCAGCTCCTGAAAATTGGCCAAAAATAAAATATGATTGGGTTTTTTCAGACATTGAAAAATTAGTTCCGGGGAGCAGAATTTTTCTTTATTTGAATCATAAAGAATATATTTATTATGTTAAAGAAAAATCAATTTTAGAGAAAGGCCAAGAAATTTCGCCTGCCAGTTTGACAAATAATGATAATACTTTAATATTGATTAGTTGCTGGCCTCCTGGCAAAAACCTGCAAAGAATAGCCGTGAGGGCAGAGTTAAGCATATAATTAATATAAAAACATAAAAATATGAAAACAATTTTAAAATCAATTATATTTTTTAATGCAGTTTTATCTATTTTAGCTTTTGGCATGTTTTTTGCAAACGCAGTTAACGCAGCGCAAAATCCAATTTACTCAAGCCCGATCCAATGCAGTAATAATTTAGCTAACGATTTTATAAGAGCAGTTTGTTCTACCAATAGTCAATTATGCAGCCAAATACATAATATTCCAGTGAATATAATTAAAGCCACTGGTTTGAATTTAACATATGAAGTTCCTCATGCTGAAGAACCAAATCATTGTTCTTCTGTAATGATTCGCGTATCTGTTGATGGTGTAGAAAAAACTGTCAGTGAATGGATGGGTTGGAAAGAGAATCCGTCAGCAGGACCATTTATCACAACTGTTAGCATTCCAACTGTATCTCAAGGAAGCCATATAATTGGCATAAGAGGCGAAGGAAAATTAGGCGGATGCAATGTCGGCAGACTTAATACTTGGGGCGGACCAGTTTCTATTACTGCAATACAAGATCAGTGCCAACCCCCAACCATCGCTTGCAATACTAATTCCGAATGCGGAACCAGCGGATTTATTGGTTCTCCTTTTTGCGCAGGAGGAAATGTTTACAAAAGTTTTAAAACTTTCACTTGCAATAACCCGGGAACAACTAATTCAAGTTGTTCAAACTCTATAGATGACAGATTGATAAACACTTGTTCAGCAAATCAAACTTGCTCAAACGGCCAATGTCAAAACATAAACATTGTTTGTAATAATAATCTTGACTGCGGAGACGGTATTTATATAGGAAGTCCGTTTTGCCAAGGAAATAGTGTTTATAGAAATTTTAAATCGTTTACCTGTTTAAATCCAGGCACAGCGCAGAGTTTTTGTGCTAATTCAACTAATCCAAAAGTAATAAATACATGTTCAGGCAATCAAACATGTTCAAATGGAAATTGCGTAAATCAAAACATTGTTTGCAACACTAATACAGACTGCGGAGCCAGCGGATTTATCGGAAGCCCATTCTGCGCAGGAGGAAATGTTTACAAAAGTTTTAAAACTTTCACTTGCAATAACCCGGGAACAACTAATTCAAGTTGTTCAAACTCTATAGATGACAGATTGATAAACACTTGTTCAGCAAATCAAACATGTTCAAATGGTTCTTGCCAAAACCAAAACATTACTTGCAACGCTAACTCTGACTGCGGAGCCAGCGGATTTATTGGTTCTCCATTCTGCGCAGGAGGAAATGTTTACAAGAGCTTTAAAACATTTACCTGCAACAATCCAGGAACCGCCAATTCAATGTGTTCAAATTCCACAGACGACAGATTGGCGCAAAATTGCTATGCAAACCAGACTTGCTCTAATGGAAGCTGTTCTCAGCAAAACTATCAAAATCCTACAGCCAACGCAGGGCCAGACCAATATATCAATAATTTGGGGCAATCAGTTATTTTGCAGGGTTCAGGATATGACCTAAATGGAGGTAATGTAAGTTTTTACTGGAGCTGTAATGGAGGCTATTTATCTAATCCAAATATAGCCCAGCCGACATTTAGCATTGCCCAAGTAATGCCGTATAATTATAATTATCAAAATAATTATAATTGCAGCTTAACTGTTACAAATAACTTTAACTTGTCTGCCTCTGACAGTATGTTGGTTTATGTCAACAACCAGCAAAACAATATAAGCGTTCAAACTAATTCAGCCACAAATATTTCTAGCAATTTTGCTACTTTTAACGGTTATTTATCAGGTGTTAACATTTATAACAATACAAGTGTTTGGTTTCAATGGGGAACAAGTACCTCTTATGGCAATACAACAAATTACCAGACACTATATAACTCGGGCGCATTTAGCCAAAATATAGCAAACTTGTCTCATGGCACTACCTATCATTATAGGGCTGCGGCGCAGGGAAATTACGGACCTGTTTACGGGCAGGATATGACTTTTTATACTGGAACAAATTATCCTGTAACACCTTTGACTGTAAATAAAACCGTGAAAAATCTTTCTTCTGGAAACCTGAATTGGTCAAATGTTATAAACGCCAGCCCTTCTGATGTGCTAAACTTTATGATTGTAATTCAGGCGCCAAACTCTCAAAATGCAAGCAATATAATAGTAAGAGATATTTTTCCGTCTAATTTAATTTATCAAAATAATTTGATGATTTCCGGTTCTAACTATAATACTGGTTCAAACTATAATACTGGTTCAGATATTGCATCTGGAATAACATTTCCAACAATTACAGCCGGACAAACAGTAACAATTACTTATCAGGCCCAAGTTGCATCTGCCCAGAACTTTTCTTACGGCACAACAACTTTAAACAATTCGGTTTCTGCTTCAAGCAGCCAAATGGCAAATCCAATTACAGGAAATGCAACAGTTGTTGTAACAAGAACCGGCGTATTGGGCGCAACAACAGTCAACACTGGGCTTACTAATAATTTATTTGTTGATTCATTCTTTTTACCTCTGTTAATAGCTTTGTTTGGGATTTGGGTAATAAAATCTGGTATTTTTGGATTTGAAGAATGGCTTGATTCAAAAAGAATAAAAAATGTAGATTATAGGTCTAATAAAAAATTAAAGAGTAAAATTGTAGAAATTAAAAACAGGGAAGGCGAATATTGGCCCAAACTTTAAGTTAAAATATTATTTTCTGCCTTCGAAGGCCGATTTAAGAGTTTCTTCGTCTGCGTATTCAAGCTCTCCGCCAACAGGAATTCCTCGCGCTAAATGGGTGATCCTTCGCTGTGGCTCAGGACCTTCGGTTTTTGTCACTTGCCAAATTTCTTTTATTTCTCTTTCAATTAAAATAGAAGTAGCTTTGCCTTCTGGAGTAGGGTTTAAGGCGACAATTATTTCCGAGAATTTATTCTCGCCCTGAGCCGCGTCGAAGGGTTGCCTTAATCTTTTTTTTAACTCTTCAACCCTTAATTGGCCTATATCTTCCTTTCTCATTACAGAGACGGTTCCTCCTAAAATAAAATAAAGGCCATTATATTTTTTTGTGTTTTCAATTGATAGCAAATCTGTTTCTTTTTCAACTATGCAGAGCAATTTTTTATTTCTTGATGGATTAGAACATATTTGGCATAAACTTTCTTCTGCCAAAGCTTCAAACGGCTGAAAGCAAAGCCGGCATAATTTTATTTTATTTTTTAACTCTGAAATTGCGCTTGTCAGTTCGTCAATTCTATCTTGAGGCAGTTTTATTAAATAGTAAACAAAACGGCCAGCTGTTCTGGGCCCGACTGTTGGAAAGTTTCTAAAAATATTTTTTAGTTTTTCTATAGAATCCATAATGAACTGCTAAATTACTAATAAAATACGAATATACTAATAACTGAATTAACGAATTAGTATATTAGTAAATATTCGTAATTTAGTAGTTTAGCCGGCTTCGCTGGAGTACTCATTTTTATCTAAGCTTCTAAAGCTTACTCTTTGTTCGTCAAAGAAAAGGTCAACGCTTCCAAGCCGCCCGTTTCTGTGTTTTGCTACTATAATTTCTGCGATATTTTTTTTTAAGCTGTTTTCATTGTATCTGTCTTCGCGGTAAATAAACAACACAACGTCAGCATCCTGCTCAATGGCGCCAGATTCTCTCAAATCGGCTAACCTTGGTATTTGAGGAACTCTTTGCTCAACAGCTCTTGATAGCTGAGAAAGAACCAGCACTGGCACATTCAATTCTTTTGCCAATACTTTTAAAGCTCTTGAATTTTCTGTAACCTGCTGAACTGATGATTGAAATCTGTTCATGGGCTCCATTAACTGCAAGTAGTCAACAATAATAAGACCCAAGCCCCTGTTTGCCTGAAGCCTTCGCGCCATAGCCCTCATTTGCAGAATATTTACAGAGCCGGCGTCGTCAATATATATTGGAGCCTCTGATAAAGTTCCCATTGCGTGCTGTATTCTTGAATAGTCATCATTTTGCAGCCTGCCAGTTCTTAAATGCCACGAATCAACATTTGCCTGGCTGGCTATTAATCTGTCGGCAAGCTGGTCTTTTGACATTTCTAAGCTAAACAATCCAACCGGCTTGTTTTGAAAAACAGCAACGTTTCTTGCTATATCTAATGCAAGAGATGATTTTCCCATAGACGGCCTGGCTGCCAAAATAACTAAATCAGAGTTTTGAAGCCCGGCTAAAATATTATCTAAATCTTTATATCCAGTTGGAATTCCTCTTATGCCTTGATGTTTAGAAAGAGCGTCTAATCGCTCAAAAGTTTCAGGAAGAATGTCTTTTAGGGGAGTAAAGGTTTGAGTGAGCGCTCTTTGCCCAATTCTAAAAACAGTTTTTTCTGCTTTGTCTAAAAGAATATCAACTTCTTCTGATTCATCAAAAGCTGAAAGCCCGATTTCGTGGGAGGCTGAAATTAAATCTCTTAAAATTTTCTTTTGGCGCACTATTTTTGCGTAATTAGAAACATGGGTAGCAGTTGGAACACTATTAATTAAAGAGCTTAAATAGGACGAACCGCCAATATCTTCTATTTTATTTTTTTCTTTTAATCTTGCAGATACAGAAAGTATATCAATAGGATTTGACCTTTCATAAAGATCGGCCATTGATTGAAAAATATCTTGATGCGCGCCTTTGTAAAAATCTTCTGCTTTTATGTAATCAATTACTTTAACAATGGCATCTTTGTCTAACATTAAGCACCCCAGCAGGCATTGTTCTGCTTCTGTATTTTGAGGAGGAAGTTTGTCTATTAATGTTTCTTTAGCCATATGGCTTAGTTTAGCAAAACAGCGAAAGCAGGTAAAGCCCTTGACATAGTTATTTTTATATGCTATGATTAAGTTATAGCGCATCAGAAGTGAAGCACCCTTTTTCGATTAAGCCTGTCCTATTTTGGGCTGGTGAGAATAAAGATGGGGAGGCATCTGCTCTACGCTAATAGCCGTTTGGTTTTCGAACCACTCGGCTTCTTTTTTTACAAATTTTTTAAACTTTTTATAGCGCTCTTACATTTTTAGAAGCTTCTAAATTTGTAAGAGTTTTTAAAATTAGAAATTTTAAATTTGTTTTATGGCTGTTCCGTCTTTTGTGTCTTCAACTAAAAATCCTTGTTTCCCAATTTCTTTTCTCATTTCGTCTGCTTTTTCCCAGTTTTGTTCTTTACGGTATTTTTCGCGAAGCTGAGCCAGTTTTTTTATTTTTGCAGGAATTCCTTTATTGATTTTTTTGAAATCAAGAATTCCAAAAATTTGGTTTATTTCTTCAAAGAATTTATAAATTTCGTTGGCTTCTTTTTGTGAAATTAAATTATTATCCAGTAGCTTGTTTATTTTATTTATAAATTCAAACATTACGGCAAAAGCTTTTGGAGTGTTGAAATCATCGTCCAATTCTTTGTAAAAATTTATTTTAAAATCTTTTATAAGTTTAGAATTTGAAATTTTGGATTTAGGATTTGTTTGGGATTTGGAGTTTGGAATTTGGAGTTTTCGTATGAATTCTTCAATTTTTCCGATAGTCGATTTTACTTCAATCATAGCTGATTCTGAATAATCAACAGGCGAGCGCCATAAATTTTTTACCACAAAAAATCTTAAATAATTTGCCGGGCACCTTTTTAAAAAATCGCTTATTGTAATAAAGTTTTTTAAAGACTTTGACATTTTTTGCCCATTAACAGTTAAAAACCCTACATGCATCCAATATTTTGCCATAGGTGATTTTCCTGAAATTGCCTCCATTTGGCTTACTTCTGCCTCGTGATGGGGAAATATCAAGTCTCTGCCTCCTCCGTGAATGTCATACTGCGGGCCAAAAAACTTTTCTGTTATTGCAGTATCTTCAATATGCCAGCCAGGCCTTCCCGATCCAAATAGAGATGGCCACGACGGCTCATTTCCTGAAGAAAATTTCCATAGGCAAAAATCACCCCTGTTTTTTTTATTGCGGCTGTAATCAATTCTTGAAACAGAATCCTCTGCCTGTAAAGCTGTGCGTCCTGAAAGCTTGCCGTATTTTTTAAATTTTGAGATGTCATAGTAAATTCCGTCATCCTCTATTTTATAGGCAAATCCTTTATTCTGAAGGCGCCCTACTTGGCTGATTATTTCCTTAATATAACTTGTTGCTTTAGCATATTTGGAAACACTGTTAATTCCAAGGTCATTCATGCTTTTTAGAGCTTCTTTCCCGAATGCTTCTGCTAAATCCTTAGGCGAGACTCCTTTTTCCCTGGCTTCGGCAATAATTTTATCATCTAAATCAGTTATATTCTGCAAATAAAACACATTAAATCCAATTTTCCTTAAATATTTTACAAACGAATCAAATATAATATAACTTCGCGCATGGCCCAAATGAGAATAATTGTTAACGGTTATTCCGCAAACAAATAAATTAACTTTTCTGCCTTTTAACGTCTTAAATAATTCTTTTTTACCAGACAATGTGTTATAAATTTTTAAATTTGATTTTGTCATTATTTTTTAATTCTAATAATTTTGAAAGAATGCTTAAAGCAGAAAAGGGGAGCGTAAGCCATAACATATAAATAAAAATAATATTTAGGTTGTTTGGAAAAACGATTAAGGCGGCGGCAAAAACAATTGACATTAAAACCATTTTTGTTTTTCCAAATATATTTGATTCAATGTATATTTCCTTTGTTTTATAATAAATTGAGAATATGGCGTTAATTATTTCTACTAAAATCAAAACTAAAAGCAGCCACCTATGAAAATTAAATAAACTGTAAACAGCGATAGGAATAATTAAAATCCTGTCTGCGGTAGAATCTAACATGGCGCCAAATTCTGTAACCTTGTTTGTGCCTCTGGCAACCGGACCGTCTATGAGGTCAGTTAAAAGGCCTATGCAAAAAAGAGATATAATTAAAGGCTTATTTTCAATTTTTAAAAAGAATAGTAAAACAAATAACAGGATTCCAATTACAACTCTTATATATGTTATATGGTTTGGTATAATTTTTCTGGGCCAATATGGTTTAATAAAAATAAAAAGAACCTTATCTCTGTAGCTGTCTATTTTCTCTAAGAAAAATTGCAAGTCGCACAAAAGTTTTTTCATACTTCTTTATGAATTATTTCAATTATTGCCAGCTCTAAAGGCAGTTGCGCTATTGTGGCGTATCTCATTTTATTTTCCGCGTCAATAAAAAGCTCTATCAATTTTTGGATGTCTCTTTCGTTAAAGTTTGCTGTTTGTGTTTTTATTTTTTCAATTTCTGTTGCCTGAAGCCCCGAATTTTGCAGATTTAAAAAGGCGGGATTTATTTTTAAAAGCAGGGACTGCCTTAAATAAAAAATTAAGGTTTTGGCAAATTCTTGCAAATCAACTCCTGAATCTGCTAGCGAGTTTATATATAAAATGGCATCTTTAGTATTTTTTTGAATTAAAAAATCAACGAACTGCGATATTTGGCTTACTTCAACAATTCCCAGCAGTTCTTTTATATCGTCTGTTTTTATTGAATTTGTGGTGCCTGAAAAGCTGATACATTTGTCTAAAAGAGATTCTGCATCACGGAAAGACCCCCTTGAATTTAACGCAATTAAAGACAGAGCAGAATCCTCAAATTTTATGTTTTCTTTTTTAGAAATAAATTCTAATTTTTTTATAATTTCAGTAACTTGCAGTTTTTTAAAATCAAACCTTTGGCATCTTGATATTATAGTGGCAATCATTTTATGAGCTTCGGTGGTTGCCAATAAAAATATAGCGTGGGCTGGCGGTTCTTCTAAAGTTTTTAACAAAGCATTTGCGGCTGATTTGCTTAACTGGTGGCATTCGTCAATTATAAAAATTTTATATTTTGATTTTACAGGCGAAAATTTAATGCCTTCTATTAATTCTCTTATATCGTCAACTCCCGTGTGTGAAGCGGCGTCAATTTCAATTAAATCCATTGATTTTGACTGCATAATTTCTAAACACGAAGAACATTTATTGCACGGCTCAAAAGAAGAATCGTCCTGGCAATTTACAGCTTTGGCAAACAATCTTGCTATTGTTGTTTTGCCTGAACCCCTGGGGCCTGAAAATAAATAAGCGTGTGAAATATTTTTTCCAGAAATTGAATTGGTAAGCGTTTGCACTATATGCTCCTGGCCAACAACTTCTGAAAAGCTCTGCGGCCTGTATTTTCTGTATAAAACTAAATTATTCATTTTTTAAAAACTATAAATTTATATCCTAAAAAATTCCAAAGCGATGATGTTAACGCCGCAAAAATCACGCTTAATTCTGTCCAAATGTTAACTGGCGTTGCAAATTGCGGACCCATTATTTTTGTAAAATAGTAAAAAGAGCCAACATCTATTGCTAATCCCACTAAAGTTATCACAAAAAATTTGATAATTTCTTTGCGCTGGTTTTCTTTTTCAGGTTTTTCAAATACCCAGTGTTTGTTGCCCCAATATTTAGCATATGTTGCTATTAAAAAAGAAATTCCTTTTGCTATTAGCTGGTCTTTAAAAAGAAAAAAAGAAAAGAACCATATTAAAACCTGAAAAATTTTTAAATCAACAATTGTTGCGAATACGCCTACTAAAAAAAATTTTGCTGCCTGAAAAATAAATAGTATTTTTTTTCCTATCAAATTAGCCAACTGCAAGCAGATTAAAGAAATTATCGGAAGCAGAAAATATAAGCCAAGCGCGTAAACCCTGAAATAAGCTCCATATCCTTTTAAAAAATCAGAAGCTATCCATGCAACAGCCAATCCGCAAATAAACGCAAAAATTGTATCTGTTATTTTCATTTACCCCCGCACCAAACGAACTTATATAAAATATATTAGTTCGCTGGAATTAATTATTTTAAACTTATTATAAATATTTTTTAACAAAGCTGCGGGGCTAGGATTCGAACCTAAATAAACGGGACCAAAACCCGTTGTCCTACCGTTAGACGACCCCGCAATATTTTTTTTGTATATTTTCCAATATTTTTTTATTTTAACACTTTTTAAGGTTTTTTCAAGTATGCAAACAAAATGTGTATTTTTTTAAAAAAATCTGGTATAATCCAGTAATGAATATCAGAAAGGCAGAGCTAAAGGATATAAAAGAAATTTTAGAAATTACAAAGCAGCTGCATTTAAATATGGCAGATTTTGTGTGGGATACAGAAAATTTTATAACCTTGCAAATTGAAAGAGGGGATTACTTTGTTTTAGAAGACAACGAAAAAATATTTGGCGTAATAAGCTTAAAGTTTCGCAGAAACGGCATGCATATTGAAACTTTAGCAATTAGGGAGGGCTTTACCTCAAACGGATACGGCACAGAGCTTATAAATTTTGCCAAACAATTTAGCAAAGACAGGGGAGCTGGCGCTTTGCGCGTTTATTCTTTTTCTGAATACAATATTTTGGATTTTTATTCTAAAAATGGATTTAAATTAATGGATTATCACGGCTCATACGACGGCCACAAATATCATTGCTTAGAAATGAAATTGTAGAAAGTAAAAATTTTTGCATAATATGCAAAAGAAAACAAGTAAAAATTTGGCTTATTCTGTAAATGATTTGATTCTTTTTTGCATATATTATATAATTTCAAACAATGAAGAATGCAGTTTTGACAGGCTGGTTAAAGAGTGCTTTATTTTATTTCCAGATGCAATAAAGTTTCAAAGGTATCCTGTTTGGCCTGATTCGCGCAAACTAGACAGGCCGCTGCGCTCTTTAAGAAATGAAGGATTCATAATAGGGGACCCGACAACAATTTTTATGCTTACAAAAAACGGCGAGGCAAAAGCTTTAAGCGTAGCCAAAGCCCTAAGGCAAGGAAAATTATTATGAGGTTTAGATTTAATAAATATAAAAAAATAATGAAATGGCCGTTAAGGGTTTTTTATATTATTGGCGCTATTGCGCTGATTTTAGTTGTATGGGAAGTATATATTCCGGTTAGTTTGTCGCCCAAAGAAACAATTGTTTACTCTGCCAAAAAAGGAATGGGTGACGACGAAATTGCAATAGAGCTTCAAAAACTTGGCATTATAAAAAGCAATTATTTTTTCAGGGGGTATGTTATTTTAACTCTTCAACATTCTAAACTGCAGGCAGGCAAATATACCTTGTCTTCTTCAATGTCAACCGCTCAAATTATTAAAAAATTTGTTTCAGGGGATGTTATAAAACAAACTGTTACCATTCCTGAAGGATGGGATTTAGCCGATATTAAAAAATATTTTAAAGAAAATAAAATTTTAAATGAAGAAGAGTTTACAGCGGCCGTGAAAAAAGATTTTTCAAATGAATTTTCTTTTTTAAAAGATAAGCCAGAAGATATGAATTTAGAAGGATATTTTTTTCCAGACACTTATCAGGTTTCAGAAGGCGAGTCAACAGAGGATATTTTTAAAGCCGCTTTGCTAAATTTTCGCCAAAAACTAACCCCAGATTTAAGGACAGAAATTGCAAAGCAGGAAAAATCTGTTTTTGAAATTATAACAATGGCTTCAATAATTGAAAAAGAGGTAAAGAGCTTAAATGAGAAAAAAATTGTTTCTGGAATTTTATGGAAAAGGCTTTCAGTTGGCATGCCTTTACAGGTTGATGCCACAATAAATTATATTACCGGTAAAAATGATCCTGGAGTGGCAATAAAAGACACAAAAATTGATTCGCCTTACAATACATATAAATATAAAGGATTGCCAAAAGGCCCGATTTCAAACCCAGGATTAGATTCTATAATAGCTGCCATTTACCCAAAACAAACAAAATATTGGTTTTATTTAACAAACGGCAGAACTATATTCAGCGAAACTTTATTGCAGCATAATGCAGCAAGATATTGACATATTTTTAATTATAGATTAAGATTAAATATATTAGTATATTAGTTAAATAGTCCGCAGACAGCAGGTTAGCTAAAACTATAAATCCTGCCGAGGTTCACCCGCCTAAATGCGAAGCTTTTGGCGGGCAAATATCTTCCTCGTTTTGTCTGCGTTAATTCGTAGATTTTTTGTTTTTAAAATTTAGTCATTAAAAATTAATTGAAAATTTAAAATTGCTATGTCGCTTACAAAAGAACAAAAACAAAAACAGATAAAAGATTTAAAAGAAAAAATTTCAAATCAGAAATCAGTTATTTTTGCTGATTTTTCAAAAGTAAACTCTAAAGAATTGTTTAATTTAAGAAAGAATTTAAAAGAGGCTGGCTGCCTGCTTAAAATTGGAAAAAAAACATTAATAAGAGTTGCTTTTGGGCAATCTAATATCTCTTTTTGGAACAAAATAAAAAATAGTATACCTGGCCAGTTAGCTTTAGTATTTGGGGTAGAAGATGAAATTGCTCCAGCTCGAATTTCAAACCAATTTTCAAAAACAAACGAAAGTTTTAAAATTTTAGGAGGCATTTTTTCCGCTCCAGGCGGACCAGCCTCGGGCTGGGAATTTATAGAAAGAGAAAGAGTATTGGCATTGGCAAATTTGCCAACAAAGAATGAGCTTTTGGGCAGGCTGGTTGGTTCTATTGCCAGCTCAATGGCAAGTTTTGTAAGAGTGTTGGATAAAATAAGAGAAAATAAAAAATAATTAAAATAAAAATTATGGCAGAAGAAACAAAAATAGACGTTCCAGCTAAATTTGAAAAATTAGTTGGAGAAATAGAAAAAATGTCAATTGTAGAATTGGCAGAATTAGTAAAGGTTTTAGAAAATAAATTTGGAGTTTCAGCAGCAGCTCCAGTAGCAGTTGTAGCGGGACCAGCAGCTGGCCCAGTTGAAGAAAAAACATCATTTAATGTTGAATTAAAAGATGTTGGAGCCCAGAAAATTGAGGTTATTAAAGTTGTGAGGGATATAACTGCAAAAGGATTGAAAGAGTCAAAAGATTTGGTTGACGCCGCCGCAGCAGGAACAGCTCAAATGGTGAAAGAGGGAGTTAAGAAAGAAGAGGCCGATGAAATTGTAAAAAAATTCACGGCAGCCGGCGCCAAAGTTGAGATAAAATAATTTTGAATAAACAAAAAAGCTCCTATGAAAAGGGGCTTTTTTGCTGCGGAGAGCAGTGGAGTTGAACCACATTCTGATGAAAGAATCCATGAGATATCAAGTCAGGGTTGCAACCGTGCAGCAATACTCTCCCACGTCTCCGCAAATTTATTATATCAAAAACAAAAAACAACCCCAAATTTGAGATTGTTTTTTGCGGATTCTTACGAATGTAGTTCCGAGACTTGATACCTCAAATTAAGTATAGCAAATCAAGAGCCCTTGTCAAGAGACTGTATTAGGCAAGCATAAAATTGTTGAGAATATCAAAGGAATGGATTTTCAAGAACGCTCGGAATTCCTAGATAAGGAGATCCACAAGTATTAACTTTAACTATCTCAATAGGAGGTGCCCCATGAACGTCTTCGTTGTTTAATCCCATGTCCGCAAGGTCATGGGATTATTTTTTTGTTAAATATGTGATTTTTTATTACAAAAGTGGTAAAATGTTTTAATGGGCAGTTAGATATATTCGGACAGTTAGTTCAGAGGCAGAACGCTCCGTTCACATCGGAGAGGTCGCAAGTTCGATTCTTGCACTGTCCACCAAAATTATGGCAGGCGCATATAAAAAACTTTTATGGACAGAGCATGCAAAAATAAAAATGAAGCAGTACGGGCTTTCAAAGCAAAAACTGCTGGCTATACTTTATAGGCCAGAAAGAAAAGAAAAGGGAATTGCGCCGGGAACTATGGCGGTGATGAAAACCAATAAAACATTTTTTAAAGCAAAACAGATAAGCTTAAAAAATGCGTGGTCGCGGCCGAGAAAGGCGCCGGGAGAAATTTGGATAATGTATAAAGACAATAAGCAGGTTAGAAAAATAATCAGCGCTTGGCGGTATCCTGGAATTTCAAAACCAGGCGAAGAAATTCCAGTTCCAGAAGATATCCGCCGAGAATTGCTAAACAACAATGTATTCTAATAAAATTTTAGGTTATATTTTATTAACTTTGGGTTTAATTTTAATTGGGTGGACGCTTTGGCAGTCTTATAATATTTTTACCGCTAAGACTTCAGCGCCTTTGGTTTTTATGAATTCAAGCATAGAAAAACCATCGCAAAAAAACACGAATCCGCTTGATATACAGAACCAAATTCAAAGCCAAATTCAAAATGCTGTTAGCTCGCAAATTGGGCAAATGATTCCGCCAGACACGATTGCAAAAATTTTAAATTTGTTTAGCTGGTCAATTTTAGCAGGTATTTTTATTTTAGGGGGTGGCGCAGTTTCTGGAATTGGGATAAAATTGATGAAAACATAGAAATAGATTATGGAAACATCGGAAAATCAAAATATTTTTGTTTTATGGTTTTTGTGGCATTTTTATGAAATGCCAAAATTTTTGTTTTCGGCCTGGAAAAATTATCTTTCGTTTGGTTCAAACTATTTTTCCATTCCTCTTTTGTTTTTAACTCTTTTCTCGCCGTGGAGAAGGTATAAGTGGCAATACCCAAAAGGGTTTGATGTAAAAGAGTTTTTTAATACGCTTATCTCTAACACTTTTTCAAGAATTTTAGGAGCTCTCTGCAGGATTGTTTTGATAATAGTCGGAATTATTTTTCAATTTATTATTTTTATTTCAGGCCCCATTATTATTTTATTATGGCTGGTCATTCCCCTTATAATAATCGCCGGAATAATTTTTATTTTATGAATTTTAATATTAAAAAAACACAGATTTTAAGGGCAGTTAAAACAAAAAGATTTTTTCTTTTTAGATATGTTGAATTTTTCAGAACGATTTTTCTGTTTTTATTTATTATATCTTTGTTTTTTGTTTTTATTTCTTTTTTTGCAGTTGTCTCTGAAGCTTCTGCGATAAAAACTTCTGTTATTTTTTTAATTTTTTACCTTTTATTTTTTGAGCTTTCTTTATTTTTTAATTTTAAAATTAAAAAACCAGAGATAAATATCAATCTTAAAGATGCTATTTTAAATCCAGAAAATTATAACTTAGCGGAGTTTCTGAACTTAGAAGCTTGCGAGGCTGTTGAAGACGCAATAAAATTATGCAAAAAAAGAAAAACTTTTGAAATTAATTCAGCGTCGCTTTTTTATTCCGCAATTAAAACCAGTAAAGACATAAAATTAATTATTTTCAGGCTGGGGCTGGATGTTGTAAAACTTCAAACAGACTTAAAAAATTATTTAGAAAAACTGCAGAGGCAGCCTGCTGTCGCAGGCGGGGAAATTCACGTTGGATCTTTTTCTGAGGATTTTGAAAATACAATAAAAGAAGCAATGTCTGTTTCTATTGAAAGGGGACATAATAAAATTGGAGAAAAAGAAATTTTGGTTGGCTTGGCAAAGCATAACGAATTTTTTAAGGAAGTTTTAATGAATTCTGATTTAAAAGAAAAGGATATTGAAAATATAACCTTGTGGCTGGATTTAATAGAAACAGCTCAAGAGTTTTCTTTGAAGCCGTGGTTGCTTGATAATTTGGCAAAATTAGGTTCTCTGGGAAAAGATTGGGCTTCTGGATTTACAGTAACTTTAGACCGTTTTTCTATTGATTGGAGAAACATTGTAAGTAAAAGTTTTTTTGGGCAAATTATAGGCCATAAAAAAGAAATCAACGAGGTTGAAATGATTTTAGCCAGATCAAGCTTAACGAATGTTTTATTGATTGGCGACCCCGGCACAGGAAGAAAAAGCATAGTTGAGGCTTTGGCGCAAAAATGTTATTTGGGCGAAAATTTGCCGGAGTTAAACAATAAAAGAGTGGTTGAATTAGATATGGTTGCGTTGCTTTCCCAAATTCAGGATCCAGAAAAATTAGAAACAGCGCTGGACCAGATTTTTCAGGAAACTCTTGCCGCAGGAAACGTTATTTTAGTGATTGAAAATATTGATAACTATTTAGAGCAAGAAGTTGCAAAACCCGGAGCAGCCGATATTTCTGGCATACTGGCAAAATATTTGCCTATTCAAAATTTTCAATTTATTGGTATTACAGACTACAGCGGGCTGCACAATAAGGTTGAAAAAAATCCTTCTTTTTTTTCTCTTTTCCAAAAGGTTGAAGTTTCAGAAATATCAGAATCAGAAACAATTTTAATTTTGCAGGACTTGGCTTTAGGATTAGAATATAAAAACAAAATTTTGATAACTTATCCTGCAATAAGGGAAATTGTTAATTTAACCTCGCGCTATATGCCAAGCGCCCATTTTCCCAAAAAGGCCATAGATATTTTAGACGAGTCTGCGGTTTACTTGAGAACTTTAAAAGAAAAAATTTTACTGCCTCATCATATAGCTGAAATTATTTCAAATAAAACTGAAATTCCTGTTGGAAAAATGGAATTTAAAGAAAAAGAAGTTTTGCTTAATTTAGAAAATCTTATACACCAGAGAATTGTTAATCAAGAGGAAGCAGTAAAAGAAATATCTATTGCCATGAGAAGGGCAAGGGCTGGCATTGCTTCTAAAAAAAGGCCAATGGGAACATTTTTGTTTATGGGTCCCACGGGTGTTGGAAAAACAGAAACATCAAAAGCATTGGCCCAGATTTATTTTGGCAATGAGGACAAAATGATAAGAATTGATATGTCAGAGTTTCAGCAGATTTCAGACATTCCCCGTTTAATTGGGGCAGTATCTCCAGTTGAGCAACAGGGGCTTTTAACAACGCCCGTAAGAGATAATCCATTTTCTTTAATTTTATTAGACGAAGTTGAAAAAGCCCATCCAAATATTTTAAATTTATTTTTGCAAGTTTTTGACGAGGGGTATATCACAGACGGACAGGGCAGAAAAGTTATTTTTACAAATACAATAATTATTTGCACTTCAAACGCAGGGTCTGAAACAATTTTTAAAGAAGTTGAAGCTGGCCGAACAATAGATAAGCAAAAACTTATAGGCGAACTTTTTGAAAAGAAAATTTTTAAGCCAGAATTTATAAATCGTTTTGACGCAACAGTAATTTTTAGTCCGCTGACAAAAGAAAATTTATTGAAAATATCAGAATTAATGCTGGGGGCTTTGCAAAAAAATCTTAAAGAAAAAGAAATTGATTTTGAGATTACAGAAAACTTAAAAGAAAAAATTGTGCAGCTTTCATATAAGCCAGAGTTTGGCGCCAGAGAAATGAGAAGGGTGGTGCAGGATAAAATAGAAAATGCTGTGGCAGAAGCGCTGATTGCAGACAAAATAAAAAAAGGCGACAGATTTCAAATTAATTCAGAAACATTTGAAATAATGATAAATCCGATTAAAGAGTAGGTAATCCAGTAAAACTCAAACTCAAAATATCAGCTTTCTGTAATATGTAAAATGTTCTGTAAATGTTATAAAATATATTATAAAAAAAGAATCTTGTGTAATAAATATGCGTACGCATATTTATTACACAAATATTAAGAGGCAACATTTAATTAAGAGGCAACATTTAATAAGGAGTAACACTTATCTAAACAAATGAAAAGTAATTTTTCTAGAAAAATATTAGAATATTTGCTTGTTGTCGGAATAATTTCTGTGGCCGCAACCTCGCCGCTTTTTCTTTATCGTTTGGCAAAGATTATGTTTAAAGAATCAAAGTATAAACAAAAAAACGATTACGAAAAATTCAGAAGCGCATTTTACTATTTAAAGAGAAAAGGATTAATTAAAATCGAAGAAGATGGGTTTGATATTAAAATTATACCGACGGAAAAGGGTATAAAAATAATGAAGAGGTATCAAATTTTAGAACTCAGAATTAAAAAACCTAAAAAATGGGATGGAAAAATTAGGGTTGTAGCTTTTGATATTCCAAATATACAAAGGACTAAAAGAGATGCATTTAGGCGAAAATTGAAAGAGTTGGGGTTTTATTCTTCACAAAAGAGCGTCTGGCTTCATCCCTTTGATTGTAAAAATGAAATTAAAATTTTAAAGGATTTTTTAGGATTGAACAATAAACAAATATATTTTTTTACAGCAGAGAAAATTGAGGACAAATTATTACTAGAAAAAATTAGAAGTGCTTACAGAATTTAAAAGTTTTATAAAAATTTTATATTTTTGTATAGTCTGTGTAATAAGTGTGCGTACGCATATTTATTACACAGAGATATGATGCGTGATGTTATGATATGATGTTATAATATAGCGATATTTTATTTATTGCGAAATTCTATTGTGCGACAAGGGGTATTGACAAAGTTTTGTAATATGTTATCTTAATATTAACATTGTAAATATCAGTAAACTTGAAGTTTTGCGTTTTGCGTAATTGAGAGTGAGCCTAAATAAGGAGAATCGCGATGAGCGACGAAGTTAGAGTCAATTTGATGGTCGTTGAGTTTGCTAATGCGAATCCCGACAATGGAATGAAGCACTGGGTTGCGCCCTGCGATACTCTGTCGGCAACTGACGCCCGTAAGCAGTGGGACGTTAATGCCTATGCGGGTGCCAAGATTGTCGCCATGTGTGAAGTGGTCTTCAAAGATCAGGTCTTCCGTAACATCGAGTGTCCGTACGCCAAAACGTACAGGGCACTGATGGACTTGAACGCGTTGTTCGACAAGCCACGGATTCAAGATTTGCTATCGCAAATCTTCGCTCTCGGCTTCGCAGCCGGACAGGACGTCAAGGTTAATGAGCTTCAGGTGTTAGGGGTTTTGTAAAAAACCAAAGCGGTTATCGGATCTCCAACTAATACATATAGGTTGGGGGCGAGACCACAGTACAAGCCTTTGAAATTCTCAAAGGCTTTTTTATTGCGTCAATTTACTTTAAATGGCTCAGACCTGTCTGAGCTGTTTTAATAGATGTGAATAAACAGTGGATAAATAAGTTCATTTACGACTAAAATAGGGTTTTTGGCAAAAGTGTTGACTGAGTGTCATAAAAAGGGCTATAAAGGATATGTAGTGGATAAAAGTGGATAACTATGGGAAAACTTAAGATTTCTGTGGAAATCTTTCCTACGAATTACGAATAAAAACGAATATATTAATTACAAATTTTTACGAATTAGTATATTGGTAAGAATTAGTAATTTAGTAGTTCTATGTTGATAGGCCAATACGAACACACAATTGATAATAAAAAGCGGTTGGCTTTGCCTGCAAAATTTAGAGGAGAGCTGGGCGATAAAGTGATAATTACAAGAGGAATTGACGGCTGTCTTTTTGTGTATACTCAAGACGCATGGAAAATAGAATCTGGCAAATGGAGCTCGCTTACAATAAGCGAAGCAGGAGCCAGGTCTTTTGCAAGAATGATGTTGGCAGGAGCAATGGAGGTTGCGTTAGATAAGCTTGGAAGGATATTAGTTCCAGATTATTTGAAAGAATATGCCGGGTTAAAGAAGAATATAACAATTTGCGGTTTGTCAAACAGGTTAGAAATATGGGATTCTGCAAAATGGGAAATTTATAAAAAGAAAGCTGAAAAAGAGGTTGATGAAATTGTTTCAAAATTAGGGTCATTTGGAATTTAAAATGATACACACAGCAGTTCTTAAAAAAGAGGTTTTAGAATATTTAAACCCAAAAGCAAACGAAAATTTTGTTGATTGCACAATAGGCGAAGGAGGCCATGCAGAAGACATTCTTTTGAAAAATGGTCCAAACGGCAAAGTTTTAGGAATTGACTTGGATCCTCAGCAAATTGTTCAAAGCAAGCGGCTACAGGCTTCTTATAAAGACAGAATAATTTTAGTTAATGATTCTTACACAAATTTAACAGAAATAATTGAAAGGAAAAATTTTGCGCCGGTTAACGGAATATTGATGGATTTAGGAATGTCTTCGGCCCAGCTGGAAGGAACGCATAAAGGGTTTTCTTTTCAAATAGACCAGGGTTTAGATATGAGGTATAACGATGAGATAAATTATTTAACTGCAGAGAAAATCGTTAATGAGTGGCCAGAAGAAAGGATAGAAAAAATATTAAAAGAGTATGGCGAAGAAAAGTTTGCAAAAAAAATTGCAAAAAATATAGCAGAACAAAGAAAGCAGGGAAGAATTAAAACCACATTTCAATTAATAAAAATTATAAAAGACGCGACGCCGCCAACATATTGGTCCCGACCTACTGGTCGAGGATCCTCGATGAAATCGGGAAGGGGGAAAATTCATTATAGCACGCGGACTTTTCAGGCATTGAGAATTGCAGTTAACGATGAATTAGAAAATATAAAAAAAGTTTTACCGCAGGCATTTTCAGTTTTATCTCCGGGAGGAAGATTAGTGGTAATATCTTTTCATTCTTTAGAAGACAGAATTGTAAAAAACTTTTTTAAAGAAATGGGCAAAGTAAAAATATTAACTAAAAAGCCGGTTATGGCGCAGCTTGCAGAGGCAAAAATTAATCCTCGAGCTCGTTCAGCCAAACTAAGGGCAATTATAAAAATATGACAACAGCAACATTAACTTATTCATCTGCGCGCAATAAAATTAACCCCTTTTTATTTTTTGGGGCTTTGATAATCGGCGCTCTGTCAATTTTTTATGTTTTTGAAATGAACAGCTTAATAAACGGCTCATATACTATTAAAAATTATCAGAGGCAATTAGACAGCGTTTTAGGAGAGGGCAAAAATTTAGAAGTTAATTTTGCCAAAACAGGATTTATGGGAACAATTAAAGAAAAGACCCAGCAATTAAGTTTTGAAAAAGTAAAAGAAGTTAAATATATACAAATTTTGGACACATCTTTGGCAAAGGCTAAGTAGATGCAGAAAAATCGCAAATGAGAAATTTTAGGATAAATATAATTTTATTGGCATTTTTTTTATTTGCGGCGGCTATTATTAGCCGCTTGTTTTTTCTGCAAATAATAAATCATAAATTTTATCAGGCGCAGGCTTTGGGCCAGCAGGCAGGTTTTAAAGAAGCGCAGGGCTCCAGAGGCGAAATTTATTCCTTTGACAGCCAAAAAAACAAGGGATCTGGGGTTTCAAGCGAGGTAAAAAGCTTAGCAATTAATCAGAACGGGTGGACTGCGACGGCAACCCTAAAAGAGATTGATGATAAAAATAACTTTGCAGAGCTTTTGAGCAAAGAAATTGGAGAGCCAAAAGAATCAATATTATCAAAAATTGAAAGAGAAGTTTCTTATACAATAATAAAAAAGGGCTTGTCAGAAGAACAGGCTCAAAAAATAAAAGCGTTAAATTTGAAGGGATTATATTGGCAGAATATTCCTGTTAGGTATTATCCTCAAGAGGGGCTGGCATCACAGGTAATAGGTTTTGCCAGCTCGGAAGGAAAAGGGCAATATGGCATAGAGGGTTATTATGACGATATTTTAAAAGGTAAATCCGGCATTAAAGAAGAAAAAAAGGGGTTAGATGCTATTTTTTCAAATGACGGACAGATTTCTTTAGACGGCTCAAATCTTTATTTAACTATAGATTACAATATACAATTTGAGGCAGAATCTTTATTAAAAGAAGCCCAGAATAAATTAAGTATGGAATCTGGGCAAATTATAGTTATAAAACCGGATTCTGGAAGAATACTGGCAATAGTTAATTTTCCGGCATTTAATCTAAACCAATATTCAAAAGAAAAAGATTTTGAAATTTTTCAAAATTCGGTTGTCCAAAAACTTTTTGAGCCAGGCTCTATAATGAAACCTTTCACTATGGCGATTGCTTTAAATGAAGGAAAAGTAAATCCAGAGACAACTTTTACAGACAAAGGATTTGTTAAAATTGGCCATAATGTAATTTGGAATTTCGGCCACGCTGTATATGGCAAACAAACAATGGCTGGCGTTTTAGAAAAATCAATTAACACTGGAGCTGTATTTGTTTCACAGCAAGTGTCTCGCGATACATATTTAGAATATATGAATAAGTTTGGCTTCTCAGAAAGAACTGGCATTGATTTGCAGGGAGAAGTTTATTCCAGAAACGATGCTTTAAAAAATGGCCGCGATATAGAGTTTGCAACTGCTTCTTTTGGACAGGGAATTGATCTTACTCCAATACAAATAGTCAGAGGTTTTGGCGCTATAGCAAACGGCGGCAGATTGGTTAAGCCATATGTGGTTGAAAAAATTACGCGCGATAGCAGTGAAGTTTTAACAAACCCTCAATTTTCAGAACAGATTATTTCTCAGCAGACAGCATCTCAAGTTACGGCTATGATGATTAACGTCGTGGAAAAGGGCTTTGGCAGTGAAGCAAAAATCTCGGGCTATTATATTGCCGGAAAAACTGGAACAGCCGAAATTCCATTTAGAGATAAAAAAGGATATTATCCTGATAAAACAATTCAAAGTTTTGTGGGCTTCGCGCCAGCTTTAAATCCGCAGTTTTTAATATTAGTAAAATTAGACAATCCTAAAGTTCCAAAATCAAGCCTTTCAGCAGCTCCAATTTTTAAAGATTTAGCGCAATATATAATTAATTACTGGCAGATTCCGCCAGATTACGACGCAAATTTAAAGAAATAAATAAATTACAGCGGTAATTTTGACAACTTATAGCAAAATCCAGCAATGCTTAATCCTATGGGCATCGAAATGCCATTTTTAATCAAAAAATTATCCACGGATAATAATTTATAAAAAAGAGCGTTTAGCCATGGATATAAATTTGCATTGTCAATTTTTGGAGACGCTTTTTTATTAAATAATCTTATGGCGGCTATTGGTATAAACAATAAAAAATTCCAATAGAAAATTTTTAAATTGCTAAATTTATACAAAAGAAGTTTAATGTTTTTTTTATTATATCTTCTTTGGTGGTTTAGCGCTTTGTCGTGGCTGCTAAATAAAAACTGGAATGCAGGCGCAGTAAAAATTAAAGCGCCATTATCTTTTAATACCCTGTAAATTTCACTAACCGCCCTTTTGTCATTTTTAATATGCTCAAAAACGTCAAACGAAACAACAATGTCAAAAAAATTATTATCGTAGGGCAAGCTACAGGCATCTGCAAGTCTTTTTTCTACGCATAATTTTTTATCAACAAACAAAAGCGCATTTTGGTTAATATCAACAACATAGACATTGCCAAATTTGTTTAATATTTTTAAATCGTCTCCGGCGCCTGCTCCAACATTTAAAATTTTTAAGCGTTTTTCATTTTTGTCTCGCTTTGCGAGATCTGGCGTAGCCAGACATATTTTTTGCATTAAAACTTCAATCAAATTATTTTTTGATTTAAACCAAAAGTTTTCTTTGTTTTGGCCGGCCTGCAAATCTTTGTAGTCCATTGAGAATTTATAATGCGCCCTCAAGGAGAATCGAACTCCTGTTACATGGTTGAGAACCATGTGTCCTGGCCGCTAGACGATGAGGGCTTTAATGATTTTCTATTATTTTATCATATTTTTGTGTTTTGTCCATTTATAGCGCGCGCTACCTATTGTAATTTTTTTGCAGTATAATAAAGGAATGCAAAATAATTTTTTTAAAAATTATGTTTATCCTGTTTCTGTTTTTTCTGGCGGCATGATTGGCGTTGGATTTTTGTCTCTGCCTTATATTGCAATGAGGGTTGGCATTTGGCTGATGCTTTTATATTTTTTGGTTTTAACCGCCCTAATTTTAACAATTAATTTTATTTTTTGCGAAATAAGCTTGAAGACACCCGATTTTAAAAGGTTCCCAGGTTTTGTGGGGCATTATTTAGGAAAATGGCCGCAAATTTTTACAATGCTGTTGATGATTTTAGGAAGCTTTGGGGTGTTGCTGGTTTATTTGCTTATCGCTAGCCAATTTTTAACGTCGGTTTTTCAGCCAATGTTTTCAGGAAGCAGTTTTTTATATGCGCTTATTTATTTTTGTTTAGTAAGCGTAATTATTTATTTTGACATAAAATTAATTTCTAAGGTTGAGTTTTGGATTATAATTCTGCTTTTTTTATCGTTATTTTTAGTTTTTATAGAAGGATTTTCACAGATAAAATTAAGCAATATTTTTGCTCAAAATATTTTAGGATTTGATAATTTTTTTCTGCCTTATGGGCCTTTGCTTTTTGCTTTATGGGGAATTGGATTAATACCAGAAATAGAAGAAATGTTAGGCAAAGGCAAAATACATCTTAAAAAAATAGTTATAATATCTACCATATTAATTTCAGTTTTTTATTTTTTGTTTGTTTTATTAGTGCTTTCAATTACAGGCAGCCAAACAGACCAATTGGCTTTAACCGGGCTAAAAAAATTTTTAGGAAATGGATTTGCCTCGTTTTCCCTTTTGTTTGGGGCGCTGGCAACATTTACCGCATTTATTGCTCAGGGAATTGTTTTTAAAAAAGTTTTAATGTACGACTTAAAAATTAAGCATTGGCAGGCATTTGTGATTACTTGCTTTACTCCGCTGATGCTTTTTCTGTTGGGATTTAAATCTTTTGTTCCATTAATATCTTTAATAGGGGGAGTTATTTTAGGCATTAACGGCATTTTAATTTTGCTGATTTATAAAAAAATCGGCGGGAAAAATATAATAATTTATCCGTTGTCTTTGGTTTTTTTGTTTGGAGTAATTTATGAAATAATATACTTTGTAAACTAAATTTCTAATTCTTAATTTCTAATTTCTATTAAATTTCTAATTTTAAAATTTAAAATTTAATGAAAATTGAGAATTGATAATTGAAAATTTTCGTTATTATGGCTTGGTATTTCGTTGTATTTATATTTTTATTTTCCTGTTTTATTTTGTCTTGGCTAAGCTCGCGCTTAGTTAAATCTTTGGTTGATATAGCAAAATATCTTCATTGGCGCGAATTTATAATCGCTTTTTTTGTAATGGCTTTTGCGGCCTCTTTGCCAAATTTATTTGTTGACCTTAATGCCGCCTTGCAGGGAATGCCTCAACTTGCCTTTGGCGATATTCTTGGAGGAAACTTAGTTGATTTAACACTTGTTTTGGCAATCGCTGTATTTTTCAGTAAAAAGGGACTTTCGGCTAAAAGCGATATGGTGCAAAAGTCTGCTATTTTCACTACTGTCATAGCTGTCTTGCCTTTGCTTTTAATTTTTGACAGCAAATTAGACAGAATAGACGGCGTTATATTAATTTTAGCTTTTGGTTTTTATTCTTTTTGGCTTTTTTCAAAAGAGGAAAGATTTAAAAAAACATATTCAGGCAAACAAAGCAGTCCAATTAGAGGATTTAAAAGTTTTTTGAAAAATTTATTAGAAATAGTTATTCTTTTGGTTTTGTTATTACTGTCATCTTTTGCGGTTGTGGAATCTGCCCAATATTTTTCAGCAAATTTAGGAATTTCTCTTTCGCTGGTGGGCATTTTAATTGTGGGGCTGGGCAATTGTTTTCCTGAAACTTATTTCTCAATAATTTCAGCCAGAAAAGAAGAAAACTGGCTCGTGTTGGGCGACCTAATGGGCAGCGTGATAGTTTGCGCCACTTTGGTTTTAGGAATTATTGCCATTGTTGCTCCCTTTGAAATTAAAGATTTCTCTCCATTTTTAATTGCGCGCATATTTTTAATAATAGCTGCCGTATTCTCTCTTTTGTTTATTAAATCCGATAAAAAAATTACTAAAAAGGAAGGATTGTTTTTGCTTTTTATTTATATAGTTTTTTTGCTTACAGAGATATTTTTAAAAACAAATGCCATTTTCTGAATTTACAAACAAAAGCGTTGAGGAAACCCTTAATGACCTAAATACTTCAAAGTCGGGGCTTTCAGAAAAAGAGGTGGCTTTGCGCCAGAAAAAATATGGCCTTAATGAAACTAAAGAAAGGGGAGTTGGCGTTATTGATATTTTAAAAAGACAATTTAAATCGCCGTTTTTTTATCTTCTTTTTATTGCCAGCTTAATATCTTTTATTGTTGGCCAAAAAATTGACGGAGCAGTAATTTTAACTTTCGTTGCATTAAATGTTTCTATTGGATTTTTTCAGGAGCATAAAGCAGAAAGAGCTATTTCTCTTTTAAAAAAATTCATTCCTCAAAAAGTTAAAGTTTTAAGGTCCGCCTCTGGCAGAGGCTCGGGCGAAGCAGGAAAAGAGAAATTTATTGATAAAAAATATTTAACCTTGGGGGATATTGTCTTATTAAAAGCTGGCGACGTGGCGCCTGCCGAATTGAGATTGTCTAAAATACAAAACTTTTTGGTAAACGAATCGGCATTAACAGGAGAATCGGCTCCAGTTGAAAAAAAATGCGAATTATTGCTAAAAAAAACAGAAGAAATTTTTAATGCAGAAAATATTCTTTTTGCCGGAACCCAGGTTGTTTCAGGCAGGGCAGAGGGCATAGTTGTTTCTATTGGAAAAAATACTGCTTTAGGAAAAATCTCAAGCGCAATTTCAGAAGAGCGGCAGAAAGGAGTTTACGAAAAAGACCTTTTTTATTTTTCCAGGCTGATTTTAAAAATTGTTGTTGCAACAATTATTATTGTTTTTTTGCTTAACTTAATTATAAAAGGAACAGCCAATATTTTTAATTTTGCGCTTTTTTGCGTGGCTTTAATAGTAAGCATTCTGCCTGAAGCCCTGCCTGCAGTTGTGGCATTTGCTTTGTCTCGCGGAAGTTTAAAATTGGCAAAAGAAAAAGTAGTTGTAAGGCGGCTTTCAGCAATTGAAGACTTGGGAAACATTGAAATTCTTTGCGCAGATAAAACAGGAACTTTAACTCAAAACAAGCTTTCGCTTTCAAAAATTGTTTCTTCAGATAAAAACAAATGCCTTTTGTATGGTTTTTTAAGCTCCGATGCAGACAGTTTTAATCCGTTTGATTTAGCTGTTATTGAAAGGGTTGGAGATGATATTGCGCGACAGTCCAAAAAATTTACAACAATTTTAGATGTTCCTTTTGATTCTTTTAGAATGAAATCAAGTTATTTAGTTGAAGATAATAAAAAAGAAAAAATATTAATTGTAAAAGGCGCTTCAGAAGCCATTTTGAAGTCTTGCATAAAATTTAGCGGAAATTTTGACAGGAAAGAAATTAAAGAAGACATTGAAAAGGATGGATTAGAGGGAAAAAGAGTTTTGGCAATAGCATTTAAAAAAGTCAGCTGTGACACAGAAAAAATTTCAGATAAAGATGAAAAAGCTCTTACATTTTTAGGATATTTTGTTTTTGAAGACCCGATAAAAAGCACTGCTGAAGATGCCATAAGGCTGGCAAAAAAACTTGGAGTTCAAATAAAAATTATTACCGGCGACAGCAAAGAAGCGGCAGGTTATATTGCAAAAAAAGTCGGGCTTATAGCTAATTTAGAAGATGTTATTTCTGGCGAAAAATTGCAAAAAATGCTTAAAGAAGATTTTGAAACAGCTTGCGAAGATAATTTTGTTTTTGCAAGGATATCTCCGGATTTAAAATATAAAATAATTAAAACTTTAGAAAAAAAATATGACGTCGGTTTTATTGGAGACGGAATTAACGATGCGCCCGCTTTAAAAGCAGCCAATGTTGGGATAGCTGTTCAGGGAGCTTCTGATATTGCCAAAGAATCTTCTGATATAGTTTTATTGCAAAAAGATTTAAGAGTGGTTATTGACGGCATAAAAAACGGCAGAGTTATTTTTACCAACATTAACAAATATATAAAGTGCAGCCTTTCAAGTAATTTTGGAAATTTTTATTCAATTGCCGCCATTTCTTTATTTATTAATTTCTTGCCAATGCTGCCCGTCCAGATTTTGCTCGGCAATATTTTATCTGATTTTCCATTAATTTCTATTGCAACAGATTCGGTTGACATAGAAGAATTAAGAAAGCCCAAATTATATAGGTTGCATATGGAAATGCCCTTGATTGTGTCTTTGGGCTTAATAAGCATGATTTTTGATTTTATTTTTTATATAATATTTTTTAAAAATCAGCCGGCTGTTATACAAACGCTTTGGTTTATTCAAACTATTTTTACAGAAATATTTTTAATTTTTATAATAAGGACGCGGCGCTTATTTTTTAAAGCCAATAAGCCAAGCTTTTCTTTGCTCTTTTTTACAATAATAAGCGGGTTGGCGATAATTCTGATTCCCTTTGCTAAATGGGGGCAGAAATTTTTTCATTTTGTAGCGCCGCCTCTATATAGTATATTTATTATTTTCGCCATCTTAATTGCATATCTTGCCGTAAATGAATTAGTGAAGCTGGTATATTATCATTATTTTAAGCCTCCAAAAGTTATTTCTACGTTTCTGGATTAATAAAACAAAATTTGCAGTAGTCTTGCAGACGTCATACGTCTGTAATTATAATAAAATGACAATTCAACGGCCAGAATTAGTTAATGATGAAATTTATCACGTTGTTAGCCGAACAGTAGGCGACACAGTTGTTTTTGACAACGAAAAAGATTTTTACCGCGGTATTTTTTCTATTTATGAATTTAATACAAAAACCTCGATCACTATTAGGGAGAGGCGTCGTCTCCGAGATCAATTTAAAAAAGATAACAAAGTTTACAGACGTATGACGTCTGCAAACACTTTATGGATTGATAAAAGAGATAGATTAGTAGAAGTTTTAGCTTTTTCATTTATGCCAAATCATTTACATTTGATATTAAAACAAATAAAAGATAATGGAATAACTGAATTTATGAAAAAAGTAAATGGAGGATATGCAAAATACTTTAATGAAAAATATAATCGTAAGGGTCATCTTTTTAGCAGATTTCGAGCGATTCATATTAAAACTGACGAGCAACTAAAAAACACATTCGTATATGTGCATACCAACCTAATCTCTCTAATAGAGCCGGGATGGAAAGAAAAAGGAATTAAAAACCCAAAAAAGGTTAAAGAATTTTTAACAAACAATAAACGGCACAGTTATCCAGATTATCTTGGCAAAAAGAATTTTTCGTCAGTATCAGAAAGAGATTTTTTATTAAAGATAATGAATGGAGCAGAAGGATGTAAAAATGCGGTTGACAACTGGATTATTTATAAAAGAGAAATGAAAAATTTTAGTGAAAATTTTAGCGATGTTGCTTTAGAATAAGAAAAACAAAGTATTGCAGACGTATGACGTCTGCAATAATAAAGTTATCCACAGCTTTATGTTTTTTTTGTCTTTTAGTACTCTTTTTTTCTTGTTATAATATATAAATAATTTGATACTATTTATCTGATGAAAAAACCGTTAGCCACAGCCAAACAGGCGAGGCAAAAATATCCCAAAGGAATTTTAAAGGATATTTTAAAAAATACTCCAAAAAAGAGTTCATATTTTAAGTACGTTGTTTTTGTTTTATGTAAATATTTGTTCTCTATAAAACGATATTTCAAATATGTATATTTTGACCTCCGCAAAAAGCTTAAAAAGCTTTTTAAATATCTAATAAAACGTTTCACTAAATACTACAATCTCATAAGTAATTTTTTTAAGCAAACGCCTAATGCCTTTAAAGATTTTTTAAATAAGCAAATAACTTTTTTAAACAACAAGGCAAACAAGGAAGTATTGTTATTTAACACAAATTTCTCTTTTAAGCCTTTTCTCATTTTGCAAGGAGCAGCTGTTTTTATCGCTGTTTTGTTTTCTTTAGTGTTTTCGTTAAACCTGCTTTTTCCAAAACCAGAGATGCAAATATCTCAACAATCAATAATCAAAACAGCAGCGATAAAACAAACATCAGCAGCAATCGCAAACCAGCCCTCCTTTGCCTCCTCCTTCGCCAAAGGCTACGGATGGACAAAGAAAGGCTTCGGCGAGGCAATGCCTGTTAAATGGACAATGGTTATTAAGCGCAACGCAATTAGCAGCAGCAAAGAAGGCCAGTATTTGGCTCTGCTTCCAAAAAATGCAGCAAACATCAAAGTTAAAACTATCTCAGCAAATCAAGCAAAAACTATTTTAGCTAAACAAACTCCAAATCCCAAAACCCAGCTTACCTTAGAAGACAGAAAAGTGCTTGCCTACTCGCAATCCCCTTGGCTTGCCGGTTTTCTTTCGTCTGACCTCATTTTCTCTAAAATATCTCTGCTGACCAAATATCTTTTTGCCGGCTTAGAAGAGGCAGCATCACAAGTAATAGAACAGGTTGCAGATCAGTTTACAGACGCAAACACAGATACAAACACAGATACAGAAAAACCTTTAACTCCAGAAGTCATAAAAACCGAAGAATCTGCATTTGTTGATTTGTCTGAAATGGCTGTTGAAACACCAATCGAAACACCTGCAACTGAACAATTATCACAAGAAGAACAGCTTGAAAACTCTGACAAGTCAAAAGAAGAAGACGAGAAGGCAAAGGATGAGCAAAAGGAAGATAAAGAAGAAAAACCCGCCAAAACCTCCGAAGAGGATTCAGGCGGGCCTGCCACAATCTCGCCACCTGCTCGCCATGATGGCGAGACTTCAGGCGAGGAGGCGAGTTTGGGCGGGGACAAGCCAACAGAAATTCCAATTGAAACTCCAATTGAAACTCCAGCAGACAATATAACGGAAACACCAGAAACAATAAGCCCTTCAGATTTACCTGTTATTACGAGCGATGATTTGGACTATGTCCAAATCAACTTTGAAACGCCAGCTCCAACTATTACAGAGCAAGAAACAAACACGGGCAAGCTGGTTACAGTTTCATCGGGTGACACAGAAAAAGTAGATTGCGAATTACTTAACCCGGTAAAACGTGGGACTGTGAACAGTTCCACGGTCCTCTCCCCGGCCGGATTGTTCAACGGATTCAAAAACATAATCGCCTCAACCACCAAGTTTTTCACCGCAGACCTTGAGCAAGTAGCAAGCCAAGTAGTTGAAACAATTACAAATGCAATAACAGGCGCAACGCCAGAAATTATACAAACAACAGACCAAAACACACAATCACAAGCACCAGTAGATGAAACAAAAGATAAAAAAGACAAACAGGAAAAAGAGAAAGAAGCAACGAAGGAGGAGAAGAAAGAAGCAGAAGCAGAAGTTAGTGCGACGCCCGACCTCACACCAACTTCGGTAACAGAACCGGTGGAGGAAATAACTCCGGCAGAAGAAACACCAGCCACACAACCAGCTACTGAACAAGTTCAGGAACAGGAAGCACCGGCCGTTGAATCTCCGTCGTCACTAAACCCTACACCCTCAACCCTAAACCCTGAACAACAATACCAGGATTGTCTTGCCCAGCAGACCCCAGTTACTAATGTTTTAGCCCATACAACCATTCCTGAAATTTACAAAGTGGGCGAGGAGTCAAAGATAAAAATAAAATGGCTGACCGGCCCCGCCTCCGCTAAAGCTTCGGCGGGCGAGCAAGAAATGCCATTTACAGCTTACGATTTAAACAGCAACGGAAAACTGGATTATATAGAATGGATAGTGCCTCACCTGTCAGACCAAGTGTTTGAAATCATCTTCATCAGCAAAGCCTTTCACTTAGACCAAAACCAAAACATTGTGGCTGATATATATGACCAAGTCAGGTATAAAGACAATAATTGGACAACAATACCAGTCAACAACTACATAAGAGCCACTTTTGAACAAATCTTAGACAGCGCAAGAGATATTACAATCTATGCCAAGCCAGGAGAGATCGGGTCTCTCAATAGAGACCCGATCTCTAACGCACAAATTGAAGTGTATCCGGTGTATCTTTCGCCTGATGGCTCAGGGCAAACTCAAGGACCAAAGTTAGACACTGTGGCAGACGGAACAAACCCCGACTTCTCAAACATCGCCACAGACGGCAAGTACCGTGTTCTGTTAACAAATCTCGCAACGCCAACAGATGTTTTTGATTTGAAAATTATTGGCGGAGCAATAGATTTTGATTACATCGTTGACCCTGCAACAAACCGCTACTGGGTTGCAGGCACAGGCAATTGGTCAGACGCCGCCACCCACTGGGCAGCAACATCAGGCGGAGCTCCGGGCGCTGGCAACCTTCCTGTTAATGGCGACAATGTCATCTTTGACGCAAGCTCGGGCACAGGCACCGTTACTATTGACTCAGCTGGCGTATCAATGCAAAACGTAACCGAAGGTAATGCCAATATAACCATAGCCACCAGCACTAATGGAATTACAGTAACCGGCGACCTAACAATCACAGCGGGCATAATTTCAGGGGCCACAGCAGTCACTCTGTCTGGAGCTTCAAACTCAATCATCGGAGGCACAGCCACTATTTCAGCGCCTGTCGCGCTTGGAGCCACATATACAGTTAACGTGGCTTCGGGTACTTTGACTATGTCGGGCATTATCAGCGGTTCAACCTTTGGCATAAACAAAACAGGAGCAGGAACACTCACCCTTTCAGGCGTAAACACCTTTACCGGCGGTTTAACCATTAAAGCTGGGGAGGTAAAAGGCGCAACCAGCACAAGCGCTTTTGGCGGTTCGGGAACCGGCGCAATTACCATCGGTGATACAAGTGGCACCGCGAATGCAACCTTGTCAGTTAATCCTACTGGTACAGCATTAACATTTGCTAATCCAATTACAGTTGCTTCGGGCAGCAGTGGCAATACATTAAGTATAATTTCCCCAAACAGTACATCTGGTTCTACTGTTAGTGGGGCTATTACCTTAAATAATAATTTGACTGTTACTGCTGTAGGACTTATTTTTACTGGCGGAGTTACAGGAACTGGAAATCTTACAATTAATGAAAATTCAACCAGCAACATCACATTTTCTACTACCTCTCTCAATCATATCGGCACAATCACCAACTTAGGCTCTGGAAGCGGTACTTCCACCATCTCAGCCGTCATCGGCACAAGCGTCACAGGCATTGTGCAAAACTCCGCCACTTCGCAACTCACCCTGTCTGGCGCCAACACCTTTACCGGAGGACTAACCATTAAAGCGGGAACATTAAGAGGAACAACCAGCACATCTGCCTTCGGTGGCTCGGGAACAGGAACAATCACTATTGGGGACACCAGCGGCAGTACCGCTGCAACACTCCAGGGCGACGGCAGAACATTTGCCAACCCAATTGTGCTGGCTACCGGAACTACAGGAACACTCACCATTCAACCTTCTGCAACCTCTGCCATATTCAGCGGAGGCGTTACAGGAACAAATAATTTAACACTCAACGGCATTAATACATTTACTCTCACGCTTTCTACGGCGTCGGTAAATAACACCGGCACAATCACCAACTTAGGCTCTGGAAGCGGCTCGGTTACCATCTCAGCCGTCATCGGCACCAATGTCACTGGCGTTGTGCAAAACTCCGCCACCTCACAGCTCACACTTTCTGGCGCTAACACCTTCACAGGAGGACTCACCATTAAGGCTGGCACAGTAAGCGGAACAACCAGCACCAGCGCTTTTGGCGGCTCTGGCACAGGCGCCATCACCCTTGGCGATAGCACAGGCAGCTCCAGTGCCACATTAAATGGAGGCTTGGCAGGCACATTTGCCAACCCAATAACCGTGGCATCGGGAAACACTGGCACAGCAACAATTCAAACATCATCCGCCAGCACCTTTAGCGGAGCAATAACACTAAGCAACAACTTAACAATTGCCACAAACGGAGCTAATAATATTGTGAGCGGCGCTATTTCAGGCACTGGCAACTTAATTTTAAGCGGAGCAAGCACGCACACAATTACTCTTTCAAACGGAGTAACAGGCGTTAACAACACAGGCACTATAACCAACTCAGGCGCAGGTAGCGGAACCACCACCATCTCAGCTGTTATTGGAAGCAATGTGACAGGAATTACACAAAATAGCAGCACTTCGGCATTAATTTTGTCTGGCAACAACTCCACCGTGGGAGATATAGACATCCAGGCAGGCACACTCACATTGGCTGCCTCCACTAATCTTAATGTATCTGACGACTGGTCAAACGCAGGCACATTCACCGCCAGCTCAGGCTCCACTGTAACATTTACAACAGGCAATCATACAGTCACCGGCGCCAACACGTTTGTGAATTGGACATGGAATGCCAATAACACTGTCACCTTGCCTGCCTCAACAACTCAAACAATTTCAGGCGCAATGAGCTGTACTGGCACATCAGGCAACCTAATCACGCTTAACTCCGCTACCCCGAGCACCAAAGCCACTTTATCTAAGGCATCTGGCACAGTTGACTGCGACTATATGTCTATTACAGATTCTTCTGCCACAGGAGGGGCCATATGGACAGCAACCAATTCAACAGCTTCAAACTATGACGGCTGGCTTGGCCTGAATGTTGCCCCGAATGCCCCAACTCTTGTTTCGCCAGCCAACGCAAGTTATACCACAGACACCACGCCAACATTATCGGCAAATTATTCTGATAACGATGCAGGCGACACAGGTACCACTAATTACAGAATTTCATCAAGCTCGTTGGCAGACTGCACAGCTAATACTAATGTTATTGCTTTTGGAACATCAAGCGCCACTTCAACAAACAATGAAAATACTACCTGGACAAACGGCTCGTCAATTGGAAGCGATGCCACATATTACTGGTGTGCTCAAAACAACGACGGCACAGAAACTTCAAGCTGGACAAGTATGGGAAATTTTGTATTAGACACAACAGCTCCAACAACCACAGATAATTTTACAAATAACGATACATGGGTTGCCACAAACC
>JBBTQL010000006.1:116343-132912 GCA_038065715.1 Patescibacteria group bacterium
AAGACAACGCGGGCAACACACAAACAACAGTATCAAAAACAGTGAAGATAGACACAACCGCTCCAGCTAGTGGCTCTATCACCTACACAGACGGTTATTACACTTCAGCCTCAGTTTCAACCACATATTCCACAGGCACAGACTCAGCTTCAGGCCTTAGCAACTCAACAGGTAAAATTCAGCGAGCAGAAGCCACTTTATCAGCAGGTTCTTGCGGTTCTTATGGTTCTTTCTCTGATTTGGTAACAGAATACGATGGTTCATACACAGACACAACAGTGGCAACAGGCAAGTGCTACAAATACCAATATCTAATTCAAGACGCAGTAGCAAACCAAGCAACCTACACCTCAGCCAATGTTGCAAAGATAGATGCATCAACACCAACAACCACAGATAATTTTACAAATAACGATACATGGGTTGCCACAAACCAAACAATCACCCTGACTCCAGCTGACGCCACTTCAGGAGTAAGCTGGACAAAGTATTGTACAGACACAAGCAACACCTGTACAGTTTCAACTGGCACAAGCTACACCTCAGCCGTCACTATTTCCACAGAAGGAACAAGTTATTTCAGATATGCCAGTCAAGACAACGCGGGCAACACACAAACAACAGTATCAAAAACAGTGAAGATAGACACCACAGCTCCGAGCACTACATCTGATGCCGGCGCTTACACCTATGGCAACTGGTCAACTATCAATGTAACAACTACCTTAAGTTGCACAGACACAAGCGGAAGCGGCTGCGGCGCCACCTTTTACTGCACAGACACAAGCAACACTTGCAGTCCATCAACAACATATACAGTTCCAGTTGAAGTTTCAACAGCAGGAACAAGCTACATTAGATATTATTCTATAGATTCTGTTTTAAATACTGAAACAACAGTCAGTAGAACAATCAAGATAGACAAAGTGGCTCCAACAACCACAGATAATTTTACAAATAACGATACATGGGTTGCCACAAACCAAACAATCACCCTGACTCCAGCTGACGCCACTTCAGGAGTAAGCTGGACAAAGTATTGTACAGACACAAGCAACACCTGTACAGTTTCAACTGGCACAAGCTACACCTCAGCCGTCACTATTTCCACAGAAGGAACAAGTTATTTCAGATATGCCAGTCAAGACAACGCGGGCAACACACAAACAACAGTATCAAAAACAGTGAAGATAGACACAACCGCTCCAGCTAGTGGCTCTATCACCTACACAGACGGTTATTACACTTCAGCCTCAGTTTCAACCACATATTCCACAGGCACAGACTCAGCTTCAGGCCTTAGCAACTCAACAGGTAAAATTCAGCGAGCAGAAGCCACTTTATCAGCAGGTTCTTGCGGTTCTTATGGTTCTTTCTCTGATTTGGTAACAGAATACGATGGTTCATACACAGACACAACAGTGGCAACAGGCAAGTGCTACAAATACCAATATCTAATTCAAGACGCAGTAGCAAACCAAGCAACCTACACCTCAGCCAATGTTGCAAAGATAGATGCATCAACACCAACAACCACAGATAATTTTACAAATAACGATACATGGGTTGCCACAAACCAAACAATCACCCTGACTCCAGCTGACGCCACTTCAGGAGTAAGCTGGACAAAGTATTGTACAGACACAAGCAACACCTGTACAGTTTCAACTGGCACAAGCTACACCTCAGCCGTCACTATTTCCACAGAAGGAACAAGTTATTTCAGATATGCTTCGCAAGACAACGCGGGCAACACGCAGACAACCGTGTCAAAAACAGTAAAGATAGACACCACAGCTCCAATTACTGCAATTAACACTGCCAGAAATGGCAACACAATTAACTCCACCTTAACCTGCTCAGACACAAGCGGAAGCGGATGCTCAGTCACATATTATTGCTATGACACGACCAACACATGCGCAGTTTCAACCCTTTACACAGCCACAGTCAATTTTGATATATCAAACACAACATATTTTAGATATTATTCAGTTGATTTTAACTCAAATACCAACTCTACAACATCAAGCCAAATTAATCTTCAAGGAGGCGGCGGAGGCGGAGGCGGAGGAACAACGACAATAACAGAAATAATTCCCGAACCAACACCGCAGCTACCTCCTTCTCCGCCAGTTGTTGAAACGCCCCCAACTATTATTGAACAGATTACAGGTCTTTTTGGCGGCAAAACACCAGAAACAGGAACACTTTATCCGCCAATAGCAGAAGCGGTGCCGCCAGAGCCTCAAGAGGTATTCAGGGGCGGAGTTATTGTTACTAAAACGCAATTAGAAAAAATTGCAATTCTTCCTTTGCCTCAATCAATAAAAAATCTTGCGCTTAAATTTCCGCAATTCGGAACAACTTTAGAAAAAACAGGCATTACTAAACCAGAAAATGTTAAAGAGCTTCAAGTGGCAAAACTCACTTTTCCCGGATTATCAGAGGCATCTGGCGCCACTCTTAATTTGCCTCTTAAAAAATTTACAAATAAAGAAGTTTCACAAATACCAACTGATTTTATTTTTGCCAGAATTGGAAAAAACAATATTGACCTAAAAACAAAAATTACTTTTTCAAATATAGGAGAGCCGATTCAAACTATAAACACAATTGAAAACAAGCCATTATATCTAGTGGTGAAGCCAGAAATTAAAGCAGAAAGCATAAAAGGTTATATTATTTTTAAATCTGCTAATTCTCGGTCAACATTTCTTGATTTTATAAATAAACTTTCAGCTACTCTTTCAGCCTCTCTTTTAGAGGCAACAAACTTAAAAGACGCGCCAAACCAAGCAACTCCCGCAGAAGAAAAAGGAACAGAAGAAGTAAAAGCAGTAAAAGATATTATATTAAGCCAGTTTTCTTATGAAGAAAATAAAGACACTGGCGTATGGGAAGCAACTATTATATCGCCGGCCGTAAGCGGTAAATACGAAATACGCACAAAGATAGATTATTCATCTGACATAGATAAAGAAAAAGCAGCGCAAGAAGTATCAATGATTATGGTTGTTGACCCCGAAGGCTATGTATATAGAAAAGATGGAAATGATGAAACTCGTGTTGCCTCTGCCGCAGTTTCTATATATTGGTTAAATCCTGATAAAAAACAATATGAACTTTGGCCAGCAGGAAATTTCCAACAGCAAAATCCGCAAATCACGGACATAACAGGAAGATATGCCTTTTTGGTGCCGCCAGGCGATTATTACATAGAAGTTATATCTCAAGATTATTTAACATATCAGGGCCAGCCGTTTGAAGTGACAGAAGGTTCTGGCGTGCATTCAAATATTGAGTTAAAAATTAAAAATTGGTTTTTTAGAATATTTTCTGTGGAAAGAATTATGCTTGCTTTAATAGCGGTTCTCTTGTTGATTATAACAATTATCTTACTGTATTTTTTAAATCGTTCTAAAAAAATTTCTATCGTAAAAAACAATAAAAAACATTAAATATTAATTTTTAATCAAATAAAATGGATTACACAAACAAAATTGATAAAAAAAGGTTATCTATAATAATTATTATTATTATTTTAGCAGTCGTCAATATCTATTTTGGTGTTGTGTATTTTTTAAATCGCGCAGAATTATTAGAAGTAAGGCAGCAATTAAAAACGCAGCAAGCCAATGAGAAGGTTTTGTTTTTTGCCAAGTTGTTTGTTGATAAAGTTTTATTGGCAAATGGAGCAGTCAGCTGGGAAGACAGATTAAATTTAGAAAACGCTGTAAGAGACATAAATAATAAAGAGATTTTTTCTAAATGGGAAGAATTTACCAACACTAAAACCGATAGAGAATCTCAAACTGCGGTTGGAAATCTTTTAAAACTTTTATTCGCAAGAATTTTTTGAGAGACAGTGTGAGTAAAACGCAAACTAAAATAAAACAATGGATGCAATAACAATATTTTTGATTGCAATTATAATTGTTTTGGCAGTAGCAGTTTTTTTGTTGTTTAAAAAAAGCCAGCCAGAGAAAAATGATAGCGCTTCGTTATTGTTAATACAACAGCAAATTGGGCAAATTGCCCAGGCCGTAGATTCAAAACTGTCTGAATCAAATAAAAATGCGCAGGAGCAATTCAAGCATTCTGCCGACATTATAAGAAATGTAACAGAAAAATTAACCAGATTAGACGAAACAAATAAGCAGGTTGTGGGTTTTGCAGATCAATTAAAAAATTTACAGGATATTTTAAAAAATCCAAAACAGCGGGGGATACTTGGCGAATATTATTTGGAAACTGTTTTAAAAAATGTTTTGCCTCCAAGTTCTTTTCAAATGCAATATTCTTTTTCAAACGGAGAAATAGTTGATGCAGTTGTTTTTGTTGACAAAAGAATAATTCCCATTGATTCAAAATTTTCTTTGGAAAATTACAATAAAATGCTTGAAACTTCAGATTTGGCAGAGAGAAAGAGAATTGAAACAGCTTTTGTAAACGATCTAAAACTAAGAATTGACGAAACTTCAAAATACGTGAGGCCAGAAGAAAAAACAATGGATTTTGCTTTTATGTTTATTCCGTCTGAAGCTGTTTATTATGACTTGTTAATAAATAAAGTTGGCGCTATTGCAGAAGACACAAATAATTTAATTTATTATGCTGGCAAGAAAAAAGTTATTGTTGTTTCACCAACTTCTTTTTTAGCTTATTTGCAAACAGTTTTGCAGGGGCTTCGCAACCAAAAAATTTCAGAGCAAGCTTTTGCAATAATAAAAGAAGTTGAAAGATTAGGCAAGCATTTATTTGTTTATTCTGAGCATATGAAAAGATTAGGACAGCACTTAGACACAACTGTTTCAAGCTATAACAAAGCTGGCAAAGAACTTGAAAAAATAGATAAAGACGTGGTGAAATTAACAGCAGGCGATGCGAAAATAAAAATAGACGAGGTAGAACGTCCGAGCTTGACTGGCGAATAATAAAATGCTAAGATAATTTTATGTTAGCTGTAATAAAAACCGGCGGCAAGCAATATCTTGTTCAGCCAGGCGATAAAATAAAAGTTGAAAAACTGGACCCCATTGGAAAGCCTTCGACTTCCAACGGGGCAAGTAAAAAAGACAATTCAGAATTTATTTTTGATGAAGTTTTGTTATTGGAAAAAAATAATAAATTAGAAATTGGGACTCCATTTGTAGAGGGAGCAAAAGTTGAGGCAAAAATTTTAAAGCACGGAAAAGGAGAAAAGCTAATTATTTTTAAATATAAACCAAAAAAAAGATATAAAAGAAAAATAGGACACAGGCAGCCTTACACAGAAATAGAAATTATCAGCATAAAAAACTAAAAAAATAAAAATTTTAAAAAACAAAAACTCGCAATTGGCGGGTTTTTATGTTGGTGTAGCTTTTTCACTCGAGTGAAAAAGCTACACCAAAAATTTGACATTATTTTTGGCGAGAGTAGAATTATAAAAAATGCCCGCCTGCCTGCAGGCAGGTGTTCAAATGTTCTTTGTCAACCTATAAGGAGATAGAAATGAAAACGAAGGCATTGCTAAAAGGTTCTATGGTTGTTGCGCGGGAATTGGCTGTTTACGATAAAATGTTTTTGGAAGAAACCCAAAAATACGGCGGATTTAACAATGCCCACACTCATCTTGATAGGGGAGATACTTTGCCAGGTGAATATTTAAAGCATATCAACATAACTCCGCTTGAAGCTGCTGCGCTGCCCTTGAAAGCAAAACAGAATCTAACGGGCTATTTACACACAGGTTTAGCTTATACAGAAGCTGATTTGCGGCAAAGAATGGCTCATTTAATTGAACGTTTGATTAGTTATGGGACAACTCGCGTAGCCAGCTGTATTGATGCAACGCCTGATATTCAAGAAGAAGGCCAGCTTGCCGTTAGAGTGGCATTGGAATTAAAACAGCAATTTAGCGATAAGATTAAGATAGAAATTGCTCCAAACCCGATTTTTGGCTTCAAAGAAGGAACTGCCAGGTGGGAGGTTTTTGCAAACGCCGCTGAAAAATGTGATTTTCTATCAGCTTTGCCTGAAAAAGATGATTTTTCTGATTTTGCCAAGCGCGACGGAAGGGTTGGCTTTCGTAACCATTTGAGAATGGTTATAGGGCTTGCTTGCCAGCTTAAAAAAGAGGTTCACATTCACCTTGATCAGGTAAATGACCCCACAGAAGCTGGCACAGAAATTTTACTTGAAGGATTAAGGTGGTTAGACCAGCCGCAAGTTCCAGGCCACGAAGGCCCCGTATTGTGGGTGATTCACATGATTTCTCCATCGGCTTACCAAGAAAGCCGTTTCAGCAAGCTGATAGATTTGTTGTTAGAACATAATGTTGGAGTTATTGTATGCCCCACAGCTGCAATTTCAATGCGGCAGTTAAGGCCAATTGACGCTCCAACTCATAATTCTATAGCCAGAATGCTGGAATTGTTAAAACGGAGAGTTCCAGTTTTACTGGGTTCTGATAATATTGGCGATGTTTTTGTGCCACAGGGAGACGGTGACATGCTTACTGAAGTAAAAATGGGAGGGCATTCTTTGAGATTTGCCCCTCCTCATGTATGGGCAAAATTGGCAGCCGGGTGTCCGCTAAATGAAGTTGACCGGGCAGCTATCGGAGAAGTGTTATATCAAGACAGAACAGCCTTTGAAAAGGTAAACCCCAATTGGATTCCTGCTCTTGATTAAGCGCTTTACATGACCCAAAGGGATTTGGGTCTTTTTTTATTATCTGATAGAAATAAGTAATGGAAAATTTTAAAAAAGAAGTTAAATGGCTGTTGAAAGAAAAATATAATAACAAGCCAACTGAACAATTTAAAAAAGATATTATTCGCCTTAAAAATGGCGAGCCGTTGGATTATGTAATAGGATTTACTAATTTTTTAGGCTGTAAAATTGATTTGTCAAAAAAGCCGTTAATACCAAGGCCAGAAACAGAGTTTTGGGTAGAGAGGGCATTAAAACAGATGTCTCATAAATTTAGTACGTGCGAAATTTATGAGACAAAAGTCTTAGATATTTTTTCAGGATCTGGGTGCATTGGAATAGCTGTTTTAAAACATATAAAAAATTCTTTTGTTGTTTTTGCAGATAATGATAAAAATGCCATTAAACAAATAAAAATAAATTGTAAAATAAATAATATAAATAAAAAAAGATATAAAATAATCCAGTCAGATGTTTTTAAAGGATTAAATCCTTCGTCGCAACGGCTCCTCAGGACGAAGTACGACCTCGTTTTTGCCAACCCGCCGTATATTGCTAAAACAAATAAAAATATAATTCAAAAAACAGTTTTAAAATTTGAGCCAAAGACAGCATTGTTTGGAGGAGGGGATGGATTGTTTTATATTAAAAAGTTTTTAGAGCAGGCACCCGCCTTTGCTAAAGCTTCCTCCTCCGCTAAAGCTACGGAGGACAAGTCGGACGGGCGAGGAAAAATATTTATGGAATTTAGTCCAGAGCAAAAAAAAGAAATTGAAAAATTATTAAAAAAATTTGAATATAAAAATTACGAATTTCATAAAGACCAGCATAGTAGATGGCGTTGGGTATTTATAGATTAATTCGCGTGAATAAGGACATAGGCTAATTCGTGAGAATTAGCCTATGCTTATTGTGCGACAAAGTAAAAATTGAAAACTAAAATTTGGCGTGGTAAAATTTGATAATATGGCTTTTGAAAAATCAATTCAGCTATCTCCGAATTCGTTAAATCTTTTTCTTGAATGTCCGCACTGTTTTTGGTTAGACAAGAAAATGGGAATTAAAAGGCCGCCTCCATATCCTTATGCGCTAAATTCAGCGGTTGACTCTTTATTAAAAGAAGAGTTTGACGCTTACCGCGCAAAAAATATACCCCATCCTTTACTGGCTGAAAATAATATTAAGGCGCGCCTTTTTTCAAATCAAAAATTGCTTAATCAGTGGCGGAATAATTTTGCCGGTATAAGATATTTTGATCCGCAATTAGAAGCTACTATTTTTGGCGCTGTTGACGATGTTTTAGAATTTGAAGGAGGTAAACTTGCTCCATTGGATTATAAATCAACTGGAAGCAGGGTAGCTAATATCTATGACAGGTTTCAGCTGCAGTTAGACACATACACTTTTTTATTAGAAAAAAACGGATTTCAAACAACCAGAAAAGGTTATCTTGCTTTTTATATAGTTGATAAAGAAAAAGGATTTATTGATAGATTGCCTTTTCGTAAAGAAATTTATGAGATAGACACAAATCCAGCCGATATTTATGAAATTTTTAAAGACGCAGTCGCTGTTTTGAGGCAACAAGCTCCGAGGCCTCATAGCCAGGATTGCCAGTTTTCAAAGTGGTTTAACGGGGCAAAATCATTTAATAGCTGATGCCCCTTTGTGGCTCATATAAAATATGATATTATAAAATAATATTGTAATTAAAGGTAAATAACAATTAAAAAAAATGAAAACAAAAAATTTTAATAAATCGACAGGCCTGCCTCGGCAGGCAGGGCAAGCTTCAAAAATGCTTTTGGCTTTAGCAATAATTGTTCTTGTTGCCATAGTTATTGTTTATATAGTAATAAAAGCAACGGAAAAGCCAGCTGCGCCGACAGTTCCCACAACAACAACGCCAATAGTTAATTATGAGGCAACATTAGGAGATATAAGGTTTACTTTTCAGGAGGCAGTAGATATGGGAAAAGTTCTTTTGGGGTCTCAAAGCAAAAATACCCAGTACCAGCAGAAAGATTTAACAACAACAGAAAAATTTATTGCTGTAACAATAGGAGCTAAAAACCAGGGGAAAAAAAATGTTCCGGAAAGAGTTTGGGATATTGGCAATATAATTGATTCAGACGGAAGAAATTATGTGCCGTTAGACGCTTATTTAAGCGGCCCTTGGCTGCCAGACCCAAATTTATGCGGCGCTTTATTGAAGCCGGAGTTTACTCCTATTTCTTGTACAAAAATATATGAGGTGTCAAAAGTTTCAAAGGGATTGAAAATAATAGTTTCAGCCAACAAAAAAATAAGCGCCACTCAATATTCAACAAGCAGTGATAAACCAGATACGGCCTTAATAGATTTAATAGTAACGCCAAAATAAAATGACAGATGAAAACGAAATAAAAAAAATAGAAAAAAGCGAAGTTTCGCCAAATGAGCAAAAAATTGAATTTTTTCAAGAAGGAGAAGCCGCCTCCGAAGGAGGCGAGCCTCGCCCAAATAAATTTGGGCGGGAAAAAAAAGAAAAATTATTTTCTGAAGAACAGCTTATAAGGGAGCAGTTAGAAAGGGAAGCAGAAATAATGAAGTTAGATGAAAGTTTAAAAAAACAAGCAGAAAACGAAATAAAAGCAATAGGGTCTTTAGGCGAAGAGGAAAAAATAAAGCATTTATTGGATGTGGCAAGGGAAAAGGGGCTTATTTTTGCAATAAAATTAGCTAAAGATATGAATGACCCTTATATATTAGACACATTTCACGACCTTTTAGCAAAAGAAGGATACTACCAAAAATTTACAAAGTAAATTTTTGGAATTTTAAATTTTAAATTTTTAATTTTTAATTTTCAATGTTTATTGTTTTTGGTTTAATTTTAGTTTTTGTTTTAATGCTTCTGGCATTTATTATTGCTTTAAATTCAGAAGCAAATGAAAAAAAATCCATTTTTGGCGGGCTGGAGGCAGTTTTGTTTTTGGTAATGATGCCAAAAAATGATTTGAAAAAAGACGATTCGGCGCAAAACGATGAGAAGATTATGATCTCCCAAATGGAGCAGATTTTTATTAATTTTTTGTATTTAAAAAAATCAAAAATGTTTCAAGCGCCGGCGTCTGTGGCTTTTGAAATTGCTTCGCAATTAGGGTCTTCTGACATATCTTTTTACGTTTCAGTTCCTAAATATTTAGAATCTGCATTAGAAAAATATGTGCAAGGAGTTTATCCGCGCGCTATTGTGGAAAAGATTCCGCAAGATTACACTATTTTTGAGCCGCAAGGAACAACAGCCGGGGCATATTTAAAATTAAGCCAAAATTATCTCTTTCCAATAAGCACTTATCAAAACTTAGAAAAAGACCCGCTTTCTGCTGTAACAAATAATTTAAGTAAAATAAGCGCTAACGAGGGAGCTGCTGTGCAGGTTATTATTCGGCCGTCATCGGGCTTAAATTTAAGAAAAAAAGGCGAGAAAGCTTTAAAAAAAATCAGAGAAGGAAAACAAGTTAGGGAAGCCGCGCGTTTGGCATTTCAGGGAATTTTAATGGACATGATTGATGAATTATTAAAACCGTCAAAAGACCCGAAAAAAAAGGAATTTGAGCAGGCAAACAAAGAAAAAGAGCAGGGAATTGACCAAAAAGGATATGACGCTATCCAAAGTAAAATTCAAAAACAGCCGTTTGAAACAAACATAAGATTAGTTGCGTCGGCGCCAACCGGGGCTAGAGCTGAAGAAATTTTGAATCATTTAATTGGCGCATTTTCGCAATTTTCTCTTTCAGCAATAAACAGTTTAGAGCCGATAGAAGTTAGAGGCAGAAAATTAAAAAAACTTATTTATGATTTTAGTTTTAGAAATTTTAATCAAACGCAAAATAATATTTTAAATTTAGAGGAGCTTGCAAGTATTTATCATTTTCCGAGCCACTTTATAGAAACTCCTTATATTAAAGCGGCAAAATCAGGAGTGGCGGCTCCGCCATTGGATTTGCCTGAAAAAGGAGTTAATTTAATTGGCAAAGTTTTATTTCGCGGAGAAGAAAAAGATGTTTATTTTGCGTCAAAAGAAGACAGAAGAAGGCATTTTTATATAATTGGGCAAACTGGCACTGGCAAAACTTCGCTAATGAAAGATATGATAAGGCAAGATATTGAAAACGGCGAAGGCGTGGCTGTGATAGATCCTCACGGAGACTTGATAGAAGACACATTGGCTAATATTCCAAAAGAAAGGGCAGATGATATTGTTTTATTTGAGCCGTTTGATATGGAAAGGCCTTGCGGCTTAAATATGTTGGAATATGATACGCCAGAGCAAAAAGATTTTGCTGTGCAAGAGATGATTGCTATTTTTTACAAGCTTTTTCCGCCAGAAATTATTGGCCCGATGTTTGAACACTATATGCGAAACGCAATGCTGGCTTTAATGGCTGATAAAGATAATCCGGGAACTTTGGTAGAAATACCAAAAATGTTTACCGACCCAACATTCTTGCAAGAAAGAATGAAAAATGTTTTAGATCCAATTGTTAAAAACTTTTGGCTAAAAGAATGGCAGCAGACAACAGGTTCTACAAGGTCTGATATGTTAGGATATGTTGTTTCAAAAGTAGGCAGGTTTATTGAAAACGAAATGATGAGAAATATTATAGGGCAATCGCATTCAGGGTTTGATTTGTCAAAAATAATGGATGAGAGAAAAATATTTTTGGCAAATTTATCAAAAGGATTAACCGGCGAAGTAAACAGCTCTTTGCTTGGCCTTATTTTAATTTCAAAAATACAAATGGCGGCAATGAAAAGGGCTAGAATAAAAGAAGCAGAAAGGACAGATTTTTATTTATATGTAGACGAATTTCAAAATTTTACAACAGACTCAATTGCAACGATTCTTTCTGAAGCCAGAAAATATAAATTAAATTTAATTATTGGCCACCAGTATATGCCTCAACTAAAACAAGAAATAAGAGATGCTGTTTTGGGAAATGTTGGCACAATAGGAGCGTTCCGCATTGGAGCTGAAGACGCAGAAAATTTAGAAAAACAATTTGAGCCGCTGTTTTCAAGGTTTGATTTGGTAAATTTAGATAATCTCAACCTTATAGTTAAAATGATGCTCAATAATAAAACATCCACTCCATTTAAAATGCAGTTAATGCCCTTTCACAAGGGTAAAACAGAAATAGTTGAGCCGATTAAAAAAATATCAAAACTAAAATACGGCAGGCCAAAAACAGTGGTGGAACAGGAAATAGCTCAGCGTTCGTTTGTGGAAGTTGCCCCACCTTCGCCAACAAAATAAAGCAGAAATAAGGATATTTTTCAACGCCCGCCAAACCCACGGCCAGCCCGAATTGAAAAATATCCTTATTTCTGCTTTTAAATTAGATGCGTTTTACGTATTGGCCGGTTTCGGTGTTAATTTCAATTGTGTCGCCTTCTTCAACAAACAAAGGAACCTGTATTTCAACCCCCGATTCCAAAATTGCTGATTTTGTTCCGCCTTGGCTGCGGTCGCCTTTTACTCCGGGAGCCGATTCTTTAACTTTTAACTGCACTTTAATTGGCAAAACAAAATTTATAATTTTTTCTTCAAAAAGAATGCCGGTGACAGTTTCATTTGGCTTTAAATATTTTGCCTGAGTTCCAATTTGAGCTTCTGTAAAAGAAAATCTTTTTGAAGGATTGTTTATTTCACAAAACACAAATTGCCCCTTGCTTTGATAGACAAATTTAATGTCTTTTTTTTGTAAATCGGCTTCCTCAAAAACATCGCCTTGCTGGAAGTTTTTTTCTTGCATTCTTCCGTCTATGAGGTTTCTTATTTTGCTTTGAATAACCGGCCTTCTTTGCGCCATTTTCATAGCGACAGCCTCCAAAACCTCCCAAGGCTGGCCTTCAAAAATAAATTGAACCCCTTTTTTTAAATCTGTGTGTGTAAGCATGTTACTAAATTTTCAATTTCTAATTTATAATTTTTATTAAATTATCAATTAATCAATTATAAATTTAATAGAAATTAAAAATTAATAATTAGAAATTATTTTTTATTCTATTGTACGCCACTCAATGGTTGCTTCTTTGTCGGCGAATTCCAGCCATTCTCCGTATTTTGAAATCACAAACCATTTTTTCTTGGTTTCAGACCAAATCATCGGGTCGCCTTTATAAAACGGTTTTTTGACAATTTCTTTTGGCTTTAATCTGTCTAATTCAAGCCATTTTTTAAAAACAGTTTCAATGGCATAATCAAGTTTTCTGGTGTTTGCCCAACTAGCAACTTTATCAATGGCTTGTTTTGCTTTTTCAATTGCCGCCCCAAGGGCGAGCCTCGTCCCATCTGGGCGGGACCCAGCTAATTCTAATAATTGTTTTGCGGGTTTTGTGAATCTTGAATATATTATCTTTCTTTTTTTAGCATTTTCTTTCAATTCTTGCAAGCCCAAACCCTTTGTTTGAAAGTAAAAAGTTATAACCTGCCGTATCGCAGTTTCTTCTTTTAGCTCTTCATATTCTTTAATTTTTCCATGTTTTATATATTCCTCGATTTTTTTCGCATTTTTTTCACCAATGCCAAGTTCTCTAATTCCTTTTAATCCTTTTTCTTCATAAATTTCAGTAATATCAACCTTTAAATTATCCAAAATGTTTATAGCGGTTTTATAAGCCCTTAATTTATAACTCAAAGCTTTATCTCCTTTTATTTCTAAAAGTTTTATAATTTCTTTAAATATCTGCGATATTTCCTTATTTGCCATTAATAAATTCTATCATAAAGCAAAAATAGAGGCACTATTGACAAAAACATTATATGGGTGTATTATTAATATAAGGTTCAATTTACGTTTCTTTGACAATCCGTAGGCAGCTATGCCTTAAAATAGCAGGAAAAATCATGGAAAGGCTAATTGGCAAAAAAGCGAGAGTTCGGGTGATTTGCTTTTTCAGCTGTGATAAGTCAAATGAATTGGAATATATCGGAGAAGTTTTCGAATTCAAGAACGGCGTTATTGGGTTACACAAGCTGTGTTTGGTCATGGAAAGTAGCCAGAACGTTCCCAAACCGCCGACATGGTTCAATACCACCTCCGCGGCTTTTGTCAGTGTGAGTGCGCTGGAGGACTGTTAGTCGCAGTCGTCATAATTCAAGTGAATGTTCTGTGAGTTAAGCCCTAGACTTCGGTCGAAAGGGCTTTTTTTATTATAATTTTTGTGATAAAGTCTACTAATTATGAATAAAAAACATCGTGTTTTTATTGCCATAAATTTGCCCAAAGATATAAAGAATGAGTTGAATAAATTTAAAAGCCGGTTTACCCTGAGCCAAAATGAAAATTTTGGCGAATGGGCCAAATGGACTGCAAAAGATAATTTACATATTACTTTGGAATTTTTGGGAAATTTAACAGATGTAGAAATTGGCGAGGTTTGCGTTACTGTAAAAGAAGTTGCTGAAAGGCACAATTTTTTTTCAATAAATTTAAATAAAATTTTGTATGGGCCCCTTCGACGCAGCTCAAAGCAAACGCCAAAAATGGTTTGGGCAATAGGCGAACCTTCGGTAGAAACGGCTGATTTAAAAAAAGATTTGCAAAAATTTTTACTTGAAAAAATAAGGTTCAGGCCAGAAGACAGGGGATTGACCTCTCACGTTACCCCTCACGTGACCCCTCACGTTACTTTGGCGAGAATTTTAGAATGGGAATTTAGGAAAATTAATTTAGACGAGCGGCCGGAAATTAACGAAGATATTGATTTAATTTTTACAGCAGAGTCAATTGAGGTTATGGAATCAGAGATGAAGAGGGGAGGACCAGTTTATACAATTTTAGAATCGCATACTTTAAAAGATTAACAAGTATTAATATGAAGATTCATCTTATAGGCATTGGGGGAATAGGGGTATCGGCATTGGCTCAATATTATTTGTCAAAAGGACACGAGGTTTCGGGTTCTGATTTAGTTGCTTCAGAAATCACAGATTTTTTACAAAAAAAAAGAATTAAAATTTTTATTTCAAATTCAGCAGAAAATATAAAACAAAATTTTGATTTGGTTGTTTATAGTCCGGCTGTGAAATTTAATAATCCAGAGTATAAAAAAGCAAAAGAATTGGGTATAAAAATTAAAAGTTACCCTGAAGCCTTAGGGGAATTAACAAAAGAATATTATACGATAGCTGTTGCTGGCGCTCATGGAAAAAGCACAACAACTGCAATGATTGCGTTGATTTTAACAAAAGCAGGATTAGACCCCACTATTATTGTCGGCACAAAGTTAAAAGAATTTGGCGACAGCAATTTTAGGGCTGGAAAAAGTAAGTTTTTAGTTATTGAGGCGTGCGAATATGATTCCTCATTTTTACATTACGAACCAAAAATAATTGTTGCGACTAATATTGATAAAGAGCATTTGGATTATTTTAAAACTTTCGCAAATGTTAAAAAGGCATTTCGAAATTTTATTATGCGGCTGCCAGCTGATGGATTTTTAGTGTTTAACAAAGACGATAAATATTCGCCTAAACTCGGAAAGGTAAAATTTAAAACAATGGGCTATTCTTTAAAATCCCGACGGCTTCGCCGTCGAGGATCCGCGATGCCTGCGACAACAGTCGGGGTATCGGGACAAAAAGATGCAAGTAAATTAAAAAATATTTTAAAAATTCCCGGTCAACACAATGTTTCAAATGCTTTAGCTGCTTTACAAGTTGCAAGAATTTTAGCAATTCCTGATAAAATTTCTTTCAAAGCGCTTTCAGAATTTAAGGGAACATGGCGCCGTTTTGAAGAGCATGATTCAAAAATTAAAAATTTAAAATTTAAAATTATCAGCGATTATGCTCATCATCCAAACGAAATTTCAGCAACGTTAAAAGCGGCTCGCGAAAAATATCCAGAAAAAGTTATATGGTGTGTTTTTCAGCCACATCAATATCAGAGAACTTATTATTTATTTAACGATTTTGTTAAAATTTTCAGGGAAGCAAAAATAGACAACATTATAATTACAGATATTTATGACGTGGCTGGCAGGGAAGAGAAGGGGATAAGCAAAAAAATAAATTCTGAAAAATTAGTAAAGAGAATAGCCCGTAAAAACGTTTCATTTCTTTTATTGCAAAACATAGAAAAATATATAAAAGAAAATATAAACAACGGAGATGTTTTAATTATTATGGGCGCAGGAGACATTTATAAACTTGCAGACAAGTTTTAAATAAAAATTTTTTGTAAAAAAACAACCCTGATTTGCAAAACGCAAATCAGGGCCTTGTATCTGAGCAAGGGGAAATCTTTGGGTGTGCTTTTATTTGGGCTTCTCGCTCGTCTTTTTTTCCGTTTGCGGGCAGACAGCAGGTTGCGCCAACGCAACATTGAACCGTCTCGGCACAGGTACAGCACTGCTTGGTTGTCGGCGATAAATATGACCCAAGGGTATAGGTTCTCCGTTAGATCCGTTGCTGTCAGACTTCGATCCGCCGATTGACCTTCTTTGCGACATGGTATGTCCTTTCCATGTTTTTCCTTGCGGTTTTTGACCCAAAAATAAAGCTTGCCCCTTCTTTCTCCTTGTTCTAATTCCTACTTTTTTACACTCCTTTCTGAAAAATCAGATTTTCAAGGTTCTATTTTTTGGCGCGTAAACGCCAAAACAATTTTTATAATATCATTTTTTCTGTTTTATTGTCAATGCTTTTAATAGTGAATGGATTTCAACGCTTTTCTTTTTTTGTATAATTACGCACTCGGTCAAAGTAAATAAATTACTACTTTTGTTGTTGCAAATTTTTATGATATAATACAGTAATATAAAATAAATAAAACAATTATTATCAATAATATGAAACTATTTAATGTATCCATACTT
>JBBTQL010000007.1:0-120484 GCA_038065715.1 Patescibacteria group bacterium
GTATTAACACATCGTTGCTGTTTTCGTTAAATTTCATTTCTTTGGTAAATATATAAGTCTGCTGGTTATTATTAGTTGCCAAAGGATTTGATAACGCGCCTATTGATAATTTGGAATTTTTATTTACAAATTCTATTATTTCTCCAACATTCAAAGACACAAATGCAACTCCAGTTAATATAATAGACGCCATTAATAATGTTAAAAATAGGGGTATATTAAATTGCCTCATAATTAAATAAGATTTATTTTAAATTGCTTAATTATAATACAAAACAAAATAAAACAAAACGGTTATATAAAACAAAACAAATTTCTGTTTAGCAGTGAAAAAATAATCCAATATATTTTGTTTACATTTCTGTCAAAGGAGTTTAAAATACTCCTGACGGCAGGCAGGTTTTATGGTATTATAAAATAATAAAGGCCGAAAAATTTTAAAATTAACAGCAAAAATATTTATGAAAAATATAAATCATTTATTAAAAGTGACTTCGGCTTGGACAAGCATCGTTTATGTTATTTGCTATGCAGGAGTGGCTGTTTATCCGCCGATTAGAATAATGACTATGCGTTACGCTATGCACGCTGATGTTAATTTTGTGTCTAGCTATTTTGGATTTGGGTATTTTATTTCAGGCTTGATTATTTGGAACGTGGCAGCATTAGCAGGAGTATGGCTTTTTGCCTTTTTATTTAACACGATCAAAGATTAAAAATGGATTAAAGTTCCCCGACGTTCGATGTCGGGGAACTTTTGTTTTTTAAGTTTTTTGAATACGCTATAAAGATGCTATCGCAATGGCGCGGCGCATTTGCAGAAAATGTTAGAATATTGTAATGTTTTAATAACGTAGCATTTTTTTAAGTTGTCCTTTGACAAGGAGCAGGAAAATGAACTGGGATTGCATTTCAAACTGCCTTTCAATAATTGGCTTATTGGCAATAGTATTTATAATTATTTATTTTATACTAAATCAGAAATGCCCCAATTGCCGTAAAAGAGGCGGTATATGCGTTTACGACAAGCGCGGAAACAACGGCAGCAACAGAAAAGTTTATGATGTTTTGTATTGCGGAAAATGCGGATATGTGATTTCAGAAACACCAATTGGTGAAATGAAGGAAATATAGTAATAAGCATTTTTTGGCCCAGAGAATCTGTCTCAGGGCTTTTTTATTGGCAGGCTGAAATAAAAGCTTGTTCCAATATGTTCTTCTGACTCAAACCATATTTTACCGCCATGAGCCTCAATAATATTTTCCGCCAAAAAAAGCCCGAGACCTGATCCAACCGTATTAACTTTTGTTGCATTGTCTCCTCTAAAAAATTTTGTAAAAATTTTATCCTGCTGGTTTTTTGGTATGCCCATTCCAAAATCTTGTATTTTAAATTTTATGTTTTTACTGTCGTTTTCCAAACTGATTATTATTTTTCCGCCTTCGCGCGAATATCTTATAGAATTATCAAGAAAGTTTTGCACAACCATTCTTATTTTTTCTTCGTCAACCATTATTTGCGGCAAATCATCTAGCTTTATAAATTTAACTTTAATTTTTTTCTTTTTAATTTCCTGTTTGTAATAATCTGTAGCAAAATTTACGATTTTTGCAATGTCTGCCATTGCTGTTTCATACAAATATCTCCCTTCTTCAATGCGGGTTACATTTAAAAGGTCGTTGACCAAAAAAATCAGTCTTTCATTATTTGTAAAAGTTTGTTTAACCACATCTCTCTGTTTTTTTGCAAGTTTTCCAAAGTCGCCTTTTTCAAGCATGCTCATAGACCATTTTATTATTGAAAGAGGCGTTCTTAATTGATGGGCCGCTAAAGACACGAATTCTGTTTTCATTTTTTCAACTATTTTCGCCCGGCTTATATCGTGAAGAACAATCAAGCGCCCTACATCATTTTTATCTAAATTTAAAGGTATTACGGAAAGTTCTATAATGAAGTCTTTTGCCAAAACAACTTCTTTTTTTGAAACATTATTTGACTGCAAACCTATGGCCGGCAATATTGGAGCGGCTTTTTGGAAATATGCTAAGGCTCGGATTGGTTTTTTTAATAATTCGCCAGTTTCCAGTTCAAGCATTTTTACGGCCTCAGGGTTAATTGTGGAAATTTCGTTTTTTTCATTTAAAAGTATGAGCCCGTCGCTGAAATTATTAACTATAACCTCGGTTTTGTCTCTTTCCATTTCTGCCTTAATGCGGTTTTTTTCCGATTTTTCAAGCAATTCTGTTAAATTAATTTTCGCTTTTTCTAAGTCTCTCTTTTTCATAAAGAATAATCTGCCTATAAAAAACAGCACAATTGATGTTATGGCGGTTATTATATATATTGGCCACACCAAAAAGTGTTCAAAGAAATAGGCGCTGACAAGCATTAACAGCAAAAGTAAAGTAATAATAGAGATTATTGCTAAAGAATAAATAAAAGCCTGGAAGAACAACGACTTAATATTCATCAGGTTGTATTTTATGATTGCATAACTGGCAAAGCCTGCCATAAAAATTGTAGCTGGAGAATCGATATTAGAAATTTTGGTAAATCCAAAAAAAGGAAGAATAACACTTACAAATATAGACCAAAGGGCAAATATTACAGCTCCTGTCATATAGTATAAAATTTGTTTTTTTCTTTGCTCATCAACTTCAAAGGCAGCTCTTATGGGCACATAAAGAGATATAAAAATTGCAATAATCAAATAAACGCCCCAAACATTAAAGAGCGCGCCTGGGGTTGCCTCAAAACCAAAACTCGAAAAAAAGATAATATCTTTTATAACAAAAGGGGTGAAAAGGCTTATTGTAAATGATATGAAGCCAATAATAAACAAAGATATTTTCATCAGATTGCTTATTATTTTATCAGCCAAAGTAAAACCAAAAAAAATGCCAGCTAACGGAACAATAGAACCCATAGAATAAGCCGATCTGAGCCAAAATAAATCTTTAATTACTGAAGATAAAACATTGGATAGGCACCACAAAAAAAGAACGATTCCAAAATAAAAAAAGCTTGCATTTAATTTTTCTCCAGGATTTTTTTTATAAACATAAATAGCTAAAAACAGGTTAGCTAATCCTGCTAAAGCAATAATAATTATAACAAATGTATCCAGCCACATATGATAATTATAACATTTTTATTTTTTTATTCCAAAAACTTGATTTTTTATAAAAATTATTGTATGATGAATTATGGCAATGATCATGATTAGCAAAGAACAATTTTTAATAGAACACAATAAATTGTCTCCTTTAAGCTTGCAAGCTACATTAATTTTGCTTACACAATTTAAGGAAGCAAAAAGGCCTCTTTTAGAGGATAACAGCTGGTCCATAGATAAGCTTCGCATGCCGTTTATTTCGTGGCTTCTTTCTTTGCCGAAAGTAAAGAAAAATGGCCGCAAAAATAGAAGAGGCAAACAAACATTTAAAAATTATCCTGAAACTAAATTATAATTATTTTAAAACGCAAAAAATGGCGCTTATTTTAAATGACGAAAATTTTGAGAAAGAAATTAATAATTCAAACCAACTAATCTTGGTTGATTTTTTTGCTGAATGGTGCGAACCGTGTTCTGTTCTTGGTCCAATTTTAGAAAAAGTATCAGAGCATTTTAAAGAAAAGTTTGTTTTAGTAAAAGTAAATCTTGATAGCGCTCCCTTAATTGCCCAAAAATTCGGCATAGAAAAAATTCCTACGGTCGTTCTTTTTAAGGCCGGAAAACCAATTAGCGGTTTTGTCGGATTGAGTTCAGAAGCAAATATTAAAGAGTGGTTAGAAAAAATTATAGAATCAAAAGAAGATGATAATGAACCTGCCCGCAATGCTTCGCATAGCGATGCAGGCGGGGAAAAAATTGACGAGTTAGAAAAAGAATACGCTGAATATGCAAAAACAAATGGCTTTCAATTAAATCCAGACATAGGGGTTGCAAGAAGAGTGATAAATGGTTTATTGGAAAACGAAAAAAAATACGGAAAAAAATATTGCCCTTGCAGAAGAGTTACAGGCAACGAGGCAGAAGATTCAAAAAAGATTTGTCCGTGTTTTTGGCACAAAGATGAATTAGAAAAAGACGGGCACTGCTTTTGCAAATTATACACAAAATGATTATAGACGATGTAAAAATAAAGATTACGGCTGGACATGGCGGAAGAGGATTGAAATCTTTTAACAAGGTAAAAATGTCATTAGGCCCTACTGGAGGAAGCGGCGGAACTGGCGGCAGTATTTTTGTTGAGGGGGTTTCGGATTTGGGAGCTTTGAGACAATTTCGTTTTAAAAAAGATATTAAAGCGGATAATGGAGAAAACGGCAAACCGCAATTTAATGACGGGCAAAATGCAAAAGATTTAATTTTGCTTGCGCCAATTGGAACGGTTGCCCATAATCTTGTTAATGGAAAAACTATTGAAATTACTAAAATCGGCCAGCGCGAATTAATTGCAAAAGGGGGCATTGGAGGTCGGGGTAATTTTCTTTTTAGATCAGCAACTAATACCAGCCCGATGCAATTTGAAGAAGGGGCTTTAGGGGAATCATTTGAAATGCGCTTGGAGTTAAAAATGATTGCCGATGTCGGATTTATAGGATTGCCCAATGTTGGAAAATCCAGCCTACTTAACGAGTTAACAAATGCAAACAGCAAAGTTGCAAATTATCATTTTACAACTTTAGAGCCAAATTTGGGCGTTCATTATGATTTAATATTGGCAGATATCCCGGGTCTTATAGAGGGGGCTTCAGTCGGAAAAGGGCTTGGCATAAAATTTTTACGCCACATAGAGCGCGCGAAAGTTTTATTTCATCTTATTGCAGCTGATTCAGAAAATCCGATTAACGACTATAAAAAAGTCAGAACAGAATTAGAGGCATATAATAAATTACTTTTAGAAAAACCAGAATATATTTTTTTGAGTAAAACAGACACAATTTTGCCGGGAACTATTTCAAAAATTAAAAATGAATTTAAAAAAGCAGGAAAAGAAATCACAGCAATTTCAATAATTGATTCTGGTAGCATAGAAGCCGTAAAAAAAATATTAAACAGCTTACTTTTAGAAAAAAGGTTTAAATATTTTTAGCTGTTGCAATTTTTAAGCAAAGGTGTATAATATAAAATAAGTTAGTAAGTTTCTTATTGTTTTCAAATAGGTAATAAGTATAGCCTTGAGAAAAAGTAATAAGATGAGTCGGCTTACTTATTATTAAAATTAAGCTTAAAAAGAAATGGCAAAGAAATTATACGTAGGTGGATTATCTTATAATACCACTGACGCTACTTTGAAAGATGCTTTTGCGCAAGCCGGAACAGTTGAGTCAGCAACTATCATTATTGATAAAATGACCAACCGTTCAAAAGGATTTGGCTTTGTTGAAATGTCATCTGACGAAGAGGCCACAAAAGCTATTGAAATGCTCAATGGCAAAGACCTTGATGGCAGAAATGTCACAGTAAACGAGGCAAGGCCAATGGAGCCAAGAGCGCCAAGAACAGGCGGCGGATACAACCGCGACAGCAGAGGCGGAGGCGGCGGAAACCGCTGGTAACCCGAAGGGTTATCTCTTCGAGCCTGAGGCTCTCAGAGCCGAATGGCCTGAGCGAAGCCGAAGAATTACACTAAAACAAAAAATCTCCCCTTAAAGGGGAGATTTTTGTTGCTTAAATTTTAGTGATATGATATATATAAAATGTTGTTCTTTCCATTAAAGGAGGATGTAGCATGAATTTTTACGAAGCCGTTAAAGGTTTTTGTGTAAGAAAATTGGCCTAGATTTTGTACGATTGTGTTGAATGTTCGCATAGCGACAGGGCACTTTTTGACTGGTATACTTCTGAATATTTTATCAAGGAAAATTCGCATATAGTTGATTGTATTTTTAAGATTTTGGAAGCACATGTTTCTACACCAGGCCTTACCTGTGATTTCGAAACGTTCGACCGATTTTGTGGCCGTGCAGTTTGGGAAAGCCTGTATAAGCCACTCAAAAGGGAACTTAGGCTTCCACACAAGAATGATCGTGCGCCTCATTACACGTACATTCGTTTTGGTTAGTATTTGGTAAAAAATATTTTTGTCCTTTTGATAATCCCCTTATCCGCCAGCTGGCCCAGGGGATTTTTTATTGTTGCATAATGCTTAAATTAGTGATTAAATTATAAAATATGTAAAAAGTATGTGAAAATAAGGAACTTATACAAAATAAAAATTTAAATGAAATATTAAAAAAATTAGGAAGAATTTAATATGACAGAAGAAATAATTATTAATTCTTTAAATAAGGATTTTGAAAATATTAAAAAAGTTGACGAAAACGGCGTGGAATATTGGTATGCGAGAGAGCTGATGCCATTATTGGGTTATGAAAAATGGCAAAACGCTGAAGAGGTTATTGCCAGAGCCGCTAAAGCTTGTATGAATAGCGGGCAGGTTGTGGATTACCATTTTACTGGGTTCAGTAAAATGGTAGAAAGAAACAATTAAAAATAGATAATTTGCGTATTTATACAATGCGTATTTATATAATGCGGGGTCGAATAGTGTTTTTATTGGGTATTGTGCTATAATAAATTAAGTTAAAAGTGTCTAATTTATGGTAAAAATAAACGAAAAAAAATATAAAAACCTTATCTTGTTTTTTGCTAATAAGATAAAAAACGGCACTCTTGGAAAATTGAAAATAATGAAACTATTATACTTCTTGGATTTTGATTACTTTGAAAAATACGGTAAGCCTGTGTCGGGCGATGAGTATTTAAGATTTGATAATGGGCCTATTCCGAGAATGGCAGAGAAAATATTAAAGGAAATGAATGGGAAAGATATTAAAATTAGTAAAAGAAAAATTGGTTTAGGTTTTAATGATCAGCAACATATTGAGGCGTTGAAAGATTTTGATGTAAATTTATTTTCAAAAGAAGAATTATTAATGATGGAGGAGACTGCTAACAAGTGGGAAAAGTTTTCTGGCACAGAAATGAAAAATGCAAGCCATGGTGAAGCGCCCTGGATTGCCACAAAACCGAATAATGTTATTGACTATAATTTAGCGTATTATCGCAATAAGTACGGAGAGATGGCTAATATGTAATGCGATGAAGATTATTCGGCATGAAGGCATTGAAAAAGATTTAAAAAACTTACGACGCTTTCCAGCGCCCCTTGAATCATTAGAAGCGTGGGAACGTCTTTTTTGTTTAAAGGGGTTGGGCGAAACGCCAGCTATTGAAGCTTTTCCCGGATTTGGCGATTGTAAAATTTATAAGGCTAGAGTTGTTGCGATGAAAGAAAATGTAGGCAAAGCAAAAGGATATCGCATTATTTTTCAAATGATCGATACAGATTGTTATAAAATAATAGTGTTTTCTCGCCATGGGATTTATAACTCGGAACAAGAGTTAATGGCTATAGTGAAGAATAGAATTCTTTAATTTAATTGGGAAATAGAAATCACGAAGAAAGAAAATAACAAAAACGTCTAATAGGCGTTTTTGTTGTTGTTTGACATAGGGCAATTTTTGGTGTATAATTAGTTTTTATGAATAATATACGAAATATTGCTATAATTGCTCACGTTGACCATGGGAAAACCACATTAGTGGACGCTCTTTTGCGTCAGTCAAAAACCCGCTTGAATAAAGATGTTGCAGACAATGAATGCATAATGGACAGCAATGAAATAGAAAGGGAAAGAGGAATTACTATTTTTTCAAAAAACGCGTCAGTAATGTATGCGACAGCCGCCTCCGCAAATGCTTCGGCGAGCCAAGTAAAAATAAATATTATTGATACTCCAGGCCATGCGGATTTTGGCGGAGAAGTGGAAAGAGTTTTAAATATGGCTGACGGCTGTTTGCTTTTGGTTGACGCAAAAGAGGGCCCAATGCCCCAAACAAGATTTGTTTTAAAAAAAGCCTTAGAAATGGGCCACAAAATTATTGTGGTTATAAATAAAATAGACAAAGAAGCCGCTAGGCCAGAATTTGCCTTAGAGGCAACAATGGAATTATTTTTAGAATTGGGAGGCCACGACCAGGCATTAAATTTTCCCGTTATTTATGCGTCAGGCAAAGCAGGAAAAGCCGGAAAAACTCCAAATGTTTCTGAAATGAAAGATATTACCCCTATTTTTGAAGAAATTGTTCAGCATATTCCCTCGCCCATCGCAGATCCAAACAAACCATTGCAAATGCTGGTTACATCTATTATGGGAAATGATTTTAAAGGAAGAATTGCCATTGGGAGAGTTTACAACGGCATGATTAGAGCCAATCAAGAAGTAATTCATATAAATAGAAAAGGAGAACAGAAAAAATATAAATTGATTTCATTGATGACTTTTTCTGGTTTGAATAAAGTTGAAGCAGAAGAGGTTTCAGCCGGCGACATTGTTGCTTTGGCTGGAATTGAAGATATCACAATTGGCGAGACAATAACAGATACCGTAAATCCAATTGCCTTGCCGCTTATCAATATAGAAGAGCCGACTGTAAAAATGACTTTTATGATTAATGATTCTCCTTTTGCCGGGAAAGAAGGGCAATTTCCAACTTCACGCCAAATAAGAGAAAGGCTGTATAAAGAGCTTGAAACAGATGTTGCTTTAAGAGTTGAAGATACGGAGGATTCAAAATGGATTGTTTCTGGGAGGGGAGAATTGCACTTGGCTATTTTTATAGAACGGCTGCGCAGAGAAGGTTTTGAATTTCAGGTTTCAAGGCCGCAAGTTATCACAAGAGAAATAGAAGGCAAGAAAATGACTCCCTATGAAAAGGTTTTTATTGAAGCGCCGGAAAAATACCACGGAACAGTTATCCAAAAATTAGGAAGCAGAAAAGGGGAAATGGTTGAGTTAAGAAATAATAACGGAATAGTTTTTTTGGAATTTATAATACCTACAAGAGGGCTTTTTGGATATAAAAGCGAATTTTTAACAGATACCAAGGGGCTTGGAATAATGAATACTTCTTTTCATCAATATCAGGAAGACTTAGGTAATTGGCCAGAAAGAGCTCACGGCTCTTTAATTTCAACTGAAACAGGCGAAACAAATTTATATGGATTAAGAAATGTGCAGGACAGGGGAGTTTTGTTTTTTAATCAGGCCGTTCTTGTGTATGAGGGGCAGGTTGTCGGGCAAAACTCAAGGCCAAATGACATAAGGGTTAATGTTTGTAAAACAAAACAGCTTTCAAATATGAGGTCAAAGGGAGAAGGAAACACAGAACACTTTGACACTCCAAAAACAATGGGTTTGGAAGATGCTTTAGAATATATTGGAGACGACGAATTAGTGGAAATTACTCCAAAGAATATCCGCATAAGAAAAATATATCTGAAAGAAGTTGACGAAAAAAGAGCAGGCAGAAAAGACGGATAGTTGCTTTTTTATTTTAAAACAGGCAAAATAAGTAATACTATTAATTTATATAAATACATGGTTCTCTCAAATTTTTTAGCGGAAGTTTTTGGATTTTCTTTTGTGGCTGTTTCTTTGTCATTATTGATAAATCCAAAAAATATAAAAAAGCTGTTTTTGTCAGCCGAAGATGATGCTTGTTTATTTTATGGAGCATTGGTGGCTTTCGTTGCCGGCATAACTATTGTGCTGTCTCACAACATTTGGGGTTATAAATGGCAGGTTGTTATAACTATTTTGGGGTGGCTAAGTTTAATTAAAGGAGCTTTAATTTTATTGTGGCCTGATTTAGCAAAGGATATTATTAGCAGGTTTAAAGACAAAGAGTGGATTTCCCCTGCCCTGGTAGCTGTTGTTTTTGCGGGTCTTGCCTTAATTTACGCCGGATTTAGTTTTTAATGGCAAGAAGAAACAGAAAACATTTTTTAAAACATAAGGAACTGGCGCGTAAAATTGTAAAAAATAAAATAAAGCATTTTAACAGCTTTTATAATTTTTCTTTTAATAGAATTAGCATAAAAAACCAAAAATTAAGATGGGGAAGCTGTTCTAAAAAAGGAAACTTAAATTTTAACTACAGAATTATATTTTTGCCGCAATCTTTGTCTGATTATTTAATTGTGCATGAGCTCTGCCACTTGGGGGAATTCAACCATTCTCATAAATTTTGGAATTTAGTTGAAAAAACAGCGCCAAATTATAAAATTATGCACAGGGCGCTTAAAAAAATGGAAATTGCGCGTTTTTCAAGCTAACAACAAAAGAAATCTTTACGTTTTACGTAGTATTGTTGCATAAGCTCGCAGATGGTTAATTCTGTCTGCGAACAACGGTCGTATTTTTTAGGGCCGTTTGCGGTCATTCGCAATCAATAAAGCGCCTCTTTTTGAAGGGGCGCTTTGTTTTTAAAATTTTTTTACTATGTACTACCTTTTTCACTTAAAAAGAGTTATAATACGATAATTGTATTTTAACCAAAAAATAATATGGATACTTATTCAAACACACCGTTTGAAGAAAACACCATTTGGAAAAAAGCAATTCCTAGGACGAATATCGGATTTGCAATACCTTATCTCCTTTTGGTTTTCGGACTTGACCTAATGATCATAATTTCAAGTCCAGAGCTAAAACCGTTTTGGTATATGATGCTCGGGGTTTTGGCTTTATTTGCTTTTTTCTTTTATTTTGAAAATTTTATTTTTAATAGAAAATTTGCTAATAGCACCTCGAGTCTGGATGGAGTTATAATGGCAATTATCGTGCTAAGAAATATTCTTTTCTTGCTTAATTTTATTCCACTTATCCAATTATTAGGACTTGCCGGCATAGTGTTTGTTGGCTGGATTATTGGACTTATTTATCTTGGGTTAATTATCGCTCGTTTTTCGGCTGTTAAAAGCGTTGGGAATAATGACAAAAATTATAGAAATATATCTACGCTAATAATTGGAATTATTGCTGTTTTAATCCTCGTAATTGGCGGATTTTTTGCTTATCAGTATTACTATATTCCTAAACAAGAAACTAAAAATTCAGTCACAGAAACACCAAAAACTAAAACGCCAAAAAATGAAATTGCCGATTGGAATTCATATACTTATTTATCAACCCAATCGGGAATTTTACCTGATATAAGTTTTGAGTACCCTTCTTTATTTGGGAATAATCCAAGCTTAATTTCGTCTCGCAATGTTAATCGTCCAGAAAACATTACTTCTGATTGGGGTGGTTTCGTTGAATTTAATCCAACAGGAGCATTCAGTGATCGTGGCCTTAGGATAGAATTTTTTAAGAAATCTAATTATGAAGCAAGTTTTGAAAACTATGTGACTAAATCAGCCACAGCCGGTGGCTGGGGTTCTCCGAAATATTTTCAGGTTGGCAATTATAAAGTTGCTCGGTTAAGGTTCGCTTCATCTTCGCATTATGATGCGGATGTGGGTTGGTATTTTATTGAATTTCCGAATAAAGTTATTCTTGCTGTTTCAACAAGTGGGGACAAAAAATTTCTTTACGATGACGACAAAAATGAGAACTCCACAAGAGATAAAATAATATCTGCTCTTAAATTTTCTGAAGCAAATGATGAAACATCACAAACGGATTTTTCAAAATTAAACAAAGACGAATTATTGCATAAAATGTTCCCAAATTTATTTTTTGAAAATGGCAAAGCTGATTTGTCAAAAGATAAAGTTTATAACACAACAAATCTATATTTGAAAAAATCTACTGAAGACTACTTTATAAATAAAAAAGAAAAAAGTTTATTGCTGATTGCCCAATTGGATGGGGTTGCGCATGCTGGAGGACTTTATCATGCGTATTTAGGGTTGTTTGATAAAAATGGAAATCTTTTAACCCCTGCGTCTGTCTTACCAAAGCCTAATGTTCAAAATCCTTATGGAGATGATTATTATGATTTTGCAAAAGACGAAGCACAGTTCGGCGGTGATAGCGGTCAATTCGGGTTTTATGATTGCAATGGATTAAAATATATTTTATTTGTTTCAACCGGATGGCCAAACAGTACATGCGGCAGCGACGCGGCATATTTATACAAAATAAATAATGGAAATTTTGAGAAGATACAAACAATTAATGAGCAAAGTTTAGGGGGAAGTAGTACTTTTTATTATGGACTAAAAATGGTGTTATCTGGAAGCAATATTACAATTAAAAAGGTTCCGCCAACATCTGACCAAGGAAATTGCGCAGAAACAGATTATAAAAAGTTATTATGGAATAGGAACGTTTGCAGATTTGAATAGTTTTTAAGTTTTTTAAAAAATTTTATAAAGGTCGTGTTCTAAACAATACAATTAAAATTAATTAAAATATATGAATCCTTTTGTAATCTTTTTCTTTGCCCACAGTGTAATAGCTACACTTGTTTTGGGTATACTCTTTATTCGTCGCAAAGATATCGTCTTTAAAAGTTTTGGGACGACAATGCTGTTAAATGCCGTTGCCTTCGCAATCTGGGCTTTTGGGTTAATTAGCCCAGAGAATTTAAATGCGTGCGTCAGTATTGGTAATATATTTTTTCTCGCTTCATTAGTCTCTCTTCTTTACGTGTCCGTGCACAAGCAAAAAACCTCTACGCGTTGGTTATTGACGACATTAGGTGCTATAGTTGTTGCTTGTATATTCTATATTGGTTATAAATTAGCTCCTGGACATAGAGCGTATATTTCTCCGGAAGGTCTTTTATTTTTCAATGGTAGGCCAATAACACAGATGTTATATATTTTTGCTTTTATGTTAGCTGCCTTGCCTGCAGTTGATTCATTAGCCAATAAATTCAAATCGTATTATTCTTTACTCGTTCGTTATATCCTTATTATTGAAGTGACCGGAGGTATTATGCTTATTACCAGCATAGATTTTCAGACTTTGAATATTGTAGGTTGGATTATGGGGTTGGCATATCTTGCACTTTGGACCACACTTTTGTTCAGTAAAAAAGCATGGGCAGAAATCAGCTAAATTGGTTATTTTATTCGAATACCCCGTATGTTACTAGTTTGTAATATACGGGGTATTCATAAGGGGAACTGTTTTTAGAAGTAGGGCACAAATCTATTTTATGAAAGTCATACTAACAGGAGTTACAGGAAACTTAGGCCACGAAATTGCAATAGATTTAATAAATCGTGGTTTTTCTATTATCCCAATTATCCAGCCCGGCACAATATCTGGTTTGTCTAGATACTTTAATGAAATTATTTATAGTGATTTGATTAATTCAGATAGCATTCAGTTTTCTGGTACAGCCGATTGCATTATTCATTGTGCTGGCATAGTCCATTTTAAAAATGCAGGAAATTCAAATGAAAAAATGATACTTAAAATCATTGATTTAGCTAGAAAATTGAAAATACCAATATATTCTATAAGTACAGCTTTTGTTTATAGGCCGCCAAATAAAAACAATAATTTTAATAATGTCTATGAAAAAGATAAATGGCGATCGGAGCAGGTTTTAATTAGTTCGGGTGTACCGCATGGAATATTAAGGCCATCTATATTAGTTGGTAATAGTAAGACAGGAAAAATACAAAATTTTAGTGGATATTATATGGTGGCACAAGCTTTTCTTGGGGCTATGAAAAATTCTATAGCAAATGAAGGAGCAAAACTCAGATTTCCTAAATTATATGGCAAAACTAATATGATTACAGTCGATCAAGCAGCGCAAAGTATAGGTGATATAGTAGGAACTGATCGCCTGGAACATTTATTTTTAACAAATCCCAATCCTCCGACTTTTGATTGGTTACTTCGTAAAACTTTGGAATTTTTTGGGGTAGATAAACAAATTGAGTATGTAAATTGTTCATTTGAAGAATTCGGAAAACTCAAACTTACAAAAACAGAAGAAAAATTATATGAATATGGAGAATACTTTAATCCCTATTGGTCAACTGAATATGACTTTCCAAAATCTATTTGCGATAATAATTTAATAGACAGTGATTATTTGGCAAGAACATTAAAATATTATAGCGACCATCGAAATTTTAATAATGAATAACCAAGTTATTAATTATAGCCAATGTTGGGAAGATACCAATCTTTTGGAAAAATCTCTAGAAATCAATACGAACGATACCGTTCTTTCAATTACTTCTGGCGGGGATAATACTTTATTTTTATTATCTTTAAATCCCCAGAAAATAGTTTCTATTGACACTAATCCGGTACAAAATTATTTACTCGAGCTTAAATTGGCAGCCGTCAAAAATTTGTCTTATCAGGATTATACAGAATTCTTAGGAGTCGAAAAATCATCCAATAGATTAGAAACCTTTAAAAAAATCCAAAATTCTATATCATCAGAAGCAAAAATGTGGTGGCAAACAAGGCCAACATTAATAACAATAGGAATTATTAATATAGGCCGTTTTGAAAAATTTCTAAAACTATTTAGAAATTTTATTATGCCGATAATTCATTCTAAGAGAATAATTTTAGAATTTTTTAAAACTGACAACTTGGAATCACAAAGGAATTTTTATACAAAAATTTGGGACACATGGAGGTGGCGCCTTCTTTTTAAAATATTTTCCAGCAGACTAATATTAAAAACGCTCGCTAGACAAAAAGGAGCTTTTAAACACTCTGATGCGACTAATGTCGGGAATATATATTTTCAAAGAATACAAAATAATTTGCAGAATATCCCCTTAAAAAATAATTACTTTATGCATTATTGCTTGAATGGTTATTACAATAAAAATTCGTTGCCTCCTTATCTAGAGGGAAAAAATAAGAATTTATTAACAGAAAATAAAGTTCCGATAAAAATAGTAACAAATGACTTTTTTACTTATTTAAGGTCAGCTCCTAATAATTATTTTTCAAAATTTAATTTATCCGATATTTTTGAGACTCTTTCGGAGAGAGAAAACAATGAACTTTGGGAAGAAATTATTCGCACTGCAAAAAATAGGGCTGTAGTGGTATATTGGAATAATTTGGTTGGCAGAAGCTATCCTTCGAACTTATCAAAGAATATTTTTGACGAGGATAAAAAAGCTGATCAACTATATAAAATTGACAGAATTCCTTTCTACGGTAGTTTTCACATTAATAAAATAGCTAAATGAAACAATATAGGTTTCTATCTTTTTTAGGCAGTCTTTATGTTTATCAAAAACAGAGATTTCCTGTTGTTTTTTTGATATTAGCTACTTTTCCTGTAATCTTAAGCTCATCAGTAGTCGTAGCTCAAAACAATCTGAAATTTTTACAAATGCTTTTGATATTGATCGCTTCAGTGGGATATCTTTTTCATATCAGAGTTGTCGATGATTACCGTGATTTTAGACACGATTCTCTATATCATGGAGACCGTCCCGTTCAAAAAGGTACCATATCATTAGCAGTTTTAAGAAAAATAGATTTTGCAATGGTGCTTGCTTTTCTATCGATAGCGGTTTTTTCAAATATATATGGTTTTGGAATAGCCATTTTTATGCTCATTTATACTTTTTTCGCGGAAAGAGAATTTTTTATAAGAGAAAGAATCCGTAGGCACTTCTTTATTTATAATGCGATAAACCTCCTTCAAATGACATTTTTACAAATCTTTGTCTATAACTTCTTTTTTAAATCTTTTTATTTAAGCGCAACTATATTTACGCATTTTCTATTTATTACTACCGGAACATTAATGTTTGACTTTTTGCGTAAACTTAAAACTCCGCACACAGAGAGTACAGGTAAAGATACATATACATGGTATCTAGGATTTAGAAATTCTATAGTTGTCTATCTATTTTTTATTTTTTTGCTTACGTTATTATTTTTAAGTCTCGCAATCGAAATTCCATTAAAGTTAGGAATTTGGCTATTTATTGCATTGTTTTTTATTGTCGTCATATTTTTAAGCGCATATTTTCATTGGATAAAAAAGAGCGAAATTACAGATAAATTGTTACAGGCAAATTCTCTGTTTCTCTACGGACTTTTTAATTTGTTAATTTACTTTTTAAGATGAAAAATAACGAATTTTCAAATTTAATTAAAAATTGCTATCATCTTCCGTGGTCTAAAGACGACAACCCTAATGGATGGATAGAACCAACAACTTATTGCCAATTAAAATGTCCCGGCTGTTATCGTGGACTAGACAAAGATGGCGCTGTTCATATCCATGAAAATTTGGAAGAATTAAAAAGACAGGTAGATGTTTTTTTAAAAACGAGAAATGTGCAGACAATTTCAATAGCTGGCGGAGAGCCCCTTTTATATCCTAAAACAGGAGAATTGATTTCATACATAAAATCTCTTGGATTGAAAACTAAAATATTTACTAACGGCATAATACTGAATGAAGCATTGTTAGAAAAACTTAAAGAATGTGGAGCAAGTGAATTTCTTATACATATAGATAAATTTCAACCGAGAGAGGGTTATAAGAATAAAACAGAAAACGAATTAAACGATCTTAGAAATTACTACTGCGGTATTTTTAGGAGAGTAGGCGGGGTTAATCTCGGTTTTATCCAGCCATTTTCGAAGGATAACTTATCAGATATAAACAGTATCCTAAAATTTTGTAAAAATAATGTAGATATAGTTAGTCTTGTTGTTTTTACTTTATACAGCGACATAAACTGGAGCGACTCTATCAAATTTAAAATTAATGCTGATATTACTGTTTTGGATGTAGTATCTGCGATAAAAAATCAATTTTCTTATGTGCCAAGCGCTTATTTAGGAAGCACAATCGACCCCGACAGCCCAACATGGCTTTTTTCAATATCGGTGGGATTTAAAGATTCAGAATTGGGTTTTTTTGACGGTAAGCTTTATCGCAACATAGAATTAAGGCATTATAAAAAAACAGGAAGGTATCTCATCACAAAAATTGGCAATAAGATTTCATTATTACAGCTTTTCAAACTAATAAATTATTCGTGTGTCCGTAAAATTTTGAAAAACTACTTGGTTTCTATTTTAAAAAATCCTAGCAGGATTAGAGAATATGTTTACTTACAAAGACACTTGGTTCTTCGTGGCCCGAAACTTACCAATAATAAAAGAGATTTATGCGACGGATGTCCAGACGCAATGTTTTACGATGGCAGATTGGTACCGTCTTGTATTTTAGAAGAGATTAAACTGAGCAAGCGTTTTGATTAAACCCATGTATAATACTGGTAAAGCGAATTCTTTAATAGAGTTAAGAAAAAGGGGCTTTAACGTGCCCCCATTTTTTGTGTTAAACGCTTTTGACAAAGAGGATAAAATTATCGCAGGCATAAATGAGATATTACCAGGAGTGGAATATTTTGCAGTGCGGTCTTCCGCAAAGAACGAAGATTCAAAAGAAAAATCTTATGCCGGTCAGTTCTATTCTGCATTGGGCGTTTCTAAGGAGCATCTATTTGAGGAGTTCACTAAAGTTGTGGACTCTTTTTGCGGCAAAGATGGATTGGTAATTATTCAAGAGTTTATTCCGAGCGATAAAGCTGGAGTGGTATTCTCCCAAGTGGACAAGGAAAAAATTGTGATAGATTCTACTATTGGACTGTGCCGTCCGGTAGTAGACGGTTTCGCATGCGATGAATATGTCTGTGATAAAAATGGGCACATAATACATAAAAACATTTCAGAGGCCAAAGACATTCAATTATTTAAGAATAATAAAATCATTTCGGAAAAAAGCTTTATAGAATCTCTTACGGGCGATGAGATTGGTCAACTTGCAAGTATTGCCAGACAGATTCAGAAACTCTTTGGCTGTCCTCAGGATATTGAGTGGTGTATCAAGAGCAACGTTTTATATATTTTGCAATCTCGTCCAATAACCCATGATTTTAAATTAAGGAAAGAGGAATATTTTTTTGATAGCGCCAATATAGCAGAAAGTTATTCTGGCATTGTTTTGCCGTTAACATTTTCTTATGCGCAGTTTGTATATGAGAAAGCGTATATGGATTTATTGATAATGTCTGGAGCGTCAAAAAAGAAAGTTAATGCGCATGAAGATATTTTTAGAAATTTGCTCGGCCATTTTTATGGAAGAATGTATTACAATATGAATAATTGGTACAAGATGACCGCCTTTATCCCCGGATACAGGAGAAACAAAAATAACTTGGAGGCAATGATTACGAGTAACGTAAAAGAAGAAATTGATATATCTATAAAGCCGTCTCTTTGGCTAAAATTTTTTTATCCAATTATCGCTGGCACCAAAATTTTATTTTTTGGGATTACTTCAAGATATTTCAAATTATTTGTTCGAGGAAAAATTCGGCGTCTGCAAAAATATAACTTTAATGAATTAGATTACAAAGAATGCACTTCTCTGTTCAAGGAATTAAGTAATAGCTTACTGCACAAATGGTACATAACAATGGAAAACGATTTTCTTGTAATGACATATCTTGGATTTTTGAGAAAAATTATTGACGAGGAGACTTTACAAAAGAATATTGTCTTCCAGAGTACAGCAACTAAACAAGTTTCTGCTATCGCAGACCTCAGTAAAAAAATTCAAAAAAAGTCAGATTTATGGGATGCGATAAAAAGAGGAGATGCAGACGAATTTAAGAGATTAATTCTTAAAAATATTGAAATAGAGAAAGCGCTAAACAAATATTTATTGGAATTTGGCTATAGGTTTGCCAATGAATTGAAGTTAGAGTCTATTGGTATTGAAGAGGATATAACAAAGCTTTTCAATGTTTTAAAAATTTATGAAAACTATAAATACACGGATTATAAAACAAAAAATATTTCCTTATCTCTACCTTTATATAAAAGATTCTTATTCTTTCTAACCTTGCGAGAGTTTAAAAAACATGCTTCAAAAAGAGAAGAGTTCCGTTTGCTACGTTCGAATGCTTTTGGTATAATCAGGCATATTTTTAGAAGGATGGGTAGGCTGCTTGCCGATCAAGAAATTATTGTAGATGCTGATGATATTTTTTATCTAACATTAGAAGAAATTTTAAATGAGAATACATCGAATAGGGAATCTTTTAAAAAAAATATTGGAGAAAGAAAACAGCAGTATTCACTATATGAAAAAATGTCAACGCCAGTCCACTTCTCGACAAAGGACGGACTTACGCCAGAAATTATAGCCAGAGAGTCAATAACGCATAATAATTTTGTATTTGGGAAACCGGCTTCCTCTGGTATAATTAGAGGAAAAGTAAAAATTTTTAAAGACTTTTCGATGCCGGATAAGATTGATTTCGACATTTTAGTTGCATCGCACACAGATCCTGGCTGGACTACCATTATTGCGCTTGCAAAAGGATTAATAATTGAGCATGGTGGGGTTTTATCCCATGCATCTATCATAGCCAGAGAATTGAAAATTCCAACGGTAATAGGGGCAGCTAATGCCACAGATAAATTAAAAGATGGACAGGTAGTAGAAATTGATGGTTCAACTGGGGTTGTTAAAATTATTTCTTAAATAAAATATGGATATTAAAATAAAAAAATATAAACCAGAAAATACGCCGTCAAAAGAATTGATAAGCTTATTGCGAGAGAAATACGGCAAACAGGAAAATTTTGATTATTTTTTAAACGATTTTGAAACCGCATTTAAATTTTGTGTAGAAAATAAAAATATATATTTTGAACCAATCGCTATATATTTCGGCTCAGAGATGAAAGCCCATATCGCCATAATAAAGGATTATCGTTTAGAATCTGACGAGACGTTTTTTGGATTTTTTGAATCCCCAAATGACCCCGCAATATTTGATTTGCTGTGGAACGAATTAATAATATCGGCTAAGAAAATGGGAGTATCCACAATCAAGGGGCCTATAAATGGCAGCATTTGGCACCAATATCGTGTCATTGAAAAATCAGACGCCTCTGATTTTTTTAAATCTGAAATGATATGTGAGCCCTATTATTATAATCTTTTAAAAAACAAAAATACAAAAACAGAAATTAGCTATTATTCTGCATACAGAGAAAAGTTTGATGCTATCCTTAAAGCAGGACAGCCTGCGTATGAAAAACTTATTGGCTCTGGTTTTTCCGTCCAAGAGTTTGAAAAAGTGAATATGAACGACCTAAAAGAAGTTATAGCGCTTTCCAGAAATGTTTTTAGCAAAAGTTGGGGATTTACCGACTTGACCGAAGAAGAATTTTTCCAATTTTATTCTAGAGAAAAACTTGAATCGCATTTGAATAAATTATACTTGTTGTACAAAGGGAGTGAGATTATTGGATTTAGCAGTGTGTTAAAAGAAAATAATTCAACTCTTATCTTTAAAACAATCTGTCTTCTGCCAGAGTATTTTGGACTAGGGTTGGGGAATGTTTTGGCATTTAAGGTACATTTTGATGCTGAAAGAACAGGAATAAAAAAAATAATTTATGCACTAGTAAGGGAAGATAATAATATTAAAAATTTTCCAAAGGATGATGCTGTAATATTTAGAAAATATGCAGCCTTTGAATTTAAAATATAATGCTAACATTAATTTTATTTATCGTATTAATACTTTTTTTACTCCTTTTAAATGAATTTTTTTCAAGGAAGTACTTTATACAATCTTGTTATAGCAGAAAAATAGCTCATGTTGCGTCCTCTCTGATAGCTTTTATCACGCCGTTTTTCATAACAAAAAATGAAATTATTTTAATCGGAATTATTTTTTCCGTACTACTTTTTATAACTCGTGGGAAAAATATTTTTTCTTCTATACATTCTGTAGAACGCAAAACATTCGGGGAAATATTTTTGCCAATAGGCATCATTCTTTCTGCATTATTTTTTCTACCTCAAAAAATTATAGCATTCCAATTCGGAGTATTGATAATGGGCATATCAGATGCCTCTGCGGCCATTTTCGGGGAAAAATTTGGCAAGCACGCGATTAAAATATTTGGACATAAGAAAAGTTTCGAGGGTTCTTTAGCATTTTTAATAAGTAGTATGGTTGTTATGTTATTTTTTATTCATAAATTAGATTATAATATTCTACTTATTCCAATTATTCTTACTTTAATAGAATTATTTTTTATTTTCGGTTTAGATAACCTTGTTTTACCTTTGGCTGGGGCATATCTAATTCAATTTTTGGTTTAGAGATGCTTTGGGTGGGGGAACAATCTAATAAACCTACTTCTTCAAATATCCTTTTTTGATAAGCATATTTTTTAGGGCCGTTTGCGGTCATTCGCAATCAATAAAGCGCCTCTTTTTGAAGGGGCGCTTTGTTTTTAAAATTTCTGCTCTATTGTAATTTTAAAAAAATAGTATATAATAAAAATCTATACGGGTTAACTCCCCGTAATTTTATAGCAATAAATATATGGAGGAAATCTCTTTAAAAGTGCAAGAATTATTCAAAATAGGAAACTTTGGCGTAACCAATAGTTTATTCCTAACCGCCATAGTTTCTCTGATTCTTTTATCGGTTGCCTTTTTGATTTATAAAAAGATAAATATTATTCCTGGCAAACTTCAATCGGTTGTTGAAATGGGGACAGAGGGGCTTTTGGGTTTGATGGAATCAACATTGGGTTCTATGGAAAAAGCAGAAAGATATTTTCCATTGATTGCCACAATTTTCATATTTATTATGGCCTCAAATCTTATGGGAATTCTTCCCGGAGTCGGTTCTTTAATGATAGAAAATGCGGGGAAAGAAGTTCCGCTTTTTCGTTCTCCGGCAGCTGATTTAAACTTTACTTTGGCTTTTGCAGTAATTTCTGTGATTGTCACAAACATTTTAGGAATGATGGCTGTAGGAGTTTTTCCCCATATAAGAAAGTTCATAAATTTTAAAAACCCCATAAGTTTTTTCATCGGCATATTAGAGCTTATTTCAGAAATGGCAAAAATAATTTCTTTGTCTTTTAGGCTGTTTGGCAATGTGTTTGCCGGAGAAGTTTTGTTGACAATAATTTTCTTTTTGGCGCCGTATTTTATTCCTTTGCCGTTTTTATTTTTAGAACTTTTCGTCGGCTTAATACAGGCATTTATTTTTTCTATGATTACATTGGTATCAATATCTTTGCATACAACAGCGCATGAACACTAAAACAAATTAAAGGTCAAAAATAAATATATAATTAATTTTTTAAAAACATGGACGCAGAATCAATTCGTATATTAGCAGTAGCTGGAGTTATAGCGCTTGGAACAATATTTCCGGCAATTTCAATTGGCTGGATAGGGTCAAACGCCGTAAAATCAATAGGCAGAAATCCAGAAGCTGCATCAAAAGTGCAGACTATGGCAATTTTAGCCATAGCTTTTGCTGAAGCTATCGCTATTTATGCTTTAGTAATAGCCTTGATTGTAAAATTCGTTGCATAGAAAATACATTTTTTAAGGAACATGGAGAATGAATTATTATCGCAATTAGGAATAAATTGGAAGCTTTTTTTAAGCCAGGCAGTTAATTTTTTTATACTTTTGACAGTACTCACAATTTTTGTTTATAAACCCCTTATAAAAATTATAAAAGAAAGAAAAGAAAAAATAAAAGAAGGCTTAGATAAAGCAGAAGAGGCAGGAATAAGATTAAAAGAAATTGATAATATTGGAAAAGAAAAAATAAAAGAAGCTGAACAACAATCAATAAATATAATAAAAGACACGGAAAATAAAGCAAAAATTTTAGAGCGCGAATTACAGAAGAAAAACGAGCAAAAACAACTGCAAATGCAAAAAGAAGCAGAAGGCCAGTTAAAAAAACAATTGGAAGAAAACAAAAAAGTTGTTTTAGCGCAGGCAGCCGGATTGATTAAAAAAACAATAATAAAAACAGTTGAATTAAATCCCGATGCAATAGACGAGGCGCTTATCAAAAAAGCGGTAAAAGAAGTAGAGAAAGCAAATTAAAAATTGTAAAAGAAAAAGCCCTTGTTTATACTCGTTGGGCTTAAATGCGAGTGCTATTTGTCAGACGATTTTGTCGCCGGGTTCGTACCCTGGGCAATCGCGGCCGCAAAGCTTCTTGTAGATTCCATTTGAATCGTCAAGCATCTGCCGTTCGCTATTTGGTCCGAAGAACTCAGGAGTTCCGATCGCCATATCGATAAGAACTTTCAGACATCTGACTTCATTCTTCGTGAGCTCAATCTTAATAACCTTGGCCATAGCAGTCTCCTTCGGAGAAAGGGTTGAAATAACAAAAAACTTTGTACTATTAATATCATATCATATCATATTAATTAAATCGTGTCAATAGTAAAAATGGAAAGTTCGCAGAATACTAAAAACAAGAAAGAAGTCCAGACTCTTGACATAGGGGCTGGATTTGCTATACTTAAAGTGCTTAATCTCACTGCCTTCCTCCGTTTACTCGGACGACGGCAGTTTTTTTATGGAAAATAAAGCCACAAAGGTAATTGTATTTATTGATGGCGGCAATTTTTATTTCAAATTGAAAGAAATGTCTCAGAAATTGGATAAAAAATACAGCTTGATGAATTTTAGATTTAAAGATTTTTGCAAATGGATGGTGGGTGAAAATGAATTATTAGAAATCAGATATTATTTAGGGGCGGTAAAAAGGGAAGCGGGCAACGAAAAAAGTGAAAGATTATATGCAGACCAGCAAAGATTGTTTAGAAAATTACAAAGCCAAAATATTATTGTGGTTTTAGGTCAGCTAATTCGCCATCCAGATAAAACTTATCATGAAAAAGGCGTTGATGTGAGGCTGGCGGTAGAAATAATAAGGTTTGCAAGAGAAAATAAATATGATGTTGCTTATTTGATTAGTTCAGATACGGATTTAGTACCAGCCGTGGAAGAAGTTCGGGCTTTTGGCAAAGAAGTTTGTTATGTTGGCATTTCCAAAGGCCAGTCATTCGGATTGTCCAAATCAGCCAATAATGTTATATTGTTAAGGACAGAAGAAATAGAAAAATTTTTGAAATATGAAAAATAATAAAACAAAATTATACGCCAAAGCTTTAGCTGAGGTATTAAGCAAACCCTCCTACGCTAAAGCTTCCCCCTACGCTAAAGCTACGGAGGACAAGTCGGAAGGGCAAGGAAAGGTTGTTGCTAATTTTGTAAAGCTTTTGGTAAAAAACGGCCAGGAAAAAAAGGCAAAAGAAATTTTAGATTTAGCTGAAGATTTGCTTTTAGCAAAACAGGGAAAAAGAAAAATTAATTTTCAAACAGCAAGAAAAATAACTGCAGAGCAAAAAAAATTATTACAAAGCGTTGCAAAAGATGGTGATAAAACAAAAGAAACAATAAATCCTGAATTAATTGCAGGCGTAAAAATTATTATTAATAACGAGAGGCAGTTTGACGCCTCAATGCAAAAAAAACTTTCCCGCATTTTTGCGGGATCCCGATGAAGCGGGACAAAATTAAATAAGATAAACACATGAGCCAAGAAATAATAGAAAAAATTAAACAAGCCATAGAAGGCTATCAAGATAAAGCAGAGTGGGAAGAAATTGGAAAAGTTGTGGAAGTTGGAGATGGCATATTAAAAATATCCGGGCTTAAAAACGCGCAGGCGCAAGAAGTTTTAACCGTGGAAATTAATTCCGGGAATTCCGCGAATTCCCGGAATTCGCGTGTTAGGGCTGTGGCTCTTAACCTGGAAGAAGATTCTGTGGGCGCTTTAGTGCTTGGAGATTATAGCTTAATAAAATCTGGAGACACAGTAAAAAGAACAAAACAATTATTGTCTATTCCAGTTGGCGAACAGTTGCTATCAAGAGTTGTGGATCCTTTGGGAAATCCCTTAGACGGCAAGGGACCTTTATTTTCAGAAAAAGATAAAGTTCAGTATAATTTCTTAGAAAATGACGCGCCAAATGTTATTGATAGAGAATCGGTAAATTACCCTTTGCATACTGGCATTAAAGCAATTGATTCTATGATTCCAATTGGCAGGGGGCAAAGAGAATTAATTATCGGCGACAGGCAGACAGGAAAAACAGCTGTTGCTTTAGATATGATAATAAACCAGCAGGCCTCCTCCGCTAAAGCTTCGGAAGGCCAAGAAAAGCCAGTGATCTGTATTTATGTGGCAATCGGGCAGAAAGAATCAAAAGTTGCCAAAATAGTTGAAACTCTTAAAAAAAATAATGCGTTTTCTTACACAATTGTTGTGTCTGCTTCTGCTTCAAGCCCGGCTGCTTTTTGGTATTTAGCTCCTTTTGCCGGCTGCGCCATTGGAGAATATTTTCGCGACAAAGGCAAAGACGCAGTTATAATTTATGACGACCTTTCAAAGCACGCATGGGCATATAGGCAGATTTCTTTATTGCTTCGCAGGCCGCCAGGAAGAGAAGCATATCCTGGAGATGTATTTTATTTGCACTCAAGATTATTAGAAAGAGCGGCAAAATTATCAAAGGAAAAGGGAGGGGGCAGTTTAACTGCTTTGCCAATTATTGAAACACAGCTGGGCGATGTTACAGCTTACATTCCAACAAACGTAATTTCTATTACAGACGGGCAAATTTATCTGGAATCTGATTTATTTTATCAGGGAATGAGGCCGGCAGTGAATGTGGGCTTGTCTGTTTCCAGAGTTGGGGCTTCAGCGCAAACAAAAGCAATGAAAAAAGTTGCAGGAAAATTAAGATTAGAATTGGCGCAATTTCGCGAGTTGCAAACATTCGTTCAGTTTGCAAGTGATGTTGATGAAACAACAAAACAAAGAATTAACAAAGGAAAAATTGTTACAGAAATTTTAAAACAATCGGATTTGGCTCCAATTTCTTTTGAAAAACAGGTTTTGGTTTTGTATGCCGCATTAAATGATTATTTTTCAAAATTTAATCCAGAAGAAATTCAAGAAGTAGAAAAAAAGTTTTTAGAATATATTGAAAATTTACACAAAGATTTAATTGAAAAAATAAAATCAGAAAGAGCAATTAGTGATGAATTAGAAGGGGAGATAAAAAAAGTAATCCAGAAATTTATAGAAACAAATTAAAGAACAGAAGTGCGTGTTTTTCACTCGAGTGAAAAATCAGCACCTAAAATTTATAAAAAAAGAAGCCCCGGCGATGCATTAAAGTGCAATCGTGGGGCCTTGTGCGAAGAGGTTAAAACAGCACAACCCTTGCTAACGTGGCAACGAGAGCGAGGATTATTATTACCACAGCCACCTTTTTAGGGTAAAGGGGCTTATCGTCCATTAGGACTTGAACCCCCGATCCAATCATTAATCCGATTAGGAAGCAAAAACACAAAGAACTGAAAGAACTGACCATAATTCTACCTCCGTAATACTATGGTAATGGGAAGGTGTAAATTGAGCCTAATATTTAATTATACACCCATTATAACATTTGTCAAGTAGTTTATGAAAAACTGGAGCAACAAAAAATCCGTCCTGAGCGAAGCCGAAGGACAGATTCTTTGGGGTGGACCCGGCGAGAATTGCACTCGCTTCATCGGGTGTCAACACCGATATGTTAACTGTATACACAACGGGCCCGCGGTCCACCGAATTAATTATAGCATAGAGAATAAGTTCAAACAAAAAAGACCCCTTTCGGAATCTCCTTTGTTTGACACCCGATTTTGACCCGTAATATATACGGTTCATATCAGTAAATTAAGTATAGCAAATTAAGAGCTGTTGTCAAGAGGCAGATAAAATGATATAAAAACAAACTATGGAATCATTACAAAACTTAAAAAAGAGACTGAAGAGCGTCAACAATGTTGGGCAGATAACGAAGGCTATGGAATTAGTCGCGGCTACAAAGATGCGCAAGAGCCAAGAAATTGCTTTGGCAAGCAGGCCTTATGCTTTTGCAGCTTTAGATTTTTTGGCAACAGTTTCAGCTTTAGAAGGCCAGAAATTGCCAGAATTGTTTTCCGCCCCAGGCGGACCCGCCTCGGGCGGGGAAGTCAGAAATGTTAAGCGCGTGTTGTTTGTTTTAGTTTCTTCAGACAAGGGCTTAGCTGGTGCGTTTAACAGTTCTGTTTTTAAAAAGTTTGAATTACATAACAAAGAATACGCAAAGAGAAGGCCCGACAAAAGCCCTAAAGGGTATTTTGACGGGCCCGCCACAATCTCGCCGCCTGCCCGCAATGCTGACAGCATAGCTGCTGCAGGCGGGAAGGCGAGTTTGGGCGGGGAAGGGCATTTATATGTTGCAGTTGGAGAAAAATCATCTGCTTATTTAAATAAAAAGGGATTTAATGTTTTAAAAAAGTTTACAAGCGTGGGAGATTATACTACGCCAGAACAAGTGAAGCCATTGGTTGATTTTATAGTTAAAGGATACCTTGCAAAAGATTTTGATAGAGTGATAATTATTTCAACGCATTTTAGGTCTGCTTTAAAACAAGAGCCGCATGTGAGGCGTGTTTTGCCAATTGATTATGACCATATTGCAGACACAATAAAACGGATAATTCCAGAAAGAGGAAAGTTTGCTGATTTAATAAAAGAGCATAATATAAATTTTGTTTTAGATAAAAAGAAATTAAAAGAGTATACGATTGAGCCAAAGCCAGAAAAAGTTTTAGAAAAATTGGCGAAGCATTTGTTTTTCATGCAGGTTTACCATTTAATTTTAGAGGCAAACGCATCAGAGCATTCAGCCCGTAGAATGGCAATGAAAACAGCATCAGACAACGCAAAAGATTTGGGAGATAAATTAAATTTGCAATATAATAAGTCCCGCCAAGCCAAAATAACAACAGAAATAAGTGAAATAAGCGCGGGAGCCGAAGCATTACAATAAAATATAAAATAAAAATATTATGAATAAAGGAAAAATTTTACAAATTATAGGTCCGGTTGTCGATGTTGAGTTTGAAGAAGGAGTGCGGCTTCCTGCGCTTTTTAACGCGCTAAAAGTTGAAGGCCCTAATGGAAAAGTTATTCTCGAGGTTGTAAAACATCTGGACGCGACAAAAGTTAAAACAATTTCTTTACAATCAACAGATGGATTAAAAAGGGGGCTGGAGGTTGAAGATACAGGAGACCAGATTTTAGTTCCTGTTGGCTCTGAAGTTTTGGGACATCTATTTGATGTTTGTGGAAATGTTTTGAACGACCCTTCGACACCCTTCGGCGCGGCTCAGGGCAAGAGCTCAGGGTCAGCCAAAAAGTTTAAAACTTTTTGGCCGATTCACAGGCCTTCGCCAAAATTTACAGAACAGGCAACAGAAACAGAAGTCTTTGAAACAGGAATTAAAGTCGTTGATTTAATTGCTCCGTTTATTAAAGGAGGAAAAGTTGGGCTTTTTGGCGGAGCTGGAGTTGGCAAAACAGTTTTTTTGCAGGAATTGATAAGAAATGTGGCTGAAGAGGCAGGAGGAGCTTCTGTTTTTGCCGGTGTTGGAGAGAGAACAAGAGAAGGAAACGATTTATACAGAGAAATGAGAGAGTCTGGCGTTATAAATAAAACAGCGCTGGTGTTTGGGCAAATGAACGAAGTTCCTGGAGCCAGGGCAAGAGTTGCGTTGTCTGCCTTAACAATGGCTGAATATTTTCGCGATGAAGAAAGAAAAAATGTTTTGCTTTTTATTGATAATATTTTCAGGTTTTCACAGGCTGGATCTGAAGTTTCAACTTTGCTTGGAAGAATGCCATCAGCCGTAGGTTATCAGCCGACTTTGGCGCAAGAAATGGCAGAATTACAAGAAAGAATTGCATCAACATCTAAGGGTTCTATAACTTCGGTGCAGGCGGTTTATGTGCCAGCTGACGATATTACAGACCCTGCTCCAGCCACTACTTTTTCGCACTTAGACTCAACAATTGTGCTGTCGCGCGCGTTAACAGAAATTGGCATTTATCCTGCGGTAGATCCTTTGGCTTCTACTTCAAGCGCCTTAGACCCAAAAATTGTTGGCGAGAAGCATTATAAAGTGGCCCGCGATGTTCAGTTAACTTTGCAAAGATACAAAGATTTACAGGATATTATTGCTATTTTAGGCATTGAAGAGCTTTCTGAAGACGATAAAAAAATTGTAAACAGGGCGCGTAAAATTCAAAGGTTTTTATCTCAGCCATTTTTCGTTGCAGAAAACTTTACAAGCATAAAAGGAAAATATGTTAAGCTTGAAGACACTATAAAAGGATTTTCAGAAATTTTGGAAGGCAAGCACGACGACACTCCAGAAGAAAATTTTTACTTAAAAGGCGGAATAGACGAAGTTGTTGTTTAGCGCTCGAAAACTATTTTGAAAATACCGGCCGTCAAAAATTCCAGCGAATTTTTGCGGCCTTAGTTCTCGGCGGGCTGGTTCGCTTTGCGAAACCATGCCCAGCCCGCCTGCGAAAAATATTTTCAAAATTAGTTTTCTCGCTTATATTTTAAATGAAATTATCAGTTTATAGTTTAAAAAAAGTTTTGTTCCAGGGCGAGGCGCGGCTTTTGAATGTAAAAACATTTTCTGGAGAAATTACTGTTTTAGATAATCACGAAACTTTAATTACTGTTTTGTCAGCTGGGACAATGAAGGTAGTTGATAATAAAAATGGGGAACACTTTTTCCCAATAAATTCAGGTTTTTTGGAGGTTCGGGAAAATAACGAAGTCAGGTGCATAGTTGAAGAATAAGCGTTTAGCCCCAATAAAAACCATGGGGCTTTTTCATAATGTGTAATTGACAATTGCATTCAATAAGCGGAAAATTAAGGTATAACATTTAAAAATGATTAAAAACGAAAATATTTTTATAGCAAAAAAAATCAGTTCATGGGGTTTATGAGTTATAGTGCAAATTTAAAAAATAATTTATGAATTTAAAGCATATTGCAATTGTAGTTATTGTTGCTATTTTGGTTGCCGGAATTGGTTTGTGGCTTAATTATTATTTGGTTTTGAATGGCAAAATTTCTGTTCCTGTGGTTGAGGCTCCATTAATTAAATAATTTTTACCATGAAAATTGAGTTAACAAATAAAGAAGGAAAATTATTAGACAAAGCATTTGAGATAGGCGTGCTGATTAAAGCTTTTTTTGGATTTTTTGAGATATTGGGCGGAATTTTTTTAACGATTTCAGGCGAAAAAATTATAAATAATTTTGTAATTTTTATAACTCAGCAAGAAATAATTAATGACCCTAACGACATTATAGCTAATTATTTAATTAGACTGTCTGAAGATTTTTCTTTTGGAACCCAGATTTTTGCGGTTTCGTATCTTTTGTTTCACGGAATAGTCAATATATTTTTGGCAGTAGTTTTATTGAAAGATAAGCTTTGGGCATACCCTTTGGCTATTGAGCTTTTTTGCGCCTTTTTAGCTTATCAAATTTATAAATATTTTCATAGTTTCTCGCCTATATTATTATTTCTAATAATTTTTGACCTTTTTGTCGTATTAATTATATGGTTAGAATATAAGCGCCACAGAAAAAGGATTGCTAAAAAATTAATGAGTTTAAATATTTAAGCAAAAATGAATGGCCTTTTAAAAGTTTTTATTTTTGCAGCTATAATTGCTATTTTTGTTTCTTTAATTTTTTATATTGTTATTTTTTTATTTATGCCAAAAAACCCTTCTGTAGAGATTAAACAAAAAGTTTGTTTTAAAAATTATTGCTTTAATATTGAAGTCGCCAAAAGCAAACAAGAATTAGCCTTTGGCCTTATGTTTAGAAAAAATTTAGAAAAAAATAACGGCATGCTGTTTGTTTTTGAAAAAGAAGGGGATTATCCTTTTTGGATGAAAAACACTTTAATTCCTTTGGATATAATATGGATAAAGGAAAACCCTTCGGCAGGGGCTTCGACTGAGCTCAGCCGAATGTCCTCAGGGCAGGTTGTTTTTATAAATGAAAACAGCCAGCCCTGCGCATTAAAAGATTGCCCAAGCATTGATCCAGGCGTAAATGCAAGCTATGTTTTGGAAATTTCAGCTGGCATGGCGAAAAAGCTTGGGTTGAAAAAAGGAGATGAATTAAAAATATCCCCTTGACAGCGCTTTTTGTGGTATAATATATAAAAGGCCGATTTTATTAAAAATCGAATTTATATTAAAAATATGCAAAAATTAAATATTTTAGATATGATAGCCCTTGTTTTAGTGGTTATCGGAGGTTTAAACTGGGGATTAGTCGCATTTGACTATAATCTTGTTGGCGCGATATTCAGTTCTATTCCATGGCTTGAAACTGCAGTGTATGGTTTAGTGGGATTAGCGGCTGTTTATATCGCAGTGATTTTTACGAAGTTAGAGAGAAAATAAACGCAATCAAAACAAAAAAGTTAGGTCAAACCTAACTTTTTTGTTTTTTTGTTTAGAAATTAAAAATTTAGTACAAGTATCCCCAAGTTTGAAGTTTATCAGAATCTTCATACCAGCCAAGCCCTATGTCTGTTCTATAGAACATATTTTGTAATAATATATTTTCAAGCCTTGAATAAACTTGTTTTCTGGCATCTTCCATTGTAACCCCTGAACCCGTAACAACAAGAGCATACCCGCTTTCTCCAGCTATCTGCCAATTCCCCTCAATTAACTTTACATCACCCAGATGAATTCCGTCTAAACTCGGTTTTTTAAAAATAATTGACAAATCTTTGTATATATTCATTTCTGACCTATCGTTAAAGGGAAAAGGAGGCACCGCGCAGACAACTCCTATTTGAAAACCTTTTTTCGTTTTTAATTCAAAATTTTCTCCTTTTGCAATTGAATAAAAAAAGTCGCCCCAATTACTTAAAACTCCCTCCATTGCAATTGATATATGAGGGTAGCCCATTCTGCATGTCCATTCTAGAGGATAAATTCCACGACCGTTAGCGATACAGTTTATATCAATGTACCCAACATACCCTGACTTTTTAATTTCTTCTTTCATTTTCTCAAGGGTTGTTTTAAAAATTGTGTTTGGTAGGGACCAATACATAGTCGTTCCCATCTCCCCTGTATATGGGCCGATATCTCCTGGAAAAAGTTTTTTATGCTCAAAATTAATGTTTATCGGATAAATAAAATCGTTTCCATTAAAAAAAGCACCTACGGCTATTTCAACTCCTTGCACAAATTTTTGCAGTTGAAATTGTTTTACTCTTTCTCCTAAAACTTTTTTGTTTGAGCGGATTATTTCGTGCAGGTCCTTACCGTCTTCGTCTTTTCCTAAAAATAAAAGGCCTTTAGAATCTGAACCCATAAACCCAGAAGGCTTATAAACATATCTGCCGGGATTTTCTTCTATAAATTTAAGAGCAGTATCATGATCTGAAAACTCCCAATGGGGTAGAATTAACATGCCAATTTTTCTCATCTCCGCCTGCCCAAATTCTCTGTCTTCTTCTAATTTGTCTGTGTATTCGCTTCCGCCTACAATTAATTTGCCTTGTTTTCTTAATTTATCAGCTTCTTCTCCAAAGCCAACATCGTCAAAAACTATTACATCGGCCCAGTCAATAAATTTTTTCCAATCATCAATTTTTTCTAAAAATCCGTCATATACGTCTTTATCTGTTTCAGATTTTATATAAACTTTTACTTCATGCCCCTCTTTTTTAATTTGCAGAGCCAAGTCTCCAGATAAGCTTTCCCAGCTTACAAATAAAAATTTCCTTATTTGTTTTTCTAATGCAGGCAGGTGATTATTATTTTTTCCGTTTTGATCGCTCATTTTTTTTACAAAATAATTATTTTGTAATTATATATCATAAAAAAAATATTGCAAAACAAAAACCCCGTATTATTGAGGTTTTTGTTTTAGTTTCAGAGTCCTAATTATCTGCTGAATCTTGGAGGTTTCTTTTTTGACCAGCATTCTCTGCAATAAATTGGTCTGTCGGGAGCTGGTTCAAAAGGAAGTTCTGTAATTTCTACTCCGCATTCGGAGCATTTCCAGTTTCCTTTGATCATTTCTCTTGGGCCAAAATTTCCTCCTCTTTGGTTATCAAATTTGTTGAAAGCCATTGTAATGATTTTTGTTTAATAATAAAAGCGACCTTTGACTTTTAAGTCGCTTTTACTCGTAAAAATTTACTAAGATAGCTCGACTTATACGTCTATTCTTATTATACTCCTTTTAAATACAATGTCAAGTCTTTTCTTTTTACTCTTAAAATGTATTATGAAGTTAATAATTAACCAATAAAAATATGAAAAAAGGCATTTTGTTAGTAATAATTTTAGCTGTTATAATTATTATTTTAACTGCTATTTTGTTTTGGCCAAAGAGCAGTCAAAATGGCCAGCCACAAAATTTTGCAGGCATTAATGTTGTTTCGCCAAAAGTCAATGAAGAGGTTTCTTCTCCTTTAAAAATAACAGGTTCTATAAACGGAGACGGGTGGACAGCCTTTGAGGCGCAGGCTGGCACTGTACAATTGCTAGATGAAAACGATAATGTTTTGGGAACAGCTATTTTAGGAGTAGTCGACGAAAATTGGATGAAGCAGTTTAATAATTTTGAGGGGGAATTAAATTTTACTTCTCTAAAAGATCAAAATGGAAAACTTGTTTTTAAAAATGAAAACGCAAGCGGAGAGCCCTCCAGAGATAAAACATTTTCTTTACCTGTTAAAATTAAAAAAACCGGAGAAACAATGACCGTGAAAGCATATTTTAACAACAGCAAATTAGACCCAGAAGCTTCGTGCAATAAGGTTTTTTCGGTGGAAAGAATAATTCCAAAAACAGAGGCTACGGGTTCTGCCGTTTTAATGGAGCTTTTTAAAGGACCGACAGCTAAGGAAAAGAGCGAAGGATTTTCTACCAGTATAAACGAGGGGGTAATACTTCAACTCTTAACTATTGGCATGGAAAGCGGCACAGCCAGAGCTGATTTTAATGAGCAGCTTGAGTATCAGGTTGGAGGCTCTTGCAGAGTATCAGCCATAAGAACCCAGATAACAGAAACTTTAAAACAATTTCCTACAATAAAAAGTGTTATTATTTCAATAAACGGCAGGACAGAAGATATACTGCAACCATAAATTTTTTAAAAATGAATTTTAAAATATTAAAAAAATCAAAAATCAGCAATGCAAGATTAGGTTTTTTAGAAACAGAACACGGCGTTGTTGAAACGCCGTGTTTAGTTCCTGTGGCGACTCAAGCTGTTGTAAAAACTTTGGAAAGCAAAGAAGTAGAAGAAACAAAATCTCAAATTTTAATTTCAAATACTTTTTGGCTTCATTTGCGCCCGGGGGAAAAGATTGTAGAAAAAGCAGGGGGCATACATAAATTTATGAATTGGAAAAGAGCGTTAATGACAGATTCTGCTGGTTTTCAGGTTTTTTCTCTAGGGTTTGGAAAAGATTTTGGCGTGACAAAGTTTTTAGGCAAAGGCATGGAAAATAAAAAATCCATTGGCGCGGCGAGCCAGCCGAAATCAGTAAAAATAACTTATGATGGTGTTTATTTTCGTTCTCCGATAAACGGCGACGAATTGTTTTTGGGGCCAAAAGAATCAATAAAAATACAGGAAAAGCTGGGAGCTGATATTATTTTCGCTTTTGACGAATGCACGCCCCCTTTGGCAGATTATAATTATATAAAGAAATCTTTGGATAAAACCCACAGGTGGGCGAAATTATGCCTTAAAGCAAAAAAATCAAAACAGGCGATTTTTGGCATAGTTCAGGGTTCAGAGTTTAAAGATTTAAGGGAAGAAAGCGCAAAATTTATAAATTCTCTTAATTTTGATGGTTTTGGAATAGGAGGCGATTTGTGGAGGGAAAAAGGAGGGACAAATAAAATTTTAAATTGGGTTATTCCAAATCTGAATGAAAAAAAGCCTCGGCATATGCTAGGCGTAGGCTATTTGGAAAACATAGAAGATATTATAAAATCCGGCATTGATTTATTTGACTGCACTGTTCCAACTCATTATGCAAGGCGTGGAATAGCTTTTACCAGCGAGGGAAAATTAAATTTAAAACAGCAAAAGTTTTTTAAAAAACGCGAACCGTTAGATAAAGATTGCATTTGCAATGTTTGCTTAAATTATAAAAAAGATTATATCAGCCACTTGTTAAAAGCAGGGGAGATTACTGCTTTGAAGCTTCTTACTTTTCATAACCTTTATTATTTCAATACTTTTGTTGAAAAAATAAGAGCCGACATTAAAAATAATAAAATATAGTCCGCTCGAGTTATCCACAGGTCGAAGATATTGACGCGCTTATTTATTAGTAATACTATTTAATTAGTAGTCATTATTAATAAAAAATCAGATAAATGGAAACAGTAGAAAAATCTTTATTAAAAGCAAGTCGCTTAACTTCGCAGAAAAAAATTATTTTAGATTATTTAATGAGCGTTACAAGCCATCCGACCGCAGAAGATGTTTATGTTGAGGTAAAAAGAAAGCTTCCGCAAATAAGCATTGGAACCGTTTACAGGGTTTTGAAAAATTTAGATGAAAAAAATAAAGCTCAGACAATTTTATCAAAAAAAGCAGCTCATTTTGACGGAAACGCAGATCCCCACACCCATTTTGTCTGCCAGGAATGCGATAAAGTTTTTGATATTTTTGACCAATGTTATAAATGCGGAATTTTAGAGAAAAAAAGGACAAAGGTCGGCAAAATTAAAAATTATAAAATTATTTTTTATGGAACTTGTAAAAAATGCGAGCAAAAATAACTTTTGCCATGACTGCGCAAAAGAAATAATTGTTAATGGCGAAAATATTGAAAATGGCGTTTTTCTAAGCTATGAAGATTCGGGAAGCAAAATTAATATTTTCAAGTGCAACGAATGTTTTGCAGAAAACAAATCTTTGGCTAACTTTAGAGAATGCGAAGTTTATTCAAGGGTAGTAGGCTATATAAGGCCGGTTCAGCAGTGGCACAAAGGCAAAAAACAGGAATATCAGGAAAGAAAAGAATATCTATTTCCTAAATGTTGAATAGCTTAATAAATTATAGTTTAATAATTTAATAATAAAAAAATGTTATCAAACATTCCAATAAATTTAGAAAAAGTAAAACCTGCGGAAATAAACAAAGAAATATTAAGAATTGGCATGATAGCAGAATTGGATGCTGTTTCTTTATATGAACAGCTGGCTGTTATGACAGAAAGCGAAGCCATTAAAAAAATTCTTTTAGATATTGCCAGAGAAGAAAAAACCCATGTTGGAGAATTTCAGGCGCTATTGCTTGACTTAGACAAAGAGCAGGCCGATGAATTAGAAAAAGGTAGAAAAGAAGTAGAAGAAAAAACATAAAATAATTATTTTTTTTATGAATATAAATAAAGATTTATATAATTTGCCGAAATTGCCTTATGGATATAAAGACTTAGAGCCGTATATGTCAGAAGAAGTTTTAACTTTGCATCATACAAAGCATCATGCAGCTTATGTTAATGCAGCTAACGCTTTGCTTGAAAAAATATGGGATGCCAGGGAGAAAGATGTAGAATTAGACTATAAATCAATTTTAAAATCTTTATCTTTTAATGTTGCCGGCCATATTTTACACGAAACATTTTGGAAAATTATGGCTCCCGCCTCCGCTCTTCGAGCTTCGGCGGGCAAGCCTGTTGGCGAATTGGCAGAGAAAATAAATAAAGATTTTGGAAGTTTTGAAAGATTTAAAATAGAGTTTTCAGAAACAGCAAAGTCAGTTGAGGGTTCTGGCTGGGCTATTCTGGCTTTTCATAAAGAGCATGGAGACAATGGAGCTCTTTCAATTATACAGGTGGAAAAGCATAACGTTAATTTTTATCCAGAACAGAAAATATTATTGTGTTTAGACGTTTGGGAACACGCTTACTATTTAGATTATAAAAACGACAGAGCAAAATTTATAGAAAACTGGTGGAATATTGTAAACTGGGAAGAGGTGAATAAAAGATTTCAGAGTTAATGATATTTTTAAAAAACGGCAGAAAAATAATCTCTGCCTGTTTTTTTGGATAAAAAGTGCTAAAATAGCTGAATGAAAAAAGAGTTTTATGTTATTTGTGACAATATAAGGAGCTTAGAAAATGTTGGGTCGATATTTCGCACAGCGGATGCTTTGGGAGTTTCAAAAATATTTTTGTGCGGTATTACTGGAAAGCCGCCGAGGTGGGGATTTCCTGCTTCGCAGGGAAATCTCGCCACCCTACACAACAAAATTTCAAAAACAGCTTTGGGAGCTGAAAAAACAGTTGCTTTTGAATATTGCAGGCATACTTGGCGTTTGATTGACGGGCTAAAAAAGAGTAAAATAAATATAGTAGCGTTAGAACAGGCCGCAGGTGCAGTTGACCATAGAAAATTCAAGCCAAAGTTTCCGCTGGCTTTAATAATAGGCAACGAGGTTAAGGGAGTTTCAAAAAATATATTAAAAAAATGCGATAAAATAATTTTTTTGCCTATGGCGGGGCAAAAAGAATCGTTAAACGTATCGGTGGCCTTTGGGGTCGCAGGCTACGAAATTAATAAGCATCGTTAATATTATTAAAATATAAAAAAATGTTTGAACAGTTTATAGATCCAAGTATTCAGCCCTTCGTAAACATAATTGGCATCACAACTTTTTCTATATTGATTGTCGTTTTAGCCGTATGGTCTCTTGTCTGGAAGGGAATTGCTTTATGGAAAGCTGCCAGAAATAGCGATAAAATTTGGTATATTGCGCTTTTGGTTGTAAATACAGTTGGAATTTTGGAAATATTATACATTTTTGTTTTTAGTAAAAAAGGGCGAAAAGGCGTCTAGTGAAGAAGCAAATTTTCTTTTTGGCGATAATGATAAAGTTTTAGATTATAATATAAAAATTGTAGAAAAAATATAACTACGAACAAAAGCCACCTTTAAGGTGGCTTTTGTTTGCTATTGACAAGCGGTTTAGATTTGCTATTATGGACTAAATTAGTCCGTTATAGTTGAAAGCATATGCGTATTTCTAAAAAATCAGAGTATGGATTGATCGCTATGGTCCATTTAGCTCGGAATAAAAATAAGAAAGCTGTTTCAATAAGGCAAATTTCAAACATTGAGGGAGTGCCGTTTGATTTTTTAAGTAAAATTTTTTCGGCTTTGGAAAAAGCAGGGCTTATTAATAGCAAACATGGCGCCAACGGCGGTTATTTTTTGGCAAAATCTTCAGACAAGATTAGTGTTTTGGATGTTATTAAATTGTTGGAAAATATTAACACAGTAAAATGCGGCCTTTGTTCTAAATCTAAAAAGTGTTTTACTAAAACTGTTTTTAAAAAAGTTGACCAAGTAATTGGCAAAACGTTAAGTTCAATAAAATTATCCCATTTAATTAAATGAAGAAAATATATTTAGATTATGCAGCTACAACTCCAATTGACCCGCGCGTTGCAAAAGCAATGAGCCCATATTTTACTGAAAAATTTGGCAACACAATGTCGCTTCATTATTTTGGGCAGGAAGCAAAACTGGCTTTGGAACAAAGCAGAGACATTTTAGCAGATTTAATTTCGGCCAAATCCAACGAAATTATTTTTACAAGTTCGGCGACTGAGAGCAATAATCTAGCTTTAAAAGGCACGGCTTTAGCTAACAAATCAAAAGGCAATCCTGCCCGCATCGGCTACGCCGAAGGCGTTGCAGGCGGGCATATAATTATTTCTTCTATTGAACACCCTTGTATTATTGAATCTTCAAAATGGCTTAAAAAACAAGCCTGCCTGCGCAGGCAGGGTTTTGAAATAACCAGCATTCCGGTTGATAAATATGGAATAATAGACCCAAAAGATATAGAAAAAGCGATTACAGAAAAAACTATTTTGGTGTCAATAATCCATGCTTCAAATGAAATTGGCGCAATACAGCCCATTGAAGAAATTGGAAAAATTTGTCGCGAGAGAAAGGTTTATTTTCACACCGATGCTTCACAGAGTTTTGGCAAAATTTCAATTGATGTTAAAAAAATGAATATTGATTTATTGACCGCTAGTTCCCATAAAATATATGGTCCAAAAGGCGTTGGACTTCTATATATAAGAGAAGGTGTAAAAATTGAACCTTTATTGCACGGAGGCGGGCAAGAAAACGGATTAAGGGGTTCTACCGTTAATGTTGCTGCTGTTGTCGGTTTTGCAAAAGCCGCGGAAATTTGTAAAAAAGAAATGGTAAAAGAAAATAAAAGATTAATAAAATTAAGAGACAAGTTGATAAGATCAGTTTTAAAAATAAAAAATTCACACCTTAACGGTCATATAAAAAACCGCTTGTCGAATAATGCAAATTTTTGGTTTGAATTTGTTGAAGGCGAATCTTTGGTTATGCAATTGGATTTAGAAGGCATAGCATGTTCTACGGGTTCAGCCTGTTCTTCTTTTAAATTAGAGCCGAGCCACGTTTTGCTGGCTTTGGGATTAAAACCGCAAGAAGCCCACGGTTCTTTAAGGGTTTCTTTAGGCAGATTCACAACAGAAAAAGAAATTAATCAGTTAATAAAAGTTTTGCCGAAAATTGTGAAAAAAATAAGGGCGATATCGCCATTTAAATAGCACTCGACAATCAAATTTTTATGCAGACAAATGGCTTTGCCATAGGCTAGCAAAAAATTTATTGTCTCGCTTTTATAATTTTATGAAAAAAAATAATAACATTTGCGGAGGATTATACACCCCAAAAGTTATGGAAACTTTTAAAAATCCGCATAACTATGGAAAAATTAAAAACGCCGACGGCATTGGAAAAGTCGGAAATATTGTTTGCGGAGATGTAATGCATCTTTATATTAAAGTTGGCTTAAACAAAAAAAAAGAGGAAACAATCAAAGATGTAAAATTTGAAACTTTTGGCTGTGTGGCGGCAATTTCAACCAGTTCTATTATTACTGATTTGGCAAAAGGAAAAACAATAAAAGAAGCCTTAAAAATTACAAAAGATAATGTTATAGAATCTTTGGGCGGTTTGCCAAAAATAAAATATCATTGTTCTGTTTTGGCTATAGATGCTCTAATTGAGGCAATTTATGATTATTTTCTTAAAAATAAAAAGGAAATTACCGCAGATTTGCAGAAAAAACACAATAACATACAAAAAGCAAAAGAGATTATAGAAAAAAGATATGAAAAATGGACGAATTGACTTAAATAAATAAATATGCTAATATGAGTGTAATAAGATTGTGGCTCGTTGCCACAGTTTTGTTTTCAGGTTTAGTTTACGGGTTTTCAAGGAGATTGGTAATGTTGGATGATGTTGTGGTCGCGCGCGAAATTAAGCCCTTTGACAGAGTTATTTCGGCGTTGAGAACGGAAGTTGGCAGAATCAGGGACTTTGAGCTGGCTGCGCGTTGTTTAGCAGTGGTTGCAGGTGTAACTTGCAATCCAGTTGACATAAGAGAGGCGCAGGAAAAAATAAACGAAGGCGGAAACTTCTTCAGGTCTAAGTTTTTGCCTTTGCTGGTGTCAGCTCTTGCAAGGAATGGCCACTTAAAAGAAGCTAGGAAAATTGCGAGAGAGATGATCGGCCTCGATGCTTTTTGGATTACGATAGCGTGGGCCTTTGTTGCCAGATATTCTGGTGATGAAAGCGATAGGAGGAGCATGCAGGTTGCGCTTTCGAACATTCATACGCCTGAAGCCAGAAGTTGGGCTGTGGCTGATTGCAAGTTTCTTGCCGCAAAGCATACTCATAAAGACAAGCCGAAGAGCTGGCCATTAGCAGATATTAGGAGTCTTCTGAAAATAGTGAGAGAACTGCAGGGAGAAGACATACATGGGGCGCCCATAAGGCGCACTAGAGCATCTCTTTACCATTTGGTGGCGGAGGCGACAAGCCGGTTTTTTAATGAATCCATGAGAGGATAAGGCTCTGAATAGGAGCAGGTCTTTCTTTGTGAAACTTAGAAAGGCAGGCCGAAGAAACACTCTTCGGCTTTTTATTTTGTTTTCAATCGTTATATTTTTTAAAAACTCGAACGAAATTAGTGATGGGGTTTGGCATATGGCTCGGTTGATTTTTCGTTTTAAAAGATGTAAAATTTACAAGTAATGGAAAAAAATAATAGCAAAATAAAAATAATTGTGGCAATGTCTGGAGGGGTGGATTCAAGCGTGGCGGCAGCTCTTTTGAAAAGAGACGGTTTTGACGTTGTTGGAATTTTTATGAAATTTTGGTCCGCCCAAAACGCTTCGCGCAATGTGGCGGATAAAAAAGACACTAATCGTTGTTGTTCTGTGGAATCGGAGCATTTGGCGCGGCTGGTTGCAAAAGAAATTGGAATTCCATTTTATGTAGTAAATGTTGAAAGGGAATTTAAAAAAAAGGTTGTTGATTATTTTTTAAAAGAATATAGAAAGGGAAATACTCCAAACCCCTGCGTTGTTTGCAACAAAGAAATTAAATTTGGATTATTGATTGAAAAAGCTTTAAAATTAGACGCAAATTATATTGCCACCGGCCACTACGCCCGAATTATTCGGGAAATCCCAAATCACAAATCCCAAATCACAAAATATAAGTTGTTAAAGGGAAAAGATAGAAACAAAGACCAATCGTATTTTTTGTGGCAGTTGAATCAAAAACAATTAAGCAGGGTTTTATTTCCTGTGGGAAATTATACAAAACCAGAAGTTAGAAAATTGGCAAAAAAATTTAATTTGCCAACAGCAGAAACTAAAGAGTCGCAAGAAGTTTGTTTTATCCAAAATACAACAAACGAGTTTTTAAAAAAATATTTAAAAACAAAGCTGGGTCCCATAGTAGGGCAAGCTCACTACGGGGTAAAAAAAATAGTTGGTCAACATCAAGGTTTATGGTTTTATACTATAGGGCAAAGGAAAGGATTAAATATAAATCAGGGTCCATATTATGCAGTTGATAAAGATTTTAAAAATAATATTTTAGTTGTTTCAAAAAACAAGAAAGATTTACTTAAAAAAGAGTTGGTTGCAAAAAATGTAAACTGGATATTGCTTCAAAAACTGCCGGTAAGTTGTGATGTAAAAATAAGATATAAAAGCAATTTGGCAAAAGCCAAAGTTTTTGAAAACGGAAAAATCATTTTTCAAAAGCACCAGGAAGCAATTACCCCTGGCCAGTCAGCAGTGTTTTACAAGGGAGTAGAACTGTTGGGTGGAGGAGTTATAGAATAAAATTTTAAAAATTATTTATTTGTTAATTAATTTATTTTTGGTAAGATTAAAATATGAATAACAAAAATCAAATGCACGAGATGCATCAAAATCATAATGAACACGCAGGACATGATATGTCTAAAATGCCTGCCCGCCAAAGCCTTGGCGTCGGCGGGAGCCATACTAACCACGAGGCGGCAATGACTAATCCGCAGATGGCAAAACAAATGGAAGCAGATATGCGGCGCAGATTTTGGATTTCTTTTATTTTATCTATACCAATTTTCCTTTATTCTCCGGTTGGTATTAATTTTTTTAAACTAAATTTACCAACGCCGATTCCTGTTAATTGGATTCTTTTTATTTTAACAACTCCAATTGTTTTTTGGACTGGCTCAATTTTTATCACCGGAACTTACTATTCTTTAAAAAGCAGAAAGCTGAATATGTCGGTCTTGATAGCAACTGGTGTTTTGGCAGCATACCTTTTTAGCGTTTTATTAACCTTCACGAGCGGTAATGAAACATTCTATGAAGCGGCCGCTCTTTTAGTTACATTTGTATTATTTGGTCATTGGATGGAAATGAAATCGCGGCGCGGGACATCAGATGCCTTACGGGCGCTTTTTAATTTAGTTCCGCCAAAAGCTAATGTTATTCGAGAAGGAAAAGAAACAACCATCCCCGTTGCCGAAGTTGTGGCGGGGGATATAATTATTCTTCGTCCTGGAGATAAAGTTCCAGTTGACGGAGAAGTTATTGAAGGTGAAACTGCAATTGACGAATCTCTTATAACTGGTGAATCTATCCCTTTAGAGAAAAAAATTGGGGATAAAGTTATTGGCGGTTCAATAAATCAAAATGGGTCAATAAAATTTAAAGCCACTAAAGTAGGAAGCGACACAGTTTTAGCTCAAATAATTAAACTTGTAGAAACAGCCCAAAATTCCAAAGCTCCAGGACAAAGAATTGCCGACAAGGCTGCCTCTTGGCTGGTTATTTTAGCAGTTGGTTCAGGATTGATTACTTTTTTAGCTTGGTATTTTATTGGAGGAGCAACAGCCATGATTGCATTAACTTTTGCTATTTCGGCAGTTGTTATTGCTTGTCCCGACGCATTGGGATTAGCAACGCCAACTGCGGTGGCTGTTGGAACGGGCATTGGAGCCAAGCACAATATTCTAATAAAGGACGCTGCTACATTGGAGCAAGTTTCTAAAATTCAGGCAATTGTTTTAGATAAAACAGGCACACTAACCGAGGGAAAACCAAAAATTACAGATGTTATTTCGGTTCAAGGTTTTAAAGATGACGATATTTTACAATTAATGGCGGCGGTAGAATTAAAGTCCGGGCATCCGCTAAGCAAGGCCGTTATAGATGAAGCAAAAAGAAGAAATATTATTATTCCAGAAAATATAGAAAAATTTCAATCATTTTCAGGGCTTGGGATAGAAGCCGTGGTTGAGGGTAAACATATTTTAGTTGGAACAGAAAGACTAATGAATGAAAGAAAAGTTGATATTACGTCGCTAAGAAATGAAATAGACAAACTTCTTAATGAAGGAAAAACTTTAATAATGGGAGCGATTGATGGAAAAATAGCAGGAGTGGTTGCGGCTCAAGATATTGCCAAGCCTACCGCCAAAAAAGCAATTTTGAAATTAAAAGAGATGGGATTAGAAGTAGCAATGATTACGGGCGATAATAAAAAAACTGCCGAAGTTATTGCAGGGCAACTGGGCATAGAAAGAGTATTTGCAGAAGTTCTGCCAGAAGACAAGGCAAAATATGTAAAAAAACTTCAGAACGAAAAAAAGTTTACGGCAATGGTGGGGGATGGAGTGAATGACGCTCCTGCTCTGGCTCAATCTGATATTGGCATTGCTATTGGAGCAGGGACAGATGTTGCCATTGAAACAGCTAATGTTGTGCTAATGAAATCTGATCCTTATGATATTGTAAGGGCGATTACGTTGAGCAAGGCAACTGTAACAAAAATGAAACAGAATCTTTTTTGGGCGGCGATCTATAATATTTTGGCAATTCCGGTTGCCGCCGGCGTATTTTATAATTCGTTTGGAATATCCTTACGCCCAGAAATATCTGCTTTGTTGATGTCAGCTTCATCTATTATTGTTGCTACAAATGCAGTATTATTAAAAAAGGTAGAATCAAAACTCTAGTCGCCTGTTGACAGGGTATACCCCTATGGAGTATACTGAAAATATGAGACACAATCACGTTAATACGCATAAACAAAAAGCCACTAGACGCCTAAGGATTGTTGCTGGGCAAATAAAAGGATTGGAAAAAATGGTTGAGGAAGATAAATATTGCGTTGATATTATTAACCAGTCTTTGGCTGTAAAACAGGCTTTATCAAGTTTTGAGGATTTTATTTTGAGAAACCATTTGTCCACTCATGTTGTCAGCCAAATTAAATCGGGAAGTTCTAATAAGGCAATAGAGGAAATACTCTCTATTTATCGTTTATCTAAAAAGAAATAATAAATGGAATTACTATTAGGAGCATCATTAATTGCAACATTTATAGCGGGCGTGGCAGCATTGTTTGCTCCGTGTTGCATTACAGTTCTTTTACCATCATATTTTGCCTCTATTTTTAGGGAAAAGTATAAGGTATTTTTAATGACTTTTATATTTTTTCTTGGGATATTCACGGTTTTTTTACCAATTGGATTAGGGGCGGGAATATTGAGCCAGATTTTTAAGCAATATCACGACATTATATATGGTTTAGCTGGAATATTTATGCTTGTGCTGGGCGTTATATTGCTTTTGGGAATACATTTTTCTTTGCCAATAAGGGTAAGTCCTTCTTTGAAAAAACATAATGCAATTTCGGTCTACACTTTGGGGATATTTTCTGGAATCGCAACTACTTGCTGCGCCCCTGTATTAGCTGGGGTTCTAACATTGTCAGCTCTTCCAGGTTCATTTATCTGGGGCGGCATATTCTCTTTAATTTATGTTTTAGGAATGGTAATGCCACTGTTTATAATATCTGTATTAATTGATAAATCATATTTTACTCAAAAAATTACAAAAACTTTTCAAAAAACTATAACCTATCCTTTGGGCAGAAAAAGAGTGAGAATTACGATTTCTGAGGCCATTTCAGGAGGAGTATTCCTGTCTATGGGGGTATTAATCATTATATTGGATTTGCTCGGAAAGCTTTACATGGAAGAAGAATATCAAAGGCAAATGAATATCTTTTTAATCAACTTGACTGGAAAAGTGAATAACTTTGTAAAATTTATCCCTAGTTATATTTGGTTGATAGTATTTATTTTGTTGTTAGCTTTAATAATAAAAATCGCAATTGGATATTTTAAAAAAGAAAAAGAAAATGGAGAACGAAATTAATATAAAAACAGTCGCAATTATCTTGGCTCTTATAATAGTGCCCATTGCTGGTATACTTGTTTTTAACCAATTTAATAAACCAAATTCAAAAATAGATAGCTTATTAAATAAACCGGCGCCCACATTTTCTTTAAATGACCGTAATGGCAATACATATTCTTCTGATAACCTAAAAGGGAAAAATGTCGTTTTATTTTTTAGCGAAGGGCTGGCATGCTATCCTGCTTGTTGGAATCAGATAGCCCAATTTGGACTCGACTCAAGATTCAACACCCAGGACACAGCGGCGTTGTCTGTTGTTTTGGACACTTCGGAAGATTGGCAGAAAGTAACGCAAAAAATGGATGGAATAGACAAGGCAAATATAGTTTTTGACAAAGGAGGACAAATTTCAAGAGTTTTTGGAATGCTCTCGGTTACATCCTCTATGAGGCAGGGAACTTCGCCAGGACACACATATGTTATAATAGACAAGCAGGGAATTGTGCGATATGTGTTTGACGATCCTTCAATGGCAATAAGAAATGACCAAATAGCTTCTGAATTGGCCAAACTAAACTAATTTTAAAGGTCGAAATATTAAAATATTTTATTTTTTTATATGCTACAATTAAAACGATACGGTTGGTTATGTGTTTTGGGAGGAGAAGTTGTTTATTTTGTCTGCCTTTTAGGAGGCTATCTTCCGCTACGCAACGCCAAAGCGCTGGAATTACACCACCTTATGTTTGAAATACTCCCCGGCTTTACTTGGGGTAGTTTAACAAGTATATTATTAGGCGCAGTTTATGTATTTGTATTTGCTTGGATATTTGCTGCGTATATGGTTTGGATGCACAACACAAGTACTATTAAATAAATTATTTATGGATAATCAAAAAAATAATAATGACATGGGGGGAAAAATGATGTGGATAATGATGCTTTGTTGCATTGCGCCCATTGCTTTTATTTTTTTAAGCGGAGCCATAGTCAGCAGAGGCAACTGGATATCAATAGTTATAACAGGGGTTTTTGTAATAGGATATTTATTTTTAATGAATAAATTTCACGGCAACCACGGCAATAAATCAGATAAAGGAGAATCAGACAATTCGCATAGCCATGGTTCACATGGCCACGGATGTCACTAGTTAATAAAAAATTAACATTATTTATAGTTTTATAAATATATTATGAAAAAAATAATTATATCTATCCTCGCAATTGTTGCTATTTTAACCATTGTCGCACCTGTTTATGCTCAAACGGCTAACGGTTATAACCAGCCTTACTATTTTAATTCAATGATGGGTTTTGGCTGTGGTTACGGCGCTGGTTGGCTGGGTATGATTTTTATGATACTTTTTTGGATTTTGGTTATTGTGGTCATAGTTTCATTTGTAGGTTGGCTGGTAAGGCAAGCGAAAAGCGATATCACTCACGATAACGGGGACAGTAAAGCAATTGATATTTTGAAAGAACGATACGCCAAAGGCGAAATTGATAAAAAAGAGTTTGAGGAAAAGAAAAAAGAATTAATTTAATAAACTATAATATGAAGATTGGCATTATTTTACAATCAAACAAACCAGAGCATATATGGAATACGTTTCGTTTTGCCATAACTTCGCTTAAAGCAAGTCATCAAGCGACAATCTTTTTGATGAATGAGGGTGCGGAGCTTAATAGCATTCCCGACACAGATGATTTTGACATATCAAAAAAGGTTAAGGAATACAAAGAGTTGGGTGGGAAAATGTATGTTTGCGGGACTTGTCTGAAACTACGCAAAAAGAACGAAAGTAAAGTGTGTCCCGTTTCTACGATGTCGGATTTGCTTAAATTAGTTGAAGAAAGCGATAAAGTTTTAGTGTTTGGCTAACAATTATGGATTGTTGTAATTCAAAATCTTGACACAGTAAATAAAAAGCGTAAAATAGAATAATAAGTATGAATTTATTAGGCAAAAATTTTATCATTTTTTATTTAGTCGTATGTATTTTGGGAGCTTTCGCTTTTCACTGGTTTTTTGTTGACAATATGATGCCGGCAAGCGAGTGTTTTTCTGCCAATTGCGCTTATTCTTCCACTCAAACGATAATTCCGCCGGAAACAATAAATATTCTGCTGATTGCTTTAATGGCAATTTTTATTGTTGCGATTATGCCCGTGGTTATGCTGTTGCGTAATGAATTTAAAAAACTTCCATGGCAAGTGTTTTTCAAATGGAAAATTGATGGTTTCTACCATAAGCTGATTTCATGGCTTAAAATTTTAGAAAAAAGAGATCCTCAAACCACTTTAATTGCGGCGCGGATTTCTGATTTTAGCCAATAAATTCTAATATTTTATTTTGCTATAAATCTTAATTTCTACGCCGCTTAATGCGGTTTTTGTATTTTAAAATATATTCAATGATAATAAATTAAAATTAATAGCAAGATAATATTATTAAGTAAATTAAATAAGAAAAATAACATGACGGAAGAAATAAGAAGTAAAATAGAAAATTTGAAATCCGTAGAAGATAAAATGACAATTGAGGCGGAGATTGAGGTTTTGGACGGCGTTGACGGCATAAATATAAATGAAGCAAACGGGAATTGTTATATAAAATTTGACGAAGATAAAATTTCGTCTGACGCAATAATTAAAAAAATTAAGGAGCTCGGTTTTATTGTATTGGTGGAAAAACCCGACAAAAGCCTAGAAGGGCATTTTGACGGGCCAGCCACAATCTCGCCACCTGCCCGCAATGCTGTAAGCATAGCTGCTGCAGGCGGGAAGGCGAGTTTGGGCGGGGAAGAGTGGAGCAGTAAAAACTTAAAGGAGCACATTTATAAAGTTGAGGGAATGCACTGCGCATCATGCGAAATTTTAATTGAAAAGAAACTTTTGGGAATTCAGAATATCAAATCTGTTGACGCTTCAACGTCTAACGGGCAAGTAGTTGTTGAATATGAAGGCGACAGGCCGAATCCTGAAAGATTAAGCAGAATTTTTAGAGAAGAAAATTATCAATTTGATGATTTAAATAGCAGGGCGGGTAAAAAAACAAATAAGGAAGAAAATAAAAAAGGAGTTAGCCCAACCTTAGTTGCATTTAATATAGCTATTTTTATAATCATTGCTTTTTTATTTTTACAGAAAATAGGAATTGCCGATTTTCTTAGTTTAAGTTCAAGGTCCTCTTTGCTGACGTTTTTGGGATTTGGGCTTTTAGCAGGATTGTCATCTTGCGCCGCTTTAGTTGGAGGGATTATTCTATCAATGTCAAAACAATGGAATAGTCTTTATTCAGAAAACCAAACTACATCTCAAAAACTTCAGCCTCATATAATGTTTAATGCAGGCAGGGTTGTTTCTTATACTGTTTTAGGCGGAGTTTTAGGTTTGATAGGGAGCAGGCTTCAAATTTCACCTCAATTTACAGGTTATTTAATAATTGCCATATCGTTGTTGATGTTAGCTTTGGGTTTGCAAATGTTGGGAGTCAAAGCATTCAGGAAATTCCAAATTACAGTTCCAAAATCAGCGACAAGATACATTGCTAACGAAAAGAATTTTCAGGGAAAACAAATGCCATTTATAATGGGTGCTTTGACCTTCTTTTTGCCTTGCGGGTTTACAATAACAGCCCAAAGCTTAGCTTTGCTTTCTGGTAATGCATTTCAAGGAGCGTTAATAATGGGAGCGTTTGCCTTAGGAACTGTTCCAGCGCTTTTCTTTATCGGACTATCCTCTGTAAAATTTAATTCAAAACCCCATTTAGCGGAAAGATTTGCAAAGGTGGCAGGATTTTTAGTGTTATTCTTTGCTTTATATAATGTTTCAAACCAAATGAATGTATTAGGCTTTACTGGGTTTAGCAATATTGTTGCATCAAGCCAAGGTCAAACTCAAACGCAAGGCGTTATTGACGAAAAAGATTTACCTCAAATTGTTGAAGGTAAGCAAGTTATAAAAATGACAGCTTACGGCTCAAAAGATAGCCCTAATTATTTTAAGGTAAGGGTGGGAGTTCCTGTAAGATGGGAAATAACAGCAGACAGAACAGCAGGCGGCTGTAATGGCTCAATTATTTCAAACAGCTTGTTTTCTGGATCAATTGATTTGATTCCCGGGCAGGTTTCGGTAAAGGAGTTTACCCCGGAAAAAACAGGTAAGTTCAGATTTTCTTGCCAAATGGGTATGATTTCAGGAATTATTGAGGTTGTGAACGCAAATACAGCCGCCAACTCAAACCCAGACATTCAGGTTGCCAATGCAGCGGCGCAGGGTAATGGCGATGTGGTTTCTTCTGGAGCAAAAGGATGCGGTTGTGGCGGCGGGGGAGGCAGTACCTGTGGCGGCAATTAGCATTAAAAAATAAAATTAAAAATCATGAAGAAAAAAATAAAGTTTCAAGAAAAAATTAAAAAAATATGTAAACTTTGCGGTATTGATTTTGACATCTGGGCTGAAACAATGCATTTTAACCAAGAAAGAGAGGAAAGGATGAAAAAGCATGCATTAGGTCAATGCCGTATTTGCAAATGTTCGCCAGTTTGCATCGCATAATATAAATTAATTTTTTATACCATGAACAAAAATTTAATAATTTTATCGATAGCAGTTGTTGCAGTTTTAATAGGAGGCTATAATTTATTGTCAGGATCTAAATTGGGCGTAAAAAATAATACGTTAACTGCTGCTATCGCCAACCAAAATCAGCAAAATCAAGTAATGTTCAGTGTAGATGCTAAAAGGTGGCAATTCACGCCAGACGTTATTCGGGTAAAAAAGGGTCAACAGGTCAAAATAATTATTAACAATACCGATACCATCCACGGAATAAATTTACTAGACTTTAATGCCATTGGAGACGATTCTATTGAATTTACGGCTGATAAAACAGGTGAGTTTGTATTCAGATGTAATAATTTTTGCGGTGATGGCCATGGAGCAATGCAAGGTAAAATTATTGTAACCAAATAATTAAAAATTATGCAAAAAACAAAATTTAAAATTCAAGGAATAAAGTGCAGTAATTGCTCTTTGTTAATTGAAGAAAGGTTAAAAAATCTTGATGGGGTTGTTAAGGTTAAAGTTGACCATGACTCAAGCAAAGGGGTTGTCATTTATGACGAACAAAAAATAACAGAGCGGGATATTTATCAAGCCATTGAAAGCATAAATGATTTTCACTTGGAAAAAATTGAAGAAATAATTCCGTCGGCAGAAGAAATGTCAGAGGCGGAAAACAAAGAACAAGATTTAGGGATTAAAAAAACAAAATTCCGAATTAAAGGATTAAAGTGCGACAATTGCGTTCTTTTAATAGAGAGCAGGCTAAAAAGCAAAGAAGGAGTTGTTAAAGTTAAAGTTGACCAAACTTCAAATAAAGGTGTGGTAATTTATGATAAACAGAAAATAGACGAAAGCGATATTTACAAAACAATTGAGGAGATAGGCGGATTTAAAGTTGAAAAAATAGAAGATGCAGTAAAAAATACTGATGAAAATACTAATTATGACAACCCTTCCGTATCAATAGAGGTAAGACCTCCAATTGAATCTTCGAATAAGCGAGGATTTGCTATTGTTGCAACTATTGTACTTTTAATATTTTTGTTTGCTACGTTCGGGCAAAAAAATAATCAGGGGAGTCAAATCAATGGTTCTGTGAAAAACACTCAAGTACAGGTGCAGCAACAAGCTGATAACCAGCAAGCTCCGGCAACTAAAACATTAGAAAAAAGCGATAATCCTGTTTTAGAAGCTTATGTGGTTAGTAGATGTCCATTTGGGATCCAAATGCAAAGAATAATGGCCGATGTTGTTAAAAATATTCCGTCTTTGGCAAATAATGTAAAGGTGAGATATATGGGGGCTGTTTCTAACGGAACAATTTCTTCAATGCATGGCAGCGCCGAGGCTCAAGAAAATTTAAGACAGATTTGTTTAAGAGAGGAGCAACCAAATAAATACTGGAGCTATGTTTCCTGCCAAATGAAAAGCGGTGACACTACTGGATGTGAAACTACTGCGGGAGTTGATGCCTCAAAATTAAACGTTTGTGTTTCAGACAGTAGCAGAGGATTAGTTTATGCCCAAAAAGATTTTGATTTGAACAGTAAATATCAAGTACAAGGTTCTCCAACATTAATATTGAATGGACAGCAGGTTTCAGAATTTAATTTTGGCGGAAGAACTTCTGATGCGGTAAAAAGCGTGATATGCAGCGGATTTAATAATCAGCCAGGATCCTGTTCAACAAAACTGACCACAGCTAATGCGGCAACAAGTTTCTCTGCTACATATTAGATGAATTAACTATTAATTAAATTTCAAATGGATAAAAACATAAAACTAAAATCGAAAAGAGGGACGGTTAAGAAGAATGTAGAAAGCAGGCTCTCTAAAATTGAATTGAAAATCAATCAAGTTTTAGATTTGATTTCTGCTAATCCTATAGCTAAACCTCCAAATGTTTTTGCGCCGCCAAAACAAGCAATTAAGGCGGAAGAAAACAAGGATAAACAAATCAGTTTGGTTGTTAGCGGGATGCATTGTGTATCGTGCGCAAAGATTATTGAGAAAAAACTACAGAAGGTTTCAGGGGTTAAAGAAGTAAATGTAAATTTTACCGCTGAAAAAGCCAGGATTATTTATGACGGCTCAAAAGTCAAAACAAATGATTTGATAGGCGCTATTATATCTGCTGGATATAAAGCCACTGTGCCGAATATTGCTGATCCAGAAGAAGAAAGAATAAGAAAAGAAAAAGAAATTAAAAATTATCGCAACAAATTTTTAATTTCTTTTGGATTGAGCTTGCCGATGCTTTATTTCATGTTATTGGACTTCTTCAACTTCCTGCCGTTGAGAGGGCTCTTGTTGCCATATGTCGGCGTTGTTTCACTATTACTGACAATACCAGTCCAATTTATTATCGGAGCAGGATTTTATAAAGGAATGTGGAGCAGTTTGAAAATGAAAACATTTAATATGGATAGCTTGATTGCAATTGGAACAAGCACAGCATTCTTTTACAGCTTGTGGCAATTTTTAGCTTACACAATAGGAAATGGAACGCTAATTGGGTTAAACGGAGCTAAAATTCCAGAATTATATTTTGAAACAGCAGCTTATTTGATAACCTTTGTGGTGCTTGGGAAATGGCTTGAAACAAAAGCAAAGGGCAGAACATCTGAAGCCATTAAAAAACTAATGGGCCTTCAGCCAAAAACCGCAAGAATAGTAGTAAAGGGAAATGAAACACTGGATATACCAATTGATGAAGTAAAAAGGGGAGATGTTGTTTTGGTTCGGCCTGGAGAAAAGGTTCCGGTGGACGGAGTGATTCTAAAGGGCAGGTCATCTATTGATGAATCAATGCTTACAGGAGAAAGCATACCTGTTGAAAAAAATGTGGGTGATAAAGTTATTGGAGCCACAATAAACAAAAATGGCAGTTTTGAATTTGAGGCAACTAATGTCGGCAGCGAAACAGCTTTGGCTCAAATTATTAGGTTGATTGAAGAAGCCCAGGGTTCAAAGGCTCCAATCCAAGCCATGGCTGATAAAATTTCATCTTGGTTTGTTCCCGCAGTTTTAGTTTTAGCCGCATTGACTTTTGTAATATGGTATTTTGCTTTGGGCGCAACTCTTTCATTTGCTTTAATGGCATTTACATCAGTAATTGTTATAGCTTGCCCATGCGCATTAGGGCTTGCAACTCCTACTGCAATTATGGTTGGCACTGGAAAGGGGGCCGAATACGGAGTGCTTATCAAGGGCGGAGAGCCGTTAGAAGCAGCCTGTAAAGTAAAAGCAGTCGTATTTGACAAAACCGGAACATTGACAAAAGGCAAACCAGAAGTTACTGATATAGTAGGCGCAGGATTAAGCGATGAAAAAAAGATTATTAGCATTACTGCAAGCTTGGAAAAACTTTCTGAACATCCTTTGGCAGAAGCAATAGTAAAGTATGCCGAAGAGGAAAAAATTCGTTTGCCTGAGGCGAATAATTTTAAGGCAATTCCTGGTCATGGCGTTGAAGGAAAAATAGACGGTAAGAAATATTACTTTGGCAATAGAAAATTAATTACAGATGTGGTTGGATTAGAAATTGGTGAAATAGAAAGTAAAATAAGCAGGCTTGAAAATGAAGGAAAAACAGCAATGATATTGGCTTCAGAAAAAGATACGTTGGGAATAGTTGCGGTTGCAGATACAATAAAAGAAAACACTATTGAAGCGGTAAATGCTCTAAAAAAAAGAGGCATACAAGTATTTATGATTACAGGAGACAACCGACGCACAGCAGAAGCAATTGCAAAACAGATTGGCATTACAAACATTTTAGCCGAAGTATTACCCGAAGACAAAGCTAATGAAGTAAAAAAACTTCAGGGCACTGGAATTAAAGTTGCAATGGTTGGAGATGGAATTAATGATGCGCCAGCTTTGGCGCAAGCAGATTTAGGAATTGCTATGGGCGGTGGCACTGATGTTGCAATGGAAACAGGGGGAATAGTAATTATTAAAAATGATTTGCGAGATGTATTAACGGCTATAAGTTTAAGCCGAGAAACTATGGGTAAGATAAAGCAAAATATGTTTTTTGCTTTATTTTACAATGTGATTGGAATACCAATCGCCGCAAGAATTTTTGCAGGATTTGGTCTTGTATTAAGGCCCGAATTAGCCGGTTTAGCAATGGCTTTCAGCTCTATTTCGGTGGTTTCTAATTCCTTGTTGCTTAAATATTTTAAACCCAATAAAAAGAACTACATATCCATTATTGCGCCAATTATTCTTGCTATATTTTTTACATTTATATTTATTGAGTTTGGCAGGATTAGTTCTAGAATGGCAATTATAGAGGCAGGAGATAAAAAAATGGAAAATGTTTTGATTCAGGGAAAAGCAGAAAATTTAAATAAGCAAAATAAAAATTTAGTAAAATAACCACAAAAAAATGACAGAAAAAATAATACTAACAATTTCAGGAATGCATTGCTCGTCTTGCGCAAAAATAATTGAAACTACTCTTGAAGAGAAAGAGGGGGTAGACTCAATTTCGGTAAACTATGATTCTAAAAAAGCATTTTTAGAATTTGACCAGCAAAAAATAAACCTTGATGAAATAAAAAACGAAATAGAAACATTAGGATATAAAGCGTTGTAACAAAACAAAAACTACTCCAACGAGTAGTTTTTGTTTCCATTTAACATAGTGTTGACGCGGGAGTTGATTTTGCTAATATAGACCTATACCATAATTAAATAAATATAAAAGTTATGCAAAAAATTACTGACAAAGCAACATTAAAAAATATTTTAGAAAAAAAAGGAGCTTGTGAAATTTTAGCAAAACACAACCTTCCCTGCATGTCTTGCCCAATGGCTTATTTTGAGCTGGAAAAATTAGAAATTGGCGAAGTGTCAAAAATGTACGGGCTTCCTTTGGAAAAAATATTAAAAGATTTAAATAATTTAAAATAATATGAAAAGAAAAAAAGCCACAGAACAGAGGTTTTGTGGCTAAGGGTCATTTTTTTTGTTTTCAATGTGCAAGTTTTTTTACCCCGCTATACTAGTTTGGTCTATTGGCTGATCATTATTTTCTTCAGTGCAGAGTTGAGGCGGTTTATACCTGTATCGCATTAAATAAGCGTCTTCTGGCGTATCATTAAAATGACCGTGAAGAATCTTGACAGCCTTAAATTCGTTTTTGCGAAAAAACAGCTGGGCTGGAAGATTGGTTTCGCGAACTTCCAGTGTTACGTAGGTGCGGCGCTGAAAAGACAGCTTACTGCAAAGTTTTGCAACCATTTGGCTACCAACTCCTTGCCTCCGCCATTCAGGATGCACAGCAAAATTCAAAACATGTATTTTGGTTTTATGTAATTCATAAACCATAAACCCGACTACGCGGTCTTCGTGTTCGGCCGCCATGCCAATGCAATTTCTTTGCCGCAGACATCTTACAAAATCATCTTCTCGCCAAGGAAATTCAAAACTTGAACTTTCAATGGCAAGAACCTCTGGCATATCCTGCCGAATCATCCACCTAATGTGAACACGAATGTCTTGTTTTACATTAGCTGTAGACATGGCATTCTCCTTTATGCCGAGCATCCGTGGAAAGAACAACAATTAAATAATTGTATTCCCATAAAAAAGTTAGTCAAGAGTTAGTAGGTAGTTAGTTAATATTGATTTTGGTATTTTTTTGTGATTTAATTAACATGTAAAACATAACACACATGAAAACTATAAATAAAAATTTAATATTAATTATAGTAGCCTTTGTGCTTGTTATAGGCGGCGGCTTGCTTTTAAACCAGAAGCTTGGTTTTGCAAAGTTTTTATTTTCAGCATCTCCTGAAGGCATAATTTTGTTTTACGGAGAGGGTTGCCCTCATTGTAAAATAGTAGACGATTATATTAAGGCAAACAATATTAAAGACAAAGTTAAGTTTATAGAATTAGAAGTTTTTAACAATAAAAACAACGCTAATATATTATTAGCAAAAGCTAAAACTTGTAACATAGACCAAAGTCAAATTGGAGTTCCTTTTTTATGGGATGGAAGTAAATGTCTGTTGGGCGACCAGGATGTTATAAATTTCTTTAAGGAAAAAACAAAATAAATAAAATAATAATTTAAAAATGAAAATAAAAAATTATTCGTTAGCCAGTTTAATTTTAGCTTTAATTTTATTTTTCGCAAAATCTGCCAAAGCTGTTTGTCCTGTCTGCATTGCGGCTGTGGGAACCGGACTTGGCTTCTCAAGGTGGTTGGGCGTAGATGACACAATTACAAGTTTATGGATTGGAGCATTACTTGCTTCTTCAAGCATTTGGACAATAATTTGGTTGAATAAAAAGAACTGGAGTTTTAAGTTCCAAAAAATTATTATTCCGGCTGCTTATTATTTGCTTACGTTGGTTCCGCTTTATTATTACGATATAATAGGGCATCCTTTTAATGTAATTTTTGGCGTTGATAAAATAATTTTTGGCGTAATTACCGGAACAATAATTTTTATGGCAAGTATATGGCTGCATAATTATTTAAAAAGAAAAAATGGTTTAAAATCATTTTTTCCTTATCAGAAAGTAGTTTTGCCAATTACGGTTTTATTAATTGCAAGTTTTATAATTTACTTTTTGCTTAAATGGATGATAATATAGACAAAAATAAAATAGACGAGTTTATAAAAAAAGTTCAAAGCAATAAACAAAATCAACTTGATTTGTCTTCTGATGAAGATTTGTCAATTGCTATAATGAATTTAATTTCAATTGAAGAGCATTTTTTCTTTACAGGAGCTAAAACAGGCAAGCCAGAATATTTTGATTTGTTAAATACGGCAAGAGAAATGAGAAAAGAGCTTCTAAAAAAGATTATTAAAGACTATGAAGGCGAAGTCTGGTGCATTTCAAAACATTTGCTGTCTGCTTCAATGAGATTAATGGAGGTTGGAACAAAAGCTTTAACAAAAGGAAACAAACAAGAGGCAGAAGATATGTTTAAAAAAGCATACGAGCTTTATTCTCTTTTTTGGGGAATAAATTTAAAGCTGATTGATATTGGCGAAGTTAAAAAAATAGGTGAAAACCAGATAGACAAAAAAGACCCGGATAAAAAGGGACTTCTGGGAAAATTAGGCAAGGTTGTTCAATATGTAATTGACTGCTGTAAAGAATAATTGACATAGATTACTGTTGAATTATAATTAGAATATGGTAAACAACAAAACTAAAAAACAAGAGCCGTTAACCTTGGATGGTTTGGTAAAATACAACCAAGATGTTTTGTTTCCATATTTTAAAGAAACGTTTGCCGGGAAAAAGGAGTTTACTGATTTTAAAAACGAGATGACTGATTTTAAGAACGAGATGACTGATTTCAAAAACGAAAATTTAACTGGTCAAGACAAAATATTAAAAAAATTAGACATACTTTTAATTGAAAAGGATGTCAGAGATTACCAAGATAAAAAACAGAAAAAATTATTTGCAATCATGATAAAATCACTAAAGGAACATAATATTTTATCTTCTAAAGAGTTGGAAGAAATAACCAAGTTAGAATTTTTTTAAAAAAATAGTCGGGTTGAGAATGCCCGGCTTTTTGTTTGCAACCGTGAAATGAGGTATAATAGAAGAATATTAATTTTTTATAATTTTTAATTTTGTAATTTTATAAATAATTTATTAATTTCTTAATTTTTAAAAATTTGAGCATTCAATCATTATTTAAAAATTAAAAATTGGAAATTAAAAATTTTTGTTTATGTTTGGATTAAATAAAACAACTTCAAAGTTTTGCGATTTAAGGGGAAAGGTGGCAATAATTACAGGAGCCGCCAAAGGCATGGGCAAAGCAGATTCAATAAAACTTGCTAATGCCGGGGCAAAAGTGGTTGTGTGTGATATTGATTTTGAAGGATGCAAGCTGGTTGCAGAGGAAATTAAGAAACAAAGGGGGCAAGCTCTTGCTGTAAAATGCGATGCCAGCAAAAAAGCAGAAGTTGACAGCTTGGTTTCAGAAACTTTGAAAAAATTTGGCAAAATAGACATTTTGGTTAATAATGCCGGAATTTTTCCGTTTGAACCGTTTTTAGAAATGCCTGAACAAAATTTTGAAAAAGTAATTGATGTAAATTTAAAGGGATATTTTCTAATGGCGCAAGCTGTTGCAAAAGAAATGGCAAAGCAAAAGTCTGGGGCAATTGTTAATATCGCCTCGATTGCAATGGGGCAGGTGGGTGTTGGATTTGCCGGTTTAACTCATTATTGCGCCTCAAAAGGAGGAATTGTTGCAATGTCACAAGCTATGGCCTTAGAACTGGCTCCTCTTGGAATTAGAGTAAATTGTATTTCTCCTGGGGCAATTGACACTCCGGGAGCATCTTCTGTAAATATGGATCCAAAAGCAATGGAGGCAATGTTAGCTCCCATTCCAATGAAAAGAAAAGGAAAATCAGAGGAAATTGCAAATGCAGTTTTGTTTTTAGCTTCAGACGAATCTTCTTATATGACAGGGTCAACAATTGTGGTTGACGGGGGGTGGGTTGCCGGTTAGACTTGACTTCACGACTATTATAAAGTAAAATAGAATAAAACATTTAAAATTTTAATAAAGTCGACTCTATAATCAAGATTTCGAATTGTAAAATTGAATTTTAGTTTTTTATAATCAATAATTCATAATTTATAATTCGTAATTTTAAAAAAATGGCAACAGAAGCTTATTGCGTAAAATGCAAAGCAAAAAGAATGATGAAAGACGAGAAAGAAGTAACAATGAAAGGAAAAGGCGGTAAAAAAAGATTTGCTATGACAGGAACTTGCGAGAAATGCGGGACAAAGATGTTTAGGATAATGGGAATGAAAAAATAGAAAAGATTCTCTGAAAAAACCGAGCTATGCGCTCGGTTTTTTCGTAATTTAAGATTAATGAATGAAAAAGAAATATGTTTTAATTTTTACTGGGTTGCTTTTTGTGTTGAATGTTTTTGCCTGGCAGGAGGTTTTTTATTTATCGGGACAGCAAAATTTAAAAGTTAATTTTTTAGCCGTAGGGCAGGGCGATGCGGTTTTTATTGAAACTCCAGAAAAATTTCAGATTTTAATTGATGGCGGCCCAGATTCAACTGTTTTGTCAAAACTGCAAAAAATAATGCCTGTTTTTGACAGGTCAATAGATGTTGTAATTTTAACTCACCCTGAAAAAGACCATTTAACAGGACTTATAGATGTTTTGCAAAGATATAAAGTAGATTATGTTTTGTGGACGGGAGCTGTAAAAAATAGCGCTGAATATAAAAAATGGGTTGAAATTTTAAATAAAAAGCAAAAGGAAAAAACTAAAATAATAACAGCGTTTTCAGGGATGAAAATAAAAGCAGGAAGAGTTTTAATTGACACTTTATTCCCTTTTGAAAATTTGCAGGGTAAAGAATTTAAAAATACAAGCAATGACACTTGTATTGTTTCGCGCTTAGTTTTTGGCAGTAATTCTTTTCTTTTTACTGGCGACATAACAAGCAAAGCAGAAAAAGCGCTGGCTAATTCGTACGAATTAGCCAGTCTGAAATCAGATGTTTTAAAGGTGGCGCATCACGGATCAAAATATTCAACTTCAGATTTATTTTTGCAAAATGTTAAACCAAAGATTGCAGTAATTGAGGTTGGCAAGAATTCTTATGGGCACCCAACGCCTGAAACTTTGCAAAGATTGGAAAAATTTGGTATAAAGACTTTTAGAACCGACAAAGACGGAGATGTAAAAATAGAAAGCAACGGAAAAAATATTAAAATTATTAACTAATTAAAATTCTGTTATGAAGGATTTAGATTTTCCATTATTTAAAACTAAAATTGACGGGCAAGCTAAAAAATTTGACCTGACTGATTTTAATTCTCGGCAAGAGTATTTTGAATACAAAGCTGGAGACGAAATAAAAAAATTGAGAGAATTTTTAAAAGACAATACTTTTATTGCTTATTTAATGGGTAAAAAAAGCTCTGGAAAGGGAACTTATTCTAAAATGTTTGCTGAAGTTATAGATAAGGATAGAATTACCCATTTTTCTATTGGAGATATGATAAGGTCTTTTGACGAAGTTATAAAAGACCAAGGGAAAAGAAAAGAGATTGTAGGGTTTTTAGAAAAGAATTACAGAGGCAGAATGCCTTTAGAAGATATAATGAAGTCCTGGGATAACAGGTCAACAAAAACTTTATTGCCAACAGAATTAATTTTAGCCTTGGCAAAAAGAGAAATATCAAAGCTTGGCAGAAAAGCAATTTTTATTGACGGGTTTCCCAGGGACATAGACCAGGTCTCATACTCTCTGTTTTTTAGAGACCTTATAGATTACAGAGATGACCCGGATGTTTTTATTTTAATTGATGTGCCAACCGATGTAATTGATGAAAGGGTAAAGTTTAGGGTAATTTGCCCCTTATGCAACACATCAAGAAACTTAAAGCTTTTGGCAACAAAAACAGTTGAATACGACAAAGATGCCAAAAAGTTTTATTTAATTTGCGATAATTCAAGTTGTCTCGCTTCGCGAGATCTGGCAAAGCCAGACAAAGGAGCAAGAATGGTTACAAAAGAGGGTGATGAACAAGGTATTGAGCCAATAAGAGAAAGATTAAATAAAGACGAAATGCTTGTAAAAGAAGCATATAATTTAAAGGGAATTCCTAAGGTGCTTTTAAGAAATTCAATTCCGGCTAACCAGACAAAAGATTTTGCTGACGATTATGAAGTTACGCCAGAATATGTATATACTCTTGAAGCAGATAATGTAAAAACAACAGAAAAGCCGTGGGAGGTTAAAGATGACGAAGGCGTTTTATCAAACAGTTTAATGCCGCCTCCAGTTGTTGTTTCTTTAATAAAACAACTGGTAAAAACCCTTGACCTATAAATTTAAAGAGTTAACCCTTCACCTTTTGATATTTCAATTTTTAATATCGCGTATTGACATACAAAGGTGAAGGGTTAATATGAAAGTAGCTCTGATGTTTTCAAAATAGATTCTATACAAACTTTTTTATGGGAGCTCAAATTTGTTAAGACCGTGGTCTTAATATGCGGGCACCCACTTAGATTTTACTAGAAATCTATGAAAAGGTCAGAGCATTAAAAAGACACTCAAAAAAATTGAGTGTTTTTTTAATTTTTGCCTTTACACTGTATTTATAAAACTATATAATTAATTCAGTAAATATCATTAATTTAATAAAATTATAATAATGCCAAAAAATATTTTAATTGTTGAAGATGACGAATTTTTAAGGGGGCTGATAAGCAAAAAGCTGTTGGCCGAAGATTTTAAAATTTCTGTGGCAGTTGACGGAGGAGAGGCAGTCAAAAAAATAAAAGAGGAAAAGCCTGATTTAATATTATTAGACCTTATTCTGCCCGTGATGAATGGTTTTGAGGTTTTATCAAAAATAAAAAAAGACTCCAGCATAAATTCAATTCCGGTAGTTATTTTATCAAATCTCGGTGAAAAAGAAGATATTGATAAAGGATTAGAATTGGGAGCCATAGATTATTTTGTTAAAGCCCAGCTTACTCCAGAAGAAATTGTTGTAAAAGTAAAAAATATTTTTGAAGAAAAATAATTTGTAACTAATGCGCAATACAAACAAAAAACGCCCTCTGGCGTTTTTTTTGTTTTGCTTGCGTTAAATTTTCGCTGTTCTTTTTATGCATTTAGCGCAGGCTAAAACTCGTTTACCAGATGACAAACCTGCCTGCGCAGGCAGGCGCGTCCATTGTAAATTTGGGTGCTTTCTTACCTTTTGAGTAGGATTATATTTACCTCTTAATTTAACAAGAGTCCATCCCATGCTTGATTTTTTTCCGCAGATCGTGCAAATTTTTTCAGCCATAATTATAATTTAAAATTTAATAATTCTATATTACACTAACTTTCTTTTTTTTGCAACATCTGGTAATATAAAATAATGGATTTAATTATTGCTATATTTTCTTTAATAGTTCTGCTTTTTTCAGTTATTATTCATGAGTTAGCTCACGGATATGTTGCTTATTCGCTGGGAGATCCTACTGCAAAATATGAAGGCAGGCTTACTCTAAATCCTTTAAAGCATTTAGATTTTTTTGGTTCCATTATATTGCCTCTGCTTTTATTTATTAGCCAAAGCCCTATTTTGGTAGGCTGGGCAAAACCAGTGCCGGTTAATCCATATAATTTTAAAGACCAAAAATGGGGAACATTAAAAGTTTCAATTGCCGGCCCGGCAACAAATTTTTTAATTGCTATAATTTTTAGCATTTTTGTAAGGCTTTTAAATGCGCAGCAACAATTATTTTTTATTTCTCCCCAGCAAGCAGCATTTTTTACAGAGCTGCTGGGCATTGTGGCAATTTATAATTTTTTATGGGGATTGTTTAATTTGGTTCCCATACCTCCACTTGACGGTTCGTGGATACTTTTTAGATTTTTACCGCAAAGATTTGAAAAATTTAAAATGTTTATACAGCAGTACGGGCTTTTCATTTTGATTTTTTTTATTTTTTTTGGCGGGTTAAGCGGATTAAGTTTTATAGCCCAGCTTTTTTACTCTTTAATCGTGGGTACGCCCTTAGGTTTGCTTTAAATATTGACTCTTCACCTTTTGAAAAGGTGAAGAGTTGACTTCAATAAAGTTATCTGCTAATATATATTTAATTAAGCGCTATGCGCTTTTATATTTTATGCCGACAATTCATCAATTAATAAAAAAACCTAGAAAAAATAAAAAAAAGGCAAAGAAAGGAGTTGCTCTGCAGTTTGGTTTTAATGTTTTAAAAAACAGGCCATCGCATTATTCTTCTCCTTTTAAAAGGGGAGTTTGCGTTAAGGTTTTTACACAAACGCCCAAAAAGCCAAACTCAGCTTTAAGAAAAGTTGCCAGAGTAAAATTGTCTAATGGAATGGAGGTTACAGCTTATATTCCTGGAGAAGGCCACAATTTACAAGAGCACTCTGTGGTTATGATAAGAGGAGGCAGGGTTAAAGATTTGCCAGGAGTAAGGTATCATATTGTAAGGGGAGTTTTAGATACGGCTGGAGTTGAAAACAGAAAACAGGAAAGAAGCAAATACGGAACTAAAAAAGCAAAATAACATGCGAAGAGCTTACAAAAAACACAAAGTAGCTCCAGATTCGGTTTATAACGACGTGGCAATTGCCCAGTTTATAAACAAGGTAATGAAAGACGGCAAAAAAACAACCGCGCAAAAAATTGTGTACGGAGCTTTTGATATTATAAAAGAAAAAACAAAAAAAGAGCCTGCTGAAGTTTTCAGGCAGGCAATTGAAAATGCTTCGCCTATTTTAGAAGTAAAGCCAAAAAGAATTGGAGGAGCAACTTATCAAGTTCCAATGGAAGTAAGAGGGGAGAGAAGGCTGGCTTTGTCAACAAAATGGATATTAGACGGCGCAAGGGGAAAAAAGGGAAAAGCAATGGCAGAAAAGTTGGCGCAAGAATTAATTGACGCATCAAACAACGAAGGCATTGCAATTAAAAAGAAAAACGACACCCACCGCATGGCCGACGCCAACAAAGCTTTTGCTCATTTCGCTAGGTAAAAAAAACACGCGAATTCCCGGTATCCGCGCGTATCTGATCATTTTGCCAGGTAACGTGAGTACTCACGTGAGGGGTAACGTAACAAAAAATCCGTCCTGAGCAAAGTCGAAGGACAGATTCTTTGACGCGGAGGCCGGTGGAGTCGAACCACATTCTAAATAAATAGAACCAATTGTTTATCAGGCAAAGACCAGAACCGTCTGGTTTCAACCTCCCATAACCTCCGCAACTAAATTATAGCACAAAAAAAACAGCACTTCCAAAATTGAAAATGCTGTTTCCGGTTCCATTCTTATAGAATGTGACACTGCCTGATAAACTAACTTAATTATAGCAGAACCAAGCACCCTGTCAAGAGTAAAAAAAGACCCCGAGAGATGACTCGAGGTTTGCCCCAGCAATCGCCAGGTCTGGCGCCAAAACGCCTTTTCGCGTTTTGGGGGTCAGAGTTTTTTGCCACAACATGGGCAAAACTCTGCATCTAATTCATACTTTATGAGCTCGTGCTTACAACCAAACGCTAAATCTGCGAGCTCTTGTTCTTGAAGCTCATTAATGGTTGGTGGAAGCGGTAAGACCTTCCCGCAATAACAACAATAACGAAAATGTATAGCAACCAGACAACCACAATCCGGACAGTTATATAAACCACGGTCATCGGGTATTATACCCATAGTTTTTTCTCCTTGTAAGGTGCAGAATAAATAATATTACAAGATAAATAAGTTATTGTCAAGTTATCATGATAACCGAAAAAATTTAGAAATTTAGTCATTTAAAAATTATTTAAAAATTTAAAATTAAAAATTGAAAATTATAGTTTATGGCGCGTAAATATCCACTTAATAAATTAAGAAACATAGGAATAATTGCTCATATTGATGCTGGCAAAACCACTTTTTCAGAGAGGTTGCTTTTTTATACCGGAGTTTCGCATAAAATTGGCGAAGTGCACGAGGGAGACACTGTTATGGATTGGATGGTGCAGGAAAGAGAAAGGGGAATTACAATCACTTCAGCTGCCACAACAATGTATTGGAGAGACCACCAGATAAACTTGATTGACACTCCGGGCCACATCGATTTTACAGCAGAAGTGCAGAGGTCTTTGAGGGTTTTAGATGGAGCAGTTGTTGTTTTTGACGGAGTTGCCGGAGTTGAGCCGCAAAGCGAAACAGTTTGGAGGCAAGCAGATAAATACGCGGTCCCAAGAGTTTGCTTTGTCAACAAATTAGACAGAATGGGGGCTTCTTTTGAAAAAAGTTTTCAGTCAATTTTAAATAAATTAACCAAAAATGCGGTTGCGGTAAGCTTTCCAATGGGACTTGAAGAAAAATTAGAAGGAGTTGTTGATTTAATAAAAATGAAAGCGTTATATTTTGAGGGAGAAAAAGGCATTGAAGTTGTTGAAAAAGATATTCCCGCAGAATGGAAGGCCGAGGCTGAAACATGGCACAAAAAAATGATTGAAAAGGTTGCTGGAGAGGACGACGCTTTAACGGGAAAGTTTTTAGAAGGAAGGGAAATAACAGCCGAAGAAATTAAAGCAGTTTTAAGAAAATCAGTTTTAAATTATAAATTAGTGCCGGTTTTTTGCGGTTCTGCCTTAAAAAATAAAGGAGTGCAAACTATTTTAGACGCTATTGTTGAATTATTGCCTTCTCCTTTAGATGTGGTTTCCCAAAAAGGAACCGATCCAAAAACGGGGGCTGTAATTGAAAGAAAGGCAGATGACAACGAGCCATTTGCGGCTTTAGTTTTTAAGATTGCCACAGACCCTTATGTGGGAACTTTAACATATTTTAGGGTTTATTCTGGAGTTTTGAATAAGGGTTCGTATGTTTTAAATGCCAACACAGGAGAGCAAGAAAGAATTGCCAGAATTTTAAGAATGCACGCAGACGAAAGACAGGAATTAGATGTTATATATGCTGGCGAAATTGGAGCCACAGTTGGATTAAAAGGAACAAGCACAGGGCACACGTTATGCGCCAAAGAATCGCCGGTTATTTTAGAAAAAATTGTTTTTCCTGAGCCTGTTATTGGAATTAGAGTTGAGCCGAAAACAAAAGCTGACCAGGAAAAACTTATTATGTCTATCAGAAAATTAACCGAAGAAGATCCGACTTTTAGAATTAAAGAAGATATTGAAACAGGAGAAACAATTATTTCGGGCATGGGAGAATTGCATTTAGATATTATTGCAGACCGTTTAAAAAGAGAGTTTAAAGTTGAGGCAAATTACGGCAGGCCTCAAGTGGCTTATAAAGAAACAATAACAGCTGAAGCTGAAGCTGAAGAAAAATATGTAAGGCAGTCTGGAGGAAAAGGCCAATATGGACACGTGCTATTAAGAGTAAAACCAAAAGAAAGGGGAGCGGGCTTTGAATTTATTGACGAAATAAAAGGAGGCGCAATTCCAAAAGAATTTATTAAGCCAGTTGAAAAAGGAGTTGTGGAGGCAATGGATAAAGGAATTGTTGCAGGATATCCAATGGTTGATGTTGAGGTTATATTATTTGACGGAAGCTACCATGATGTTGACTCTTCTGAATTTGCTTTTAAAATTGCAGGCTCAATGGCTTTTCAAAAAGCCGCAAAATCAGCAAAACCAGTTATTTTAGAGCCAGTAATGAAAATAGAAGTTGTCACTCCGGAGGATTTTTTTGGGCAGGTTATTTCTGATTTAAATTCAAGAAGAGGGCAAATTAAAGAAACATCAGAAAGAGCTGGAATGAAAGTTATAGACGCGATAGTTCCATTATCAGAAACATTTGGATATGCAACGTCTTTGAGGTCATTAACAGAAGGCCGCGCCTCATTTACTATGGAATTTAATAGTTACGAACAAGTCCCAAGTAATATTGCTCAAGAAATTGTTGACGGAAAAAGGCAGTAATCAATTACATAATTAAATATTAAAAAAAGCCCCGGGATCAGAAATTGCTATCTCGGGGTTTGTGTTTTAGCCAGCGCTAATGAACTTGGTCTAATATATCTTTTTCATTATCGCTGACAGTGGGCGGTTTATGAGTTCCCACTTCATACCTATGATGTGGCAACGGTGAAACAGCCTGTTCTTTTGCGCATTCGGGTTGCTCATCGGCAAGCGGTCCTGCCTGTGCAGGCAAGTCGGGAATTTCCCGCTTAAAGATTAGGACAATTTCGGTCCTAAATCCACTTAATTTCCAACCGCTTTTTTTCTCTTTATCGACTATCTGTTGGCGTATTTCCGCTGATATGTCGCTGGGCAGACGTAATTCTTTGGTTTCTGTTTTCATGGCGTTTTTCCTTTCGAGGTAAATCAGCGGAGAACGGGTCTCCGCGAGTTAGTAGCGCCGATTCTCTTTGTCAAAACGAGCTCGCGTTTTTTTCAAATCTGCCTCTGTTATACCATCTATACGTCCGTCTTCATCGTATTCTGGCCTTTCCCTTTTCTTTCTGAAAAAGATTGTTTCAACCAAAATGAAAACAGAGAAACAAATCACCGAAATGCAAAAAAATACAGCTGGTTTTAGATAGTTTGGACAGGGTATGTATATTACCCCTGTAAACGCAAGCACAAACGCAAAAACCGAAAGCAGTGCTCTGAGTGAAGTTGACACGGCAAGTTCCTTTCCTAAAAGATTGTCAAAGAACAGTAAATATAGTATAATTAAACTGTTAATAAAGTCAATGTCTCTTATAAGCTATTGACTATTTTAAATATATATAATAAGATAATAAATACACTAAAATTTACAATTTGAAATTTTCAATTTGAAATCAATTTGAAATATTTAAATATTAAAATATTGAATTCAAATTTCGAATTTCAAATTTCAAATTAGAACTATGGCAACAGAAAAATTTGAGAGGTCAAAGCCTCACGTAAACGTAGGTACTATTGGTCACGTTGACCATGGAAAAACCACATTGTCAGCCGCAATTATGAAAGTTTCAGGATTGCGCGGTTTTAAGCATTCAGAAAAAGGAGTAGACCAAATTGACTCAGCTCCAGAAGAAAAGGCAAGAGGCGTAACGATTTCTATTACTCACTTAGAATTTGAAACAGCAAAAAGGCACTATGCTTTAATTGACTGCCCAGGCCACGCTGACTATATTAAAAACATGATTACGGGAGCCGCCCAAATGGACGGAGGTATTTTGTTAGTTTCAGCTCCAGATGGACCTATGCCTCAAACAAAAGAGCACATTCTTTTAGCCAGGCAGGTAGGTTTGCCATCATTGGTTGTGTTTATGAACAAATGCGATATGGTTGACGATCCAGAAATTTTAGATTTAGTTGAATCAGAAATCAGAGAACTTTTAAAGAAAAACGGTTATCCTGGCGACGAAACTCCAATTATTAGGGGTTCAGCCACAGAAGCATTAAAAGCAAATTCAATTGACGACGCATCTGCTAAGCCAATTATAGAATTATTAGACGCAGTTGATAATTATGTTGAGGAGCCTGTTAGAGAATTAGACAAGCCATTTTCTATGGCTATTGAAGATGTTTTCTCAATTGAAGGAAGGGGAACTGTGGCAACAGGAAGGATTTCAAGGGGAATTGTAAAACAAAACGATGAAGTTGAAATTATTGGTATTAGGCCAACACAAAAAACTGTTGTTGTGTCAGTTGAAATGTTCCAAAAGAGCCTTGACCAAGGAAATGCCGGAGATAATGTTGGAATTTTGTTAAGAGGCTTAAAGAAAGAAGATATTGAAAGAGGCCAAGTTATAGCAAAGCCAGGATCAATTACTCCTCATACCGAATTTGAGTGCGAAGTTTATGTTTTGAGCAAAGATGAGGGCGGAAGACACACTCCATTTTTCTCTGGATATAAACCGCAATTATATATAGGAACATCTGATATTACTGGCGACGTAACTTTGGCAGAAGGAACCGAAATGGTAATGCCAGGAGACACAGCCAACTTAAAAGTTAAATTGATAGTGCCGGTTGCATTGGAAGAAAAAGGAAAATTTGCCATTAGAGAAGGCGGAAAAACAGTTGGATCTGGAGTAGTAACTAAAATTATAAAATAATTTTAAGAATGCCTGCAAAGAAAATTGTTCGGAAAAGAACAATAAAAGCAAATAAAGAAGAGAACGCAGAAGAAAAGGGAGCCCCAGAAATGAGGCAGAAGCTTCGCATAAAGCTTAAAGCTTATGACCACAAAATTATTGACAATTCAGCCCGCCAGATAATTGATATTGCAAACCGCTACGGAGTTGACGCAGTAGGTCCTGTTCCATTACCCACAGAAATTTTAAAATACACTGTTAACAGATCAAGTTTCGTGCACAAAAATGCCAGAGAACAGTTTGAAATGAGAGTTCATAAAAGAGTGATTGATATTTTAAATCCAAACCAAGATATTATAGAAGCGTTGAGAGATTTGAATTTACCTTCAGGTGTTGACATTGCGATTAAAATTTAGTAAACTATCATATATAGACAATAGTTAACTTCCCGCCACAATGCTTATAGCTTTGGGCGAGGTAACAACATTGCCAAAAATCTGGCAAGCACGCCAGTTTTTTGTTAATGCCAATTTACGAATTATATGCTAATAATGCAAATTCGTATTTGGGTCATTGGCGACGTCATTAGCTATATTTGCATTGTATTTATATGAAATTTATATTAGGCCAAAAAATTGGAATGTCCCAGCTATTTGATAAAGACGGCAAGTTAACGCCAGTTACCTTGGTTTTGGCAGGGCCTTGTTATGTTTTGCAAAAAAAGACAAAAGAAAAAGACGGTTATAATGCTTTGCAGATTGGATTTGAAAAAATAGAAAAGAAAAACAAAATCAAAAAATCAATGGCTGGAAAGGAATATAAATATATACGGGAATTCAGAATCCAGAATTCAGAATTTGAAAAAGATGGAGAAAAAGAAATTAATGTCGCTACTTTCAGCGAAGGAGAAAAAGTAAAAGTTTCAGGAATGTCAAAAGGCAAAGGATTTCAGGGCGGAGTTAAAAGGCACGGATTTTCAGGAAGAAACGCCACTCACGGCGTAAAGCATGAACACAGAACAATAGGTTCAACTGGTTCGCGTTTTCCTCAGCATGTTATTAAGGGCAGAAAAATGCCAGGTCGAATGGGATATGAAAGAATTACAGTTAAAAATTTGAAAATAGCGAAAATTGACGCAGAAAATAACTTGTTAATATTAAAGGGAGCAGTGCCCGGGCACAAGGGCACATTGCTTGAAATCAGAGGATAATTTAAATATGAAGGTAGATGTTTACAATCAATTAGGAGAGATATCCGGAAGTATGATTTTGCCGAAAGAAATTTTTGAGGTAAAACTTAATACTGATTTAGTGCACCAAATTGTTGTTTCGCAAATGGCAAACAAACGCCAGGTTTCAGCCCATACAAAAGACAGAAGCGAGGTGAGGGGAGGAGGAAAAAAACCGTGGAGGCAAAAAGGAACAGGCAGGGCAAGGCACGGTTCAATAAGGTCTCCATTGTGGAGAGGCGGCGGAGTTACATTTGGACCAAGAAATGAAAAAGTGTTTGAAAAAGATGTTCCTAAAAAAATGAGGAGAAAAGCTTTGCTTATGGTTCTTTCCGAAAAAGCTAAGAATAATTTCTTGATTGTATTAGAAAGCCCCGCCTTCGCTGAAGCTACGGCGGGCAAAGCAAAAACAAAGGAGGTGGCAAAAATATTGAAAAAATTGCCAAGCAAAGATAAAACCCTATTGATTGCTTTGCCAGAATACGACAAAAATGTATTTCTGGCAGCCAGAAATATAAAAAAAACCAGCATTTCAGAAGCAAGAAATTTGAATGTTTTAGATTTAATGTCGTCTAAATATTTGTTAATGCCAAAAGAAAGCATAAAAACTATAGAAAAAACATTTCTAAAATAAAATATCATGGCTTTATTTGATTTTTTAAAAAAGAAAAAAGCAATAGAAAAAGCAAGGGAAACGGATAAAAAGTCCGAGAAAGTTTCGGCTGAAGGAAAACCCGCTGAAAAGGCAAAGCCTATTAAGGCGGACTCGCAACAATCTCGCCGAAAGGCGAGTTTGGGCGGGTTTTCTTACAACGCCATAAAAAATCCGCATATATCAGAAAAAGCAACTGCTTTGGCAGAAAAAAACCAATATACTTTTAAAACATTGGCAGGCGCTAATAAAACAGAAATAAAAAAAACAGTGGAAGGAATTTACGGGGTAGATGTTTTATCTGTAAATATAATAAAAATTCCAGCTAAAAAAAGAAGAATAGGAAAAACTAAAGGATTTAAATCGGGGCACATAAAAGCAATTGTAAAAATAAAAGAAGGCCAAGTAATTGAAATTTTTTAAATGAAAATATATAAACCAACAACGCCAGCTAGAAGAGGAATGACAGGGATAGATTTTTCGTTGCTTTCAAAAGAGCCAAGCGAAAAAAGGCTTTTAAAATACATTAAAAGAAGCGTGGGAAGATCAAAATCTACAGGAAGAATTACAGTAAGGCACAAAGGTGGCGGAGTAAAAAAACTTTACAGAATTATTGAATTTTCGCAAAAAAGAATGGACAGCCCCGCAAAAGTTGTTGCCTTAGAATATGATCCAAACAGGACAGGATTTATAGCTTTAATAGAGTACGATAATAGAGAAAGGCAATATATTATAGCTCCGCAAGGATTAAATGTTGGAGACAGTGTAGTTTTTTCCGAAAAAGCCCCGTTAACTCCGGGTAATAGAATGAAATTGAAAAATATAACAGTGGGAACAGCAGTTTATAATGTTGAATTAGAGCCTGGAAAGGGAGGAAAATTAATAAGATCAGCAGGATCTTCGGCTCAGGTTTTGGCTCAGGAAGAAAATTATACGAATTTAAAAATGCCTTCAACCGAAGTTAGAAAATTCAGCAACGAATGTTTTGCAACAATAGGAATGGTTTCAAATCCAGAAAACAGATTTTACAGAGTTGGCAAGGCAGGCAAGTCAAGGTTAAAAGGCAGAAGGCCTCATGTAAGGGGCTCTGCAATGAATCCGGTAGACCATCCACATGGCGGCGGAGAGGGCAGGCAGCCAATTGGCTTAAAGCATCCAAAAACTCCGTGGGGAAAACCAGCTTTGGGAGTGAAAACAAGAAACAAGCGTAAATGGACAAATAAATTCATCGTTCAAAGAAGAAAGAAAAAATAAAAAAACAAAAAAATGAGCAGAAGTTTAAAAAAAGGTCCATACATTGACCCAAAATTGTTAGAAAAAGTGTTAAAGCTCAGGAAAGACGAAAAGGTTATCATTAAAACATGGGCAAGGCACTCTACGATTTCTCCAGAAATGGTAGGCCATACTTTTGGGGTGCATAACGGCAAAGATTTTGTTCCAGTTCATATTGCAGAGGATATGGTAGGCCACAAGCTGGGCGAGTTTGCGGCTACAACAAAGTTTGTAAGACATGGAGGAAAAATGCAAAGAGAGATAGAGCAAACCGCAGAACAAAAAGAAGCGGTAAAAACAGCAGCAGAAAAGAAATAGCATAATAACATGGAAATTAAAGTAATATTAAGACATTTAAGAATATCGCCAAGAAAGGCAAGAGAAGTGGTTGATTTGGTAAGAGGTAAAAATGCGGCCGAGGCAAAAACCGCCCTTGAATTTGCGGTGAAAAGAGCATCGGCGCCTGTTTTAAAGCTTTTAAATTCAGCTGTTGCTTCAGCTAAACACGATTTTCAGATAGACGAATCAAATCTTTTTGTGTCTAAAATTACAGTAGATGAAGGCCCAACATTGAAAAGGTGGCATGCAATGTCTCGCGGCAGAGCTTATCCTATAATGAAAAGAAGCTCGCATATTACTTTAGTATTGGGAGAAATAAATCCAACTGAAAAGAAAGAAACAAAAACCGAAAAAATTAAAGAAGTTAAAGCAGTAAAAAAGTTAAAAAAACAGCAAAAAAAAGTTAAAAAAACATAATTCATAATATGGCTCACAAAGTCCACCCAAAATCATTTAGAATAAAAGGAACAGAAGATTGGAATGTCCGCGGTTTTTATGGCAAAAAAATGCCTCAGTATTTAGCGGAAGATTTTTTAATTAAAGATTTTTTAACAAAAAAATTGGCAGATGCTTCGGTTGCTAACATTGAAATTGAACATTCAGCAAACAAATTAAATATTATTATTGCAACAGGCAGGCCTGGATTAATTATAGGCAGAGGCGGAGGCGGAGTTGAAAATTTGAAAGATTTTATATTGAAAAAAATATATTCAAAAAAAATAGATAATACAAAAAGAGAGATAAAGATAGAAATTAGAGAAATAAAAAATCCTTGGATTTCAGCTCCTTTAATAGCTCAAATGGCAGCTCAGCAAATTGAAAAAAGAATACCATTCCGCCAAGTTTTAAAAAGAACAATAGAAAGAGTTATGGCAAACAGAGAGGTAAAGGGCATAAGGATAGAAATGTCAGGAAGATTAAATGGCGTTGAAATTGCCAGAAAAGAGTGGTTGAGGCAGGGCAGATTGCCAAGAAATACAATAAGAGCTGACATTGAATATAGCCAGGCAGAAGCGCATTGCACCTATGGGGCAGTAGGAATTAAAGTTTGGATATATAAAGGAGAAAAATTTGAATAACTAAAAATAAAAATTCGTTATGAGTATTTTAATGCCGAAAAAAGTTAAACACCGCAAGTGGCACAGGGGAAGATCAAGAGGAGTTGAAACTAGGGCAACCGAGCTTACTTTTGGCAGTTTTGGATTAAAATCTTTGGGAACAAAATGGATAACTGCCCGCCAACTTGAAGCTTCAAGGCGTTATATAATAAGATATCTTAAAAAAGGAGGAAAGCTTTGGATAAGAATTTTTCCAGACAAACCAGTGACATTTAAGGGCGCTGAAGTTGGCATGGGAGGAGGAAAGGGAGGAGTTGACCATTATGTTTATCCTATAAAACCAGGCAGAATTATTTTTGAATTAGACGGCATAAAAGAAGATATGGCCAGAGCTGCATTTCGCGGAGCGTCAAAAAAATTGCCGATTAAAACCAGATTTATTAAAAAATAAAACTAAAACAATGAAAGCAAAAGAACTTCGTAAAAAAGATAAAAATGAATTGGAAAAATCAGCAGAAGACCTTAGAAAAAAATTAAGCGGCCTTAGGTTTAAGTTTTCTTCTAATAAATTAAAGAATGTAAAAGAAATAAATCACGTGAAAAAAGAAATAGCGAGAACATTAACAGTATTAAAAGAACAAAAACAATAAGTAATCCTTCGCCCTTCGTCGTAGCGACTTCTCAGGGCTCAGGATGAATTTATTAAAATTCATGCCAAAAAGAAAATTAAAGGGTGTTGTAGTTTCAGACAAGATGCAAAAAACAGTTGTTGTCAAAGTGGAAAAAGTTAAAGAACACCCAAAATACAAAAGAAGATATAAAGTTCACAAGAAATATAAAGCCCATGACGAAAAGGGAGAATTTCACATTGGAGATAATGTTGTGATAGAAGAAACAACGCCTATATCAAAAGATAAAAAATGGAAAGTAATAAATAAAATTTAGTATTCACTTTGTTTATAAATTATGATTCAATTAAGGTCGATGTTAAAAGTTGCCGATAACTCCGGGGCAAAAATTGTCCAGTGCATTAATGTTCCAGGCGGCACAAGAAGAAGATATGCTCAATTGGGAGATATAATTGTTGGAGTAGTAAAAAAAGCGGAGCCAAGAAAGTTAGTTAAAAAACATGAAAAGATTAAGGCTGTTATTATAAGGCAGAGAAAAGAATTTAAAAGAGCAGACGGTTCTTATATTAGGTTTGATGACAACGCCGTAGTTATTTTAGGAGACGGAAAAGCGCCGAAAGGAGGAAGGGTTTTCGGGCCTGTAGCAAAAGAATTAAAAGATAAAGGTTTTGATAAAATTGCTATGATGGCAACCGAACTTTTATAACTTAAAACAATGAAAGTTAAAAAAAATGACACAATTTTAATAACCGCAGGCAAAGACAGAGGCAGAACCGGAAAAGTTTTAAGAGTTCTTGTTAAAGAAGAGGCTGTTTTAGTTGAAGGGATAAATTTAAAGAAAAAACACGCAAAACCGAAAAAAGAAGGCGAGAAGGGACAGGTTGTGCAGATTCCAGCGCCTTTAAATATTTCTAATATAAAAGTTATTTGTTCAAAATGCGGGAAGGCCACAAGGGTTGGATATAAAGTTGATAAAGAAAGAAAGGTCAGAGTTTGCAAAAAATGCGGACAAGAGATTTAATATAAAGTTTTTAACATGCCAAGTTTAAAAGAAAAATATAAAAAAGAAGTAATACCGCAAATGATGAAGTCTTTGGGTTATAAAAATCCTATGGCAGTTCCAAAGATTAAAAAAGTTGTGATAAATACTTCTTTTGGCAAGGAAGTTGCAAGCAAAACTTCCGGAGAGAGGGAAAAAATATACAATCTTATTTTGCAGGATTTAACTTTGATTTCAGGACAAAAGCCAAATTTAATAAAATCAAAAAAATCTATCGCCGGCTTTAAATTAAGGGAGGGGCTTGAGATAGCCGCAAAGGTTACATTAAGAAAGGGCAGAATGTGGGATTTTTTAGAAAGATTGATTTATTTGTCTTTGCCAAGGTCGCGCGATTTTAAAGGCATTGACTCAAAATCAATTGATAAAAGAGGAAATTTAACTATTGGATTTAGAGAACATATTTCATTTCCTGAAATTTTTACAGAAAAAGAAAAAACGATTTTTGGATTAGAAATTACTGTTGCGACTAATGCTAAAAATAAAGAAGAAAGTTTAGAATTATATAAATTAATGGGATTCCCAATAAAATAGACAAAAATGGCAAAAACATCACAAATTGCAAAAGCAAAAAAGAAGCCAAAATATTCTTCAAGAAAAATAAGGCGCTGTTTTAAGTGCGGAAGAAGAAGGGGATTTATAAGGAGTTTTGGCCTTTGCAGAATATGTTTTAGGGAATTAGCCAATAAAGGAGAAATTCCAGGAATTAAAAAATCAAGCTGGTAAATAAAAAATAAAAATATGACAGACCCAATTACAGACATGTTAAATCAAATAAGGAATGCAGGAGCTGTTGGCAAAACAGAGCTGTCTTTGCCTTCTTCAAAATTAAAATTTGAAGTTGCTAAAATTTTAATGCAGGAAAATTTTATTTCCGATGTTAAAAAAACAGCCAAAGGAAAAAGCAAAACGATGAAAATTGTTTTAAAGTACGACAACGGAATTATGGCGATTTCAGGGTTGAGAAAAGTTTCAAAGCCAGGACAGAGAATTTACGCAAAAGCGTCTGAAATTAAAAATGTTAAAGGAGGTTACGGCATATCAGTGGTTTCAACTCCAAAAGGATTAATGACAAATAAAGAAGCCAGGAAAGTAAAATTGGGAGGGGAGATATTATTGGAAATTTGGTAACACCTTAAATTGACCAAAGTCAAAAAATAAGATATAATAGTAAATTCATATTGCCAATAATAAAAGAAATTAGGAAATTATTTTAAAAAATAGAAATTCATGAGCAGGATTGGAAAAAAACCAATTGAAATTCCAGAGGGTGTAAAAGTTGATATTCAGGGTCAAAACCTGAAGATTTTAGGTCCAAAAGGGGAGTTGCAAATACAGCTAAACAGGGAAGTAAAAGTGGATATTGACGAGAATGGAAAGAATATTTTAGTTTCTAAACGCAAAGAAACAGCTACTGGAAAAGCAGGGGCTTTATGGGGCCTGTACAGGGCGCTTATATTTAATATGGTATATGGAGTTACAAAAGGTTTTGAAAAAAAATTAGAAATAGAAGGAGTTGGCTTCAAAGCTATGATTGATGGCGATAATCTAGTTTTGAATGTGGGTTTTGTAAATCCAGTTAAAATTAAAAAACCAGAAGGCATTAATTTTTTGGTAGAGAAAAATGTAATTACTGTTTCTGGCATAAATAAAGAAAAAGTCGGTCAAATTTCAGCAATAATAAGAAAAGTAAAAAAAGCCGAACCTTATAAGGGTAAAGGAATAAAATATCAAGGAGAAAAAATTAGAAGAAAAGAGGGCAAGAAAGTTGTTTCAGCTAAAAAATAGAAATGCTTCGCATTTATATAATAAAATGCAGACAAAAAAAGAAAAAAGAATAAGGCGCCATAAAAAGATAAGATTTAAAATTAAGGGCAGTAAAGACCGCTTGCGCCTTTGTGTTTTTAGGTCTATAAATCATATTTACGCCCAGGTCATTGACGACAAAAATGCAAAAATTATTGTGTCGGCTTCAGATAAAGAATTAAAAGGAGTAAAAGCAAACAAAACAGAAAAAACAATGACGCATAAAGTAGGCATTGCCCATGAAGTTGGCAGGCTGATTGCAAAAAAGGCTATTGAAAACAAAATAGAAAAAGTGGTTTTTGACAGGGCTGGAATTCTTTTTCATGGCAGAATAAAGGCATTGGCCGATGGAGCAAGAGAAGGAGGGCTTAAATTTTAAAACAAATTTAAAAAATGGAAGAAAAAATAGAACAAAATAATAATAGTCCTCAGTTAACACCAAAAGCTCAAGATAGATCTGGGTTTAAACCTTTTGGCCAAGGCGAAAACAGGGGCCCGGGCAGGAGTTTTGGCGGAGGCCGCGGCCGCGGTTTTGGAGGCAGAGATAAAATAAAAGATGAATTTGATTCAAAGCTTTTGGATTTGGCTAGAGTTACAAGAGTTACGGGCGGAGGAAAAAGAATGAGTTTTAGGGCAGTTGTGGTTGCTGGAGATAAAAAAGGCAAAGTTGGCATTGGAATAGATAAAGGAAAAGATGTTTCTCAAGCGATAGAAAAAGCAACAAGAAGAGCCAAGAAAAATTTAGTCAGTGTCGTAATTGTGGATGGAACGATTCCTTACGAAGTTATGGCAAAGTCAGGGCCAGCTATAATTTTATTAAAACCTCAAAGAAAAGGCAGGGGATTGGTGGCTGGCGGGGCTGTAAGGGTTATTTGCGACTTGGCTGGCATTAAAAATATTTCTTCAAAAATACTTTCTGGTTCAAAAAACAAATTAAACAACGCAAGGGCAACAATGGAAGCGTTAAAAAAGTTGAAAGTAAAAAGTTCATAAAGTTCATAAAGTTCATCAAGTATGAAACTTTACAAACTTGATAAACTTTAAACTACGATTATGCAGTTACACGAATTAAAACCAAAACATAAAACAAAAAGCAAAAAAAGAGTTGGTAGAGGTGGCAAAAAGGGAACCTATTCTGGGAAAGGAAATAAAGGGCAAAGCTCAAGGGCTGGCAGGAAAATGGCGCCAATAATAAGAGAATTGATAAAAAGGTATCCAAAGTTAAAAGGATACAGAAGCTTTGCGTTAGACGATTATTTAGTTGTTTTAAATTTAGATGTTTTAGAAAAAAACACTAAAAACGGAGACATAATAAATCCAGATAATTTGATTAAAAAAGGAATTATTCGTATGATTAAAGGAAAGACCCCAAAAGTTAAAATATTGGGAGATGGAAAATTAACAAAACAATTAATTGTAGAAAACTGCAAAGTTTCTAAAACTGCAAAAGAGGCAATTGAAAAAGCCGGAGGAACAATTAACTCGTTTCACTCGTAAATCATGTGGTACGACAAAATATTATTTCTTTTTAAGAATAAGGAGCTTAGGAATAAATTTATATTTATTCTTTTTCTGTTTGTTGTTTTTAGGATAGCAGCCAACATACCAATTCCCGGAATTGGCACAGAGGATTTAAGAAAGTTTTTTGCGCAAAACCAAGTTTTCGGGCTTTTAAATATATTTTCTGGCGGCGCTTTGAGTAATTTTTCAATTGTGCTGTTGGGATTAGGTCCTTATATTACAGCCACAATTATATTACAGCTTTTAACAATGATTTTTCCGGTCCTAGAAAGATTATATAAAGAAGAGGGAGAGGCCGGCAGGCAAAAATTTAACCAGTATTCAAGATTATTGACAATTCCATTGGCAGCTTTTGAAGGTTATGGAATGTTAACATTATTTCAACGCCAGAATGTTATTGCAGGTCTTTCTCCATTTATTTTGATAAGTTCAATTGTAACAATTATAGCTGGAGCAATGTTTTTAATGTGGATTGGAGAAATTATTTCAGAGCAGGGATTGGGCAATGGCATTTCTCTTTTAATTTTTGCCGGCATTGTTGCCCAACTTCCGGTTAATATATTTCAAACATTTGTCAGTTGGAATCCTTCAATGGTCCCTTCTTACTTTTTATTCTTTGTTTTGTCCGTTGTAATTATTGCCGGCGTGGTTTTAATTACAGAAGCCCGCAGAAATATCCCAGTTTCTTATGCTAAAAGAGTAAGGGGAACGAAAATGTATGGCGGCTCGTCAACCTATTTGCCGCTAAATGTTAACCCTGCTGGAGTTATTCCTATAATTTTTGCGCTTTCTATTTTGCTTTTTCCCGGAATGATAGCCAGTTTTTTTGGCGGCGCGCCCGGATTAGCGGGAACTATCGCTACCAACATAGGCGCATTTTTTAATAATGTCTGGGTGCACGGAGTATTATACTTTTTGTTAGTTATTTTGTTTACTTATTTTTATACAGCAGTTACTTTTGACCCCAAAACAATTGCAGAAAATCTTCAAAAAATGGGAGGTTTTATTCCCGGAGTAAGGCCCGGCAAATCAACTGCTGATTTTTTAAAACACATATTAAACAGGGTTTTGTTTACAGGAGCCATATTTTTAGGTTTAATAGCTGTGTTGCCCTCAATTATTGCCGGGGCCACCGGAGTAACTGGATTTACTTTTTTAATTGGCGGCACATCTCTTTTAATCGTGGTTTCAGTAGTATTAGACACATTACGCCAGATTAACGCCCAGCTCCAAATGAGGGAGTATGATACTTTCTAGGTGTTAGATATTAGGTGTTAGATATTGAAATTATTAACTAACACCCAAAACCCAACACCCAACACCCAATATGAAGCAAGTTATAATTATATTCGGCCCTCCGGGAGCTGGAAAAGGCACTCAATCTGAATTATTATCAGAAAAATTAGGATTATATCTTTTTGAAACCAGTAAAATTTTAGAGAAAAAATTTAAAGAAGCAGAAAATTTATCTGAAAATGCAAAAGAAAGATTTATTAAAGCTGACGGTGAAAAGTTTGATATTTTAAAAGAAAAAGAAAAATGGGGAAGCGGAGAGCTTAATAGTCCTCCGTTTGTCACACAATTAGTAAAAGAAAAAATAAATAATATTTTTGAAGAAGGAAATAATATTATTTTTTCTGGTTCTCCAAGAACTCTTTATGAAGCAGAAAGAGTTATACCTTTGCTTGAAAAACTTTACGGAAAAGAAAACATAAAAGTTGTTTTATTGGAAATTACAGCTGAAACAACAATTTTTAGAAACTCCCACAGAAAAATTTGCGAATTAATGCGCCACTCAATTTTATTTAACAAAGAAACTGAAAACTTGACTATTTGCCCGTTAGACGGCTCAAAATTAGTTAAAAGAAAAGATTTAGATGACGAGGAAACCATTAAAGTAAGAATTAAAGAATATAACGAAAGAACTTTGCCAATGGTTGAATATTTTGAAAAAAATAATATCAAGATAAACAAAATTAATGGCGAGCAATTTGTGGCAGATGTTCATAAAGATATTTTAAAAGTAATTTGATGATTACAATAAAATTTCAGAATAGAGACCCGATCTCTATTATCTCTAATGATAAATATCAAAAGCTCAGAAGAAATTAAAATAATGAGAGAGGCCGGGAGAATCCTGGCGGCAGTTTTAAAAGAAATAGAAAAACAAGTTAAGCAGGGAATTACTACCTTAGAATTGGACAGGGCCGCTGAGGCCCTTATTTTAAAACACGAAGCTAAGCCGGGTTTTAAAGGGTATGATAATTTCCCTTTTTCTTTGTGCACTTCAGTTAATGAAGAAATTGTGCATGGACTTCCATCTACCAGAGTTTTAAAAGAAGGGGATATAATTAGCTTGGATTTAGGAATTTTATACAAAGGATACTACTCTGATATGGCAATAACCGTTGCTGTCGGCAAAGTTTCTTTTGAAGCAAAAAGATTGATTAATGTTGCAAAAAAATCTTTAAGATTGGGAATTAAAAAAGTGAGGCCGGGCAATACAACAGGCGACATTGGAAATACTATTCAAAAATTTGTTGAAGGACAGGGCTTTTCAGTTATAAGGGATTTGTGCGGCCATGGAATTGGAAAAAATCTTCACGAAGAACCTAAAATTCCAAATTTTGGAAAAAGAAAAACCGGCGAAAAGCTCCAAGAAGGCATGGTCATTTGCATAGAGCCAATGGTGGCAATGGGCGATTACCGCCTTGAAAAAGCGCAAGACGGCTACGGATACGCCACCAAAGATAAGTCTCTAACAGCCCACTTTGAGCACACAATATTGGTTACAAAATTCGGTTCAAAAGTGTTAACTGAAATATAACGAGAGGCGGACTTCAACCGTCTTTTGTTTTATGATAAAATAAAATAACATAATTTAATATGAAAAATTTAATTGTAGCCAATTGGAAATTAAATCCATCAACCCAAAAAGAAGCCAAAGCTCTTTTTCAGGCTGTTAAAAAAAAAGCGAAAGTAAAAAATGTGGAAGTAGTTATCTGTCCGCCTTTTGCTTGGCTCGCCGAAGGACGCCGGCAGGCGGCCGAAGGCGGCTTTATTTTAGGGGCACAAAACTGTTTTTTTGAAGAAAAAGGAGCTTTTACTGGAGAAATTTCTGTTTTAATGTTGAAAGATTTAAAAATTGATTATGTTATTTTGGGGCACTCAGAGCGCAGAAAATACTTTAATGAGACAGACGAAATTGTAAATAAAAAAATTAAAAAAGTTTTGTCTGCAAACTTAAAGCCTATTTTGTGCATTGGCGAAACAGACGAAGAGAGGCAGGCTGGAAAAAAATCAGAAGTTTTAGAAAAACAAATTACAGGGGGTTTGAAAGGAGTTTTAAGAGAAAACGCAAAAACCGTTGTTATTGCCTATGAGCCAGTTTGGGCGATTGGGACGGGAAATAATTGTTCGGTTGACGAAACAATGAGTTCCGTTTTATTCATAAGAAAAATTATTTCAAAAATATATAACAGGGAAATAGCAGACAATATGCGGATTTTATATGGCGGAAGCGTCAAAAGCGAAAATTCTGGTTCTTATATTAAAGACGCGGGAGCCAACGGCCTTTTAGTCGGCGGAGCATCTTTAAATGCTGAAGAATTTATTAAGATTGTAAAATCTGCAGAGTAGTGGTATGTTATATTTATGAATGACGAGATAGTAAACAATGGGCATTTTTTTAATCCAAGCAAGGGAAATTTGAATTTTGACGAAGTAATAAAAGAGATTAAAAGCTATATTCAGGAGCAGCCTGAATTTTTTTATGATATTGTTGTTGGGTGCGATTCGCCGTCTTCTGATAAGCCGTTTTTTCCAATTGCTATTGTTGTATTAAGAACTGGAGCTGGCGGAAGATTCTTTTTAAAAAAAATGCGTTATCCAGATAACTTTTTAAAAAAGTTTGCCAATATTAATTGGAAAAACAGAATTTTGCAGGAAGTTTATTTGTCGTGCGAGCTGGCATTGTCTTTAAGGGAAAGATTAAATGAGGAATTTGGTCCCGATTGCAAAGCAATCGCGGATCCTCGATGGCAAAGCCATCGGGACAAAGCCACTTCAACATTTAATTATCAATTTCAATATATTCATGCTGATGTAGGGGAGGTTGGTAAAACAAAAGAAATGGTGAAAGAAGTTGTTGGGTTAATAAAAAGCAATGGCTTTGAACCATGCATAAAACCAAAATCTTTTGCGGCAACTGTTGTGGCAGACAGATTTACATAAACTTCGCTCGGCAATCAAATTTTAAATTTTAAAATTTATTGCCTCGCTAATATTCAGATACGCTCAAAACGGCGTTTTTTTACGTGTTTCTAAGGTGTGTAATAATGGTGCGTACGCACACTTATTACACACTTGTTTTTAGAATAAGAAATAGCTCAAACGTGTCTGAGCTATTTTGAGGAAGTGTTTACTATGTAGTAATTAAGGTACAGTATATTAAATATTGCGAGAAAATGATTTTTGAGGTAAAATTAGAAAATCATGAAATCTGACGAACTACGCCAACGATTTTTAAGTTTTTTTGAGAAAAGGGGGCATAAAATTATTCCCAGCGGTTCTTTAGTTCCAGAAAATGATCCAACGGTTTTATTCACAACAGCTGGCATGCATCCTTTGGTGCCTTTTTTGTTAGGTGAAAAACATCCGTCTGGCAAAAGATTAGTTAACGCTCAAAAATGCATAAGGACAGGAGATATTGATGATGTTGGCGACGATACTCATAATACTTTTTTTGAAATGCTGGGAAATTGGTCTTTGGGCGATTATTGGAAAAATGAAGCCATAAAATGGAGTTTTGAATTTTTAACAAAAGAGCTGGAAATTCCTTTAGAAAGATTGGCTGTTTCTTGTTTCGCTGGTGATAACGATGCAGAAAAAGACGAAGAATCGGCAAAAATTTGGGAATCTTTGGGAGTTAAAAAAGAAAGAATTGCCTTTTTGCCAAAAGAAGATAATTGGTGGGGGCCTGCAGGAAAAACAGGACCATGTGGTACTGATACAGAAATGTTTTATTGGAAATTAAATGACAAACCAGCGCCAGAAATTTTTGACGCAAAAGATAAAAATTGGGTTGAAATTTGGAATGATGTTTTCATGCAATATATAAAAAATGAAAACGGGAATTACATTGAGGCAAAGCAAAAAAATGTAGATACTGGAATGGGTTTAGAAAGAACGCTTGCAGTTTTAAATGGAAAAGAAAACGTTTATGAAACTGATTTATTTTTGCCGATTATTAAAAAAATTGAGGAATTATCTGAAAAAAAATATGAGGATAATAAAAAGGCATTCAGAGTTATTGTTGACCATATAAAGGCATCAGTGTTTCTTTTAGCTTCTGAAATTGAGCCGTCAAATTTAGGCAGGGGATACATTTTAAGAAGATTGATTCGCAGGGCAATAAGATATGGAAAACAGTTGAGTATCAAAGAAAATTTTATTGGTGAAATTTATCCCGCAATTTTAGAAGTTTATAATGGATTTTACCCCGAAATAGAAAATAAAAAAGATTTTATTTTAGAGCAGTTTAAGTCAGAAGAAGAAAAATTTGAAAAAACTTTAGAAAACGGATTAAGGGAATTTATCTCGCTTTGCGAGAGCTCGCATAGCGAGATAAAATTAGACAATATATCTGGCAAGGATGCTTTTAATCTTTATCAAACTTATGGATTTCCGATTGAATTGACGGAAGAAATAGCAAAAGAAAAGGGAATGAATATTGATGTTGAGGAATTTAAAAAAGAATTAGAAAAACATCAGGAACTTTCAAGAACAGCGGGCGCGGGAATGTTTCGAGGCGGGTTGGCAGATAATTCTGAGCAAACTACAAAACTGCATACCGCCGCCCATTTAATGCTGGCTGGATTAAGAAAAGTTTTGGGCGGGCATGTTGCGCAAAAAGGAAGCAATATTACTGCCGAAAGATTGCGTTTTGATTTTTCGCACAAAGAAAAAATGACCAGTGAACAAATAAAAGGTGTAGAAAATTTTGTAAATGGTATAATAAAGAAAGACTTGCCTGTAAGCTTTGAAGAAATGAATTTAGAAAAAGCTAAAGAGCTAAACGCTATGGGAGTTTTTGAATCAAAATACGGGGAAAAAGTTAAAGTTTATACTATTGGCGAGGGCAATGAAATTGCAAGCCGCGAAATTTGCGGCGGGCCGCATGTTGAGAAAACAGGAGTTTTAGGGCATTTTAAAATTATAAAAGAAGAAAGCTCCTCATTTGGAGTCCGTAGAATAAAAGCAATACTTGAGTAAATTTTCAATTTTCAATTTTCAATTTTCATTAAATTTTCAATTAATTAATTTTTAAATTAGAAATTTAATATAAATTAGAAATTAGAAATTAGAAATTAAATTGAAAATGCCAAAGAAAATATATGATATAGTGCCGCCAAAAGCAAAACATCCTGCCTGGCGGCAGGCAGGCAAAACAGCGGTCGTAAAAAAAATAACAGCCAGCGAAGAAAAAAATCTGCCTGCCGCGCCTCGGCATGCAGAACATACAGCGAAAAAATCTCATAAGGAAGTCCGCCGCCATAAGGCCGTAAATTTTTCGTGGACAAAAGTTTTGGCTGTAGTTGGTTCTGCAATAGTTTTGGCATTAGCAATATTTTTTTATTTTAAATTGCAAAAAGCAGATATAGAAATTTGGCCTAAAACAGAAACTTTAAGTTTTTCGCAAAAAATAATTGCAGATAAATCAGTTGATTTTATTGATATAAATAAAAACACTATTCCAGCCCAGCTCTTAGAAGAAGAAAAAGATTTATCGCAGGAGTTTTCTTCAAGCGGACAAGCCCAAAATGACAGCAAGGCAAAAGGCGCTGTTAAAGTTTTTAATAGTTATGAGCCGTTTTCACCCATTACTTTGGTTGCTGGAACGCATCTTTTATCTGATTCGGGAAAATACTTTATAACTTTGAAAAAAATTACTGTGCCAGCTGCAAAAAAAGTGAGCGGAAAAATTGTTCTGGGATCTGTTGATGCAGCTGTTGAAGCTAAAAATACAGGAAGTGATTATAATGTAGGCCCATCTAAATTTTCTTTTCCAAAACTTGCCGGAACTCCTTATTATTACAGCATTTTTGCAAGTTCATCTGGTTCTATGGCGGGAGGATTTGAAAAAAATGTTAAACTGGTTACAGACGGCGACATTCAAAACGCAAAAGACACTTTAGTTAAAAAACTTTTAAACGATGCGGAGGCAGGTTTAAGAAGCAAGATTTCTTCAGACCAAGTTCTCTTTGATAATGGGATTATAACTGCTATAGTTGAGGCCTTGCCCTCGGTAAAATCGGGAGCTACTGCAGAAAAATTTAATTATCAGGCAAAAGTTAAGGCAACGGCTTTAGTATTTAAAAAACAAGATTTAGAAAAATTAACAAAAGATTATATTCTTTTTCAAACTCAAGATTCAAAAATTATTTTAGATAAAAGTTTTTCAATAAATTATACGCCGGATTTATTAGACATAAAAGGAGGCAAAATAATTCTTAATTCTAATTTTTCAGCAAAAATATATCAAACAATTAACAAAGACAGCTTAACTATCTTAGTTTCCCGTAAAACACAGGACGAAGTTATAAATATTATTAACAGCAATATCGGAGACAGTATTTCTCTGGTTAAAGTTAATTTTTGGCCATTTTGGACGCAGAAAACGCCAGGAGATGCGGGGAAGGTCAAAATTAACTTAAATTTTGACTAGGGTATTGACCTTTATCCTTTAATTTGTTAGAATTAGGAATTACAAAAATGGTATTAAACGAGAGCAAAAATAATCAAAATTCTAAAAAAGTAATTAAAAAAGAGGGCAGGGTTATAGAAGCCTTGCCAAATGCTTTTTTTAAGATAGTGTTTGATGATGGAAAAGAGGCATTGGGATTTCTTTCTGGCAAGATGAAACTTAACAGAATTACCATTTTACCGGGTGATAAAGTAACTGTGGAAATGAGCCCTTATGATGAAAGCAAAGCAAGAATTGTTTACAGGCTAAAATAATATAATATGAAAGTCAGGCCATCGATAAAAAAAATTTGCAATGATTGTAAAATTGTCCGCAGGGAGGGCAGGCTTTATGTTATTTGCAGAAAAAATCCGAAACACAAACAACGCCAAGGATAATATTGTAATTCGAATGACGCGAATTAAATGCGAATAACACGAATATATATTTGTGGCATGCGCATATTATTCGTAAATTCGCATTATACTTATATGCCGCGTATATCAGGGGTAAACATCCCAGAAAACAAAAGAGTAGAAATAGCTTTAACCTATATTTATGGAATAGGCAGGAGTTTGAGCCAAAAAATTTTAAAAGAGGTTAAAATAGATATAAACAAAAAAGCGCAGGATTTAACTCCTAAAGAAGTTAACGATTTAAAAGATATTATTGAAAAAAGTTATAAAATAGAAGGAGATTTGCGAAGGCAAATTATGATAAACATTAAAAGGCTTAAAGATATTGGTTCTTATCGCGGCTCGCGTCACGCTAAAAAATTGCCTGCTCGCGGCCAAAGGACAAAAACTAATAACAGAACAATAAGGGGAAATGTCAGAAAAACAATTGGCTCGGGAAGAAAGCCAGCCGCAACGCCAACATAGTATAATGCGAATAACGCGAATTGAATGCTAATAACGCCAATACGATTCGCAGTATTCGCATATCATTTGTAAATTAGCATTATATTTATATGGGAAAAAAACATATTATAGAAACAAATCAAGAGGAACTGATAAAAGAGAAAGAAAAAGTTGAGGCTACCTTAAAAAAGGAAACAAAAGTTAAGGCATCTTCAGAGAGAGTTTTAGAGGGAAGGGTATATGTATCATCTTCTTATAACAACACAATAGTCACTCTTACGAATTCAAGAGGCAATGTTTTGGCGTGGAAATCAGCTGGGTCGGTCGGTTTTAAGGGAGCCAAAAAAGCCACATCATTTGCGGCTTCAAGAGTGGCAGAATCAATAGCTAATATTTGCAAAAAAATAGGCATAGAAAAAATTAGCGTTTTTATAAAAGGCATAGGAGCAGGCCGCGAATCTGCTGTAAGGACTTTGGTGGCGCAGGGGTTAAATGTAGTTTCAATTAAAGATGTAACTCCTATTCCTCATAATGGATGCAGGCCAAAGAAAGTAAGAAGAGTATAAAACAGAAGGAAACCCTTCGCTAAAGCTCAGGGTGATTTCCTCGTTTCACTCGAAAATCATGCGATACGATCAATGTAAAACTTGCAGAAGATTAGGGCAAAAACTCTTTTTAAAAGGGGATCGTTGTTTTTCTGCAAAATGCGCTATGGTAAGAAGAGCTTATGCGCCAGGACCCCAAAGAAAAAGAAGAGGCGGAGCGCCTTCTGAATATAAAAAATCATTAGAAGAAAAACAAACCCTTAAAAAATGGTACGGGCTTTCAGAGCGCCAATTTAAAAGATATGTAAAAGAAACCCTTGAAAAAATGGGCAAGGTAGAGAATGTTTCAAACGAGCTTATTAAAAGATTAGAAACCAGATTAGATAATACTATATTTCGCTCTGGCATCACAGGGTCTCGCGTTCATGCAAGACAGCTTGTTTCGCATGGTTTTTTCTTGGTTAATGGTAAACCGGTTAACATTCCGTCTTATCATGTTAAAAAAGGAGATATAATTACCATTAAAGAATCAAAAAAGAAAAGGCAGATTTTTAAAGATTTGCCAAGCCAATTAAAACGCAAAGAAACGCCTTTGTGGCTGAATATGAATAAAGAAATATTTGAATTAAAATCTGTTGGAGAGCCAACTTTAGAAGAAGTTAATCCGCCTGCAGAAATTTCATTAATTTTTGAGTTTTATTCACGTTAATTATTAAAATTAAAAAATATGATTTCGCTTCCATTACCGCCAAAAATAATTCAAAAGAAAAAAAATCAGGCCGTTTTTGAAATAGACGGCTTATACCCCGGCTATGGGGTTACTATTGGAAATAGCTTGAGAAGAGTTTTATTGTCTTCTCTTCCGGGAGTAGCTGTTACAGAAGTTAAAATAAAAGGAGTTTCGCATGAATTTTCAACAATTCACGGAGTTTTAGAAGATGTAATAGTTTTGCTTTTAAATATAAAGAATTTAAGATTTAAAATTTACGAAGGCGAGTCGCAGAAAGTTGAATTAAAACTAAAAGGTGAAAGACAGGTGAATGGCTCTGACTTTAAATTTTCTTCTCAAGTAAAACTGGTAAATCCTGAAATTCACATAGCTACGATTACAGATAAAAATACAGAATTAGAAATAGAACTGCTTATAGAAAAAGGAATTGGTTATGTGCAAAAAGACCAAAGAAAAAATAAAAAATTAATGGGTTCGCCGCAAACAAAAACAGAAATAGGAATAATTTCCCTTGATGCTATTTATACTCCTATTAAAAATGTAAACTTCCAGGTTGAAAATATGCGCGTTGGAGACAGAACCGATTTTAACAAATTAAACCTTGAAATAGAAACAGACGGAACAATCACTCCAGAGGAAGCGTTTTTTGACGCTTGTGATTTATTGATAAAACATTTTAATATAATTTTTGAAGGAAAAGCCGTAAAAGAAAAAAAAGAAGAAAAAGCAGAGGAAGCAAAAGAAGAATCTGATGTTACAAAATCAAGCGTTGAAGATTTAAAATTTTCAACCCGAACGCTTAACGCTTTAATGGACAATAATATTAAAACAATAGGCGGGCTTATAAGAAAAAACGAAAAAAGCCTTTTAGAATTGGACGGAATGGGGGATAAAGCTATTTCAGAAATAAAAAGAAAATTAAAAAAACTTGGTTTTGAATTAAAAACTGGAGAAGAATAAAATGCGAAAACAAAACAAAGGAAGAAAATTAGGAAGAGGAAAAAGCCAAAGAAAAGCGCTATTAAAATCATTAGCAAGCAGCCTTTTTTTGCACGAAAGAATACAAACAACAGAAGCTAAGGCAAAAGAGTTGAGAGTGGTTGCCGAAAAAATGATAACCAGAGCCAAAGATAATAAAATTTCAAACAGAAGAATTTTGGCTCAAGTTCTTTCTCCTAAAATAAATAAAAAATTAATGGAAGAGATTGCTCCAAAATATAAAGAAAGGCGCGGAGGTTATACAAGAATTATGAAATTAGGCCCTCGCCAGTCTGACGGAGCAAAAATGGTTATAATTGAATTAGTAAAGGAATAAAATAGTTATGGAAAAAGTAGAAAGAAAAACTCATATGATTGATTTAGAGGGAAAGATTTTAGGCAGAATAGCCGTGCAAATTGCTGTTTTGTTAAGGGGTAAAGGAAAGCCTGATTTTGTGCCATACAAAGATATGGGCGATTTTGTTACTGTAAAAAATGTAGACAAAATTAAGTTTACAGGCAAGAAATTAGAAAATAAAATTTATTACAGGCATTCGGGATATTTGGGCGGATTAAAAGAAGAAAAACTAAAAGATTTATATAAAAGAATGCCGTCAGAAGTTTTGAGAAAAGCAGTAATGGGAATGCTTGCCAAAAATAAATTAAGGGCAAAACAAATTAAAAGGTTAAAGTTTGAAAAATAAAATGGCAAAAGATACAACTAAAAAACCAGCAAAACCGGCCTTGCCTGACGGCAGGCAGGCAAAAAAAACTGCAAAGCCAGTTGAGGAGATAAAAAAAATAATTTCAGTTCCAGCGCCAGCTATAACACCGATTCAAAACATAGAAGACGATGGAGATGAATTTTCTCCAGAAGATTTTAAAATAGACAAAGAATTAGCGTCAAAGCCTGACCGTTATTTTGAGGCAATCGGGCGAAGGAAAACCGCTGTTGCCCGCGTAAGGCTTTTTACAAGAGGCGAGAAGGAATTTTTAGTTAATGGCAAACCTTATCAAGAATATTTTACCATTGCAGAAGACCAGCAGACAGCTACTGCTTCAATGAAAAAAATGAAATGTCTTGATAAGTTTAGGATTACTTCAATAGTAAAAGGGGGAGGCAGGCACGCTCAAGCAGAAGCAGTAAGGCACGGAACTGCCAGAGTTTTAGTTGATTTTAATAATAATTTCAGAAAACGTTTAAGAAAAGCAGGTTATTTAACAAGAGACCCAAGAATGAGAGAAAGAAAGAAATTCGGATTAAAACGCGCAAGAAAAGCTCCTCAGTGGGCAAAGAGATAGTAGAACCCGTCAGAAAACGATTGTCAAGTTTAGTTTTGACTATAAAAACTACTCCGCTCGGAGTAGTTTTATTTTGACTTAGATGTGGTAAAATTATATGATAAATCAATATGTTGGACGCAACAATAATAAAACAAAATAAAAAAGTTGATGATGCTGTATCTCGCGAGCTGTATTACGATAAGCCCGGATTTAAATTATACAATGCGAATTGTTTAGATGTTCTTGCAGAACTTCCGGAAAACTCCGTTGATATGATTTTTGCGGATCCTCCTTATTTTTTATCAAATGGGGGATTTAGTTTGCATGCTGGCAAGAGAGTAAGCGTAGATAAGGGTCAATGGGATGTAAGTAATGGACTAAAAAAAGATTTTGATTTTCATCTTGAATGGATAAAAGCTTGCCATAGAGTTTTAAAGCCCCACGGAACGATTTGGATTAGTGGAACCTATCATTCAATTTATCAATGTGGATTTGCTTTGCTGGTCAATAAGTTCCACATATTAAACGATATTACGTGGTTCAAGCCCAATGCATCGCCAAATTTAAGTTGTCGATTTTTTACGGCAAGTCATGAAACTTTGCTTTGGGCTAGGAAGGACAAAAATGCAAAACACATTTTTAATTACGATTTGATGAAAAATGGAAGTTGGCCGGAAGACCAACTGAAAAAACCAAACCTTCAAATGCGTTCAGTTTGGGCTATTGGCACTCCAAAAACTGTTGAAAAAAAGTTTGGCAAACATCCGACACAAAAGCCGGAAGATTTATTAAAAAGGATTGTACTTGCAAGCACAAATAAAGGAGATTTAGTTCTAGATCCTTTTACCGGAAGCTCAACCACTGGGGTTGCCTCTTATCTTTTTGGCAGACATTTTATTGGGATTGATACGGAACCAAAATTTCTAGACTTATCAATAAAAAGGTTTGAGGAGTTAGATCGTAATTTAAAGAGTAAATTTACTTTTTAAAACCATGGATGAACAACAGCTAAAAACATACATGACATTTCAGAGAGATGGCCAATCAAAGATGCCTCTCGCCGTTTTTGAAGTAAATGGAAGCTATGTTGTCGGCGTTTATCAAGGTACTTTGAGTGATTTTGATATTCTGATAAAATATAGACAAAAAATAGATGGAACATGGTCAAGAATTCGGACTCCAAAACATATTCACTGGGCTGCTGACATTTTAATTAAATTACACGAGGATAAAATTAAAACACAACAGTTCCTCGATTTTTTATTAGGTATATGGGCCACGACTGTGCCAGTTAGAAATCCGAAACAACAAAGTGATATTTTAAATATAAAATCATTGCTAAAAGATAGCCAAAATATGATTTTAGAGTATGAGAGCTTGAGCAATAAAGGAGAATATAGTATTAAATTTTTAATATTACTTGCTAAATTATTAATGATTCAAGAAAAGACGAATATGGAAGCGGCCTTTATGTTTAAAAATTTATTGGATGCGCTCCGCAACAAAGGAGATATTTTTTCTGTTGTATCCATAGCGTCCCATACCGGACGATAATCAAAAATTTATGAAAATTATAACTCGCGCGGTTGCCATAAGAAATTTAAGAAAATATGTGGGCCAGGATTTAAGAAAGTTGGCTTTAGAGCATGGAATTACAACTTATGAAACCGGAAAGCAAAACAAGGGCTGGAAAGGGCTTGTTTTAGAAAGGCTGGCAGGATTAGAAACAAATATTTCAAAGGCTCCAAACGGGCTAACTTATGAATTAAAATCGGTTGCTTTTCACCATGTTAAAAATAATCTTGTGCCGAAAGAAACCATGGCGATAACAATGATAAATCCAGAAGAATTAAAAGCCCATTCTTTTTTTGAAAGTCATTGCTGGGCAAAACTTAAAACCATTGTGTTTTGTGCGGTTGGATGGAATGGCATAAATTCTACAGAAGCAAAATTACTTAAAGTTGCGAGCTTAGATTTTGCCGAAGACGACGAATTAATAAAAGAAATAAAAGCAGATTATGATTTTATCCGCGAAAAACTAATTACAAAAGGTTTTAAATCCTTAACTGGTGCAGACGGAAAATGGATACAAGCGAGAACAAAAGGTGCCGGACACGGATCGACAAGCCGGGCTTTTTATGCTAGAACAGGTTTAGTGAAAAAAATTTTTGAGATAGCATCATAAAAATTAATCGAAACCATTATGGAAATTAATCAAAAAGAAACCGTTGCACAATCTACAAAATTAACGGCGGCAGATGTTCTAGAAAATTCCGTAAGAACGGTTGGGACGTTTAAGCCAAAATTTAACCCTAGTGCAGGAAAAATGTTTTCAGATGAATTAAATGTATTAGGAACAGCATTTTGGCTGAAGGAATATGGAGTGTTGATTACTTGCGCTCATGTAGTTGCGGAAATGATTAAATTGCCTTTGGAATCCGCTGGTTTGTTAGTCGTCGGTAATCACGGTAAATATCAAAGAGCTATTGTGGGTATGGTTGACTATTTACACGATTTGGCTGTTCTTAATTTGGTTGACTCTAACACTGGTATTCTTATACCAGATTTTATTACTTCTATTGATTCTGAAAAGGGCTTACTTCTTTCAAATGATTATCCAAAAACTGGTACGAGAGTTGCCTGGGCAGGATACCCGCTGGGGAATCAATTGCTAAATCAAATTCATAATCCAACCTATTCAGAGGGAGTTGTTGGGATATCTAAAAGAGATAGTTCCCTGCGAAAAGATATACAAATATCGGGCGTTGTCGTTGGAGGATATAGTGGTTCACCAGTAATCAATATAGAAAACAATAAACTGATCGGTGTGGTCTCTAATGGTCCGCAAAATTCAGGTATATTTATGGCTGTTTCTTGGGAGCATGTTAAGGCCTTAGCAGTGTCAGCTAAATCATAGAAAAATAAAATTATTTACAAATATGGAAGATACAAAAAATTGTCAAAAAATATTCGATGAATATATTAGTTTAAATAATCAGATTGTAGCAAGAGATGTTGGGCCTAAGGGGGAAATTGTCGCAACGCCGATTAACGACATTGAAAAACTATTCGGTCTAAGAAAAAAGGTTTATAGTTGTTTACATGAATTATCTGATGAGCAACTAATAGAACTATACGGTCATAAAGACCTGGAGGAAGCACAGAAAATTTTATTAGAACGAAAATTAAAAATTAATTGAGAAATGAATTTTGTAGGTTTTAAATGTTGTTGTGGGACATATTATTATGAAATTTCCATTTGAAGGAACATCGGTTAATTCTTTAGCTAAACAGGTAAGCAGCAAAAGTGCTGTAAATCCTTCTCTTTGGGCGTGCCTTGTAGTTTCCCTGCCCCTCTTTTTGCTTGCAAGCAAAACCGCCGGGATTTTATCATTCTGTTTTTTCGGGATTGCAATTTTGCCAGTTGTTGCATTTCTAATAAGTTATATATATCTTATCTTCAAGAATCCAAAATATCTTAGATCGGAAGAATACCAACTTAGAGCCGAAGCGATGAATTTAATTGGTGATAAAGATAATCCGCTTCATGCCGATGCAGACGATATTGTTTCTGTAATAAATAATCCAATGCTTCCATCGCCTAACAAGGAAAAAAATGAGTAAACTATATTTTATTACCTTCAAAGCTGGTTTAAACTATAATGCTATTAATTTTCATAGCTACATTACTGCTTTGTATGAAAAAAAATGGATTACTGATTGGTGGCATTATACTGATAATACCTACATCGTTGCTTCATCTTACGACGTTAATCAGTTGTATAGTGCTGCTGTTCCCGGTATGTCGAATATGGTCTACGTTCTCTTTATTGAAGTAAATCCAAATAATTCACAGGGATGGTTGCCTCCGGACGCATGGACATGGCTACAGAAGTATAAGTAATGGGCTTGACTCGTTAAACTATCGCGGTATAATAGGTAATGTAGTGACTGTTGGTTTCGAAGAATAGAAATTCCTGGTCTCAACTGCGGTGAGAAACATTCTCGCTTAAGTGGGCAAAACGTTAATTACAAAAAAAATCCCCTCCCGGGGATTTTTTAATTTACTTTTTTTACTATTTTGCTATAATATCAATTAAGGTCTTTTCCAAAGGTCTCTTTAAAGGGAGATTAATATGGGATACTGGGATGCAACAGATCAAATTATAAATGCAAACGGGGGACAAAACCCAATTTGCCCAGCTTGTCATCAGGAAATGATTCCAATTGATGACCATGGAAGATTTTCCTGTGCCTGCAAGCCGTTGTTTGACCGCGATATCGGATATAGATTACCAACACCAATTCCTATGGTAATTGATAGAATTTTAGACATTGAAAGGCATCGGCCATAAGTATTTTCAACCGTATGGTTTTACCCAGCGGTCTTTTTTTATCCCTTGCAAATATTTTTTGAAATGATAAAATAATAGCATGTTAAAAGAACTTATTGACGAGTTTTACGAGGAACAGCAAAAAAATAAAGAGCAGACCAAGTTTTATATTACAGACGCCGGCAAATGCCCGCGCGCTGTTTTTTTTAAATTTAAAAATGCGCCAAGAGAGCCAATGGATGCGCGTATTTTAAGAATTTTTGAGCACGGCGAACACATACACAGAAATATTTTTAATGTTTTGTATCGCCTTAGAATTGGGGTAACAACAGAAATTTCAATTCCATCGCAAGAAATAATTTCTGGCAGAGCCGACGCAATTTTATGCATTAACAACGAAAATTATGTGTTAGACATTAAAAGTATGAACAGCATGATTTTCAGAAATTTAAATCAGCCAAAAGAAGAAAATATTTACCAGATTCAGCTTTACTTGCATTATTTTAACATTAAAAAAGGCATTCTGCTTTACATAGACAAAGACCAGCAAAACATTAAAGAGTTTGTTGTGGACTATGATGCAGAGCTTGTAAAAAGTTTGCTTGATAAATTTTACAGCTTAAAAACCAAAGTAGAAGAAAATATTGTTCCAGAAAGAATGCAAGATTATCCAAAAAACTGGCAATGTCAGTATTGCCAATTTAAAGACATTTGCAAAACGGCAAACGGCCAGGAAATGAAGTGGCAGGAGTTTAAAGATAAAATTGAGTCGCAAAACACCAATCAATCATCATAAAAATAGCGGGTGTCCGACACCCGCTATTTTTGTTATTGAGTGATTTTTTCTGAAGAAAGGAGAGTGTTACCTGTCAATATATACAATTTTCCGTCAGATTGTTTAAAAAATATTTTAGGATTTTTGATTTCTAAGGAATTGCCGCTTGTTAAAGTTGCGGTTTGCGGCAGGGTAAACGTATTTATATTGCCCCTTTCGTCAATTTCTGAAATTACTATTTTATTTCCAAGGTTAAAAATTAAATAATTGTCGTTTAGCCAAAAGCTGTCGCCAATTTTTTCTGAAAATCTGTTTAAAAATATTTGGTCGGTTGGAGAATTGAGGTAAGAAAATAGAATTTCATAATCGTTATAAAAAAGCAGTTTTTGCCCGTCCGGAGAAATTTTTAAATTATTTACCGGGCTATAAAAATTTTTAAAATCGTTTGTCGTTTTTGAAAAAAACAAAAGGCTATTATCATTTTTGAGAAAGATATTTTGCTGGACTGTTATTATTTTGTAAGTATTTTTTATATTTATACTTAGGGCAGTTTGGCTTAATTTTTGCGTATTGCCCCCGCTTTGGTCAGAGCTGTATAAAAAACCGTTGGCAGAAAGCCAAACTATATTGTTGTTTAATACTGTGCTTGCTAAAACATTTTTTAAAACGGGAATAGTTTTATCGGCTTTCGTTATATTATTATTTTCTGGCGCGTTAGAATAATACAAGTTGCCATTTTTAATAATATATTTTTCTTGTTCTTTTGGTTCAATAAAAGGGGATTGGGTTTTGTCTGTTAAAATTTCAAAAAGAATTTGTTCTTTAAATAAAACAACGTGTTCTAATTTTGCCACTTCTTTCTCTTTTACATCCAAGGTTTTTTGGTATGAAAAATAGCCGTTTTTTTTTACCAAGACATTATGCGACTTTGGCAGAAGGTTTTGCATAAACACAAACCCAGAAAGCATGTTTGTTTTTCCGGCAAGCTTTGAATTTATATAAATCTCGGCTGGCTCTGGCCAGACTTTAACATAAATGCCGCCTGTTGCCACTAATTTTTTGTTTTCAAAATCAACCCTGTATCCAAGGGAATAGGCAACTATGTAGGGCGTTATGATAAAAAACAAAACAGCGCAGGTGATTAGTATTACAAAACGAGTTCTTTTCTGCATATATGTTTTAAGCATATATTAGCACAAAATCTTGCAATTTACCATTTATAAATCTTGATATGAATTAGTTTAAAGTGTAAAATAAATTAATATTATTAAATTCATTATTTATTAATTATGTTTACAAAAATTGATAAAAAGATTTTGTTGATTTCAGCAGTTTTATTAATAATTTTTTTAATAGTTGGATTCTTTATTTATAAAAATTTAATTGAAAGTTCAGCAACAAATGATGAAAAGGGAGATGTAATAGAAACGCAAGACCAGCAAAAAATAGAAGAAGCTCCGCAAAATTCAAACCTGCAAAATAATTCTCCAGAAATTACAATACCAGAAGGCGGCATAAAAACAGATAATGGAAACACGGGCGCGGGGTTGAGCATTTGTTCAGATAGGTGCGGAGATGGTGTTTGCCAAAAGTCCGACTCTGAGTGCAAGGTTGATAGTTTAAATTGTGTTTGCCAAGAAACTAAAGAAGAATGCCCAAATGATTGCAAATAACAAGCGCATAAAAGCCCAATTCGGGCTTTTTGTTTAAAGTTCGATAAGTATTGACAAAATTATATTATGGTGATATAATTAATTATATGAAAGGAGGTGAACAAATTTCTATAAATAACAGCTCAAAAGTGGGAGTTTTAATGCTCCACGGTTTTTCAAGCACTCCAAGGCAGTTTAAAGAATTGAGCGCCTTTTTATCTGAAAAAGGTTTTAATATATTGGCTCCGGTTATATCGGGACACGGAACTTCGCCAGAAGATATGATGAAAACTTCGCCAGAAGACTGGAAAAAATCAACAATGGATGCTTATTTAAAATTGAAAAATAGCTCTGAAAGCATCTTTGTTATTGGAAATTCTTTTGGCTCTAATCTGGCTTTATGGCTGGCAAAAGAATTAAATGGCAATTTAGCTGGGGTTATTACTTTAGGCGCTCCTATTTTTTTAAGATTTCATAATTTTATTAAATTCAGGCTTTTTACATACGGCAGATTTAAAAAATATTACAAAAAACCTTTGCGCGTTTATAAAGCCGATTACACAGACATGTTAGACGAAGTTTCGTATCCTGTTATTCCTGTTAAAAACTTAAACGAGTTTATTAATTTTTTAGAGCAGGAAACAACGCCGAATTTGCATAAAATAAAAACACCAATTTTAATAGCTTACGCCACGGTTGATCCTGTTATACATCCAAAAAGCGCAAAATATATTTTTCAAAATATAGGCTCTGAAAAAAAAGAAATTTTTTGGTTTGACAGCAACAGGCACAGCATTTTGGGAAAAGGATGCGAAAATTTATTTTGTAAAATTTTTGAATTTATAAAAGAACAAAATGTATAAGGCAATTCCAGAAGTTTTTTTTGAAGTTGCGAAAAAACATCCCAATAAACGCGCCCTTTTATACAAAAAGGAAGGAGTTTATTTTCCTATTACTTACAAAGAATTATCTAAAAAAATATCAATATTTAGCAAGGGGCTTTCAGATATTGGGGTTGGCAAGGGAGACAAGGTGGCAATTTTATCAGAGAACAGGCCAGAGTGGGTTATTTCAGATTTATCAATTATGGCCATTGGAGCTGTTGCTGTGCCTCTGCACACAACATTTAATCCAAAAGCTGTTTGCAGTGTTTTAAGGCATTGCCAAGCAAAAGTTCTTATTGTTTCAAATAGCGATCTTTTAAATAAAGCGTTATTGGGTCAAAAATATTTAAAAGACCTTAAAAAAATTATTTTCATAGAAAATTTAACTTCGGCCCAAAAAGAGATATTAAGCAACAAGGTTTTAAGCTGGAAAGCAATGATGGCTCAAAATCAAAAACTTTCCGCCCAAGGCGGACCAGCCTCGGGCTGGGAAAAAATATTTTTAGACCCAGACGATTGCTGCTCAATTATTTACACTTCGGGCACCACAGGCAAGCCAAAAGGCGTGGTTTTAACCCATAGAAATTTTTTAAGCAATGTAGAGGCGGTTGCCGAAGTTGTTCCTGTAAATAGCAGCGATATTTTTTTGTCTTTTTTGCCTTTGTCGCATGTTTTAGAAAGAATGGCAGGTTACTATATGCCTTTGTGCCACGGGGCAACTATTGCATACGCAGAAGGCATAAAACAGCTTTCAGCCAATTTAAAAGAGGTGAAGCCTACAGTAATGATTTCTGTTCCGCGCGTCTTTGAAAAGTTCCACGATGCTATTTGGGACAAAGTTAATAGCTCGTCTAAGCTTCAAAAAAGAATTTTTAAATGGGCGCTAAAACAGAAAAAGGGGACGGTGGCATATAAAGTTGCAGATTTTTTAGCTTTCAAAAAAATACGCAATAAAATGGGAGGCAGGTTGCGCTTAACAATTTCCGGGGGAGCATCTTTAAATGAAAATATTGGCAGATTTTTTTCAAAAATTGGAATTTTAATATTAGAAGGTTATGGGTTAACAGAAACTTCGCCGGTTATTTCTGCAAATCAGGAATATGATTTTAAATTTGGAACTGTTGGTAAAATTATTCCCGGAGTAAAAGTTAAAATTACTGATACAAAAGAAATTTTAACAAAAGGCCCAAATGTTTTTCAGCAATATTTCAAAAATAAAGAAGAAACAAAACTAAGTTTTGACAGAGAGGGCTGGTTTCATACGGGAGACTTGGGATTTATTGACAAGCAGGGTTTTTTAACAGTTATTGGCAGGGCAAAAGAAATGATTGTCACTTCTGGCGGCAAAAATGTGTGGCCAGAGCGCGTTGAAAATTTATTAAATAACGACCGTTTTATTTCTCAGGCAATAATAATTGGAAACAATAGAAAATTTATTTCAGCTTTAATTGTTCCTGATTGGCAGGAAATTGAAATATATCTAAAAGAAAATAATCTGCCTTTGCAGGAGCACGACAAGCTTATAAAAAGCCCTGTTCTTTTAGATGTTTTTCAAAAAAGAATAGACGAAAAAATAAATCCGAATATTCACGAATTTGAAAGAGTCAAAAAATTTAAATTGCTTCCGCAGGAATTTTCTCAAGACCAAGACGAGCTAACAGCCACTTTAAAACTGAGAAGGCGCATAATTGAAAATCACCATAAAAAGCAAATAGACTCAATGTACGAAGACTAATATCGGCAACGGATGTCAACGGCTTGACTATGTTATATATAAATGGTAAGATGTAGTATCAAATCATTTTAACTGAGAAATATTCTTTTTTATGAAAAATAAAAAAAATCAATTTTTCAAGGCTAAACTTTTTAGCCGATTCCTAACAAAATCAGCGAATAATTTTTTATTTAAGCCAACTATAATAATGTTGGTTTTTTTGTTTGTTTTTCAGCCAATGGCGTCCGTGTTTGCGCAGGAAGCGCAGGAGGTAAACGTTATTGTTCCTGAAAGCCCTGTAATAGGCGAGATAGGACAAATTCCCGCAATAAGCAATGTTGAGCCAACCCAGACTATTAGCCCTATAACAGAATTAAGTCCTAGTGAAATTCCTCTTGTTCTATCGCCAGAGCCTCAAGCCCCAACTATAGAGAGCGTTCCTATCGATTCGCCATTAGAGCAAAATACAGAACAAAATGTTGCAGAAAAAGAGCCTGTAGCTGCTCAAGCATTAAATCAGAACGAAGAAAACAAACAGCCAAGTTCCAGTTTGCAATTAACTCAAAAATTGCCTGAAATAGATAAAAACACAGGCGCTTTAACATATAATTATTCTATTGCTGTTCCGCCCGGCAGAAACGGTTTTCAGCCAGAAATTGGGTTGTCATATAACAGCAATTCAAATGAACAAAACAGCATTGCAGGATATGGCTGGACTATAAATATTCCATATATCAAGCGGTTAAATAAAGCGGGTTCTGACAAACTTTATACTTCAGGAGCCGCCAGTTATTTTTATTCTTCGCTTGACGGCGAGCTGACATCAGCTGGCGGAGTTTTATATGTTCCCAAAATAGAAAACGGCAATTTTAATAAATACACTTTTGAAAATAATCAATGGATTGTTGTTTTTAAAAACGGCACACAATATAAATTTGGGTATAATGATAATTCAAAGCAAAACGACCCAGCCAATCCAGACAACGTTTATAAATGGATGCTGCAAGAAATAAGGGACACAAACGATAATTTTATTTCTTATGAGTATTTTAAAGACAGGGGGCAGATTTATCCTTTGTCAATAAAATATACTGGCAACGGCTCAACAGACGGCATTTTTGAGGCTGATTTTCAGAGAATTGACAGGACAGACAATTTTGCCAATTATTCAACTGGTTTTAGCGTAAAGTCTAATTATTTAATAGGTGAAATTACAGCAAACATAAATAATGACTGGACAAATAAATATGTTTTGAATTACGAAAAAAGCCAAGACGCAAACAAATCTTTATTAAAATCAATAACAACATCAGGCAAAAATAGTAGCGGAAATATTGTTTCTTTAGCGCCATCAAACTTTAGTTATCAAAATTCAACTGCTGGTTTCACGCCCTCAAACACTTCGTGGAATATTCCATCGCCCCCAGAAGGCGATTGGAATTTACTCACAAGATCTCCTCAATTTGCCGACCTTAACGGAGACGGTCTGCAAGACTTAGTAATAGTTGCCCATATTCCAATTGTAATAGGAACTTATCACGGCTCTCGCCTACAAGATTATCAATATTTAAATACAGGCTCAGGCTGGCTGCAAACAACAGCATGGAACTTTCCAGGTGTGCCAGACGGCGAATCTTTATGGCAATGGCCAACTATTCCGCCGATGTTCACCGACCTTAACGGAGATGGCTTAACAGACCTTGTTTTGGTTGCCAGCCACTATAATTATGGAAATATTTATAAAGACTATCAATATCTCAACACCGGAAACGGCTGGGCGCCAAATTTCACATGGCAGCTTCCAACTCTGCCAGAAGGAGAATGGAATTTTATTTCAATGCCTCCGCAATTTGTGGATCTCAACGGAGATGGCCTGCCAGACATTTCAGCTTTAACAAGAGTTACTTTTTATGAGGATAACCGTTCTTGGAGGGAAGACAGAAATTATCAATACCTCAACACCGGAAGCGGCTGGGCGCTGGTCTCCGCCTGGAAACTTCCAACCCTGCCAGATGGCGAATCTATGTGGCAGTGGCCTACCATACCTCCGCAGTTTACAGACCTCAACGGAGACGGTTTAACAGACCTTGTTTTAGTTGCCAGCCACTATAATTACGGACATATTTATAAAGACTATGAATATCTCAACACAGGCTCTGGTTGGACGCCAAACTCCACATGGCAACTGCCAGAGGTGGGCTGGGATTTTATTTTAATGCCCCCGCGGTTTGTGGATCTTAATTCTGACAACCTGCCAGACATTGCAATAATAGTTCGCAGGTGTGTGGAAATTGATAACAGAACTTCTTGCGAGTATAAAGACTATCAATATCTTAATAATGGTTCTGGCTGGACACAGATTCAAACGTGGAAATTTCCAGATGTGCCAGTCGGCGAAGATACATGGCAATATCCAGGCAGGCCACCGATATTTACAGACCTTAATGGAGACGGTTTACCCGACCTTGTTTTAATTGCCAGGCACTATAATTATGGAAATTACCCAAAAGACTATGAATATCTTAACGGCGGGTTAAAACAGGATTTGTTAAGCCAGATAAATTATCCGCAGGGCGGCAATACAAAAGTTGATTATAAGCCCTCAACTCAATATATAGACGACTCTGGGGTTTTGTTAAATAAATCACCATATCCTATATTTACTGTTTTACAAATTATAAACAGCGATGGCCAAGGCAGTGAAATAAAATTATCATATAGGTACGCGGGCTCGCATTATTACTACAACAACCCTTTTGACAGGGAATTTGCAGGATACGATTTGGTTGAGCAAACAGATTCTATGGGAAACACAGCCAAAACTTATTTTCATACAGCTAACGACAGCAATTCATCTGCCGGAGAATTTGAAGACAATTATTTTAAAATTGGCAAGCCGTATAGAATAGAGCAGTATGACAACAATAATAAACTTTATCAAACAACAATAAATAAATGGGGAAGCGCTAATTTAGGAAGCAATGCCGGTTTTGTAAAACTGCTTCAAACAATAGAACAAAATTTTGACCCTGACTTAACTCATAAAGACAAGGCAGAAAGCTATGAATATGACAACAATAATGGGAATCAAACTCAAAAAATAGAATGGGGCGAAGTTTTGGCAAATGATGACGGTAGTTTTTTAGATATTGGAAATGACAAGCGTATTGCTAATATTAGTTATGCTGTTGGCGGAATTTCCAATTTCCAATTTTCAATTTCCAATCAATTTATCAATGACCAAAACGGAACTAAAATTAAAGAAGCCAAATATTACTACGACGGCCTGCCGCTTGGCCAGTTAACCTTGGGAAATCAAACTAAACAGGAAAATTGGATAAAAAACACAGATTACGCCAGCTCTGAAAATTCATATAATAATTTTGGCCTGCTCACACAAACAAAAGATGCAAATAACAATGCCACAAATTTTTCATACGAAGCAAATAATATTTATCCAGCCTCTGTTATAAATGCCAAAAATCAAACAACGCAATATGTTTATAATTACGCTATTGGTAAACCAGCTCAAATAACCAATGCCAACGGAAATATATTTAAAAACACTTATGACGGTTTTGGCAGAATTTTAAAAACAGAACAGCCAGACCAAAATAACCCTTCAACATTAGTTGTAAAAACATCTTATGTTTACAACGACAGTCCCTTGGCTGTGAGCGTTCAGCAAACAGATTATTTAGACGGCTCAAACTCTGTAAACAACTATAATTATTATGACGGTCTTTCAAGAACTATACAGACAAAAAAATCTGCTGAAAATAGCAACTTTGAAACAAAAGATTATATTTATGATAATAGGGGAAATTTACAAAAAGAATCTTTGCCTTATTTCTCTCAAGGTTCGGCAAAAACAAGCTCAACTTCAGAAGCTAATCTTTTTGCAAACTATGTTTATGACGCTTTAAATAGAAAAACAAGTGTTATAAATGTAGTTGGAGCAACAAGCTATAACTATAAAAATTGGCAGGCAATAATTACAGATGTTAATGGAAACAAAAAAGACTATATTTATGACGCTTACGGCAATTTAACGCAGGTTTTAGAGCATAATGGGCAAGACACTTATATAACTGCTTATACTTATGACGGAGCAGGGAATTTAATTTTAATTACAGATGCTTTGGGAAATGTCCGCAATTTTGTTTATGACGGTTTAGGCAGAAGATTATCTGCCCAAGATTTGCATAATCCTGCAGATTCGGTTTTTGGAACTTTTACTTATTCTTATGATAATGCAGGAAATCTAATTAGTTTAACCGACCCTAAAAACCAGACAATAAATTATGCTTACGACGCTTTAAACAGAAAAATAACTGAAAATTATACAGGAAAAACTGGCATAGAAGTTATATTAAACTATGATTATTGTTTAAACGGCAAAGGTTTATTGTGCGACAGCGTTTCAACAAGTCAAACAGAGCAATATGAATATTCAGCCTTGGGAAATGTAATAAAGCAAACAAAAATTATTGGAGATAATATTTTAACAACCCAATTTAATTATGACAGGCAAGGAAGTCAAATTTTTATTGCAAACCCAGACAGCTCGCAAGTTAAATATGATTTTAATTCAGCCGGCTTAATTGAAAAAGTGTGGCGAAAAGAATCTGGCGACGCAGCATTTACTGTTGTAGCCAGCAACCTTGATTATTCGCCAACAGAACAAATTGCCAGTATTTCTTTAGCAAACGGAGCTCAAACAACAAACACTTATGACGCAAACCAGCTTTACCGCTTAACCCGTAAATTATCTTATGCAAACAACGTTAATTTGCAGGATATTTTTTACCAGTATGACAGCGTGGGCAATATAAAACAAACAACTGACAATTCAAATACAGCCGCCAAAAAAATAGTTTATTATAATTATGATAATTTATACAGATTAATTTCGGCTGTGGCCAGCAATACGTCAGACAATCAAGATTATACTCAAAATTTTACTTATGACGCTTTAGGCAATATATTATCTCAAAAATTAAACGAAAAAACTCTTTCTTATAACTACGAAGGCAATTTAGATTTATCTTACGCAAACCCAGATGCGGCAACAAAAATTGTTGAAAGCGGAATTAAGCCAGTATTAATTATTTCAAATTTTGTTTCTTCGCCAGCAACAATTAAACCGGGGGAGCAAGCAGTTTTGTCGTGGGCTGTTTCAAACGGAACTCCAACAAGTTTAACCATAGATAACGGAATCGGCTCGGTTTTGGGCTTGAATTTTAAAATAGTAAATCCAACCGCAACAACAACTTACACAATAACAGCTGAAAACAGCAACGGAACAACCACAAAATCAATTACTATAACAGTTGCCCAACAACAGGCCGCAATTTTCACAAAAACTTTGGGCAATATAATTGACTCAGCAATTCCTGCTGCCCCAGTTATTTCAACCTTTAAAGCCTCGCTAACCACTATAACTCAGGGAGGCTCAAGCTCTTTATCATGGACTTTGTCTGGCGGAGCTCCAGCAAGTTTAATAATAGATAACGGAGTAGGCAATGTTTTAGGAAAAACAAAAATTACTGTAAAGCCATTATTCACCACAACATACACAATAACCGCAACAAACAGCGCAGGCGAGGCAACTAAATCTGTAACAATAACTGTGAAGCCTCATTCTTTGGCTCCGGTAATTTCAAGTTTTACCGCAAACCCGACCTCTATTGAAAAAGGAAAATATGCAACCTTGTCGTGGAAGATTACAGGCTCAATTAAACCCACAAGTTTAACCATAAACAATGGCGTGGGTTCGGTTTTAAATACCACTTCAAAAAGAATTACACCTAATGCAACAGCCAGCTATACGCTTACCGCAACAAACAGATATGGCGCGGCGTTTAAAACCGTAAAAATAACTGTAAATGATGTACCGCCGCCTCCGCCTCCTCCTCCTCCGCCTCCACCGCCAGCAGAAGAAGCCCCAGTTATTAATTCTTTCACAGCTGACAATACAACAATTATTCAAGGACAATCTGCAATATTATCATGGACTTTGTCTGGCGGAACTGCTACAACCCTAAGTATAAACAACGGAGTTGGCAGTGTTTTAGGAAAAACAAGCGTTATTGTAAATCCTTTAATCACCACAACCTATATTTTAACAGCCTCAAATTCTTCAGGTTTATATTCGTGGGCAATTACAATAACAGTTAACCCGCAGGCTCCTGTGATTAGCTCATTCACCGCTGACCGCGACACAATCACCAAAGGACAATCAACAACATTGTCGTGGACATTGTCAGGCGGAGCTCCGACAAGTTTAACCATAGATAACGGAGTTGGCAGTGTTTTAGGCAAAACATCAAAATCAGTAAGTCCGGCATCAACTACAACCTACACTTTAACCGCCTCAAATGTCAGCGGCATAGCCACAAAATCTGTAACCGTGACTGTTAATCCGCCGCCCCCAGTTTTAACCACAATCACACTTTCTCCAACAACTGCCACGCTTACTGCCGGAGGAGCAACGCAACAAATTACAGCAACAACCCTTGACCAATACTCAAATCCTATCACAGCCACTCTTACTTGGGCTTCAAACAACACCGCAGTTGCTTCAGTAAATTCTGCTGGTTTAGTTACGCCAATTACAGCAGGCTCGGCCAACATTACCGCTTCCAGCGGAAGCATCACAAGCAATGTTTCAACAATTACCGTAAACCCTGCGCCACCCGTAGCTCCAGTAATCTCAACTTTTACCACTGACAAAACAACAATAATTTCTGGAGAATCCGCAACATTGTCGTGGATTTTGTCAGGCGGAGCTCCGACAGCTTTAACCATAGACAACACTATTGGCAGCGCGCTCGGCAAAACCAGTTTTATTGTAAGCCCAACAATTACCACTACCTATGTTTTAACCGCAGAAAACTCAGCAGGAAAAGTAATTCAGCCGGTTAGCGTTGAAGTGGCAACCGAGCCTCCGCAAACAGAAACAACAAACAACTACCAATACGACAAAAACGGAAATGTCACAGGCGATGGAGTAAATATATACACATACGACTATAACAATAAACTCGTAAAAGCCACAAATCCTTTAACAAGCTCAGTTTACGCCTATGACCCAATGGGCCAGAGAATTAAAGCCGCGGGCACTATTTACCCAACCCAATTCTACAATTCAGACGGAATTACAACAACAAAGCATATTTTCGCTAACGGTGTAGATATTGCCACTGTGCAAGGAACAGGAAACAATGCTAAAATATATTATGCAACAACAGACATGCTAAACAGCTCAAGCGTGATGACCGATAGCGCAGGCGCAATTGCAGAAACAATGGACTACTTCCCGTTTGGAGAAATACGGCTGGACACTAAACCTGCAAACAGCACTCTTAACGAACAACGTAAGTATATAGGCCAGGAATATGATGTTGAAACTGGATTAAATTATTTAAATGCACGATATTACAACTCCGCAATCGCAAGATTCACCAGCCAAGACCCAATGTTCTGGAACTTCAACGCTGACTGGCTCTCCGATCCCCAAAACCAGAATGCGTATGCATACGCGAGGAATAATCCGATAATTGGCAGTGATCCAACGGGACTAATTGTTGTGACAGTATCTGGTACACAACCGTTTGGTTCGGCCTCGGGGAAATCAGACTATTTAAAAGATAATACTGTATTACAAAATAACATTAGCAACAGTTTCAAAGGGCAAGACGTGTATAATTTTAGTGGATGGACTGGAGGCGATAATGATGCCGCTCGTAAAGATGGAGCAAATAATTTTTCTAGTTTTGTAAATGAAACTATGAAAAATTATTCTGCTAGTGAGCCACTAAACGTCGTTTGCCATAGCCACGGTTGTAATGTTGTTGCGCTTTATACACAGCAAAGTGATTCCCATCAGATTGAAAATATGGTATCTTTTGCCAGACCGATGCTAAAAGCTTATACCGAGGATCAGAATAAGATTGATAATAATATCAATGTTTATAGCAAAGGAGATAAAGTGCAAAGATTTGCCGGAAACCAAACCAGTATGTCTGCAGCAATCGGCGGATTATTTCTTGGAATTCCAGGATTTATAATAGGAAGCATAATGAATTGGAATGAAATTGGTTGGGCAGGAAGGACTACAGGTGGGGCAAACAATCAAAATGCAACGCAGTATCAAGAAAACTGGTACCGTTGGATTAATAACCACGGAGAGATATTTGAGAACCAAAATGTTTGGGATAACAATGTTTATAAATTCATAAAAAACTAAAATATGGTAAAAAAGAAAATAATTTTAATTTTAATTATTATTATCATCGTTGTCCTAATCTATCCTGTGTACAAATTTATTCAAATACGTCAGATTCAGGCTTATAAATCGAGAGTCGATAATTCCCTTTACGAAAAATTGGTTGAGATAAATAAAAATAAAGAACAATTTCAAAAAGATATTTTATTTCGCCCCGAGATTTTAGGTCAGCCAGTTAAAGAATTAACATGGGGTGATGCGAAAGTAAGATTGAATGACGAGATTGTAGAAGCTAAAGATAGTGAAGGTTACGACACAAAAATACTTTACGAAATTATTCAAGTTGAAATTTCAAATAGCGGCTGGCAGAATTTGATTCGAAAAGAGGCATCTTCTTTTTGCGACGCAGGTGTCATCAGAAACGAAAAATTATTATGCGTGGGCTCACACTACGAAAACATAGTTTTGAATATTATTGACAAAAATGGTCAATATACAACAAAAACACTAGTATCTACATGGAATAATATTGATAAGTCTTTTTTTCTAGATAAACAGAATTTATATTTCGTTTTTACAGATAATAGACTCGTATGGAGCCTTCCAATTCCTGATGATGCGCCTCACAATATGGGTACTCAACTTCTCATGGCTGGTGAGCTAGATATAGAGACATTAAATTTTAAGGAGACTGTTATCGGATATGCCGATGTAAAATATTATGATGGATACTCTGACACAATTCTTCTTCCTGACATTAAACAATGGGATGGGGTGAGGAGAATAGAAGAATCGGGCGCTTTTGTGAAAGACTAAGTAAATGGAGTAAAATGGTAAAATGGGGTCAGCCACCATTTATTTTAAACCTATTCCTATGACCCTTCGGGCCAAAGAATTAAAGTTACAACTCCAACCACAACCACTATTTACCCAACCCAATTTTACAATATCTCAACTAACACCCAAAATCCAATACCTAACACCCAAACAGTAAAACACATCTTTGCAAACAACATAGACCTTGCTACAATACAAGGTAGCGGAGCTGCTGCCAAGGTTTATTATGCGACAAATGATTTACTAAACAGCTCAAGCGTGATGACCGATAGCGCAGGCGCAATTGCAGAAACAATGGACTACTTCCCGTTTGGAGAAATACGAATTAATTCTGGCTCTTATTCCGAGCAGAGAAAATACATAGGCCAGGAGTATGACCAAGACACAGGCTTAAACTACCTCAACGCAAGGTATTACAACAGCAGTATAGGCAGATTTATATCAGAAGACCCAATGTTTTGGGCAATCTCCGCTGAGTGGCTCCAAGACCCACAAAATCAGAACGCGTATTCGTACGCGAGGAATAACCCGATAACACTTTCAGATCCCTCAGGCGAAACAGTATGGATAGAATCTAAGCCAGTTTTCGATGTTAAGGGGCAGGCTATAGGAGTTCACACTTATTTTAAAGCAGTCCCAGATCATCCCGATGAAATTAATATTCAGGGCTTACCAAGGGGAACAGAAGGATTTACTATGGGTGGGTATAATAGTGATAATAAATATCTTGGTTTAACAAATAAATTAATAAAAAACATGGGCACGACTGAAACAAGTTGGGATAAAAAGACTGCTTTTGAGGGTGGAGCCAAAATAAATAGTATGGAAATTAACCCTCCCGAAGGACAAAATGATACGCAATTCATAAATAATCTCGGAAAGATTTATAATGAAACCGACTTGTCTGGAATGAACTATTCCTGGTGGGGACAGACACAATTACCTTTTGGATTTAATATAAAAGAAGGCAATTGTAATGTATTTTCTTATACGATGGGTGTTAAAGCTGGTGTAAAAGATCAGATGGATGCATTTAATCCGGATCCGAATAAGACTGCGGCGGGCGGTTATCCAGGATATAGATATCAATTATCGTCACAGACACTGCTTCAACAAGTTCAAAGCAGAGTAGATGTATTAAAAGAAAGAATTAATAATTATGTTTCTTCCTTAATCAAAAAATAAAAAATATGGTTTTTAACAAAAATATTTTCAAAATCATTGGGAAAGTGTTTATTGGGATTGTGTCGACTCTTATAATAGAAGGTGTTTTTATTATGGGTATTTATCGTTTAGTTCCAGGATATGTAGATCCACTTCCGTTTTTATTTAAATATCCATTAATCACGGTGTCGCTTTTAGGAATATATTTTGTGTTTTGGAAAAAGCAATATGCCTTTACGATAGGTTTAGCTTTGGGTTTCGTTGTGTTTATGTTAATAATGACTTTTTTATTTGAAGTTCTAGCTGGTCCTGCGTCGTTGTAAAAAGTGCGATAAAATAAATTATGAATAAAACAACAAAAATAATAGTAATAAGCATTGTTTCTTTAATTGGTGTATGGATTAGTCAGTTTGTTATTTTTTTAATTTTGGATTTTTTTCCAAAAAATATTTTGAGCGATGTTTTTTTATATACCTATCCTTTATTTATTACATTTGCAGTGGGGGTGTATTTTTTTGTAAGAAAAAAGAAGGAGTTTATGATAGGAAGCATTATCGGAGGATTAATATATTCTTTTACAACTGGATTTTTAATCCTTTGGGACGTATCCGTAGGAATGGGTTGCACAAGATTTTTCTTTAACTTACTTACCAATTGTCCCGGAATTAAATAAAAAACAGTCTTGACTTTAACCGCTCAGACGCTGTTTGAGCGATTCAAAAAGTTTGAAATAAGAGGAAACAGCCCTAATTAGGCTGTTTTTTATCTGTGCTAAGCCTGTTAAACTTCCTTGCAAACGCATGCAAAAAGTGGTTTAATAAATAAAAATATGAAAAAAAGTAATAAATACGAAAACTATACAAAAGAAGAATTAGTTAACGAACTGGAAACTTTGAAAAAAAAGAAGTACGGCCTTGTTTGGGATAAAAAAAATTCGCAGGAAATGCATGGACTCAAACTGTTATTAACGCTGGTGGCGTTGTGCCCGACATACAAAACGCATACTATAGCCCATTGATTCCTGGATATGTAAATATGCCTCATTTTCCCTATGGATCAGGAAATTCAATAGATACTCCATGGGCTGTTTCGTCTGCTATCCAGACGACAAAACAAGCGGTTTCCTATGCAGGTCAAGTGGTTTCAGATACGGCATCAAGAGCAACTTCAGCAACATTAAACTCAATAAGCGCAACGATTTCTCAAATATCATCTATTATTAATTCTTTGAAATCTAAATAACATGAATAAAAAAATTATATTTACCGCCATAATTATGTTTACCATTATGTGGATAGGTGACGAGGTTATATTTAAATTTATAGGCGATAAGCCAAGTAATATTTATATAAACGACTATTTTTTATTTCTCAACCCACCAATAGTTGTTATAGTATTATCAACTTATTTTTTTATTCTAAAGAAAAAAGATATTGCTAAGGGAATTATTATCGGAGGATTGATATATTGTTTAGTTAATTGGTTTAATATTGCATGGGATACATCGGAAATGTCCTGCCAAAGATACTTTTTTAATTTACTTACCAATTGTCCAGGGATTAAATAAAAAGGTATAAATAAAATCACTCTCATTGTTTAACCTTGGCGTAACCGCTCAGGCGCTGTTTGAGCGGTTTAATTCAGCCGCTTTACGGCTGTTTTTAGTTATTCACAAGCGCACATATTGACACCCGACTATTTAGTCAGTTATTATAATTTAATGGATAAAATTACAAAAAGACAAAAACAACTATTGCAGATTATTTATGATTATATTAAAGATACGGGCTATCCTCCAACATTTGAAGAAATGAGAGGAAGTTTAGGTGTGGCTTCCAATCAATCCATTATTGACCTTTTAAAAAAGTTAGAAGACCAAAAACTTTTAAAGAAAAATGAATCTTCCGCGCGAAGCATTACGATTTTGCCTTTAGGAGATAAAATTTTAGGTAGACCACCATTGATTCCATTTTTGGGAACCGCTGCAGCTGGCATGCCTATAGAGGCGATTGAAATAACAGGTGAATGGGAAAATATATCAAAAGATGTGGCGCGATTGAAAGGAGAAGTTTTTCTTATAAAAGTTTCAGGAGATTCAATGATTGGGGCTGGAATTAACAACGGAGACGTTGTCGTTGTAAAAACACAAAAAGAATTTTCTTCAGGAAATATTGTTTTGGCAGATATAGCGGGAAATTGCACAATTAAACGTTTTATATCAGACGATAAGCCGCCCTTCATTTATTTAAAACCTGAAAATCCAGATTATCCCATTATTCCTTTTGACGAACAAACCCGCATGATCGGGAGAATAATTTCTGTTCTTAAAAAAGGATATTGGAAGCAGGTGAAATAATTTGCTATGATAATAAAAATAAAATGGCAAGCAAAAAATTAAAATTTATTGATTTTTGCGCTGGTATTGGCGGGGGACGTTTGGGTTTGGAAAATTTAGGCATGAAGTGTGTCGGTTTTTCGGAGATTGATAAGTACTCGGAATACACATATAGGATGTTTTTTGGTAACGAAGAAAAAAATTATGGCAACTTAATGAGGATAGATCCAAAAAATTTACCCGATTTTGATTTAATGATTGCTGGTTTTCCGTGTCAGACTTTTTCAGTAGCCGGAAAAAGAAAAGGGATGGAGGATAAAAGGGGGCAAATAATTTATGGTTTAATTAAAATAATGAAAGAGAAAAACTTGCCATTTTTCATTTTAGAAAATGTAAAAGGATTGGTTAATCATGATGGCGGAGACACATTGAAAACAATTTTAAAAGAACTAGACGAGGCTGGATATAAAGTTTACAGCGAAGTGTTGAACAGTTTGAATCTAGGAGTTCCGCAAATGCGAGAAAGAATTTATTTTGTAGGTATAAGAAAAGATTTAGTTTCTAAAAATACAGAGTTTCAATGGCCCATGCCCATCAAAACCCCAGACGTAGAGGAATATTTGATAGATAATAAGGAATTAGAATTTACTGAAAAACAAAAAGCTTATGAAACATTTCTGAGATTTTTAGACAATAAATACAATAAAGGATTATTTAAAATAGAAAGTTTGCTAAAAGACGACTATTTAGTTTTAGACACTCGTCAATCAGATCTAAGATTATATAAAAGAAAAGTTCCCACATTGAGGACCGGAAGACACGGTATTTTGTATGTTAAAAATAAAAAATTTAGAAAGTTATCCGGTTTTGAATCTCTGCTTTTGCAGGGATTTCCCAAAGAATTATCCCAAAAGACTAATAGAAAAATAGCTGATATTTATTTGCTGAGCCAAGCGGGTAATGCAATGACTGTTAGCGCCATAGAGTCAGTTGGTAAAGAATTAATAAATTATATTTCATAGTATGGATAAAAAAAAGTTGCTAAAGAAGTTAATAAAACTTGGATCTCAAACAGCGTGTGGCGGGTTTAAAAACGAAAAGGATGTAATCACGCGTTTTAATAATTGGAAAAATGATGAAGTCTCTCAGAAGTGGCTTGAAGCCATGAATTATAAAATTGGTGATATTGAATATGTGAAAGCCGTAAAAATTCGCGGCTCATATAAAGCAGATATACAGGTTAAGATACGAATTATAATCAAATTAAAATCACAGGAAGATTTGCAAAATTTACAAGTGAAGTTAGTTAGCAATCCTCAGGGGTTCAATCAAATAGATAAAAGACGAGTTGATAAATATGCTGAGCTATGGGAAATCCCATCAGATACTGTAAAAATTCTTAAAATATTTACAGGGGAGATAGCGCCAATAAAAAACGGGTTAAGAGACAAAAGGAGAATGTTCTTAGATGAAGTGGGCTTATCTGATCAAGAAAAAGTTTTAAATTTTTTTACTAAAAATAAAATTTTGATTGTTTCGGATCTGCTGAAAGGCAGAGGAGAATTTTCCGCCGATTGGATTTTAGTTATTCTAAAAGCGGATGGAAAAAATAGCTGGGTTTTGAAATCAATCAATGAGGCAATGAATATTTTTGGCAGCGGAGATGTTAGAATAACTTCTCAAGGAAGCTTAAAGATTGGAAGAATAGGCATGCAAAGAAAGGGAGGAGATAGCGGCAGAGAAACAGCTAAAATGTTGCAATTCAAAATAAATCCGGTTGAATTATTTGGGGTTGAAATATGATGGACGTTTTTTCAAAGAAAAAAAGAAGCGAAATAATGAGGATGGTAAAGAGTAAGGAAACTAAACTTGAAAAAAGTGTTTGGAAAATTTTAACAGAGCAGGGCGCAAGATACAGAAAAAATAGTTCAAAACACTTTGGCAAACCAGACATAGTTATTGCATCAAAAAAACTGGCTATATTTATTGATAGTTGCTTCTGGCACGGGTGTAAAAAGCATTGCCGAATACCCGAAGCGAATCGCGATTACTGGATTAAGAAAATAAAGCGCAACAAAGAAAGGGATAAAGAGGTAAATGTTTATTACAAAAAATGTGGATGGAAAATTATAAGAATTTGGGAGCACAATTTAAAAACATTCAAAACCGACAAAATAATGAAAGAAATTGACGGGTAAAATATGTTAAAAGATTTTATAACTTTTATTCTAACGGCAATAGGTTTGATAATAGCTGGTTTTGGGTTGTCTACATGGAGAAGACAGATAAAGGGGACGAAAGAATTTGAGGCTTTTTATAATTTGAATTATTCCTTATTGAAGCTTAAAAAGGCAATCAAATATGTTAGAAATCCTGCGATATGGCCGTCTGAAGAATATAAAGCTATTCAATATGCTAAAAATAAATATGGTGATGATATAGATAAAGATAAATTAAAAAATGACCCGACTGGATATGTTTATGAAATGAGATGGGAAAAAATTAGCGATGCTTATTCGGAAATGGAATCTCATCTATTGGCTGTACAGGTTTTGTGGGGATCGGAGATATTGGAAAAAATAAAGCCCATTGATAAAAAAATAAAAGAATTAAATATAGCTTTGCGACAGAATTTTGGGCCACTCGAGTTAAAAACAAAAGAAAATGGTGATATTCGTGAAATTATTTACGATATGAGCGGGGAAGAAGACGACAATTTTAGTAATGATATAAAAGAAGTTATAAACGATATTTACAATTATCTTAAACAAAAAATTGATTAAAATAGTAATTAAAAATTAATTAGAATGATGCGTTTTATTAAAAAATGGTGGTTTTTAGAAAGCCTACGCAAGGAGATAAATCGCCATAGTAGTTTTCAATCGATTGAAGATTTGTCCATGATGAGACAGGTTCTTTTATCCCCTTATTTTTTTATTTCTAATGATCCTAGAAAAAAAAATCCTACATATCCTGGATTAGCATATAAATCGGTGAGAAGGTTTCGTTGGGTCCTACCTTGGAGGTTTTTCTACAACCAAAATAAACTAAAAAAGAGAATACAAGAATATAATGATATTTTAAATATCTGTGTGAAGGAGGGTTATATTGAAATGACTGAAACAGAAGAAAAAGATGGGACAAAAATGAAAATGCCTTCTGTTGCGACTCCGATGGCAGATAAGATAAGTGGTTTTCTCGGGCTCATGCAGGGTATATTAGAACGATATAATTCCGTATGGACTATTATATTCATCCCGATTATTACTTTTCTCGCTGGAGTATTTCTAAATTATTTAATTAAAATTTTTAACGAACTATATGGTTAAATTAAAAATTAGCTGAGAAGTAAAAATATATGATTAATGTTTTTGAAACAATTTTAGTTTTGATAATTGTTGGGTTATTGTGGGTTGTGTGGAAATGTTATCAAAAAAATGAGGGGGATAAAAAAGAGATTTTGGCTTTGGAAAAAGAAAGAGACGAATATGCGGCTTTTGGAAGCGGTTTAGACGAATACAACAAAAAAATGCAGGAAAAGAAAAATCAGATGAAGGCAAAAATTTTGGAAATGCTAAGCGCGAAAAAGCGAATAAGCAATCGTGAGGTGGTAAAAAATTTAAATATTTCTAGCGCTTCAGTAAGAAGGTATTTTGATGACTTGGAAGCCGAGGGCAAGGTTAAGCAGGTGGGCAAAGATGGCAAAAACGTTGTTTATAAAGCTATTTAAAGAATATTGAACCGCTCAAACATCTGAGCTGTTTTATGCATAATGCCAGATACAAAGCTGGATAATAAGCATATTTTGGATGGATTGGGAGATTTTTTAACCGATTTGCAAAAAGACTGGGCCAGAGCGAAGTTGAAGTCCGAAACTATTTTTTTGTTAAAAGCTCGAGCCGAAAGCGAGAAGTAAAATTATGAATAGTAAATGATATGATGCAGAGTGAGGCATTGGAAATTCTAAAGATGGGGCATAATGTGTTTTTGACGGGGCCGGCTGGAAGCGGGAAGACTTTTGTTTTGAATAAATATATAAAACACTTAAAGCAAAAAGGAACAAAGTTTGGCGTTACCGCATCAACAGGAATTGCCGCGACACATATTGGCGGAGTTACAATTCACTCGTGGTCCGGTTTGGGAGTTAAAGACAAACTTTCAGAAAAGGACTTAAAGAAAATTTTAAGAAAAAGCTATGTTAAAAAACGATTTAGGGGAAACGAAGTTTTGATTATAGACGAAATTTCAATGCTTAATTCTTTCCAGTTTGATTCTTTAAATAAAATCTGCCAGATGTTTAAGATGAGCGAAGAGCCGTTTGGCGGGATGCAGATAGTTTGTTCTGGAGATTTTTTCCAGTTGCCACCGGTGAAAAGAAATGGCGACGAAAAGTTTGTGACGAAGTCAGAAGTATGGAATAAAATGAATTTGAAGGTTTGTTATTTAGAAGAACAGCACAGGCAACAGAATGATGGCTTGCTGAATTTTTTAAACCACATTCGGCAAAATAACCCCGCAAGAGCAAGAGAAGTTTTAAGCGCCCTCGCCATAAACAAAGAGAATCCCTTCACAATTTTAACAAAGCTCTATACTCACAATGCAGACGTAGATGTGATAAACAGCCGTGAATTGGAAAAGATAACGGGCGAGCCTATGGTTTACGATATGAAATGGGTTGGAAATAAAAACGTTGTGGATTTGTTAAAACGAGGATGTTTGGCTCCCGAAAAGTTGTCTCTTAAAAAAGGAGCAAAAGTAATGTTTGTCAAAAACAATTTTGATGCGGGCTATGTGAACGGAACATTAGGAGAGGTTGCATATTTTGATGTGGATGACGGTCTGCCGGTTGTATCAACCTATGACGGCAAAACCATAAAAGCAGGGCTTGTAACCTGGACTATTGAAGAAGACGACAAAGTCAAAGCGCAAGTAGACCAAATCCCACTCCGCTTGGCTTGGGCAATTACGGTGCACAAAAGTCAGGGGATGAACCTTGATTCAGCCGAGATTGACCTTTCAAAATGTTTTGAGGAAGGTATGGGATATGTGGCTTTATCAAGGTTGCGTTCTTTGAATGGTTTAAAGCTCAATGGAATAAACGGAATGGCCTTTGCTGTAAGCAGTGAGGCTGTTGAGTTGGATAAAAAATTAAAAATGATGTCGCAGGCTGCGGTTGAGGAATTAAGAAAAGTCAGCGGGACAAAAGTTTCAGAAAAGATTTCTGAAAAAAAGCTTAGTTGTCAAATTTGCGGCAGGCCGATAAGGCACAGAGGAAATTGTTTAAAGTGCAATATTTTAAATAAAAAGTTGAAAACAGACGCTAACTAAGTTAAATTAAAACAATGAAAAAACAAAAACCAACAGATAACAATAAAGTTCATATCTTTAATGTCACAATAAATGAAAACAGTCCGTATCTTCAGGAACAAAATATTAAAGAAAAAGTATGGCGAAGTATTGCAATTTTAGACAGCCAAAGTTTATATAATTTAGCTGAAGAAATTGTTAATGCTTTCGGTTTCGATTTTGACCACTGCTTTGGTTTTTTTGATAATTTAGATTCTTGGACGAAAGCGAAAGTAAAGTATGAACTTTTTGCCGATACGCCGGAAACACGCCTGGAAAATCCAAATTCAAAAAGCGTTGAGAAAACTAAAATTCAGCAGGTGTTTACAAACGTCGGCGACAAAATGCTTTTTTTGTTTGATTACGGCGACAACTGGGAATTTATAGTTGAACTAAAAATTATCGAAAAGCCTGATTTCAAAAAATTATATCCTCTGCTCCTTGAAAGCGCGGGCAAGGCTCCCGAGCAATACCCGGCTTTTGAGGACGAAAAATAATTTTATGGAAAATATTACAATTAGACAAGAAACTCCCGATGATTAATCTTTATAAAATATAGTATTTAAAAGCCCCGCTAGTTTTTTTTCATTTTAATCAGAAAACGGGCAAGATAAAGATATAAATACTAAAAATATGGAAAAAAAATCTCTGAAAATTGCTATCATAGCTCCTCCCTTCACAACCATACCGCCAAAAGGGCATGGCGGCACAGAAAGAATTGTTTATGAAATGGTAGAAGGTTTTAAAAAAAGAGGGCACCAAGTAACACTTTTCGGCGCAGGAAAGTGCAAAACTTCTGCTAAATTTATTCAGATTTTCAAAAAAACAATAGAGGAGAGAAAAAATAATATTGATTTCATAGAATCTTTCCGGCCATATAGGTTGGAAACCGCTTATTTATCAAAAATAATGGAAGAGCTCATAAAAAAAAGACAGAATTTTGATGTTATATTTAATCATTCAAAAAATAATTATCTTTTTCTGCCCCTCTCTCACTTTGTCAAGCTTCCTATTATAAATATTCTTCATTTGCCCCTTTTTAAGGAGGCTGAAGAATTTTACTCAAAATTTAAAAATGCTAATGTTGTGACTGTCTCAAATAACCAAAGAAAAGGGTTTCCAAAGATCAGGTATCTGGCTACTATTTATAACGGAATAAACACTAAAAAATTTCAGCTGACTGAAAAACCCAAAAATTATTTTTTATTTTTGGGTGCTATGGGTCCTCATAAAAATCCAAAAGATGCTATAATGGCTGCAAAAAAAGCAGGGGTAAAACTTATTTTAGCCGGTGGCAAAATAAGAGGGCCGTATTTTCCGGAAGAAATTTTCCCTCTAATTGATGGGGAAAAAATTAGATATATTGGCGAAGTTCGTAATGAAAATATAAAAATTAACCTTTTGAGAAATGCCAAAGCCCTTCTTTTTCCGATAAAGTGGCCAGAACCCTTTGGATTGGTAATAATTGAAGCGATGGCTTGTGGAACTCCGGTAATTGCTTACGCCAATGGAGCAATTCCAGAAGTTATTGAAAATAAGAAAACTGGTTTTATTGTAAAAAATGTTTCAGAAATGGTAGAAGCGATTAAAAGAATTGATGAAATCGATAGGAGAAAATGCAGAGAAAAAGTTGAAAAAAATTTTTCAGTAAAAAAAATGGTTGATGAATACGAAAAAATTGCTTTTAATTCTTAATTTTACAAGAGATAAATTTTTTGGTTTAATAAGGGGTAGTGGGCTTAAAATTATTAAATACAAGATTTATGGAAAAAAAATGTCATATCAATGGATGCGATAATGAACTTGGATTTATTGAAAGCGGGTTTGGAATAAAATATTGCGAAGAATGTGAAAAACTGCTTGTGGCGGCAAAGTTAGAAAAGATAGATGTTTTTTTATGTAAAAATAAAAAAGATTTGATGGAATTGTTAAAAAACAAAACTAAAAATTAACGAAACATAAAAATAGCATAGGTTGTTTTTGTTACTTGTGATACAATAAAAGTGAAAGTAAAATAACCTTAAAATTATGGGAGTAAACGGAATAAAAATTAAAATAAAAAATGCAGAGCCCTTTTTGAAGGAGAAATTCCGAGTCAAAAAAATCGGCATTTTTGGTTCCTATTCAAGGGGAGAGCAAAGAAAAACCAGCGACGTTGATATTCTGGTTGAATTCTACGAAGAGCCGAGCCTGTTTGAATTTATAAGGTTAGAGCGTTATTTAAAAAATATTCTAAAAATTAAAGTTGACTTAGTAATGAAAGACTCCCTAAAGCCATACATCGGAAAACATATTTTAGACGAAGTGATTTATATATGAAAAAGAACTCTCCGAAAAGAGAATATAAAGATTACATTTTAGATATTTATTATTTAACAGAAGAAATTGAAAAATTTACTGAGGGCTTTAACTTTGAGAAATTTCAGAATGACAAAAAAACAATCTATGCCGTAGTCCGTGCTATTGAAATTATTGGCGAGGCTATAAAAAACATACCTTCATCAGTAAAAAGCAAGCACAGAAAAATTCCTTGGAGGGACGCAGCAGATATGCGAAATAAATTGATACACGAATATTTTGGCGTAAATCTGAAAGTGGTTTGGAAAACCGTAGAAAAAGATGTTCCAGAACTTAAAAATAAAATGCTGGAATTAATAAAAGAATTGAATATTAGCAGGAAGACTAATAGGCTGGTTTAATTTTATGCAATAATTTAAACATTAAATTATTTTTTTTAAGACCGGACAATTGTCTCGGTTTTTTTTATGCAGTAATATGCAATAAATAAAAAATGTGGTAAAATATAAAAATGTTAAATCAAAACTTTTGGGAAAAATATTTTAAGGTTTATGATGTATTGGATTTTTAAAAAAATATTTGGGTGGATAGTGAGGTTAATATGGGTAAAAAAAGACACTGTTAAGCAGTGTCTAAATTTTGGTTAAAAGGGAGACGTTAACCAAAACTTTTTTCAAATTTTTCTAAAATTTGAACCAAAACTTTTTTTGTTGCTTGGTTTATGTCCAGCTTTGTTGTGTCAATAAACACTACTGGCGCACTTTGTTTTTCGAAATAATGATAGCCGGTTATAAACGCAGAATACAATTCTGCTATCGTTTTAGGATTTGTGCG
>JBBTQL010000008.1:0-1848 GCA_038065715.1 Patescibacteria group bacterium
TTTGCTTGCCCAGCGAAGCTTCAGCGAAGTTGGGCCCCAAAAGGTCATCTTCAAACTTCCTTTTGGTCTTTGAGCTTGGAAAATGAGGATAAAAGTGGTAAAATCTGAAATATAAAATTATGAAAGAAAAAGTCAGAGCAAAAAATAATAGAACAACATTTGTGACAGAGCAGGAAACAAATAATCTAAGCAAAAGATTATTATTACCTCATGAAATAAATGATAATTTTTACAATAGAACAATCTATGGGAAATTAGAGGAGGTGGCAATAAAACTTCCTAGTCGCTTTGTAGATTTATTGTTTATAGATCCTCCATATAATTTAAACAAAGATTTTGGCAACAATAAGTTTCGCATAAAGAAAAATGATGATTACGAAGAAATCTTTGAAAAATGGTTGCTTTCAATTGTGCATACCTTGAAGAATACTGCGTCTGTATATGTTTGTTGCGATTGGAAAAGTTCCCCCATGATATTTAATGTGTTGGACAAACATTTGGATGTTAGAAATAGAATAACTTGGGAACGAGAAAAAGGACGTGGAGCGTTGAGTAATTGGAAAAACTGCTCAGAAGATATTTGGTTTGCTACAGTGTCAGATGATTATAAGTTCAATATTGATGCTATAAAGCTAAAAAAGAAAGTTTTGGCACCATATAGGGAAAATGGTATAGCAAAAGATTGGTCTGAGGAAAAAGATGGCAAGTTTAGACTTACACACCCTTCAAATTTTTGGACCGATATCACAATTCCATTTTGGTCAATGCCAGAAAATACTGACCACCCAACACAAAAACCGGAAAAGTTAGTTGCAAAAATAATTCTAGCTTCAACAAATGAAAATGATGTAGTTCTAGATCCATTTTTAGGATCAGGCACAACTTCTGTTGTAGCAAAAAAATTGGGCAGAAAATATGTTGGTATAGAAATGAATAAGGAATACTGCTGTTTAGCTGAAAAAAGGATTGATATGGCCCAAAAAGACTCCAGTATACAAGGTTATTCAGATAATGTGTTTTGGGAAAGAAACAGTCTTAATGAGCAGATGAATGAAAATAAAAATGAAATTTGGCAGTTAGAAGATTTATTTAGTAACAAATTATTATGATAAAAAAGAGCTCAATTTTTTATACGGACAAATTTAAAGAAATAGCAGAAAAAATTAGAAATTTCTTAAATAACCAAAAAGATTTTCTCTCAGAACGAACACTAAATAGTCCCCGTGCTGTTGGCGATGCAATTCAAGATATTATTGCTGATAATTTTAAGAATATTTTGGGTGATTTGGCTGGTGAGTATTCTTCTTCATTTGCTCGTCGAGCAATGGCTGACCTTGCTTTTACTGATAAAGAAGGATTTTATTATGTTGTTGATATCAAAACTCATCGACTAGATACTAAATTTAATATGCCAAACCTTACTTCTGTTGAACGATTATCTAGGTTTTACGAGGAAGATATAAATTATTTTTTGCTCTTGAAAGTTGACTATCAAATTGATGGAACAAAAATTATCATTAAGCATGTAACTTTTGCGCCTATAGAATTTTTTAACTGGAATTGTTTAACAATAGGCGCCCTTGGTTGGGGACAAATACAAATAGCTAACGCTAATATAGTAAATCTCATTCCGAAAAATAGTCGCAAAAAATGGATGTTAGAATTATGTGACACCCTTTTAGAATTTTATCCGAAAGAAATTGGAAAAATTGGTGAGCGAATTGATCGTTTTAAGCAAGTTCGAAAATTCTGGGAAAAGAAAAAGGATTAAATTTTTACTTCAATCTTTCGCGTACTTTTTGGGGTCTGGAATTATAGATCTAAAGATAGATCGTAAAATCGTTAGAG
>JBBTQL010000009.1:0-23835 GCA_038065715.1 Patescibacteria group bacterium
GTAGCACGAATCGTTTGGGACGATTTAGTCTCGGTTCGAATCCGAGTACCCCGACACAAAATTTTGCAGGTATCGTATATCGGTATTACCTCAGCTTTCCAAGCTGATGAGGGGGGTTCGACTCCCCCTACCTGCTCAAAAATTAAAAAACCACTAAAGTAGTGGTTTTTTTGTTTGTATTATGATAAAATAAGATAAGATAATAAAAGATAAAATAATAAACAACAAAGATATGCATAAGTTTAATGAGTTATACAGTTTTATAGATTTTGCAAAAGGCAACAGAAAATATTTAGAAAATACGGCTAATAATTTAAAATCTGCTTTAAAAATATTTGAAAATGCATTAACTGATGACGAGCTTGATTCAATATCTCTTTTTGAAGACAGAATAGAGGAAATATTTATAAACGTGATTAACAGCAATAAAGACAAAAGCATTGTCTCGTTAAACACTTACAAGGCGCGGGTTTTAAAAGTTTTGTCAGACTATAAAAAATACGGGGAAGATCCTGCTAAAATAAACAAATGGTTTGTAAAAACAAGGAATTCCACACCCCTGTTAACCAACAAAGATAAATCAGATAAAGAAAAGATAAACTTATCTAACCCAATTAACACCTCTGTGCATAACACGCATAAAATAGAATTATCTTTAAGAAATGACACAAAGTCTGTAATTATTATTCCAAAAGACATAAGCCAAAAAGAAATAAAAATGATAAAGGATATTTTAGACTCAATATTGCAGTAAATTAAAACGGCTCAGACGTGTTTGAGCCGTTTTAATTGATTTTTTAAAGCTAATTTAATTTAATCTATCTGGCGTATTCTACTATTCTGTTTTCTCTAATTACCGTAACTTTAATTTCTCCTGGATATTTTAATTCTTCTTCAATTTTTTCAGCAATTTGTTTTGCTGTTTTTTGAGCCCCTAAATCATCAACCTTGTCTGCTTTAACAAACACGCGAATTTCTCTGCCTGCCTGAATAGCATAAGCCCTGTCAATTCCTTGGAACTTATTGGCTATGTCTTCTAACTCTTTTAATCTTTGCAGATAGTTTTCTAAGCTGTCTTTTCTGGCGCCTGGCCTTGAGCTTGAAATTGCGTCAGCTGTTTTAACAATAACTGCCTCTATGCTGTCGGCTGGATAATCTTCATGGTGGGCTCTCATTGCCTTTATAACTTCTTCTGATTCTCCGAATTTTTCTAATATTTTAATGCCTATTTCAATATGAGAGCCCTGAACCTGCTGGTCAATTGCTTTTCCGATGTCGTGCAAAAGCCCGGCTCGTTTTGCCACTTGGCTGTTGGCTTTTATTTCTTCTGCAATTGTTTCAGAAATTAAAGCCACCTCCATTGAATGCAATAAAACATTCTGGCCGTAGCTTGTTCTGTAATGTAATCTGCCTAAAATTTGGATAAGCTTATCGTTTAACCCAATAACTCCAACATCGTAAGCCGCCTTGTCTCCAGCCTCTTTTATTTTTTGCGCAATTTCTTTTTTTGCTTCTTCAACTTTTTCTTCAATTTTTGCCGGTTGAATTCTTCCGTCTTGAATTAGCTTGTCTAATGCAATTTTTGCAATTTGCCTGCGAATTGGATTAAATCCAGAAATAACAACCGATTCAGGAGTTTCGTCAACTATAAGCTCAACTCCAGTCAATTTTTCAAAAGTTCTGATGTTTCTCCCTTCTTTTCCAATAATTCTTCCTTTAATATCTTCGTTTTGCAGTAAAACAGTTGTTGTGGTTAGTTCTTGCGTTTGCGAGACCGCGCATTTTTGAATTGCCAAAGCAACTATTTCTCTGGCTCTCTCTTGAAGTTTTTCAGCGCCCCTTTCTTCAAGTTTTTTAATTCTTTCTAAAATTTCTTTTTGGTATTCTATTTCCACTAATTCTAAAAGCTCTTTTTTTGCCTCTTCGCGCGACAAATTAGCAACTTTTTCTAATTTTTCTTCTGCTGTTTTTCTTAAGCTGTCTAAATCTTCTTTAAGGCTTTTTAATTTTTCAACCTTATCTTTTACGTCTTGCTCTTTTTGCTCAAAAGCGTTTATCTTGCCGTCTAATAAATTCTCTCTGTCTAATAAAATTTGCTGGGCTTTCAAAAATTCCCTTCTTCTTTCGTCAACTTCTTTTTGCGCTTTATCTACTATATCCATTGACTTCTGCTCTGCTTTTTTAAGCATTGCAGAGGTTTCTTCTTTTACCTGTAAAACTTTTTTCTCAAGTTTTGCTTCTAACGTGCCTGCCCTTCTTTTGGCGATTGACTGTCTTATATAGTATCCTAAAATAGAACCTATAATTAAGGATAAGGCTCCTCCTGCTACAATAAAAATAATTTGATTCATATATTTTTAATTTTTAATTTTATAAACAAATAAACTCACCTGCGCGGTGAGCTCGTATACGATATTTTTTATCTAAAATCTAACACCTAACACCCAGCATCTATTTCGCTCCGATTACCTCATCAATAAGGCCGTATTTTTTTGCCTCCTCTGCTGTGAGATAAAAATCCCTGTCAGTGTCTTTTTCCACTTTAGCTAAAGCCTGTCCAGTATGTAAAGCTATAATTTCATTTAGCTTTTCTTTCATCAGCACAATTTGTTTCGCAGTAATTTCAATATCTACTGCCTGCCCCTGGACTCCTCCAGCCACTTGGTGTAAAAGTATTTCAGCATTAGGCAGGGAAAATCTTTTTCCTTTGGTCCCCGCCGCTAAAATAACTGCCGCCATTGAAGCTGTAAGCCCTATGCAAATGGTAGAAACATGGCATTTTAAATACTGCATTGTGTCGTAAATTGCCAAACCCGCTGTAACTGAACCGCCCGGGCTGTTTATGTAAAGCTTTATATCTCTTTTTGAGTCCTTTGACGCTAAATAAAGCATCTGGGCAATTACCACATTGGCATTCATATCTGTGACAGGACCCGCAAGAAAAATTATGCGCTCTTCTAAAAGCCTTGAAAATATATCGTATGCGCGCTCACCGCGCTGATTTCTTTCTACAATAGTTGGTACTATTGGCATTTGAATTTTTAATTTTATTATGTAATCTATGATGAAAAATTTTCCAATAAATGGAAAACTTTCTCATTATGTATCACGTCTTTAGTATACTCTTTTAATTGGTTGATGTCAATCTTGCCCTGAGCCGCGTCGAATGGGTTTTTCATAACTTTTTTTATTTCTTCATTGATTTCTTCTTCTGAAACTTTTATATTTTCTTGCTTGCCAATTTGTCTTAAGACTAAAAAACTTTTTATTCTTTTTTCAGCCTCTTTTTTAAAAGTTTCTTTAAGCTCTTCTTTTGTTTTTTTGATAGAAGCTAAATATTCTTCAAAGCTTATTTTAACATTTTGGCTGATTTGGTTTTTCATATCTTCAAACAATCTTTCTTGTTCGTATTCAACTAATTTTTCTGGCATTTCAAAATTAGCTTTCTCTGAAATTTTTTCTAAAATTTCACTTCTTTTTCTTTGTTTTTCGGCTTCTGTTTTTTCTATTGTTATGCCACTTTTCAGGCTTTCTTTTAATGATGTCAAAGTATCAAACGCGCCTAAAGTTTTTGCAAATTCGTCATTAATTTCAGGCAGTTCCATTTTTTGCGCTGAAATGACCTTTATTTTAAAAAAATCACCAGCCTCATTGCCCGTAGGGCTTTGGGCGGGCACACCATCCGCCCCGCCTAAAGCTGTAGTATTATGGCGGGCAGGCAACTTAAGTGTAAACTCCTTTTCTTCTCCCGCGCGCATGCCGATAATTTGTTCCTCGAATCCTTTGACGAAGCCTGCCTCGCCTAAAATAAATTTGTCTTTTATTTCTTTGTTGTTTTCTATGTCTTTATTTTGATAGGTAATTTCCACAAAGTCTCCTCGCCCCGAGGAGCCATCAGGCGACGAAGGGTTTTTCTCTGTGAATTTTGCCCTTGTTTTTTGCAAATAGCTTAAAGCGTCTTGAATTTCCTCCTCAGTTACTGAAATTTCCCCGCCTGCATCGCCTGCGGCGAAGCCGCTGCGGGCAGGTTTTGTTTTTATGCGCGAGGCAATTTCTTTGTAATCAGGCAGTTCAATATCTGGCAAAACAGTAATTTTTACCTTAAATATAAAAACAGGTTCTTTTGTCCCGATGGCTTCGCCATCGCGGATCCTCGATTGCTCTGCAATCGGGACAATTTTTGTTATTTGCACATCAGGCTCGCCAATGGGCTCTAATTTATTTTCAACAACATAATCAGTATAAACGTGTTTTACCGCATGGTCGCCAGCTTCCATTAAAAGAGATTCAGGTTTTATTTTTTCTTCAACCATTGATGCGGGAGCTTTCCCTGCGCGGAATCCGTCAACTTTCACGTGGTGCTTTAAATGCTCTATTGCATGCTCAAAATGCGCTTGAAATTCTTCGGCAGTCAATTCAAACTCTATTTCTATTTCTGATTTTGGTAATTTTTTAATTTCTGTTTTCATAATAAAAAGTAATAAAAAGACGCTTTAATGCGCTTCTTAAAATAATTTTTTTGTCTATGTATTAATAGGAATTTCGTTAATGCGTGAAATAATTTGCGCCTTTTGTTCCTCTCTTAACTCTTTGTCTAATTTTGGATATAAATCTTTTTCTTCAGTTGCGCGGTGGTCTTCTAATAATTTATAAAAATTTTCTATTTCATTTCCTTTTATTTCTAATAAGCTTTCTGAAAATTTTTTTAAATCATTAAGCATTGTAAGGTGCTCATCTTTTAAATGATTTATTGTTTTCCAAATTTCTATATTTTTCAGCGGTAAAAAATTAAATATTGCGTTTTCTTCAGCAAACCAATGTTTTTTCAATTCCCAGTCAAGCTCAGAAAGCGAAGCCCTTGCCCTTGGAGATTTTTCCCTAACCTCATCGCGAAACAACGAAAACAAGGCGTCTATTAGCGCATGATGGCTTATCATTAAATTTAATATGCTATTCTCCGCCATAGTTATTTAAAATTTTTGTTAATTTTATATATATTTTTGCAATACTAATGAATCGTTTTTAAAATCTATATTTAGATTATATCCAAATCTTTTTAAAAGTCCCACGCCGATTGTTGGTATTCCACCGCTCACCAATACATTAACATCATTTTTAATTCCCTCCATATAAACAGAAGCTATTCCTGCGAACATTTGTGCTGTTTTTTCGTTTCCTAAAACAATGCTTTCTGCATGTGTTATATCAATTTCTAAATCCAAAACCTCTTGAGGTGATAATTTCAATTCTCCAGTAAAACCCGTGTCGACTAATGCGACAATTTCTTTCGTTCTCAACTTCCATTCAACAATTAAATTTATTAAAGGCCTATTTTTGCGGACTATTCCTTTTACCATGTGTTTTTTTCCATATTAGATAGAATTTCAGCGGCAGAATATCCAATTTTTACCACAAAAAAAATCTTATTTGGATGAACTTTTTTCGCAGCTTGGACTGCTTCAGCGGCATTATCAGCTAAAAAAACATCCTTGCTATCAATTTCTATCGCCAAATATTTACCAGTATTCTGCTGGATATATTTTGATTTAATCTCTTCATAAATTTTCGTTCCCTCTTTTGCAATTTTTTCAGCATCAATATTTTTGAACAAATCTTCATCCATAATTTTATTGCTTATATTTTTATCTTATCACCATAAAATTCTCTGTCAAACAGCTTAAACATGTCTGAGCTATTTATTTACAATCTGAATCTTTCACGCATTGATTCTTCCCGATGCCGTCTTTTATAACACATTTTGGCATTTGATCAGGAAATTGACGCTCACAAACAGTAAATGATTTTTCGCAATCAGATGCGAATACGCAATCACTAGTTAAAATACCACGGTGGACTCTACACATTTTTTCAAAGCCAACCTTTTCGCACTTAGTATATGTTTTGAGGCAATCTAAATCATTACTACATTTATTGGGCCCAACTCCATTCGCTTGTGAGCAAGAAAATCCTCCAAAACCATCCTCAGTACATACGCTATGTTTATATTTATAACAATCCCCATCATTTCCGCAATCGTGTTGCCCAAGTATGTTTGAAGGAACGCATCTAGGTATTAAATCTCCCGTTTCTATAGAATCATCCATCCAACATTCAGTATTTTGATAATAGGGGAAAGATCCAGACGACGACGAAGAAGATAAAGAGGACGGTGGTGGTGGAAACGATCCAGATGAAGAAGAAGATGATGATAACGATGGTGTGGATGATATGGTTGTTCCAAAAATTAATGCAGAAAGATTATTAAAAAAATTAATAATACCTTGTGATATGCTAGCTATAAAATAAACTCCAGTATTATTTATGTTTATAAAAAAAACAACAATTACGGCCAATAAAATAGCAAACAAAAACAGAAGTCTTGTATTTTCATTGTTTTTCATAAATTATTTTTAAAATTAGTATTCTAATTTTATTGCTTATATTTTTATCTTATCACCATAAAACTTACTGTCAAACTTTTTATTTTATTGGGCATAAATTATCCCAACTTCCTCCACTGTATACTTTCTTAAATCCTCTTCCATATTTATTTTACCAATTTAGATATGTCACTGTAAGCTGAAGAATTGTGGCAAAGCTGACCCATAATAAGTAAGGTAAATTTATCCAAAAAACCCAGCGAATTTTTTTGTAAATTATTGCCATTACCCATACAAGGGTGGCCAGTACCAAAATAATATCAACTGCTGCCAGCAAATTATTCTGCAAGCCAAACTGAATTGGCGAAAAAATAAAATTAAAAAACAGATTTAGTAAAAATGGCAAAGCAATTTTAAAAGAAAGCTCTTTTTTATATATTTTATAAAAAACGAATCCAAAAGAAATAGCTATTAAAATATACAAAACCGTCCAAACAGGGCCAAAAAGCCATGAAGGCGGCGCCCAAGATGGTTTTACTAAACTTTGATACCAAATAGCAGCATCCATAATTTATTTTTTTGCTTTATTTTTTTCCACCACGCTTTCCTTATGTTCTGCCTCGTGAAGTTTAAAGGTTAAATGTCGTTTCTTTTCTTCTGCTTTGGCTAATAATTTACGAACTTCATAAACATATTCTGATGGCCTTTCTAAAAGAAGCTCCGTTTTGTAAAAATGGATGTCTTTTTCTAATTTATGAATATCTTCTAAAATTTTTTCAGATTCCCTCCCCGCCATAAATTTAATAGCCCAAACTTTTTAGGTTTGGGCTATTTGTTATACTAAGAATGCGACTATTAGTAGGGCCACAATGTTAAGAACTTTGATCATTGGGTTTATTGCTGGGCCTGCGGTGTCTTTGTAGGGGTCGCCTACTGTGTCGCCTGTAACGGCTGCTTGGTGAGCAAATGAACCTTTGCCACCATGCGCTCCGCTTTCAATATACTTTTTAGCATTATCCCAGGCAGCTCCCCCGGTTGTCATTGAAATTCCAACAAATAATCCTGTGATAATTGAGCCAATTAATAATCCGCCAAGAGCTTCTGGGCCTAAAATAAATCCAACTAAAATTGGAGCCACAACTGGAATTAAAGCTGGAATCATCATTTCTTTAATTGCGGCCTTTGTAACAATATCAACGCATTTTCCGTATTCTGGTTTTGCGGTGCCCTCCATTAAGCCTGCAATGTTTTTAAATTGCCTGCGAACTTCTTCAACAACTTTTCCGGCTGTTTTACCGACAGCTCCCATTAAAAATGATGCAAACAAATAGGGGAGAAGCCCTCCTATTAAAAGACCTGCAATAACTTTTGGATCATTTAAAACAAACAGTGTTGCTGAGGTTGTTCCAAAAGAATCAGCAACTTGCTGTGAATATGCAGAAAATAGCACTAATGCGGCTAAACCAGCCGAAGCAATTGCATATCCTTTTGTTACAGCTTTTGTTGTGTTGCCTACTGCGTCTAATGCGTCTGTGATTTTTCTTACATCTTCTGGCATTCCCGCCATTTCTGCAATTCCTCCTGCGTTGTCAGTTATCGGGCCATAGGCATCAACTCCAACAACAATTCCTGAAATAGAAAGCATTGAAACAACGGCTATTGCAACTCCATAAATTCCAGCCAGCCAAAAGCTGATTATAGTTCCAGCTGCAATTAATAAAACAGGGTAAGCTGTAGATTGCATTCCAAGCCCAATTCCCCTAATTATATTTGTTGCGTGGCCTGTTTCTGAAGCTTTGGCAATAGATTTTACAGGCCCGTATTGTTTTGAAGTGTAATATTCTGTAATAACAAACATCAAAATTGCAATTATTAAGCCAACTAAAGAAGATAAATAAAGATTGTTTGCTGAAATATCTTGGCCAGCCATTGTTTTTTTAATCAAAGGATAAAAAGCAATTGCAGACAATATTACAGAAGCCGCCACTCCTTTATACATGGCGGCCATGATGCCGCCACCCGCCTCATTGCCCGTAGGGCTTTGGGCGGGCACACCATCCGCCCCGCCTAAAGCTGTAGTATTATGGCGGGCAGGCAACTTTACAAAAAAACTTCCGATAATTGAAGTTAAAATAGAAACGCTTCCTATGAATAATGGCAATAAAACAAACTGGATATTTTTTGGGAAAAGCAAAGCGCCTAAAATCATAGCGGCAACCATTGATACAGTATAAGTTTCAAAAATATCGGCTGCCATGCCTGCGCAATCTCCAACATTATCTCCAACCTGGTCTGCTATTACTGCAGGATTTCTTGGGTCGTCTTCTGGAATTCCTTTTTCAACTTTGCCAACTAAATCAGCTCCCACGTCAGCAGCTTTTGTATAAATTCCGCCTCCTACGCGGGCAAACACAGAAATTAAGCTAGCTCCAAAACCTAAAGCGATCAAAGCCTGAATGTCGTTAGTGGCTAAATAAAATCCTGAAACAGCTAAAAGCCCTAAACTCACAACCAAAAGTCCTGTTACTAATCCCCCCTTAAAAGATAAGTCTAATGCTCCTGCCAAACCCTTTTTTGCGGATTCGGCGACTCTTGTGTTTGTTTGAGTAGAAACTAACATTCCTATAAATCCTGATAAGCCCGAAAGAAAAGCGCCGATTAAGAAACCAAAAGCCATTTTAAACCCGCTGGCAAAGCCCTGCTGCCAGCCAAAGAAAATCCAAATTAAGAAAAACAAAACTATAGCAACAACGCTTACAGTTTTATACTGCCTTTTTAGATATGAGGTTGCGCCTTCTTGAATGGCGCGAGTGATTGCAACTGCCTTGTCTTTTGCAACAGGCTCTTTTCTAATTTTTGCAATCAAATAAAAAACAAAAACGATCGTAAAAAGAGAAACAATTATCGGAGAATAAATTAGCCACATAACTTTAAAATTTTCAATTTTCAATTTTTCCCGCCTAAGCGGGATCCCGATAAGCGGGACAATTTTCATTAAATTTTCAATGATAATTGAATTTTGATGATTGATAATTAAATTACTCTTTTTCTTTTTTAGACCCGTCTGCATCGCTATGCGAAGCATTGCGGGCAGGTTTTTTTGTTTTCTTTTTAGGTTTTGAATCAGCAGATTCGCCCGCCTCATTGTCCGAAGGACTTTGGGCGGGTTCCTCTGCGACCTCACCCTCTGCTGTCTTAATGTCTATTTTCCAGCCGGTTAAATTTGCCGCCAGCCTTACATTTCTGCCGTCTTTGCCAATAGCCAAAGAAAGCTGGTCTTCTGGAACAAAAACCACAGCTGTATTTTTATCTTCAATTTTTACTTCAACAATTTTTGCTGGAGCCAAAGCATTGGCAATAAATTTTTGAGGGTCTTTCTGCCATTCAATAACATCAATTTTTTCTCCGCCTAATTCATTTATTACAGCCATTATTCTTGTTCCTCTTTGCCCAACGCAGCTGCCAATTGGATCTACTCCCTCTTCTTCAGAAACAACAGCAATTTTTGTGCGAAATCCCGGCTCCCTGGCAATTGATTTTATCACAACAGAGCCCGAAGCGATTTCTGGCACCTCTAATTCAAAAAGTTTTGAGATTAATTTTGGATAAGCGCGCGACAGCATAACAACAGACCCTTTTGGAGTGTCTTCTACTTTTAGTATGTAAAATTTTAACCTTTGGCCTGGCCTGTAAAATTCTCCGGGAATTTGTTCGTCTCTGTTTAATATGCCTAAGGTTTTTCCAATATCAACAAAAATATTATATCCTTCAATTCTCTGGATAATTCCTGAAATAATTTCTCCTTCTTTTGACTTATATTCGTTAGTGATTGTTTCTTTTTCCGCCTCTCTTATTTTTTGTAAAATCACTTGCTTTGCTGTTTGAGCCGCAATTCTGCCGTAATCCTGTTTAGACACCAAAGGAATTTCTAATTCATCGCCAACTTTAATTTTAGAATCTTCTTTTTTGGCGTCCTCTATCATTATGTGTTTCTCTGGATTGAAAACAACTTTTTTTTGTTCGCCGTCTTTGTCTAAATCTTCAGCAGGAATTTCTTTTCTTTCTTTAAGGGTTTCTATTTCTTCTTCTGTATAAAGCACTGATTCATCAACAACCAATTTTATCTGCCAAAACTTAACATCGCCAGAAACAGGGTTAAATTTCGCCTTTATTTTCTGGCCTTTTTTGCCGTAATCTTTTTTATAAGCAGTTGCTATTGCGGTTTCAATAGTTTCTATTATTTTTTCAGGCAAAATGCCTCTTTCTTCTGCAATTTGAGCCAAAGCTCTTTGAAATGATTTTATATCCATAGTGTAAATTTCTAAGTTATAATTTCTAATTTCTATTAAATTTCTAAGAATTAAGACTTATTTATTTAATGCTTTAATAGAAATTGAAAATTAGAAATTGAAAATTATAAAAAAATATGCCCGTGGTCAGACGGACAATAACTCCTTTCTTGATTATTAAATTATTTTAGCAAATAAAAAGAACCGTGTCAACTGTTCATTTTTTCAAGAGGTGAATAGTTGCACGGTTTTTTCTTTACTATCCGGGTTTGAAAATAGGCCCACTGTGGATTTCTGACACATCAATGCCGCATTCTTGTGCCTTTTGCTTTATTGCCTGTAAGAAAGCTTCACCTTGCAAGAATGCACTTTTGTAGTTTTTTCCTTCTGCAAACAAGTGGCGCAGGGTGCTGCAGATTTGCGTTGGCACAGCGGTAACCAGCCATTTTATGCCAGCTTCTGTCATAGCTTGTTTCTTATAGCCCTCCCACAATCCTTGCGGATAAGTTGTTGCTGCTTTCTCTACCCAATGATGCTCTCTTTCAGCTTCCATTTTTGAAATTTGCTCAATAAAGTCTTTTACAGATATTGTGGGCTTGATTGCCATAAGCTTCTCCCTTCCTAAAAAAGATTTTAAATAACCAAGTGAATTATAGCAGAAAAAATTATTTCGTCAACAAAATTTACTAAATTTAGCTGATAATATTTTCGTGGTGGGTGAGGCGACTCACAGAAAAATCTTGTTTTAGGACAATGCATATTGCATCAATTCTAACAGGTCCGCCCCATTTTTTAAATGCTGAATACGCCAGAGCGTTTTGCATAACTTTTCTTAATTTTCTTTGATTTAAAGTATCTTCAGGACTGCCAAAATTTTCACCGATTTTTGTCCTCACTTCAATAAAAACTAATTTATTTTTTTCTAAAAATCTATCAGATTTTTTAGCCACCAAATCAATTTCAGCATACTTTGTTTTGTAATTCTGCTCTATAATTTTATACCCCTGTTTTTCCAAATATTTTCTCGCCAAATCCTCCCCAATTTTTCCAACCTCATTATGTTGCGACATAACAATTTACAATTAACAATTTTTATTGAGTCTCTCGATCGCACTTATTTTTAAAAAATTCATCTTTTTTTATAAGTTCACAAATTGTACTATCTTTATACTCCACAGCAACGGCAAAATAGCATCCTTCTTCCGAATGTAATATGTCAGTTAAGTATCCGCATGCATCCAAATTTTTATTCTTTACGGCTATTTTAACATAGCAATTATAGGAATTAAGATCATCATTTTTGAATTGCTTACACAAAGAAATATCATTTTCTTTAGCTGCTAAATCTATGATATCGTCTATTCTAAAAGATTCAAAACATTCATTTTTAAATTTTTCTTCTTTCGCAAGGTTGCAAATTGTGCGATCATTATAATATCTTGCAACCGCTGCATAACAACCTCCGGGACCATCAGCATATAAATAATAATCACATGCATCTAAATTTTTATTAAATTTAGCGACATCATAATAGCAACGACTAATATCCGCATTATTTTCTTCTTTAGTTGCGCTCGAGTCATATAACTCCAAACAAAGCGACATATTATTTTCGTTTATTGCATGGCCGTACGTTTTTAATCTGTTTTTAGCTTCATATTTTTTAAAAAAATAAACTCCAAAGAAAAAAATTGTAATAATTAAAACAAAAATTAATAAAACCAATAAAAGTTTTTTTATATTTAAAGAATAATATTCTACTTGTTCGTCAATGCCAATTTTTTGCTTAATTGCTTTTTTGCCGTAAAAAAATCCGACATATCCACCTATTAAACTGACTATCACCAACATTGGGTAATATATATATCCCATTAAAACAACTAAACCAAAACCACAATCTGGCTCACCCCTGCAAGACGACGTGCCAAGACTCATAATAACCGCTAGAGATATTATAACAATACTATTTAATAAATAACCAACTAACAATCCTTTTAGAATATATCCCATATAATATCCTGCGAGCCTTATAAAACTATATCCCCTTTTTATAGAAAATGCAGATAATTCAGTTAAAAGAAACCAAATTAATCCTAGAATGGCTCCCCAAATAACAATCCCGAAAAAAGAAACAAGCCACCAAATTATTTCTGGAGTATATTGCTCACCCATAATCGCAAATGCTCTATAAATTATAAGTGTAGCAATCTTTACAGAAAATACTAAAAAATAAGTTACGAAATCAAAAAAAGGAAGAGGAATAAGCGGTTCGTTAAAATTAAAAATACTAAAGATGTTTTTTTGATATAATACGGGAAAAATAATTAAGTTAAGCAAGATATTATAAATGATAAAAATAACTGCTCCGTAAATCAGATTTTTAATTAGTTTTTTACTTATTTTCATATTTTTATTTTTCTTATAAATTTTAATTTTTTATAAATCATTAAGCCTGTTCGTAATTTTTTGGTTTATATTGTAGAGCTTCTGCCATATGAGGCACAGTTATTTCTTCTGAATTGTCTAAGTCCGCAATTGTCCTTGCAACTTTTATCATTTTCATATAAGAGCGGGCGGAAAGCTGGAATTTCAAGCTCGCCTGCCTTAAAATTCCTTCAACATCTTTTGAAAGTTTGCAATATTTTTTAATATGGTTGTTTTTCATCTGGCTGTTTGAATAAATTGTCTCGCCAGAAAAGCGATTTTCTTGTTTTTTTCTGGCTAAAACTACCCTTTGTTTTATTTTTTCCGACGGTTCTAAAAATTCAGAATTTTTTTGATTGTCTGAAAATTCTTCAGTGTCAACGGGCATTACAGAAATATGCAAATCAATTCTGTCTAAAATTGGCCCTGAAATTCTTTTTTGGTATTTTGAAATTTGATTTGCAGAACATGTGCAGGATTTTTTTGGGTGCATGGCATATCCGCAGGGGCAGGGGTTTGCTGAAGCCACTAACATAAAATCAGCCGGATAAACAACTCTATGCTTTGACCGTGAAATTGCAAGACAGCCGTCTTCTAAGGGCTGACGCATTGCTTCCATAATTGAACGTGGAAATTCGTTAAATTCATCTAAAAATAAAACTCCTCTGTGGGCTAAACTTATTTCTCCAGGTTTTGGCTTTGACCCTCCGCCAACCAAACCTGCCAGGGAAGCTGTATGATGGGGCGACCTAAACTGCCGGCGGGTGATTAAAGATCCTCCTGGCGGAATATCGCCAGATGCTGAAAAAATTTTTGTAACTTCTAAAGATTCAGGTTCGTTTAAGGGAGGCAATATACCAGGCAAAGCTCTGGCAAGCATTGTTTTGCCAGAACCCGGAGAACCAATCATTATTATATTATGACCGCCGGCCGCCGCAATTTCCATAGCTCTTTTTGCTTGCTCTTGGCCTAAAACCTCTTTCATATCAAATTCAACAGAAACTGGAACATTTTCTGAAACTTCTTTATAATCAACAGGAAAAATTTCTTCTTCTTTTAAAAGATGCCTACAAAGCTGAGTTAAATTTTCAACCGGAAAAACTTTTGCCCCTTTTATGGCGGCAGCTTCGTTTGCCGAATCTTTTGGCACAAATAAGTTTGTAAAGCCGAATTCTTTTGCAAAAAGCGCCATTAAAAAAGCTCCTTTTGTGTGGCGCAAAGAACCGTCAAACGATAATTCTCCTAAAAATAAAGATTTTTGGGGAATAGGAAATTCAAACACGCTGCTTAGAATTCCAACGGCAATAGGCAAGTCGTAAAGCGAGCCTTCTTTTGGCACATCGGCCGGTGCCATATTTACTATAATTTTCTTTGTTGGAAAATCAACACCAGAACTAATTATCGCTGTTCTTACTCTTTCTTTGCTTTCGTCAACTGCTTTGTCTGGCAAGCCAACAATTTCAAACCCGGGCAAACCTTTATTTGCCAGATTTATTTCAATGTCAACCTTTATTGTTTCTAACCCTAAATTTGCCGCCGAAGGAACTTTTATAAGCATAATAGCAATTTATAATTAACAATTTTTCCCGCCGAAGCGGGATCCCGCCAAGCGGGACAATTTTCATTGAATGTTGCAATTATACAATTCTCGAAAATTTTATTTTTTATCTTTTATTTTTTTTGAAGCATCTATCATTTCTTCTCTGCCTCTTTTTAAAATCTCATAAGGATTATCTTCTCTTTTCTCAAATGGATTCTGGTCAGGATTTAAAAACTCATCAGGGTATGATGGATTTGTTTCAAGATTTTTCATAGAGTTTTTTAATTCTATTTTAGGTTGTCGTATAACAACCTGACATGTATTTAACGCTTTATTTCCGCGATTAATTTTTTTAAATTAACATCTTTTTTAAAAATAACGAAATCACGGCCCATTTTTCTGGCTTTTATAGATTCTCTGTGTATCCGCTTTAACACAGATTGTTTGCTAATTTTCAAAACATCTGCCAGCTCATTTGTTGTATAAAAATCCTTCTCTCTCATAATCTATTAAGTTGTCATACGACAACCTAACTATCTTTATTTTAACATAAAAAATCAGCTGATGTAATATTTTCCGTTGTCTTGATTAATTATACTTTTCATTTCCATTAAAGAAAGAGCAGTGCCGATTTGAGCAACTGGAACACAAAAAGTTCTGGCTATTTGGTCTGCTTTCATTGGCTCTCTTTTTAGCTGAGCAATAATTTTCTCCTCCAAAGTTTTTGGGACGTCCGACGTCCCAAAAACTTTGGACGTCGGACGTCCTTTGATTTTTGCTGGATTTACCAAAACTTTATAAAAACTTAAAATATCTTTTGCTTCCGAAACCGCTTCAGCGCCTTCTCTTATTAATTTTATTGTTCCTTTTGAAACTTCGCTGGTAATTTGGCCAGGTAAAGCAAAAATTTTCTTGTTAAATTTTTTAGCATATCCTGCCGTAAGCAAAGATCCACTATTTAAGCTTGCCTCTGTAACGAAAACTGCTTTAGACAGGCCAGCCACTATTCTGTTTCTCTGCACATACGACCAAGTTATTGGCTGAAAATTGTCCTCGTATTCAGAAATAATAAGGCCGTTGTTGTCTAAAATTTCCTGATAAAGTTTTTTATGCTGGGGCGGATGAATAATATTTATTCCGCAGGGCATAACGGCAATGGTTTTTCCACCGCATTTTACAGCAGCTGAATGCGCGGCTTCATCTCCTCCATACATAAAACCAGAAACAATAGTAATTCCTGCAGCTGCAATTTCTGTTATTAGTTGTTCGGTTGCTTTTCTTCCATAATAAGTTAAATGCCTTGAACCAACAACCGCCAAACAATTATTAAAAATATCGTCATCCCCGCCTTGACTCGGCGAGGCAGGCCAATTTCCCTTATAATACAACTTTTTCGGCGCTAAACTCCCCAGCTCTTTTAAGGCCGCTGGGTATTTTTTGTCATTTATTTCAACAAACTCCGCCATTTTTATTTATTTTAACACAGTTTTTCCCCAATATTTTATACTCTTTTTCAACAAGATATCCACACTTCGCAATTTTATTGCTCAGTGTAAACTATTTGGTTTTATTTAATGGCGGATATAGCTGTTTATCAATTGTTCTCTCAAAGCATATTTTGCCATCTGCATGATTCCAATTGTCAACGGCAAACCCTTTTACGGGAACAGGAACACTCATTGCCCGCGTCTGGCTATATTGGTTGTTTCCTTCTTTATTAAATGTGGCGCAAAGTTCAAAAGACAAATTTACTGCATCTTTTATATTATATTCATAATTGGTGTTAGATTGAGGGTCTTTTGGCACAATAAAACCTGATATTGGATCATTTAAATCAGACAATGTATTCGGCAGCGCCTCTTTTTTTTGCCAGTAATTTACAATTTGATATTGGACATTTTGTAAATCGCTGATTTTTTGCCGGTCAAATTGAATTAATCTTGCGGTTGCCGGCGAGCCAATTATAAAAAATGAACCTATGATTGCAAATAAAACCAATACGCTAGCCCCAAAAGCAAATGGTTTCGCCAGTTTTGTTGGAGTTTCTCGCCTAACATCATCTAAATAATATCCAAAAACAAATCCGGCGACTAATAAAACAGAAAAAGCTTTTAGAATAAATTTTAAAGTTGTTTCTCCTCCTAACAAGCTATTTATTACAGAAACTAGATCGCCTACAACAATAAGAGCCGCCACGAAAAGAGTAAAATACAAAAGCCATTTTCTTATTTTAGATTCTCTGACAATCGCCTCTTTTCTATAAATTTTGTTTAAAAACCATGAAACTAAAATAAAAAGCGGAAAAACTATGAATAAAGACGAAACTGCAAAACGCATCAGTTCAAATTTTGCCTGATACATATAAATATCTGTTAAAACATCGGGCAAAAAATAATTTATAAATTGCCACAAAAGCGTGACAAAAGTTATTGACGACCAGTAAAGAGTGACTATTGCCAAGAGATGCAAAAACAAATCCCTTGGTATATTTCTTTTTGCCTCGCCCGTAGGCCTATGGCCGAGGGGTAAAATGTTTTCATCCATATTTTTTTAGCGTCTGCAAAACGCTTGTTAATTTATTTTTATAATTTATTATACTATATTTCACCGTTAATTTCTTTTTCCATTATGTCTAAAAAATTTTTAGAGCATTCCACTCTTGCTTTCCCAATTTTTTTTGCCATTTTTGTATAAAGCTTATTTGGTAAAAATTTTATCTTTATTTCAAATTCTATATGCGCGCTGTGTTTTGTTTTATCCATTATTCTACCATTTATTTTCCCCCCTTCAAGATTTTCTTTTATATAATCATTTAAATTTTCTGCTTTTCTATATATATGTGCCCTGTTTTTTCCAATCCATGCAAAACCTCTTGCAAGGCCAATTGCTCCAGCTGCATCCAATTTATCTGCATCAAATAAAATTTTAGCCTCTAACGTTTTTGGCTGATTATCTGTTTTGTATCTGTGGGAAATAATGCAATCGCAAATATGATTTATTCTATCAGCAGAAAATTCTAATTTATCTAAAATAGGCCTTGCCATTTTAGCGCTTTCAACAGCGTGGTCTGTTTTACCGGTTGGGTCATTTGTTTCTTTTTTGCCTCCAATATCATGGAGTAAGGCAGCTATTTTAATAACCTCCAAGTCAACACTTTCGTTTTTAGCCAAATGCACAGCCATATTATAAACTCTCATAACGTGGTCAAAATTATGTCCGGAACATTCTTTTAATTCCTCTTCAACTATTTTTTTAATTTTTTCAAATTTATCTTCCATATTTTTAATTAACCAATGAAAGCAGAAAGCTTGTGTTTTGTTCGGCTTTAAGAGAATGGACCATATTTTCTTGCATAGAAATAAATACGCCAGGCTCCATTGTTATATTTTCGCCTTCAAGAGTAAAAATTCCCTTTCCTTCAATTACATAAACAAAGCCTTGCTTTGTTGAGGTATGCTCTGAAATTTCAGTAGCTTCTGCCATTGAAAACAGGGTAATATCCATTTTTTCGCTTTTTAAAATAACTTTGCTTAAAATCCCGTTTTCTGAATATGTGATTAGATTTTTTATGTTCATAAATTATTTACGTATTAAAAATTGGCTAATTTTGCCTCGCCGCTGGTTTTTTCGTTATCGTCTTCTTTTACCTCGCCGAAGTCCCGCTCTGGCGGGACGGAGGCGGGTTCTTCATTCTCCTGCTTCAAGAATCCGCCTGCTTGAAGTTCCCATAATTTTTTATACAAGCTGTTTTCTTTCTCTAAAAGCTCATAATGGCTTCCCTGTTCAACAATTTTTCCCTTGTCTATAACAATAATTCTATCCATTTTTTGTATGGTTGAAAGCCTATGGGCGATAACAATTGTTGTTTTGTTTCGCATTAAATTATTTAAGGCATCTTGAATTAACATTTCAGAATGGGAATCAAGGCTGGATGTTGCTTCATCTAAAACTAAAATCGGGGCTGCTTTTAAAATAGCCCTTGCAATTGCAACCCTTTGCCTTTCGCCTCCAGACAGCTTAATTCCTCTTTCTCCTACATAAGTATCAAATTTATAGGGTAAATTAGCGATAAAATCGTCGCAGTGGGCTGATTCTGCAGCAGCCTCAATATCACTCATTTTGTTATCTTTTTTGCCGTAGGCGATATTTTCAGCTAATGTGCGGTGAAATAAAATCGGATCTTGGGGAACCATTGAAATATTTTCTCTCAAGCTTTTTTGGGTTGCTTTTGCAATATCTTGGCCATCAATTAAAATTCTTCCTGAAGTGGGCGAATAAAGCCTCAACAGCAGTCTTACAAAAGTTGTTTTGCCGGCTCCAGACGGCCCGATTAGCGCCACTTTTTCTCCGGGCTTAATTGTTAAATTTATATCTTCTAAAACGCTTCTTGTTTCGTTAAAATTAAAATTTAAATTTTCAAATTTAATTTCGCCCCTATTGATATTTAATTCTTTGGCCAAAGGCGCATCTTTTATTTCGTGGGGCAAAAGCAAAATTTCAACCATTTCTTTTGCATCAGCGTACGACTGATAAATATTTCTTATAATTCTGGCAAAACCCCAAAGGTTGTCAATTAAATTTATTATATAAACCTGAAGCATCACAAAAACTCCAACTGTTGCAAGCCCGTTTTCCCAATATTTAATTGTAAAGTAAAAAAGCAAAAACTCTATTGTAAAAGCTAAAAAAGACTGCATAGCATCGGTGACAGAGTCCAAATTCCAACTGAATTTTGTGGCTTTTGCCTGCTGGCTTGTTATGTTTTTATAGCCTTGTGATTCAAATTTTTGGCTGGAAAAAAGCTGTATTGTGTTTTGGTTGGCTATAGTATCTGCCAAATAACCGGTTGTTTTTGAGTCTATTTCAGCAACCAGAACATCATATTTGAATTTCCACCTTGAAAAGAAAAAACTGAAAGATAAAAACACGACTACCCAAATAAAAATAATCAAAGCAATCCATTTGTTTATAAAAGATACAATTATAACTATAAAAAATATTTTTGTAAACAAGGGCAGAATGTCCCATAAGATTCTGTCGGTTAAAGTTTCAAAGGCTCTGGCAAACCTGTTGACTTTTTGCACCAGAGAGCCTGCAAAATTATTTGTAAAAAAATTGTAAGAATGCTCTATTAAATAGTCGTAAGAATTTTGTTTTAACCTTGCAATCACATTTGTTTGGAAGCCAATATATATAAAGGAAGCCATGCGGTAAAAAACCCACATTACGGCATGCAAGATTGCTATTTCAACTATTATCTTTAATAAACCGGGAGCAGCCGAACTTTTATCGCTTGCAGATGAAATGATGTCAAAAAACTGCTTGTAAAGAACCGGAGCCGCAACAGCTACCGCCCCAGCTGAAAAAATAGCAAAAATGCAAAAAAATAAACTCCATTTTTGCGGTTTAATTCCTTGCCAAAAAGCTCCCAAAACATCTTTGAGTTTTCCTTCAGGATAAATTTTTTGAATTTTCTCTGCAGTCATATTATGCCTTTTCAGTATTCGTTTATTCTATCAGAAAACTGGCATAATGCATAATTACTATTACCAAAAGAAATCTTCGATTATAATGTTTTGTTTACTTATCCCAAGTTTACTCAATATTTCCTTTAAGTTGTTTTTCATAGGTTCTGGCCCGCAAATATAAAATAGCGAGTTATTTATGTTTTTTACATACTTTTTTATAACTTTTTCATCAATATATCCCGTTTCGTATCCGTATGTTTCATTAAGAGAACTGTTATCGCTCAAAATATACGCTTTTTTAAACCAATCTTTTTTTATGTTATCTATTTGCTCCCTATAAATTACATCTTCTTTTGTCTTTGATCCGTATAACAAAACAATGTTTTGAGTTTTATTATCTTCAATCTTTTCTTTTATAATGCTCATAAAGGGAGTTATGCCAACTCCGCCGGCAATAAAGATAAGGTCTTTATTGTGGTCTTCTATCGTAAAAATTCCAAAAGGGCCGTCTACAATTATTTCTTCGCCTTTTTTTAATTCAGATAAGGCTTTCGTAAACTTTCCTGCAAGTTTTACCGCAAAGCGCAGTTCATTCTCTTCGGGCGAACTTAATATGGTAAAGGGATGCCTGGCGTATAATTTATTTTTATTTAGCCTTAAAAAACAAAATTGCCCGGCTTTAAATAAAAACTTTTTTCCCGGTTTTAATATTAAGGTAAAAGTGTCTTTAGTCTCGTTTTTGATGCCTTGAACATAAAATTTTCCTGCGTACCTCTGTTTTATTTTATAACTTGTTCTATAAACTATACCTATAATAATTGCCGCAAGTATTATTAGGTAGATAATTGCCACAAGCAAACTGCCTGAATCTGAACCCCATAAAAAAGCATGATACAAGCTGAAAAAGAAAAGAATATAGGTAAGAATATGGATAAACTGCCAAACAGCATAAGATATTCTTTTATACATTTTAGAAGCGAGCATTACAATAATAAAAATATAAAAAGACATTATTCCCAATGCTGACGGAATAATTGAAAAATTTGGAATTATATAAGATAATATTGACTTGCTGGATAAAATAAAGAAAATAGGATGCAGAAAAATAAAAATCATAGTTATTAGCGCAAATTTTCTCTGAAATTTTATTATTTTATCAATTCCAAAAAATCTATCAAAAAATCTTGCTGTGTCTCCTGAAAATATCAGCAATGAAAGAAATGAAAATCCTATAAGGCCTGCCAGTTTTCCCAATAAATAAAAAAACAAGGCAATATTCATATTTTGAAAATTGCCAATATTAAAAATAGCCTTAGCAAAGATATAAAAAGAGAAAACTAAAAAAACGAGCAGGGTTATTATTATCGCCCTTGTTTTTTCTTTTCTTTTCATAATAGAAATTTAATTATCTATAGTCTATATTACCTTAAGTGTTCCCCATTGGCCATTTTGCCTGTGGCCTGGTTTTGCGCAGTAATAAATGAATTCTCCGGTTTTATCTGCTGTAAATTCAACCACATACTCTTTGTTTAATTGAGTATCAGCATATACATTAAATTCGTCAATTTTAAAATCATGCGTGCCGCTGGTGACAGTTATTTTAATTCTTACTTTATCACCCTTGTTTACAGTAATTTCTTTTAAAGAAAATTGCGGTTTTGGGGTTCCGTTAACCATTTCCACAAAAGATGTCATTGAAAATTCTTTTACCGCAGGCTCTTTATTCTCCTGAGTTGTTGAAATACTATTATTTTGAACACTATTTGCAGTATTCTCATTTTTGTCAATTTGGTTTGTTGTGTTGAACATAATTATGCCCCCTATTGCAACAATGCCAATTGCAATCGCTGAAATTATTATTTTTTTATCCATAAAATTTTATTTTATTTTAATTGATAAACTCGACTTTTTAAATACGACCATAAAACTTATAATAAGCAAAAACGCGGTAAATGCCATCATTGGTATGGTGATGTAGCCGAATTGCATAACAAATCGTTGCGCGCAATTAATTGAGTATCCAACCGCCGAACAACCGATAGAGGATGCGATGCCAATTTGTAAAAGATAGTGATAGCCGGCAATTAACGCGCCGAGAGACGACAAGACGATACTATACAAAACAATGCCATAATCTTTTTTTAGCCAAGCGATTCCTATAAGAATTACCTGCGGATACATTAAAATCCGCTGAAACCAGCAAAGTTTGCACGGATCATAGCCGGCGATTTCCGAATAAAATAAACTTCCGAGTGTTGCTATGAGCGCGACTAATAGCGAAAAAGATAGCGCGTGTTTGGCGAAAAAATTTAGTATTTCGCTTCGTTTTGTTGCGAGTGACGCGATGAGAACGACTATAATAATTTGCCCGGCAACCGTGAGAAGCGAAAGTGTTTGATTAACTATTAAAATAATTTCCATAAATTTATTGGGGCAGTGAACAGCCCGTTTTTTCAGCCAGCTGCGTTAAAGGTATTTCGCCGTTTAAACGCGAGCCATCGCTAAACTCCCAAGTTGGATAACTCTCAATGTTTTTGTCTTTACATATCGCCAATTGACCTCGACCGTCTGGCGTTGAGCACTCAATATACGGCAAGTGCTTGGCCGACTTGCCAAACAGCGCTTTTTGACTTTGACAATGCTTACACCAAAAAGTGCCGTAAAACGCCGCGCCATTTTCCTTAAGGCATTGCGCAAACGCATCAAGCTTGCCTGGCTGGCTTGCTGATTTTATCCATAATACCGCGGAAAAGCTAATAATAAGCAGGACAATAATAATGATTATAGTTTTATTTTTCATGAAAACTAAAACTTATAAACTATCAATTATTTGCTGTTGACATTATTAAGTGTAAAATATATACTTTACAATGTAAAGTAGTTACAAAAAGTATAGTATTAAATATGACAAAAATCAAAGAAAAAATTATAAACTGTCCTGTGGAAAAAACTTTAAATATTATCGGGAAAAAGTGGGCCGCGTTAATAATTCGCGATTTATTAAACGGAAAAAAGCGATTCGGCAAGTTGCTTGCTTCCCTATCAGGCATAAGCCCGCGCACTCTTTCCGCTCGACTGAATGATTTGGAAAAAAACGGAGTGCTTAAAAAAAGAGTTTTTTCGGAAATGCCTCCGCATGTTGAATACAGCCTAACTAAAAGAGGCCAGGATTTGCATTTTATTTTAGACCAAATGAGAAAGTGGGGTTCATCTCACAAATAAAAAAACAATCGTAAATAAACTTTGGTGGACCTGGGCAGAATCGAATCCCGATTTTTTTCTAAAAAAATCGTGGACTCACGATTTCGTTGTGACGAAATCGGAGCCGCCGCCTCCCCGATGTCCCGATAGCTTTGGTGGACCCAGGCAGATTTGAACTGCCGTTTCCGCAATGCGAATGCGGCGTCTTGCCACTGGACCATGGGCCCACCAAAGCTATCGTGGATCCTCGATTTATAAAATTTTAAATAATTTTTCAATCATGCTCCTTTTCTTCCACGATTTAATCTGCGACTCTCTTTTTCTAGCTTCCAGTAATGTTTTATATTCTTCATTGTAAACTACTTTCCATGGAATGTATCTTTTGGTAGATTTTACATACCCTCCGTTATGTAAGTCAATTCTTTTATTTATATCTTTACAACTGCCAATGTAGTATGAATCATTCTTTTCTGATTTTAAAATATAAGTATAAAACATTATTTTAAATTTTATAAATCGGGACGAATGCCGTG
>JBBTQL010000009.1:23845-55671 GCA_038065715.1 Patescibacteria group bacterium
CCGATTATGTCGCAACATAATCGGCACCACTATACTACAGGTCCATGCCACATTTTGCTTTCGCAAAAGTGGAATTTTTAATTTCTAATGAGTCGGGATGCGGAGATTCGAACTCCGACTAAATCGTCCCGAACGACTCGTGCTACCGTTACACTACACCCCGTTTATATAAATCTACCTTATCATTGAAAATTTAAAATTGGAAATTGAAAATTCCAGTCCCGCCTTAGCGGGATCTGGCTATGTTACCCAATATTTTGCTTTTGTCATCTCGTCTTTTTTGGTTTCAATTTCCATTTTTTCTCCTTTTGATTTTTCTGCTAATTTTTGCAAATCATAGTCGCTTAATGTTCCTAATTTTACCGCTTCTTTCTCTAAAAACTCTTTAGTATTTTTTTTAGGGTCGTCTAAAACAAAACCTAATAGGACATCTAAAATTTGTCCTATCTTAGGACTAGGCTTTATATTTAAAATTTTCATCAAATCGTTTCCATTAATTTTCAGCATTTTGACGGAGATCGGGTCTTTGCTTACTTTTTCTATTAAATATTTTAGGTGCCTTAATTTATACGGTTCTGCTTTTGGCACGCCAGAGCCAATTCTGTCTGCCATTCTCACTTGCAATAACTCTTCCATATTTTCAGGTCCCACATTTTTTACCAGCCTTCTTACAGAAGATTCTGAAACCTCGCCAACATTATAATAAAATAAATGAAAACGCACTAATTTTGTTATTTTTTCAACATCTTTTTTAGGGAATTTTAATCGGTTTAAAATTTGAAAAGTTATTTTAGCTCCCACAATTTCGTGGTTGTAAAAAGTGGCGTTTTCACCCTCGCCAACTTTTACTTTTGGTTTTGCTATATCGTGAAATAAAGCAGCCAATCTTACATACATATTAAATTTTTTCTTTGCAGTATATTCTAAAGATTTTATTGCATGCTGATAGCAATCATAAATATGATGCTTATTTTGTGGCACGCCGTAATTTTCAAGTAATTCTGGAACAACATATTTTAACAACGAAAGCTCTCGCAGTAATTCAATTCCATTTGCAGCTTTGTCTGCCATAATAATTTTTATAAATTCATCTCTTATTCTTTCTTGCGAAATTGCCTCAAGCCAAATACTGTTTTTTTTAATTGCCTCTGCAGTTTTATCTTCTATGGCAAATCCCAATGTGGTTGCAAATCTAACTGCCCTTAACATTCTTAGCGCGTCTTCATTAAACCTTTCTTCTGCATTTCCAACTGTCCTGATAATTTTATTTTTTAAATCTTTTCTGCCGTCAAACAAATCAATAATCTCTTTTTTTGCCTGCCCTGAGCCGAGGCGAAGGGCTATTGCATTTACTGTAAAATCGCGGCGAGCCAAGTCTTCTTCAAGTGTTTTTGCGTATTTTATTTGGTCTGGGTGCCTTTTATCTGTATATTTTGCTTCTTCTCTATATGTTGTAATTTCAATTTCCGGCACTTTTTTACTGCCTGTGCGCGCAGTAACAGTTAAAAATTTATTCTCATAAAAGCTATCTGGAAATACTTTTTGAATTTCTTCAGGTTTTGCATTTGTGGTTATATCCCAGTCATTTGGCTCTCCGCCAGCTGGCGGATCCATTAAAAAATCACGCACGCATCCGCCCACAATATACGCTTCAAAACCAGCTTTTTCAAGCTTTTCTATAATAGTTTTAACTTCTTTAGGAATTGTCATGAAATTGTGCCCCTAGAGAGATTCGAACTCCCAACGTTTGGTTCGAAGCCAAATATGATATCCATTTCACCATAGGGGCAATTTTTAAATTTTACCATAAAATTGACAAAAATCAACTGCCCTTTGACTTTTTACGGGTTAAGTGATATAGTGTAAACACTGAACCTTAAAAACTCGAACCTCAGAAAGGGGGTGACTTGCATGACCGGCGACGAAAAAGCCATGTATACAGGCATGGCCATGTCCCGTAACACGGAAGTGACACTACGATGGTCGCGAAGCCAGATGTTCATGATCATCAACTCGGCATTGCTCTCGCTCGTCTTCTCAAAAGATGCGGGCTTTGGGCTGTTTTTACTCCTCGGCCTTTTCGGCATAGGAATGGCTGTGGTATGGATCCTGATCAACGAAAAAAGTCAGCAGTGGGTAGAATACTGGCAGACCCGGCTCGCCCAAATCAGACATGAGGAGGAGCCAACTACCGTAAACGTGTTCATCGGCCCGGAATGGGATGTCATCAACAAAGGTGTAACATTCCACAAACTGCTCAGAATGTTGCCAGCTGGATTCGCTCTGATATGGATTGTTGTCGTGTGTTTCTCTTTCACCAAACTCTAAAAGGAGAACCCGTTATGCGAAAGAACTTCAGGGAAATGACGTGGGGGATGATCCTGGGACACCTGGGTTTTTCCCTGCTGGGCGTGTTCACGCTCGTCGTGGTCGCCATTTTCCACGAGAAAGGAAAGCCGGGAGAATTCATCCCGGTTCTCGCTCTCGGTGTGTCTTACACACTCACTCCCGTCATCTCTTTCTTCTGGTGCCTGCTTGAGAAAGGAGATGGGCAATACTAAAACCCCGGCAGCTTTCAGCAACAAGAAGATCATGAGTTGACCGTTACTCACTAAAAACGGTCGCAAAACAAAGACCCCAATCATTTATATGACTGGGGCTTTTTTTTATTGCCCTTTTTTTATTGTTATTTTTATGTTATAATTTTTTAATTAACAAATTTACAATGAAAAAATCTTTTTTACTATTTTTTATATCATTCGCCATTTTATTTTTAATTTTCGGCATCTTCGGTAAAATTTCGGCTTATTCTGACGGTACAGCTGAAACTGAATCTTGGAATGATTCTTATTGCCCTAGTACGGGCGACCCAAAAGCCACTGGGCTTGTGCCTTGCGGAGTTTCTTGTACATGCACAATTGAAAATTTTTTTCTTATGCTTGCGAGAATTTATGATTTTATTGTTTGGTATATAGCCACACCTTTGGCAGTTTTGGCGCTGACAATTGGAGGAGTTATTATGATGATTTCAGCTGGTAATCCAAATCTTTTTGCAACAGGCAAGAAAATTTTATATGCTGCTATTATTGGCTTGGTTTTGGTATTTTGCTCATGGCTTATAATTGATTTTATTCTGGCAGCCATAGGATATAGCATGGGAAAACCCTGGTGGAGTTTGTAGAAAATAAATTGCCCCATTAGCTCAGTTGGTAGAGCAGTACTCTCTTAAAGTAATGGTCGCAGGTTCGAATCCTGCATGGGGCACTTAGTTTATTTTTTTTAAAAAACGCCTTTAAGGGCGTTTTTTTGTTGCTGAAAATTGTTATGAACAGTTGACATCGAAAGCCATGGGTCTAGAATTAAATAATATAATTAAAAAATAAATACATGGACGATATAAATGCATTTAAAACGCCAAATGCTGTTAATAATTTTGTTGACAGAGTTGGCAAAAGAAAAATTATTATAATAACGGTTGTATCAGCCGTAATTATTTTTTTAATTATTTCTGCTGTTGTCGGATATTTTTATTGGAAAAAAATAAAATCGCAATATGGCGCTGGTGTTTTAGAAAACGCAGGCGACACTGCTGGAAAAATAACCGAAAGCGCCACGCAAGGCGTTTTGCCGTCAATAGATACAAACGTTTTAAAAAATAAGCCCAATGTAAATCCTGCTGACGCGGCAAATCCTATAAAAAATGTTAAAATTAACCCTTTTTAATATTTAATATATGAAAATTATGAAAATAAAATATTCAATTGTTCCAATCGCATTTTTTTTAATATCAGCTTTATTTTTTTTAATAAATATAATTTTTGCGCAAAGCCCTGAAAATATTCAATACCCTGTAAAAGAACTGGGAAATTGCCAGTCTCAAGAATCTTGCAGGGCTTATTGTGATAAATCAGAAAACACAAGCAAGTGTTTATATTTTGCAAAAGCCAACAATTTAATGACAGAAGAGGAAATTAATACTGCTGAAAAATTTGTTGCAGCTGGATTTAAGGGCCCTGGAGAATGTAAAAATAAAAATGCATGCGAGGCATATTGCAACGATATAAGCCATATTAATGAATGCATATCTTTTGCTGAAGAAAATAATATATTGCCGCCAAAAGAATTAGAAGAAGCTAAAAAAGTGCAGTCAGCTATTGCCCGAGGCGTAAAACCTCCTCCTTGCTCAAATAAAAAAGCTTGCGACACTTATTGCGAAGCCCCAGAGCATATGGAAGAGTGCATTGTTTTTGGAGAATCAGCAGGATTTATACAAGGAAGAGAGCTTGATGATGCTAAAAAAATGTTAGTTGCGATTAAAAAAGGAGTAAAACCTCCACCTTGCCGAGGCAAAGAGGCGTGCGACCAATATTGCGGCAACCCAGATAATATGGAAACTTGCATGACTTTTGCCATGGAAGCTGGGTTTATGTCAGAACAGGAAAAAGCTGATTCCCAAAAAATGTTATCAGCCATAAAAAAGGGAGTAAAGCCGCCTAATTGCAAGGGCAGAGAGGAGTGCGATGTTTATTGTTCAGAGGAAGAGCATTTTGAAGAATGCATGAATTTCGCCGAGGCAGCTGGATTTATGTCAGCAGAAGACGCAAAAATGGCGCGAAAAACAGGGGGCAAGGGCCCTGGGGGATGCAAGGGAAAAGGCGAATGCGAAGCTTTTTGCAATAATTCAAACAACCAGGAAACCTGTTTTAATTTCGCTAAAGAAAACAAAATGATACCGGAGGAAGATTTAAAGCAAATGGAAGCAGGGAAAGAGCAGTTTAAACAGTCTTTACAACAAATGCCTCAAAAAGTGTCTGAGTGTTTGGAAGGAAAAATCGGTTCTGATATGCTTGAAAAAATGAAAAATGGCGTTATGCCGCCAAGAGACATTGGAGAAAAAATGAGAGAATGTTTTGAAAAAATGGGGCCTCCTCCAGCAGGCAGGCCTGGTGAAGGGGGCAATATTCCTCCTGCAGGGCAGGCGGGCCCCGGCGGATGTAAAGGCCCCGAAGAATGCAAAGCATATTGCGAGTCAAACCCTGAAGATTGTAAAAATTTTCAACCAGCATCCCCGTCGCCAGCCGAAACTTTGCAGAATAGGCCTCCATGCAATACTCCTGAAGAATGCAAAGAAATGCAGAATAGAAGAATAAATCAGCAAAATCCAATGCCTTGCCAAGGAGAAAATTGTCAATACGGACCGCCATCTTATGATCAACCCTATCAACAGCAGCCAGGGAATTTAATACAACCACCATTGCCGGGAACTCCAAATTTACAGCAACAGCCGCCACCTTCAGGAACAGAGCAGATTCCTGCTGGGCAAATAGAACAACAAATACAGCCTGCTCCAATTCAGCCTCCGCCAACAGGCCAACAGGCTCCTCCTCCGCCGCCAACAAGCCCGTCTGGTTTTATTAAATTAATAAATATGTTTACTGCTTCAATATTGGAGTTTTTCAAAATGCGTTAATTTTTTAAAAAACAGCCCTTCGACTTTGTTCAGGACTGTTTTTTTATGCAAAATCAGCTATTTTTAGCTCTATTTTCGCTATTTTAGGCTAAAAATAGAGCTAAAATCGCAAAAATTGTTATACAAAAAGCCTTGACTAAGTCCTTTGAAAAACCTATAATTATTAAATATATGGATATCTTAAAGGTATCCCTTTTAATATAAAATACATAGAAAATATATGCCCGAAAATAAAAAAAGTGGCGTAAAAAAGCTTTTTCCTGCGGTAGTATTAGTTATGTCTTTTTATTATTCAGCCTTATTTGCAATAGGATTGCTTATTGGCTATTTAGCCACCGTGTTTTATTGTAAAAAATTTGGCATAAATGAGAACAGCAGAGAAAAAAAAATATTTTTAAATCTCGGTAAGTGGGATATCCATCTTCATCATTGGATTATGGGAGTTATGCTTATAATTCTTATTTTTCTTGGCGGATGGAAGCCTGAAATTCCTGTTTTTGTGTGGGGACTGATAATTGGAATGATTATTCAAGATATTTATGATTTTAATGATTGGCATCAAGTTATTATAAAAAACGAGAATCATAAATAAAAAATATAAAATATAAATTTTAAAAAATGCGGCTTCTTGCCGCATTTTAGGTAGTATTTTTTAAAAATTGTAGTAGAATAAAAATTGGACAAGGAGGGTTGCGATAATGGCATTCGGCTGGTTTCGAAAACCAGTGTCCTTTACGGACATACAGGTTCGAGTCCTGTACCCTCCGCCTTCGCTCGCCGAAGCGGCGAGCTACGGCGGACAAAGTCCGCTTAGTAGCGAGCTGCGAAGGAGAGTTTCAATAATAACTATATGTTTTATGTTTATATTTTAAAATGCCAAGATGGACCCTATACTGGGTGCACTGATAATTTGAAAGATAGGTTTGAAAGACATACTAAAGGCCACGTGCCAGCAACAAAAAATCGTAGGCCATTAAGTTTACAAAATTATATTGCTTTTAAGGATAAATATAGGGCGTTTAATTTTGAAAAATATCTAAAATCCGGTTCGGGTAGAGCATTTCTTAAAAAACATTTCTAATAAAATGCTAGAAATAGAAAATATTAAAAAAGAAATCAGTTTGATAAAAGAAAGGAATAAAAAAGTTGAGGCAGATAAATCGTGGGAGACGAGTAAGTTTCGTATCGTTTTTATTGTGATAATGACCTATATTATTACTGCAGTCGTCTTTTATTTCATCGGAGTAAGGAATTTTTTACTAAACGCCCTTATCCCAACTTTGGGTTTCTTTTTATCTACTCAATCACTGCCATTCATTAAAAGGTGGTGGATAAACAATTTGTATAAAAAAAGAACCCAGTGATTTCCATTTCACTGGGCTTTGTTTCTCTGAGTAGCCGTTTGGCTACTTTTTCCTTACCCCAACGAAGTAGGAGTAGATGATGAGGGCGACAAGAATGATGTTAATCACCCATTTGTCTGCTCCTTTGCCGAACGCCCTTTCCAGCACATCGCCGACTGGATCAAAGTTGAAAGTAAGTAGCAGGATTGCGATGGACACGCAAACCCACATCCACCAAGTCATTTTAAATGATTTGTCATTCATATCTGTTCTCCTGCGGTTGAAAGGAAAGGGGTTGGGAACTAACTAATATGATACACTAAAAATTTGTTTTTGTAAAGTAAGATATAGTGAGCGGAAAGGTGGGGTAAAACTTACGCTAATTGATTTTTGCAGCTTCAAGTGATAAACTTGGAATAAAGGAGTAAGTGGTGGTGTCGCAAAAATAAGTTCTAACATTGTCTACTACTCTCCGCCTAACAATACGTCCCCATAGTTCAATGGATAGAATATAAGCTTGCGGAGCTTAGGATGGAGGTTCGAATCCTCCTGGGGGCACACTTCACTTCGTTCAGTGTAAACAGTTCAGCTTAGTTCTTTTACAAAACGGATTCTGTCAGGAAGGAGACGTAAAACTCAAGCACCATTTAACTTCTCAGAAGGAGCAACAAATGAAAGAGGCGCAGCAGAAACCAGTCAACAGATGTTTTGACGGCGCCCATTGCCCTAAAGATTCCAAGCAGCAGAAAGAAGAAAAGATAAAGGAAGCTTTTCGAGTTTCTGTTGGCAAAAGGAAAGACGCCAATAGGGCGCTATGTCTATTTGCCGAACGGCTTCACTGCGGATTACCCGGACTATTGAGCGCAATAGAACAACAAGTAAGAGGCGGAAGATTGTCGCTCTATGTGTTTGAAGTGCTCATTGAAAGGGTTGAGGGTCAAAGGGAACGAAATGGACTATCGTATCAGCAAATCGCGGATTTGGAGAACGCCAAGATCGCTCTCAAACAGTTCAAAGAGTCCGTGTGACGAATTCACGTCATAGGGCGTCCCGACTTTGTTCGCGGACGCCTATTTTTTATCCGGTAAATTTGATTTTGAAATTTTTCACTGATAGAATAAATCTTATGGTAGATTTATATACAAAACTTGAAGAAATTCCTCGGATAGGATTAGCTTATCAAAAAAGATTGAAAAAATTCGGGATTAAAACAGTTCAGGATTTACTTTTTCATTTTCCCAGCCGTTATGATGATTTTTCAGATATAATTTCTATATCACAAGCGCGCCGCAAACTATCAGAAATTGTTTGTGTTCAGGGAAGAATTACGGAAATAAACAACAGCCGTACTTTTAAAAAATGGATGAATTTAACAGAGGCGACCATTGAAGACGGCAAAGCTGAAATTAAAGTTGTATGGTTTAATCAGCCCTATCTGGTAAAAACTTTGAAAGAAGATGATTTTGTTTGTTTGGCTGGCAAGGTGAGCATAAGCAAAGAAGGGCTTTATTTAAATAATCCGGCTTATGAAAGAATTAATGAAATGGCAGAAAATGATTATTTAACGCACACAGGAAGAATAGTTCCGGTTTATCCTGAAACAAGAGGAATAACTTCAAGGTGGTTAAGATTTGTTATAAAACCTTTGCTTTACAGGTTTGCAGAACAAATGCCAGAAACCCTGCCGCAAGAAATAATTAAAAAATACAAATTTTTGCCTGTTAAAACAGCTGTTCAGCAACTGCATTTTCCAGACTCGTTTGAGGCGGCTGATGCCGCCAAAGCCCGCTTTTCTTTTGAAGAGCTTTTTTTAATTCAGCTGTCTGTTTTAAAAGAAAGAGCAAAATTAATGCAAAAATCTGCTATTCCCTGCAAAATGGATGCGGAACTAATGAAAGAATTTACAAAATCTTTGCCCTTTCAATTAACAGATTCTCAAAGAAAATGCAGTTTTCAAATTTTAAAAGATTTGGAAAAATCAGTTCCAATGTCAAGATTACTTGAGGGAGATGTTGGTTCTGGAAAAACAGTTGTGGCAGTTATGGCTGCTTTAAGCGTTATAAAAAATGGCAAGCAAGTTGCATTTTTGGCTCCAACCGAAATTTTAGCAAAACAGCATTTTAAGGAAATTTCAAAGCTTTTGGAAAAATTTAATATAAAAATCGGGCTTTTAACTGGTAAAGACGCCAGAATTTGCGATGTAGCAATGGTTTCAGAGGTGTCGCGGCAGAGTTTGCTGGGAGATTTAGAAAACGGGCAGTTGGATATTTTAATCGGCACTCATGCATTAATCCAAAAAGGAGTGGTGTTTAAAAATTTAGCATTAGTGGTTGTAGATGAACAGCATAGGTTTGGAGTAGAGCAGAGAGCTGTTTTATTTAAAGGTTCTAAATTAATCCCTCATTTGCTATCAATGACTGCCACTCCAATTCCGCGCACTTTAGCTTTAACTGTTTACGGAGATTTAGATTTATCTTTAATAGATGAAATGCCAAAAGACAGAAAAAAAATAAAAACTTTAATTGTAGAGCCAAAAGACAGAAAAGCAGCTTATGAATTTATAAAAAAAGAAGTAAAAGAAGAAAAAGGAGTGTTTGTGATTTGCCCTAAAATTGACGGCAAAAAAACCGTTGCAATGCCAGATGCAGGAGAGATTACTGGCTCGTTTGTTCCGCAAAATTACGATTTAAGGTCTTTAGTTTTAAATGATGTAAAAGCAGTAAAAGAAGAATACGAAAAACTTTCAAAGGATATTTTTCCCGATTTAAGAATTACAATGCTTTACGGAAAAATGAAAGCCAAAGAAAAAGAAAAAATAATGATAGATTTTAAAAACGGAGAAATTGATATTTTGGTTTCAACTTCTGTTGTTGAAGTAGGTGTTGATGTACAAAGAGCCACAATAATGATGATTGAGGGAGCTGAAAGATTTGGTTTGGCGCAATTACATCAATTTCGCGGCAGAGTTGGCAGGTCGGATATGCAATCGTATTGTTTTTTGTTTACCACTTCGCCAGACCAATTAAACAGAAAAAGATTAAAGGCCTTGGTTGAATCAAATAATGGTTTTGAATTAGCAGAAAAAGATTTAGAAATAAGGGGACCTGGTTCTCTTTATGGAACACAGCAATGGGGAATTCCAGATATGGCAATGCAGGGGCTTTCAAACATATTTTTAGTTGAAAAAACAAGAACCGCGGCAAAAGAAATTTTAGAAAAAGACCCGGAGCTTAAAAATTACCCTCTTTTAAAAGAGAGATTAAAGCAGTTTGAAACAAAAATCCACTTTGAATAATAAAACAACCAAAAAACCGACAGAAGCCGGTTTAATTATGTTAACTCGTTAAATCTCTTTCGTTCGTCGTCTGTCAATGATCTTGTTTTAAGTATCTCTTTTAATCTTTTATACTCATCTACTATCTCTTCTTTACGGGCTTCTTTATCATCTTGCGTTTGTTTATTTTTTTCCATCAATTCTCTAATCGCCCTATCTGCCCGGGATTCTTCTTGGGGCGTTTCTTCAGATGGACCAAATTCTGGTGATTTTGGCATAAATTTAAAATTTAATTATTTTTTAATTGGCTGAATATTAAATGAATTTTCGATATAACCAACTTTGTTTTCCAGATTTACCGTACGACCACCAAAATCAATCAGCAAAGATTTAATTTCTTTAATATCATCTCCTATTTTTCCTAATTTCTCATTTGTAGTACGCATTTCGTCTTTTGTGGCAACAATATCTATAAGACCTTCAAATTCTTCTTTAGTAACAAAAACTTCTTTCTGGGCATTTATTAATTTTTGTATATCATCATTATCGAGCATATTTTTATGATTTTTTATTTTTTAGATTTTTTAATAATTTGTTTTCTTTAAAAAAATCTACAATGGGTTTTCCGCATTCAATGCATAAATCTGCCCTATTTATATTTGGATAATCAACAAAACTCGCCCTTATTGGGTGCTCTTTAATTATTTTTTTACACAAGTCGCACTTTGTTAATTCCATATTTTCATTATACGCTAGTGAAAATATGTGTCAATTTTTTTACTTGCGGATTTTTTCTGTAACCCAGAAGCCAATATATTTACCCAGCATTAAACGAATTTGAGCATCTAAAGCTGGCAGAGCGCCAAAAACAATTAAAGTTATAGGCAAAAATATCCATTGCAAAAAAACGGATATTTTTTTTAATTGGCTTTGTCCTTTTGGCAAAGCCGGCAAAAGCATTGTGCTTAAAATAGCAGAAATAAACATTCCAACCAAAGAAATTGTCATAATTCTGCCGGTTAAAATTGGCAGGTTAAAAGATAAAACAGTGAAATTAAATTTATTTCCGCCTAATAATATAGGAAGCCAGCCTAATGCAAAAAGCAAAAGAGCCGCTGTTGCCCATGACCAATATCCGTCAATTAATGTGTATAAATGGGAAATTTTTCGCCAGAAAGATATCTTTTTATTATTCAAAAAACCGAAAATTACATAAGGTATTTCAGCGCACCCCCATGCCCAGCGTCTTTGTTGCTTGTACTGGTTTATTGCGGTTTGCCAAAAGTTTTTTGCCATAACAGCATCCATAGAAACCATATAATAAATAGGCACTACCCTATAGTCGCCGTTGTAATAAAGATATGCCCGCCAAAAAATTCTTGAATCATCTGAAACAATATTTGCAGGATAACCCACTTCAAAAAATACTTTTGCCGGAATAGCGTGCGAAGAATAAGTGGTAAGCTTTTCCGATCTTTCCTGCTGAATCATTTGCCAAAAAGTATTTGATGTGGATACTATGCGGGAAAATATAGCAGCTGTCCAGATATTATTATTATAAACAGGAATTGGTTGATAGCTTGCTTTCGTCGGATTTTTTTCGGTTAAATAATACCAAGTCAGGCAGGAAAAATATTGTGGATAAACTTTAGTGTCAATATCAAAGCTGGAAACTAGAATATTTTCATAAGATATTTTTAATTCGTCTATTAATTTCTGAACTTTTTTGCCAGCGTATGCCACATTTGATCCCTTTCCCGCTATTTCTCCCTCAATGTTGTCTGGATGAATTACGGTTAAAAATTTATAAAATTTACCAGAATATTCTTTCTCAATTTTTTTTGCTATATCTTGAAATTCTTTTCCGGCCCTTTGTTCTGTGGCCAAAACAATAATTAATTTTTCTTTTGGATAATCAGAATTTATTAAAGAGTTTAAGCTTTCCTTTATTATTTTATCTTCCTCTTTATATGCCGGTAAAATTATCAAATGATAAATTTTTTTCCAATCTTGCCTTTTTAGTTTTTGCATCCAATCTGTTTTAAAATGTTTTTTTACTGTGAAATAGCCCATTATTTGGTGTAAGGAAAAATAAACAATGCGAAATAAATAATAAAAAGAGAAACAGATTATAAAAATTGCCACGAATGTAGGGATTAGCCAAGAAAAAACAAGGACTCCGACAAGAGTCCCCAAGCTTATAATCCCTGGAATAGTTTCAAAAAAGCGGTAGAGCCTTCTATCTTTTATATTTTTAATATCAGCCGCCTTTGAGATATCTAAATAATTTTTTTTATCCATGGCGGTCCTACCGGGATTTGAACCCGGGTTACATGGATGAAAACCATGCGTCCTGAACCAGGCTAGACGATAGGACCAGTATGTTATATATTCTACGTTAGAAATTGAAATAATTCAAGATTTTGTGTATAATTCGTAATTATGAAAATTTTAGCAATTGAGACATCTTGCGACGACACAGGGATTGCTATTTTATCCGCCCGAGGCGGGTCCGCCTCGGGCGGGGAGGCAGATTTTTGCGTACTTTCAAATATTGTTGCTTCGCAGATTAAAGTCCATCAAAAATATGGGGGAGTTTATCCGGCTATGGCAAAACGAGAACATCAGAAAAATTTAGTTCCTGTTTTGATTAAAGCATTAAAAGAATCTAATTTATTAAAAACAGATTTGTCTGGAAATTTCACGAACGTGAAAAAATCAGACATTAGCAAAATATTGGAACGTGAGCCAGAGTTAGAAAAAAAATTAACTCCGTTTTTGAAAAAATATGAAAAGCCAGATATCGATTTAATTGCTATCACAAATGGGCCGGGATTAGAGCCTTGTTTGTGGGTTGGAGTTAATTTTGCCAAAGCGCTTTCATATTTTTGGGATATTCCAATTGTGCCGGTAAATCACATAGAATCTCATATATTGGTTAATTATTTAGACCTGCCTGCGCAGGCAGGAAATAAAAATATAAAATTACCTGCTATTGCATTAGTGGTTTCTGGCGGGCATACTCAAATTATTTTAATGAAAAAAATCGGTGAGTATGAAGTTTTAGGCGAAACAAGAGATGACGCGGCTGGCGAATGTTTTGATAAAGCGGCAAAAATTTTAGGCTTAGGCTACCCCGGAGGGCCAATAATAGCAAAGTTAGCAGATAGAGATCCGATATCTATTATTAATAGAGATCGGGTCTCTATCCAGCTCCCGAGGCCAATGATAAATTCAAAAGATTATGATTTTAGTTTTTCAGGATTAAAAACTGCTATCTTTTATGTTTGGAAAAAAATAAAACTAACTTCTAATTTTAGCGATCGCTCGACTAGAGAGTTGATACAGATACAAATGGCAAAAGAAATTCAGCAGGCAATTATAGATGTTTTGCTTAAAAAAACTTTAAAAGCGGCAAAAGATTACAAAGCAAAATCAATAATTTTGGGCGGCGGAGTTTCAGCAAACCAAGAACTTCGCAAACAATTCGCTTGGTATTGCGAGTCGCAGCGAAGCAATCTAAATTTAATTTTTCCAGAACTAAATTTATCAACTGACAACGGTTTAATGACCGCAATCACGGGTTTCTATCACCGGAGACAAAAAATCACCCCTTCGGCAAGCTTAGGGCGATTTTTGCGAAAAATCGAAGCAGACGGTAATTTACGAATAAAATAAAAAATGATAAGATAAGATATTATGGAAATACAGAAGGCATACCCCGTTAGAAATTTCCTTTCTGAGGGGCGTTAATAATAAATTTTATACATGCAAAAAACAAGCTTAATTTCTAACGGGGCATATAATCCAAAAGAGGTTGAGGATAAAATTTACCAGCTTTGGGAAAAAAGCGGTTTTTTTAATCCTGACAAGTTGCCCCCACGCCACAAAAAACCTTTTACAATTGTTATTCCCCCGCCAAATGTTACTGGCGAGCTTCATATTGGCCACGCCTTAAATGCAACTGTGCAAGATATTTTAATTAGAAGAAAAAGAATGCAGGGATACAAAACTTTATGGCTGCCAGGAACCGATCACGCAGGAATTGCCACTCAAAATGTTGTTGAAAAAAAATTAAGAAAAGAAGGAAAATCTAGGTTTGATTTAGGCAGAGAAAAATTTATTGAAGAGGTTTGGAAGTGGAAAGAAGAATACGGAAACAAAATTTTAAATCAGTTTAAAAAAATGGGCTCTTCGTGCGACTGGTCGCGAACAAGGTTTACAATGGACGAGGGTTATTCTTTGGCAATAAAAGAGGCATTTTTACATTATCATAAAAAAGGGTGGATTTACCGCGGTAAAAGAGTTGTAAATTGGTGTTCAAGATGCGCAACTTCATTATCTGACTTAGAGCTTGAATATAAAGAGGAAAAAGGAAAATTATATTATATAAAATATCCGTTAAAAGATGGCGACAACAATTTCATTGTTGTCGCAACAACAAGGCCAGAAACAATGCTGGGAGACACAGCTGTTGCAGTAAATTTAAAAGACGAAAGATATAAAAAATTAATCGGAAAAATTGTTGTTTTGCCTTTAGTAAACAAAGAAATACCAATTATTGCCGATGAATTGGTTGATAAAAATTTTGGAACGGGAGCTGTAAAAGTAACGCCAGCCCATGATTTAATTGACTATCAAATCGGGCAAAAACATAAATTAGAATCTCGGCAGGTTATCAGTGAAAGAGGAAAAATGATAGAGGTGCCGAAAAAATATATGGATTTAAAGGTTGAAGAAGCCAGAAAAATGGTTGTAGAAGATTTAAAAATACAAAATATTTTGGAAAAAGAGGAAGATTATGCGCACCAAGTTCCAAAATGCTACAGATGCAATACAACCGTTGAATTAATTCCCTCTTTGCAGTGGTTTTTAAAAATGGAAGAATTGGCGAAACTTGCCCAAACTCAAGTTAAAAAAGGAAAAATAAAATTTCATCCAAAATCTTTTGAAAAACCGTATCTTGACTGGTTAAAAAACGTAAAAGACTGGTGTATTTCAAGGCAGATTTGGTGGGGGCATAAAATTCCAATAGAGGGAGAAAACGATGTTTTAGATACATGGTTTAGCTCTGCTTTATGGCCGTTTGCAACCTTGGGCTGGCCCGCCTCCGCTAAAGCTACGGCGAGGCAAGCCCGAAAATCTGATTTAAAAACTTTTTATCATACAAATGTTTTGTCAACCGCAAGGGATATTATAAATTTATGGGTGGCAAGAATGATTTTTTCAGGAATGGAATTTATGAAAGAAATTCCATTTGAAGATGTTTATATACATGCTACTGTTTTAACGCGCGATGGCCAAAGAATGTCAAAATCTTTAGGAACTGGAGTTGACCCTTTAAAATTGGTTGAAGAATTTGGAGCTGATGCAACAAGGTTTGGCATTGCATACCAAATAATGGGCAACCAGGATATGAAATTTGTGACAGACAATATTTTAATGGGGAAAAAGTTTTGCAATAAAATTTGGAATGCCAGCCGATTTGTAATGTCGCAAATTCAAAATTCAAAATACGAAATTAAAAAACCAACGCCAAAAACCCCAGCAGACAAAACAATTTTAAAAGCTTTGGAAAAAACAATAAAATTAACAGATAAAAATTTGGATAATTTTGAGTTTGGCAAATCAGCTCACACTTTATATGATTTTTTCTGGCATGATTTTTGCGATGTTTATATTGAAAAATCAAAAGAACAAAAAAGCGAGGCAACAAACAAAATTTTATTTTATGTTTTATTGAATTCTTTAAAGCTTTTGCATCCTTTTATGCCGTTTGTAACTGAAGAAATTTATCAAAAACTGCCCGCCTTGACGCTCGCCTCGATTCGGCGAAGCGGGCGAGGCAGGCCAGTTAAAAATAAAAAGAAATGTTTGATGATTGAGGAGTGGCCTAAAAATTAAAAGTTTTGATATTTTTTATGGATTTTTATCGTTTAATTTTATATATAATATTTGGAATTTTGCCCAGCTTGACATGGCTTGCTTATTATCTTTCTAAAGACTTGCACCCAGAATCTAAAAAAATGATTTTGAAGATTTTTTTATGGGGAACTTTTATAACTTTGCCAGTTTTTTTCGCGCAAATAGGGCTTTCATCTTTATTGAATAAAATGAATTTTTCTCCAATTGTAGTTTCGTTAATATATTGGTTTTTAGTGATAGCCTTCACAGAAGAAATTTTTAAATATTTAGTTATAAAAATAAAAGTAATCACTCATTATGAGTTTGACGAGCCCTTAGACGCCATGCTTTATATGGTTGTTGTCGCCTTGGGCTTTGCCGCTGTAGAAAATATTCTTTATTTGCTTCCCGCTACAGATGCCCTCTCTTTCAACGATATTTTAAACAGAGCCATGATTGTAAGCTTTATAAGGTTTATAGGAGCCACTTTTTTGCATACTTTATCTTCGGCTGTGGCGGGTTATTTTTTGGCAATGTCATTTTATAAAGAAAAAGGAAAGAGATTTTATGTATTTTTTGGACTGTTTATAGCCGTGGTCTTGCATGGCGCTTACAATTTTTCTATAATGACATTAGAAGGGCCTATAAAAATAATAATACCAATAGTAATTTTAATAACCCTTGCCTGTTTTGTTTTTGCAGGATTTGAAAAGCTTAAAAAACTTAAAGGGATTTGTCTGGCTCCGCCAGATCTCGCGAAGCGAGACAAAATAAATTAAAAATTAATTTAGCGAAGCAATTATGACAAAGAAAATAAAAAACGAGAAACCCGACAAAAGCCCAGAAGGGCATTTTGACGGGCCCGCCATAATTCCGCCGAAGGCGGATTTAGGCGCGGTTTTTGACCAAGAAGGGGAGCTTGTGGTGGATGTTTATGAAACAAAATCTGATTTTGTTGTTTTAGCGGCCATTGCCGGCATACAAATAAAAGACATTGATATATCTTTAGAAAAAGATATGATGATTATAAAAGGAAATAGGTGTGAGCCGCAAACTCATCCGGATAAAAAATATTTTTATCAAGAATGCTATTGGGGTCCGTTTTCCAGAAAAATAATTTTGCCAGAAAATATTGATATAGACAATGCTGACGCCCAAATGGAAAAAGGTCTGCTTACAATAAAAATTCCAAAAACCGAAACTGCATAAAACAAAAAGTTAAAATAAAAAATCGTCCTTTAAAAAATTTAGGGCGATTTTTTATTTTGGTGCGGGTAGAGGGATTTGCACCCCCACGAGATTGCTCTCACCAGCTCCTAAGGCTGGCGCGTCTGCTGTTTCGCCATACCCGCTTGTTTAATTATATTAAATTTAATATTTAATATAATTTCTAGCTCGGTCGAAATGCAAAAATAAATTTTTATACTTCTCCCTCACTTCGAAATTATAACACAAAACCCGCGCAATTAAAACCCCGTTAGGAATTTAATTTAACGTTAAATTAAATTCCTAACGGGGCAAAGTGCGAGAGTATTTCAAAGTTAAAAAGTATCGTCGACATTATTTTTATTGTAATGACCCGCACTGACTTAAACTCCCAAACTGTAATGCATCTTTTACTAAGATTGCCGCTGACCCTGAAATTACTACTAGTATTGTTCCTATCACCGCAGCTATCAACGCTTTTTTTGCTATAACCATACGTTCACCTCCTCCCGAGGTCAGATATAAAATACCTGCTACAACCCAACCAATCACCACTACAGACCCACCTATCCACCATGACAGTTTTGTTATAGCTAAAACCATCTGACAGAATTGGCTTGGAGCTTCGGCGGCATTAGCAATAAAGGGTAAGATTAAAGCGCTAAAAAATATTAAAAATAATGTTTTTTTATTCATATTAAAAAATTTCAAATTAAATTCCTGTAACAGGGCAAGCCACCCCCAAAGCGTTACAAACTATGCCGATTGCCAAATTAGCTATTACAACTATTACTGTTCCTGCTATTGCAAATACTAAAGCTGATTTTGCATTAGTTAGCTTGCCAGGCTCGCCTTGCGCTGTTAAAAACATAAGGCCTGTGGCAATCCACAAAACAACTACAGCTCCTATGGCAAAGGGCCAAACTACATTATTTACAACGTTTGTAACCATACCCGCAACAGTTTGGGCGGTGGCTATGCCAGGTAAAATTAAAATGCTTGCCAATAAAATTAATGTTAATATTTTTTCGTTGTCCATTTTTTAGTTAGTCCAAGTATCTAATTTTACCAATTGGTAAAATTAGATACTTGGCAAGTAAAATTATTCATCAATAAAATTAAACCCCTAACCCTCCTCTGACTATAGCTACAATTGAAAAAGCTATTATGCCAACTACTATTCCAACTATTCCCCAAAGAAAAGCGTGCCTTGCCGTAGTAATTTTATCGGCATCACCGGCTGCGGTAAGAAACAAGATGCCAGCAACAATAATCATTAATACAGCTATGCCAATGAATACTTGCCAAACCGGAGTTAATATTGCATTGACAACTTGCTCAACGCTGTTTATGCCGCCGCTTGGAGGATTTCCAATAACTATAGCAGAAGCCGCAAATGGTAAAACCAATATGCCAGCCACAAATAAAAGAATTAAACTTTTTTTCATTTTTTTAAGCTAATTTAATTTTTCAATATATTATGTTTCGCCCCTCGCTTTGCTCGGGGCTCGACCTTTTAATATTTAACTTCAAGGCAGGTTTAAATTTACACCAATAATGCTCCCAATAATAATAACTATTATTCTAGCAGATATTCCAATAGCTATGCCTATTATAGCATAAAATAACGCAGTTTTTGCCTTGGTCATTCTTTCGGTGCTGCCAGCTGAAGTAAGATATAAAATTCCAGCCCATATAATCATTATTGTGCCTAAACTTGCAATTAAAACTCCAACCCCATCGGCTATTTTTAAAAGAAGCTGACCAAAATTATTTACACCGCCTAAGGGATTTGGTATTTGAACTTGTGCAGAAACTAAACTTATTAAACTAAATAAGCCAAGAAGCATAACTAAAGAAGCAAATTTTTTGTTCATTTATTTATTATACCAAATAAAACAAAATAAAGTGAAGTTGAGGTGTGGATAACTTAGTCCTTGAGGCATGCTCCTGACGCAACCTTGTCTCCTCCGTCTAATTTCATTATTCTAACTCCTTGCGTTGCTCTGCCAAGCAAAGATATAGATTTTACGCCAGTTCTTATAACCTGCCCCTTTCTTGATATAACAATTAAATCTTCATCTTCTTTTATATCTTCTAATATGCAAGCCATAATAATAGGGCCTGTTTTACTTGTAATATTGGCTGTTTTTATGCCAGATCCGCCTCTGCCCTGAAGCCTGTATTGAGAAATTTCTGTTCTTTTGCCGTAGCCATTTTCCATAACAACCAATAAATATTGCTTTGGTTTTTTTCCTTTGTCCACCGAAGCTTCAGCAGAAGCGTAGGTGGAAATAACATCAATTCCAATAATTTCGTCCCCCTTTTTCAACCTAATGCCTTTTACACCAGCTGCGCCCCTGCCCATTGGCCTTATATCTTTTTCTTTAAATCTAATTGCAATTCCATTTTTTGTTGTTAAAATTATGTCGTCTTCGCCGCTAGTTTTAACGACTTTTTTCAACAAATCTCCCTTTTCTAATTTTATAGCTATAATTCCGCTCTTTCTGACATTTTCAAATTCTTCTAAAGCAGTTTTTTTAATTCTGCCGTTTTTTGTAATCATCACCAAAAACCCGCCCAAACTCGCCTTTGGCGAGATTGCGGCGGGCCCGTCAAAATGCCTCTTGGGGCTTTTGTCGGGTTTTCCTGTGTTTACGGTTGGCACCAAAGACAAAACTTTTTCTTCTGTAGATAATTCTAAAAAGTTTAAAAGCCCTCTGCCGCGGGCAACCCTATTGCCTTCTGGAATTTCGTAAACTTGAGTTTGAAAAACTTTTCCAGAATCTGTAAAAAACAAAAGATTGTCGTGAGTAGAGGCGCAAAGGAAGTGCTCAACAATATCGTCTCCCATTGTTTTCATTCCCATTATGCCTTTTCCTCCGCGTTTTTGAATTTTATAAGTGGACGGGTTAATTCTTTTAATATAGCCACCTGTTGTTAAAGTTACGATTGTTTCTTCTAAGGGAACCAAATCAATTTCAGTAATTTCGCCCAGTTTTCCTTTTATAACTTTTGTTTTTCTTTTATCGCCAAATTTTTCTTTAATTTCTTGGAATTCTTTTTTTATAATTTCTTTTAGTTTTTCAGGGCTTTTTAAAATAGCCATTAATTCTTTAATTTTGTCTAAAATTTCTTTTAGTTCGTCTTCAACTTTTTTTCTTTCAAGGCCGGCTAATGTTTGCAACCTCATTTCCAAAATAGCCACTGCCTGCCTTTCTGAAAGTTTGAATTTTTTTATTAAATTATTTTTGGCGTCTTCTTTATCGGCAGATTTTTTAATTGTTTTAATTACCTCGTCAATATTTTTTAAGGCAATAACTAAACCTTCTAAGATATGCTTTCTTTCTTCTGCTTTTTTAAGCTCAAATTTTGTCCGTCTTGTTATAACCTCTTTTCTGTGTTCAATAAAATAAGAAAGAACATCAGCAATTGAAAGAATTTCAGGCTGTATGCCGTCAACCAAGGCCAGCAAGTTTAAATGAAAGGTTTTTTGTAGATTAGTAAATTTATAAAGCCTGTTTAAAATTCTTTGCGGCTGAAAACCTCTTTTAACATCTATGGCAATTCTCATTCCTTCTCTGTCTGATAAATCTCTTATATCCCTTATGCCTTCAATCTTTTTTTCTGAAACCAAATTTGCCATTTCTTCAACTAAACTGGACTTTAAAACCTGATAGGGGATTTCTGTGATTACAATTTGCTCTGAGCCGTCTTTTTTTTCTATGACATCTGCTTTTCCGCGCATTAAAATAGCTCCCTTGCCCTGCGAGTAAGCAGAAATTATTTCTTTTTGGTCGTAAATTATGCCCCCTGTTGGAAAATCAGGACCTTGTATAAACTGGAATAAATCTTCGGTTTCGGCTTTTGGGTGCGCCAATAAATAAATAAGCGCATCTGATAATTCAGTTAAGTTGTGGGGAGGAATATTGGTTGCCATTCCAACAGCAATTCCTAAAGAGCCGTTTAAAAGCAATTGTGGCATTGGTGAAGGTAAAACAGTTGGCTCTCGCCTTGTACCGTCATAGTTATCGGTAAAATTTACAGTATCTTTTTCTATGTCTTCTAACATTGCCTCTCCAATTTTTGACAATTTACATTCTGTGTACCTTGAAGCCGCAGATCCATCGCCGTCAATTGAACCAAAGTTTCCTTGAGGAGTTATTAAGGGGTATCGCATATTAAAATCTTGGGCCATTCTAACCAAGGTGTCATAAATAGCCATATCTCCATGAGGATGATATTTTGCCATAACTTCTCCAACAACCGCGGCGCATTTTCTAAATCTTGCTGAATTGCTTAATCCCAGCTCATTCATTGCGTATAAAATTTTTCTGTGCACTGGTTTTAGGCCATCTCTTACTTCGGGAAGCGCGCGAGCCACAATAACCGACATTGCGTAATCAATGTATGATTCTTTTAATTCTGTTACAATTTCCCGCTGTTTTATTCTTCCTATATTATTTGTTTTTTCCCCGCCTGCATCGTTATGCGAAGCATTGCGGGCAGGTTTTTCTTCTGCCATAAAACTGCTAAATTAGTTTGTCTATTTTTAATTCTTTTAATAATTCTGATATTTTTTCTTTTAACTCTGGAATGTCTTCTTTTATAATCTTAAAAGTAAGTTTTAAATCAACCCCAAAGTATTCATGAATAAGCTTATCTCTGGTTCCGGCTATCTTTTTCCATTCAATTTCTTTATGTTTCTTTCTAAAGTCCATCGGAATGTTTTTTACTGCTTCTCCTATTATTTCAACTGCTCTAATAACAGCATAAATTGTTTTTTCATCTTTAATAAAATCGTCAAAGTTAAAATTTTTAGTGAATTTTTCTATCGCTTTTATATTATCAAAAATATGTAAAAGAAATATATTAACATCTTTTTTCATAAAATTTCTTTTTTACTGCCAAAAATCTCCTTCCTTAATCTTTTATGAACTCCGCTGTAAGTCAATAAATCCACTTTCTTTTTAAGTTTCTTTTCTAATTCAAATTGCAGCCCAACAAGGTCAAAATAGCTTTTGTCATCGTATTTATATTTTATCAAAATATCAATATCGCTTTTTTTTGTTTGATCGCCTCTTGCATAAGAACCAAAAATCGCGGCTTTTTCAACGCCATTTTTTTTTAGTATAGGATTTATTTTGTTTTTAATTTCTTCAATGCTCATAACAAAATTTTATTTTATAAATTTAAAAGTAGAAATCATTTGTTCAATTTTATTTTCAGTTTCAGTGTCTGTCGAATTAGTTTCAAAACCAATTGTTGCGCCTCCGCCATATAATGTAAATTGTAAATACTTTCTTCCCTCATCAATAATGCCTTCTGTTTTATATTCTTTGCCATTAACTATTATATTCTGAGTTATTTTTTTTGCATATACACCGGCAGAAGATCTTAAACAGAGAATAGTGTCGACTGGAGATTTTATGACAATGAATCCAGTGCCATAATTTAAATATACGCAACTTTTTGGATTATCGGGCAAGTACTCTTTAATTTCTGTCTCGGCCAAGTAATTAATTTGATAATTATAAACATCATTTATATATGTCCCTGCTCTATCTTTTTTATATATTTTCCAATCTTCAGTTTGGTTTGCTGGAGTTTGTGTATTTGTAACTTGTGTTGCCGGCGTCTGAATTTCTGGAAGTTTGATTTGGCTTACATTTTCACTTAACTTTTGCAAATTATTCATTGCGCTTTTTATCCAAAAATATCCCATTATCAATCCTAAAATAACAACAATTGTCCATAGAATAATTTTTTTCTTGTTTTCGGGCAAATTTTGAAGTTTAGCAATAAAATTTTTAAAAATTATAAATTTAGACATTATTTAAAAATTAGAAATTAGAAATTAAAAATTACGGAGTTAAAACCACTATTTCCATTCCGTCTTTTGGCAGAGCGCTTGCTTTTACTGTTAATTTATCGACAGGAGCAATAGATGGTTTGCCCATTATTTTTAAAAACTTGCTTACGTCGTCTAATTCAGCTTTTATTTTTGGCAGGTTGTAATGCATGGGAATTACAATTCTTGGTTCAATTTGAGATATTATTCTCTGCGCTTCAACAGCTGAAATAGTATAATTTCCGCCAACAGGAATCATCAAAACATCAACTGCCCCTATTTTATCAACCTGTTCGTCAGTAAGCTGTTTTTGTCCTAAATCTCCTAAATGGCAAAATTTCATATCTTCAGCCTCAATTGTATATATAGTATTTGCGCCCCTTTCTTTTCCTTCAGCCGAATCATGAAAAGAAGGAATTCCATAAATAAAAACTCCTTTTACTTCATATTCTCCGGGCCCTGAAATTAAAAACGGCTCATTTTTTACAGCCTTTATATTATTATGGTCTGCATGGTCGTGCGAAGTCAATAAAATATCAGCAGAAAGGTTAGGAACTTTTAATCCTAGCGCTTCGTCAAAAGGGTCAATCACGATATCTGCATCGTGATTTTTTGAATTAGAAACCGAAATTTGAAAACAGGATTGCCCTGCCCATGTTATTTTAGCCATAGATAATAACTAATTTTGAATTATTATGTATTTTATCACAAATGTTTTTTTAGTTCAACCTTTGTTTTTGCGAAATAGGGTTGCAAAATATATAAAATAGTGTATATTATATATATTGTAATTAACACTGCTGGGCGGCAGCAGGGGTCCCGATGGCTTCGCCATCGAGGATCCACGATAAATTTAGAATAAATTTATCGGGAAAAAACAACCGTTGTTTTTTTATTAAAAAATGTTAAAAAATATAATTAAGAAAATAGACTCGGTAAATCCTATTTCTGTTGGTTCAACGGTAGAGGGAATAGTTGTGGCAAGAGACAGATCGTCTCTTTTTATTGATTTAGGCCAACTTGGGACAGGCATAATTTATGGCAGAGAATTTTACGAAGTAAAAGATGTTATCAAAAATTTGCAAATTGGAGACAAAGTATTTTCTAAAATAGTAGAATTGGAAAACGAAGACGGATACAGAGAGCTGTCTTTAAGAGACGCCACTAAAGAAACCAGCTGGAAAAAGCTTAAAGAAATGAAAGAAAGCGGAGAAATTGTAAAAGTTAAAGTTGTTGGCGTAAATAAAGGCGGACTTTTAACTAATTTAGACGGCATTCCTGCATTCTTGCCTGTTTCTCAATTAGCTCCAGAGCACTACCCGCGCGTAATTGATGCTGACAAGCAAAAAATCTTAAAAGAACTGCAAAAGTTTATCGGCAAAACGTTGGAAGTAAAAGTTCTTGACCTTTTAGCTGAAGAAAATAAATTAATTTTGTCTGAAAAAGCAAAATCAGACGAAAAAATAAAAGAGATATTAAAAGATTATAAAAAGGGCGATGTTATTGACGGGGAAATAACAGGAATTGCCGATTTTGGCGTTTTTATAAAATTTCCATGCCATTTAGAAGTTTCAGAAAAAGACAGCAAAGCAGAGCAGATAGAGGGTTTAATTCATATTTCAGAATTAGACTGGCAGTTGGTTGAAAATCCATCAGAGGTTGTAAAAGTGGGCGAAGTTGTAAAAGCCCAGATAATTGATATAAATAATAATCAGGTTTTTCTTTCTTTAAAAAGTTTAAAGAAAAATCCTTGGGAAGAAATTGAAGAAAAATACAAAAAAGGCGATATTATAAATGGGAAAGTAATAAAGTTTAGCGCCTTTGGGGCATTTATAGATGTTCTTCCTAAAATAAGGGGGCTTTGCCATATTTCTGAATTTGGATCTGCAGCTAAAATGGAAGAATCTTTAAAAATTGGCGAAAGTTATGATTTTCAGGTTTTGCAGGTAGAGCCGAAAGAGCACAGAATGAGCTTAAAATTAGCAACAAACAACTAATAGCTAACTTACAACAAAAAAACGGGTATTTGCCCGTTTTTTTTGTTGTTTGCGTTTTTTTAAATTAGAGTTGACAAAATCAATACAAATCTATATGATTAGCCTGCATTGTTCTTTTACATTTCACACTTTTGCATAAGAAGAAAATTATGGAATCATCACCTGGAGCAATAATTGCAGTTGATGTTGATAATCTGCTAATTTCCTCTGCTGCAGCTGGCCAAGATTTTTTTGGGTACGATTTAAGGGCTGGTTTTGAAAATATGTTTGCATGGGTTAGGACATTTGCAGATATAGTTTGCCTTTATTTGTATTTACCAATGGACCAATGTATAAAAAATGACGAATTATTTCAGGAACTTTGGGAGAAGTACAGAAAAGAATTTATATTTGAACTTATTTATTGCCCAAAAAAAAGGTCGCAGGAAACCGGAAAGCTGGTAGACGACGTAGACCAGCATTTAATTGACCATACAAAAAGAATGGTAGACCTTTTATATCCCGCAGTCACATTTTTTTGTTTAGCATCGGGAGACCTTGATTATTCTCCATTACTGTGGGAACTAAAAAGAAAAGAAAAGCTTGAAATTGCTTTTGCCATTGGAAGTGAAAGATCTTTTTCAGGAGCATATAGGCAGATGAACCTTGTTGCAAAACATCCTTCAACTGGCAAAGAACTAATTCATTATTTTTTGCCGAGAGAACAATAAATGACGGAATTTTTCCGTCTTTTTTTTATTTTAAAATAGCAGTTGTTAGTATTGACAAACTATTTTTATTATGATAAAGTTTAATTAGCACTTCACAATTTAATATGTGCCTATTTCTGGCCGCTTGTGAAGACACATTTCTCCCTTTGCCCTTCGGGCAGGAGTAAAATCATGAGTCAAGTGAAAGAGACGAAACTGAATGGCGGGTTGAATGGTCAAAGCGATAACGGCGCGGTCTTAGAGGCTGCGCGCAAACGAATGGCTGTTCAGAAAAAAACTTCTTTGGACTTTTTGGAAATAAAGCCAAAGGAAGCAGCGGCGAGAGATGTTCGTCTTGATGCCGCTGAAGTGGCAAATTACATCAACGACATCGCCGAAAAAGGCTACAACTGGATTGCCGATGTTGCCCGTCCCTTTTTAAGGGGATTGGCTGAACAGGTCAAAGAGGTCGGTAACGAGATTCTCGACGATACCTGCCCGGATGGAACCCAGCTCAATATTGAGCGCCAGCATGACTACGAAACCGGCATTGAGTTTTTGCTGGCTTTTGGTCCTAACCAGGACGACGTCATTCGCAATGAGCTTGAACATTTTCCTCTGAGAAGGGGGATGTTTGAAAAGCTTTGCCGCCGCGTCAACGATGCGGCGCGACTGGCTTGTTTGGCAGATGACCTGCGTTACGCAGAAAGCAAAACTTGCCTGGAGCGTTTGCTCCTCGAGTCAAAGTACGACGGCAAGAAAGTCTTTGTGGAAAACGAACCTGGGCGTATTCGTGCCTTTGGCGTAGATTACGAGGTTGTTGATGGTGTCTTCGGACACTTTAACGGCCTTGCCGATGAGAAGTTGGCGGAGGCAATTTCTGCCCGTTCTCGCGAGCTGGCAACAGCCCACAAAGCTGAAATCAAAAAGCAAAAACAGGAAGTTTTTGCCGAAACCGACGACAGCGTTTTTCCAGACGACCTTCTGTTCGGCGATGCCGATCAAGTTAATGAAAAGACAGCATTGTTTGCTTGGACTTTTCAGGGTCATCAAAACGCGCTTAAGCTCCGGCGTTCTGGGAGCAGGCTGTACATCGTCAGCGCAATCGGGAAACCGAACGATGCTTTAAAAAAGGCTCAAGAAGAGCTTAGCGAGCCGTTCGTTTCGCTCAACTTTATCCTTGACACAGATGAGGAACATCTTTGTCGGGGCAGGTTGGTCAACAATAAGCCGCGATACGATTTCGGCATGGTTTTAAGAGACAAAATCTTTTTTCTCGCATGCTGGATCAGAACCGCCGCTGGCGAGTGCTTGCCAAACCGGCTTTTGCCCGACGACGATACTCGAACAGTTTGTGCTTCCAATGGCAGAAAGCCAACGGTTGTGCAAAAAACTGTTCTTGTTGATGACGAGGGCAAGAAGTTCGTAAGTCCGGAAGTGTTTTACTTCCGGACAGTCAACGGAGGAGCAGGAACCATTACGGTTGATCTGCCCGAAGGATTTGTTCTCAGCCTTAACGAGGTGAAGAACGAACAGCAAGAGGTTATCGCTCCTGCCCGCGAGGTCAAACTGGAAAAGCCAGCGTCTGTGATGATTCGCCGCTTGATTGTCGATGGAAAGCCGAAGATTGTTCTGGACAGTTGCGACGACGTTGTAGTTCTCTTTGAACTGCATACTAACGGAATTCCCGGAGTGGAATGGCTGGAAACCGGTAGAAAAGGTTGGGTAGGATTGCCCAGTCCTTTGCCTGGAATCCTGTCATTTCGCTACAAACTCGCTTGCGAGTCAGGCGAGATCAAGCCGAATGTCCAGCATTAAGCTGGTAAAGGCTGTAAAGGCGTTGGAGTATTGTTGCCCAAAAGGCGGCAATCTCCAACGTCTCTTTTTTTAAAAGTTGAATTATATAAAAAATTATGTTAAATTACATATATTAAAATATATAAAAATTATATGAATCCTTTATTTAAAAATTTTGTTTTGGTAATTTTATCTCTTCTTGTAATTGGAGGAATTTTTAGTTTGCTTTATTTGCCGCCAGAAAAATCAAATGAAATATCAATTTCCCAATTAGTAAGCGATGTTAATCAAGATAAAGTTAGCAAGATTACAATTTCAGGAGACCAGCTGGCAATTGTTTACAACGACAAAAGCACAGCTGTTTCTATGAAAGAAACAAATTCAACGCTGTCTGATTTATTGATAAATTTAGGGGCAAATAAAGACAATTTGCAAAAAGTTCAAATTGATATTACAACTCAAAAAGAAAGCGTTTGGTCGTGGCTTTTACCTGCTTTGCTTTATGGCATTTTACCATTAGTTGTAATAGGGTTTTTTCTGTGGACAATAATGAAACAGGCAAAGTCAGGAGCAGTGCAGGTTTTTGATTTTACTAAAGCCAGGGCAAGAATTTTTGGAGCAGAAGGCCACGGTAAAGAAAAAATTACCTTTAAAGATGTTGCCGGCTTAAAAGAGGCCAAAGAAGAGCTTGTTGAAATTGTTGATTTTTTGAAATTTCCTAAAAAATATCTGCAAATGGGAGCTAAAATTCCAAGAGGCGTTTTGCTTTTGGGGTCTGCTGGCGTTGGAAAAACTTTGCTGGCAAGGGCAGTGGCTGGCGAGGCAAATGTTCCGTTTTTGTCAATTTCTGGATCTGAATTTGTTGAAATGTTTGTTGGAGTTGGTTCGGCCCGCGTTAGGGATTTATTTAACACGGCAAAAAAATCAGGCCCCTCAATAATTTTTATTGACGAGCTTGATGCCATTGGCCGCCACAGGGGAGCTGGAATTGGCGGAGGCCATGACGAAAGAGAGCAGACATTAAACCAGATTTTAGTTGAAATGGACGGCTTTGAAAGAGAAACAAATGTTATTGTTATGGCAGCCACCAACAGGGGCGATATTTTAGACCCAGCGCTTTTAAGGCCTGGCCGTTTTGATAGAAAGATAATTTTAGATCCGCCAGATGTGCACGACAGAGAAGCAATTTTAAAAATTCATTCAAAAGAAAAACCATTGGCATCAAACGTAGATTTTAAAGAAGTTGCCGAAAGAACTCCGGGTTTTTCTGGAGCTGATTTGGCAAATATTGCAAACGAAGCCGCTTTGTTGGCGGCCCGCCAAAACAAAACGCAAATTGACCAGATTGAATTTTTAGAAGCAATTGAAAAAGTTTTATTGGGTCCGGAAAGAAGAAGCCATATTTTGTCAAAAAAAGAAAAAGAAATTGCAGCTTACCACGAAGCAGGCCACGCATTAGTTTCTTCTTTTATAGCAGGAACCGAGCCTGTTAGAAAAATTTCAATAATTGCCAGAGGAATGGCTGCAGGTTATACTTTGCAAGTTCCTTCCGAAGAAAGAAAAATGCGCACAAAAACACAGTTTTCTGCAGAGCTTGCAACTTTGTTGGGCGGTTATTGCGCAGAAAGAATAAAATTTGGCGAAATGACAACCGGAGCCTCAAACGATTTAAGCCGGGCTTCGGATTTAGCCAGAAAATTAGTAAAAGAGTTTGGAATGTCGCCATTAGGCCCAATATCTTTTGGAGAAAAAGAAGAGCTGGTGTTTTTAGGCAGAGAAATTTCAGAGCAGAGAAATTATTCTGAAGAGGTTGCTTCAAAAATTGACAAAGAGGTTGAAAAAATTATAAGAGATGCAGAAAAGCAGGCTCAAGTTATTTTGCTCAAAAAGAGAGATTTGTTAGATAAAGTTGCAAGAACTTTAGTTGAAAAAGAAACAATTGAAAGAGCCGAATTTGAAAAATTAATCCACAAAAAATAGAGACCCGATCTCTATTTTTCTGGGCGGTTAGCTCAGTTGGTACCCGACAAAAGCCAGCTTCGCTGGCATTTTGACGGGCCCGCCATAATATCTGCTTCGCAGATTTTGGGCGGGGAGCATAATTTTATGTTTTATATCTATGCCTTTTATGATAAAATTAGAAAAGTATTTTATGTCGGATTTACAAACGATTTAAAAAGAAGAGTAAGAGAACATAAAATAGGTAAAACTCAAACAACGAGTAGAATGACAGATAAATTATTGGTTTATTACGAAGCGTGTTTATCAAAAAAAGATGCGGTTGAAAGAGAAAAACAACTAAAAACTGGTTTTGGCAGAGGATATTTAAAGAGAAGGTTAAAAAATTATTTAGAGGGCCTGTAGCTCAACGGCGGAGCAAGATCCTTATAAGGTCGAGGTTGTTGGTTCGATTCCAACCAGGCCCACAAAATTAAAATTTGATAAAATACGGGCGCGTAGCTCAATGGCGCCCGACAAAAGCCCTAAAAGGCATTTTGACGGGCCCGCCACAATATCTGCTTCGCAGATTTTGGGCGGGGAGCAAAGAAAAATTATAAATAATACGGGCGATTAGCTCAGCCTGGGAGAGCACTTCATTGACATTGAAGGGGTCACAGGTTCAAACCCTGTATCGCCCACAAGTTTAATAAAATTAAAAATAAAAAATATGGGAGAACAATTTAAATCAGAATCTGAAGAACCGAATATAGACATAGATAAAAAATTGGCAGAAAAATTAGACCCAAAAAGAATTGAAGGGGCCGAAGAATTTTTAATAAAAGAGCTGGAACAGAAATTACAACATATGCGGGAAGAGTATAAAAAGAAATTCGGGCATTATCCGACAGAAAAATAAAATGGATATAAAAATAATTTATGAAGATAATGATTTATTGGTTGTTGATAAACCGGCTGGATTGATTGTTTTTCCGGAAGGAGAAAGCTTAAAAAGCGAAGAAAAAACTTTAATTGATTATTTAATTGAAAAAAAACCAGAGTTAGCGGGTGTCGGACACCCGCCGCGCTATGGAGTGGCGCATAGGTTAGACAAAGACACATCGGGGGTTTTATTGGTGGCCAAAACTACAGAGTCCTTGATTTTTTTACAAAAACAGTTTATAAATAGAGAGGTAGAAAAGAAATACATTTGTTTGGTTGAAGGAACTATAAAAGAGAATAATGGCGAAATTAAAACTTTAATTGGGAGAGCTCCGGGAGATAAAAGAAAACAAAAAGCATATTCTTTAAGTGAAACAGGAACTGGCAGAAGAGAGGCAATTACAGAATACAAAGTTTTGGAACGTTTTAAAGAATATACTCTTTTAGAGGTACAAATAAAAACAGGCAGAAAACACCAGATAAGGTGTCATTTTTCTTATTTACAGCACCCGATTGCTGGAGATAAAATGTACGGCTTTAAAAATTCGCCGATTCCAGAAGGATTAACGCGCCAATTCCTGCACGCAGCATATTTAAGAATAAAATTGCCAAACGGAGAGACAAAAGAGTTTAAATCAGAATTGCCAGAAGAATTGCAAAAAATATTAGATAATCTAAAAATTTCTAATTTATAATTTCTAATTTCTATTAAATTTCTAACTTTTAAAATTGAAAATTTAATGAAAATTGAGAATTGAAAATTGAAAATTATCGCAATGACAACACTATTAGAAAAATTTAATAAGGCGCAAGAGAGAAAATTGCCAGATTTAAGGCCTGGGGATACAATTAAAGTGCACCAAAAAATTAAAGAAGGCAGCAAAGAAAGGATACAAATTTTTGAAGGCTTAATTATTGCCAAAAAACACGGAAAAGGAATTCCTGCCACAATAACTGTTAGAAAAGTTGTTGAAGGCATCGGGGTTGAAAAAATTTTTCCTATTCATTCGCCTTCCTTAGAAAAAATAGAGGTTGTAAGAAGCGGAAAAGTAAGAAGGTCAAAACTTTATTATTTAAGAACAGCCAAAGGTAAAAAAGCCCGCTTAAAGAAAAAAGAATTTGCAGTTGCTATTGCTGAGGAAGCCGTCCCGCAGAACGGGACGAGCCTCGCCCCGGAAGAGCGGGAACCGATAGAAGTTCCAGAAGAAACAGTAAAAACAGAAGAAACACCAGCATAGTTTAGCGCGGGTGGTGAAATGGCAGACACGCCGCTTTGAGGTGGCGGTGCCGCAAGGCATGCAGGTTCGACTCCTGTCCCGCGCACCAAAATCTGACTTTCAGAAAATTGACCGACTTTTTTGTTGGCGGCGCAAAGCGCCGTCCACTGATTTTGTGGGGGGAATGCAATGCTTTTC
>JBBTQL010000010.1:0-49863 GCA_038065715.1 Patescibacteria group bacterium
AAGTATGGATACATTAAATAGTTTCATATTATTGATAATAATTGTTTTATTTATTCTATTATATTATAAAAGCCTAGTGATTACAAAAATTAATAAAGCGCCAGAAATTGTAAGCCCTATAAGTTTGTATGAACTTTTTTCTGAATGGGCTTCTGGTAAAATATCTGACGCTCCAATGTATAATAAAAAGCCTGCAAAAAATCCAAGATATAAAACTAAAAAACGCGGGGAGACCGTGAAGAATAAAGTTGCTCCAACTCCTAAAATTGGAGCCGCAGAATGTAAAAATAAAAATATTTTAGATTTTTTGGCGGTATTTTTGTTAGCAAGCATCAATGCCATACTGTTTAGTCCGTCTGTAAAGGAGTGGGATATTACAGCTATAGCTACCAATAGCCCAACCGCCTGGCTAATCTGAAAACCGAGTCCAATACCGATTCCATCTATAAAACTATGTCCTGTTAAAGCCAAAGCAGAAGCAACGCCTATGCGCGGGTGCTTGTGGCCAGCGCAATTTTCTTCGTGGCAGTGCTGTATTAAAATGCTTTTTTCTAAAATATGGAAAATTAAAAACCCTAAAACCAAAGCCGCCATCGGTTCAATAGAATTAAAATTATGTATTTTTACCTGCTCAATAATTTCTGGAAAAATTTCAAAACTCACAACGCCAAGTAAAACGCCGGCGGCAAATGCCATAATGTAATGAATTTTACTTTTGTTTTTTATGGCAAAAATTCCGCCGAGAAAGGTGGAAAAAAAAGTTAGCAGAGAAAAGATAATTATTATAAAATTCATATATTATTTTTTTATTATACCAAAAAACCGCCTCAATTAAAAGGCGGCTGGACGGTGCGCAGCCGATGGTCAAATATAAGAACTTGGTTTATAAACGAGTTTCCTAATCCTAATATAAAAAGCGTGAATTTAGTCACAATTTAGGTTTTTTCCTCATATTGTAGCTTGCTTAGAAAATCTGGGCTAATTTCTTCAAAGTCATTTGGGAATAGGCTTTTTGTGTTAATAAACTCTTGATTAAAGTCATTAAATACAACCTGTCTGAACTCCCAGAGTCTTTTTTCTCCTATGGTTTTATTATCCATAACCTTTTTGATTCCCACAGAATCAATGATTTGCATTATCTTTTCAAAATCATCAGCAGAACAAATAGAATAAGGCATTTGTTGCATAATAGAATCATCGATACCAAGTGTACTAAGTTTTATTGCCACCCTTTTATCTAATTCTAGTATTATTGCGTCTCCATAGGCAAACCATTCTTCTAAGGTTACTATTATTGGAAATACTGGCTTGCTATTATTTTTCAAATTTGGATAATGATTTTGTTGATAGTCAATAATAGTTTTGTATGATTGCTCAATAAAACCTGCCATCAAGTCTAAATCTTCGTTTAAAGCGGTGTTATTAATTAGCGCAATTTTTGCTCCTGCGCGGAGTTTTTTTGTTTTGCATTCGATAAAGAGATTGCAATGTGAGTCGGCAACAATCCAATCTATAGTATCTTTCCTATCTTTACCAATGTGATATTCTGCCTCGGGAAATATTTTATATTTATTTTTAGTATTTGCTTTTTCTATGGCCTCGCCTATATATTTTTGAAATGAAGCGCCAAACGGATTTGCAAAAGCAGAATCTTTGTATATTTCATAGTAAAGTCCCTTTGTAAATCGTTTAAATAAAAATGTCGGGATTGGACATATCAAGCTGTCTTTTCCATTATGGAACATTCGTATTAATGGTTTTATTCTTAAGGGATTTAAGGAATAGGCATAATCTTGATTATAAGATTGTGATTCTTTAATATCCTTTTTCATTGTATCAATATCGGTAGAAAAATAATTTAAAAACTTATCAAATTTTACCTTATTGATTCCAATTATTTCTAAACTAGGTGGATAATCTAGTGCAAAATAAGTTAAATACACTCCAGTCAAGGCCATTCCTAGTATGTAAATTTCTTTTATTGTTAATCCAATAATTTTTTGAATAATAGCATCAATATCGGTTTGACCAAAAATTTTGTAATATCTTGTCATCCAAATTTGATTAGGAAGTCTTTGCCAAGGAAATTGTCTGTGGGAAATTCTATATAGTTCTAATAATATATTTTTTCCAAGTATGCTATTAAAGTGAATACTTATATTGTTTTCTAAATCCTTTAATTTATTTACTGTTGATGAGAAGTGTTGCCAATGCCTCAATGTCTTAGAAGCCAAATCTGGTGAATTCAAGATAATTTCCTTGGCTAAGATATCGAGCTCCCATTCATAGATTCTTTTTTCAACTTTATTTAGTCTTAAAAAGCTTATATCTACCTGTATATCTTTTGATAATGGTTGGTTAAATTGTAGGTTTTGAGCATATGCACGAATCACCCCGAGAGATTCATTTAGGGGAAACTGTCTTAGATGATTTCTAAGTGGTTTATATAATTCAAATATTGTGTCGTCTTGCATGTTTTTTAATATACTCTTTTCAATTATTCTTAGTGAAATTGTCTGGTAATTGTTTTAAATAATGGTCTAATGCTTTCAAAATAATATCAGACATTCCCAGTACCGCATCACATTGCATGAAAAATCGAAAAATATTATTACTAATAAAAACAAACCATTCTTTCCTATCTTTTGCACGCCAAGTATCGCCATTTTGCACACCACAGAGTAAATTTCGTCCTTCATAGTTATTATGTCCTGTCGCATTTGCTTCTTTATAAAGCGTCTCAAATATATCTATTTTTGATGGTTCGTCTTTAAAAAACTTTCTTATCATTTCATCTGATCGGGAATAAAAGGTTTTTTGGGATATTTTACTGCTAATAGTTAATCCAGTTTTCTCATCCCTATTGCCGAAAGCAATTTTAGATAATTCGTTTTTAATACTATCAAAATCTTTATATGTATCTAAAATCCAAACCAAATACCCTAAGTGCAATGGTATTTCAACCATCGCTTTTACAAACACCGCCGTATTAACTGGGTTAAAACCCTCAGAAGCCTCACAGAAACCCTCTACAAGGTAAAGTAATCTCATTAAAGAAGTGGTCGTGTGTAAATTGACCCTTGCTGTAATCCATTCTTTATGTGAACCCGAAATCGGAATTTTTATCTCTTGCAAACAATGAGATTTTAACTCTCCGTAAAACTTCTGGATATTCTCCCAATGTCTTTTTTGATCAGCATTAAAGAGTTTTTTATCCTCATTATTAAAATTGAAAAAACTGAATCTTTATTTGTCATATTTTTATTCCACTTTATTCCTAAAATAAGACTTTTTCAAGCAATAAAAAAGCCGAGGTACTATCCCCTGGCTTAAAAGTGATGGCCTGGTTATACCCTAGAATATCCCTAGGTCATCTAGGATGTTATAGGGTGAACTTCGATATGAAAACTGTATATATATTGGTCTTGATGTCTCTCTCACCTCTCGTGGACACCCTTGAACTATTGGGAAAGGTTGTATATGTACGAAACCTGAGGACTGGTTATAATAATCTAATATTATAAGTCTAAACATATAAAAATATGCCATTTCAATCAGGTCATAAATTATCAGTCGGCAACAAAGGCGGCGGTAGAAAAGGATTTTCAATAGAACAAAAGCAATTGAATAAAATGCGAAGACTTTTAGACCGTTATATTTTGTTAGCCGAAAAGAATCAACTGACAATAGAAGAAAGAGAGCGATTTCAGCGATTAGAGAAATTTAGTTTAAAAATTTTAGATAAAATGTTTGCCAACAAGTTAGCTATTAAGGAAGAAATAGAAACACCCATTATGATTATTTGATTTTTAATCAATCCAGGGCAATAATGTATGCTTATATATTACAAAACACTTTTTAAATCTGAACATAATTAATTAATTTTTAAATATACCCCATAAATACTAAAAAACCATAGTTTTTAATGATTGGTTTCTCGGTTTAAAACCAATCCCCGTAAATAACTAAAAAGCCGAGTTTTTAATGCTCGACTTTTGTTTTTGAAATTTTGAAATAAATATCAAAGCTGAGGTGCATCGATTTTATCATTTAACCAACTTTGAGCGCTATTTGCATCTCCTATTTCATCAATAAGACCATTTTCTTTAGCGGCGACACCCATCATTGTAGAACCATCAGTCAATTTTTTAACTTTTTCAATATCTAGGTTTCTATTTGTAGCCACATTTCTTATAAAAGCTTCTTGCATTAAATTAACATCTCGCATAAGCAATTCTTTTTCTTCTTCTGTTAGAGGTCTGTCTGGGTCTCCTGTATTCTTAAATTTACCAGCAGATAATTGCTGATAGATTATTCCTTCGTCTGAGTTTTTTTGAGAATTATCCAAATAAGACATAGTAACTCCAATGCTTCCAATATCAGACCATTCACTGGCAAATATCCTATCTGTTGCCGTTGCTATAAGATAAGAACCCGATACTGCACCTGTTCTAACGACCGCTGCAGTCGGCTTACTTAGTCTCTTAAGTGCTTTCATTATTTCTTCTGAAGCAACGGGACTCCCACCAGGAGAATCTATTTCTACAATTACGCCCTTCATACTATCGTCCTTTTGTATATTATCTATACAAGCTACAACTTCTTCTGACGACACTGCGTCATCGGATTCAGAACTATCTGATTTATCTGTTTCGTCTGATTTATCTGACGCGGATGCATAGACAAAATAAGTAGTAATGTCTCCCCTTATTTCTATTGTTGCAATACCCTCTCCCTTATAACAAGGCAGTCCCGCGAGTTCGTCTTCTTGTTGGATAAAATTTACGGTCTTCTCGCCCCAAAAATATAAAGCAGTACAAACCACAAAAACAATCAAAGCAATCTTTAAAATCTTACTCCGCTTTAATATGCTCGTTATTTTATCTTTATTCATAAATTTATTTAACTACAATATGATTAATTAGGATATTCGTCGGAATCAGAAGTATTGGGTGATTCTAACTCTTCTACTCTTGATTCTAAATCGTCAATTTTTCTTGTTATCCTTCCAAAATATTTTTCAACGCTATTAATAACCATAACAACAATTATTATACCCGCTATAACAATAAATGCACTCATAGTTTTATTTATTTAATATCTCAAATTTCTTTTTTATGTTTTTAATTTCTAACATTCCTAATCTATATTTTCTTTGCAGTATACTAAACTCCCCGTCATTGTTTTTCATAAGTAAAAGATATCCAGCAGTGGATAGCAGTCTATAATAATCTTCGGCTATTTCTGAAAGAACTTTAAAATCATTTTCATATTTCGCCTTCAGATGAGGATAGTCTGCGACAACATTTTCAACATACCCATTTATAAGGTTTGCTTTTTCAACTACATCTGAAACAGGACTGTTAAGCATATCGTTAATTTCTTCTTTCACTATGTCCAATACATAAGCCCCTTTCTTCTCTAATCTTTGTATTCTTGTGCTAAATATTCCCATAAATTTATTTTATTAAAATACTATTTGAAAAGCCCACTTAATTACTGCAAGGATAACTACTCCAATTAAAAATATAATAACAAGAAACGCTACTATTCCTACTAAGCCCGAAATGAAAGATTTTAAATTTTCTATTGCCTCTTTAAATATGTTTGATATTTTATCGCTTTTCCATGATAAAGATAAAAGTATAAAACCTATTATTGGAAAAATTACAAAAGAAATTAAAGTTTCCCAACTAATCCAGTAGCTTTGTAGGGAAAAAACATAAAAAATGGACAACGCCCAAAGAAACCAAAAACTAATTATTATTTGTTTTTTTATTGTCATAAATTTGTTTAGGTTAATAATTTATGGTTGATTATATTTTAGATATCTTGGGATGTACACCTTTGAACAACTTTTTATGATTCATTTCCCAACGTTTACGCCATGCCATTTTCAAATCTTTAGTATGGACCTTGCAGTCTTTATCCTGACAATTTATACCCAAGCATTTTGCGCAGGTTGGATTGTTACATAAACATTTTTTATTATCCATAGCAAGGGTTGTTAACAATGTTAACGACATTAACATCCTATCAGATGTACCTATTTTAATTTTTCTTTTAACTCTTCTAATTTATCTTTAATTAAAACTCTAGAAAACATTTCAACTAACTTTAAATCCTGCTCCTTATCATTTTTAAGACCAGTAAACGCCCTGGTGCAATAAATTTCATTGTCTATATCAAAACCAAACCCAAAAAAACGCTCTTTTTTCTTTTCCCTTACGGTTTTAGCATTTTTTAAAAGACTTATCATTTCTTCTTTAGAAAAACACATTATTATTTCCTTCCAAAAAGCTAACTTCGATTTTATGTTCTTTCCTTGTTGATAAACTGGATATAGTCCAAATAGAATATAATAATCTGCGTTATCTTTTCGACATTTTTCTATAAAATTATTAAACCATAAATTATGCTTATAATATCTTTTTTGCTTTTCTGATATTTTTGGCTCGTCGGCAAAAGCCCTAGAGCTTTTAACCTGAAATCTTAAGTGTTTGTTGGATTCACTATTATGCAAAATAAAATCAGCCCCCTTTTCTTGTCTGCTCGTAGGTACATAAAAACTGAACTCAGATTTATTCAATCTTTTTTTAAGCTGATTAATAACCTCATATTCAGAATAGGGTAACGTAAATATTGCTTCCATATTTTTATAAACACAAAGCCCGCCGCTAGGCCGAGACTTGCGTCCCCATACTCCTTTCGGAATACGACCATATAAACAGTTGCCTGAACGACGGGTTCAGTATGTTTATATGGTATTTTGTGCCATGCCTATAGATATTCTATAAGTTTAGGCTCATTATTTAATTGTAACTTTATGTTAATACTTAACTGCCCAAGAATCAAGAACGGCTATATACTCATAAATGTTAATGATGTTAACATCGTTAACTTAGTAGTCGATATGCCCGATTGAGAAAATGTCAAAAATGTGCTAAAAAACATTAATGGAAAACGATCAATCTAAAGCTAAAGATTTTCTAAAACTCTTTCCAAGAGAAAGCATAATCAATTTCATCAATGCCTTTGAGCATGGGATTTTTTTTGCCGATATGTTTGCTGATTATGACAAATATAATAATTATCTTTTAATTACTTTTGAAAATCCAGACCTAAATAAAGCTTTTAGGCGTTTTGATGAAGCATTTTTAAAATTGAGAAATTATCTAGGCGAAAGAGTGGTAGACCCTAAGCGCCTAGGAATAACAGACCCAGACCTCGTTCCTATTGGCGATACAGATTCAAAATTAAACGAATTAGTAGAAAATCTAAAAAGAGAATACATAGATTTTACAAATACAATTACACAATATTTAGGTGAGAATAAAATCACTGGAAAAACTACGTCTAACCAGATAAAAGAAATCATTTGCGTAGAACCTAAAAACAGTGGCATTAATTCAGGAAAATTAGTTATTAATGGAAACTACCAAAAACCTATAAGTGTCGATCTGAGAAAAAATTGGCATATATTGTTTGAGGTAGCAAGGAGTATTGGTCACACAATAGACTGCCAGACTGGCTGCGAAGATTTTTTGGAACTCATCAACACCAATAAAAAATGTAAAATTTACAGCCATACGAAATATACACCAACAAAAATATTAAAAAATGAATCTGGACAAATAACTTCTGCTATTTCAATAGAAGTTATGAGCGACAAAATATACAATAACAGACTAAAAAACCCTCCGAAAGCAACCGAAAAATAACCGAAAGGTGAATAACTGAAACAGCTACCAAAAATAGAGATAAAATTGGTGGCTGTTTTTTGTTTTACAGTATTTTTCAGGATTTTTTAGGGATAACCTAAGAGATAAAATTTAGGCGAAGCCGACAGAGTTAAAAAGTTGGCCTAGCCAAAATGCAAAAAGATGAGATTAAAAAAGTTAAAGAAATCCTTGAAAAGTTCGGTTGTCATTATGATGACGAGCAAATTATTGAAATACAAAAAAATATATCCTCTCTTTCAGAATTGATTTCAGGTTTTGAAAAAAGGAAAAGACCAAAAGGAACTTCCCCACCCCAAAAGCTGGTTTAATAAATATTAAACATTAAATAATTAATAAACAAAAATATGAACAAAACAAAAAACTGGTCTCCTGATAAATTAGAAAAGGCGCTCAGGAAATACTACATGATGGAACTAAATCAAAAGGTTAGAGAAGATATTAGAACGGTTAAAATATTAGTCAAAGATTCAAAAAAAAATAAAACAAAAAAATATGGAACAAGAAATAAAAAAAGTTAGCTGGATTACATCTTATAAATTAGAAGACGGACGGCTGGCAGAAATGCTATATGACCCAATTAAAGAAGAAACATCTTTTATTGTAGGCATTAATGATAAGACAGAAATTTTAGAAAAACTCGAACTAAAAGACGGTAAATTAAATTTATTTCCTCTAAAAGCAGACAGCTCTCTACTAAAAGTAGGATTCATAAAATTTCCTTCTGCATTAGGGAAATACAATACTAATTTAGAGTTGTTTGAGGAGATAAAAGCTCACATACAAAAATACTCAATCCTTCCAAATAACTTTACGACTATAGCGGCATTGTATGTAATGATGACGTGGGTATACCAAAAATTCCACGTTCTACCATATCTTAGAGTTGTGGGGATGCACGGCACTGGCAAGACTCGATTTTTAGAAACTGTTGGAAATTTGTGTTATCAGGCACTTTTTGTTGGAGGTTCAGCATCTACGGCTTCTATTTTCAGGGCAATAGATACATTCAAAGGAAGTTTGATTTTTGACGAAGCCGACTTTAGAAACTCCGAACTTTGGTCTGAAATCGTTAAAATTTTGAATTCAGGCCACACAAACGACTTTCCCGTAACGAGGATGGAAGTTGACCCCGCTGGTAACTTTATGATAAAACCCTTCTTTGTGTTCGGGCCGAAAATATTGGCTTCGAGAATAAGGTTCGGCGATGAAGCACTTGAATCTAGATGCTTGAGCCAAAACCTACTGCCCCACCACACCGAAATATCAGCTCCTACACACCTAACGGAAGAATTCAAAAAAGAAGCACTGACTATTAGGAATAAACTGCTTGCTTTTAGATTCCTAAATTACAATAACCCAGTTCTACAAGAACAAACATTAAGTGGAATAAACTTTCCAAGATTGAAGCAAAGTATTTTGGCTATAGTTAACATTGCAAAATTAATTGATAAAAGGGTTGAGCAAGAAGTGCTAGACTTTGCGCTCGATTATGAGAAAGAACTACAGATGTACCAAACAAGGTCAATGGAATGTGATGTACTCATATGCATCCTCAAAATAATGTTAGACCAAAAAGAGATGGAACTGCTAAAAGGGAAAATAAGAATCCAAAGAGTTGCCCAAGAATATAATGGTCGCTTTGATGATGATTTTGATGATAAGGAAAGGGTGCACGAAGGTCTCCATGGTGCGTTTGTAGCATTCAACCATAGAGTTTCACCCAGAAAAATTGGTGCAGTTGTATCTGGTAAGTTGATGATTAGAACCGAAAGGGACGGGGACGGGTTCTTTATACCTGTGTCGGAGTACGAGAAAATAAACATTTTGAAAGGTCGATACGGCATAACTAACGACATGTTGGGTATTAAGCAAAGCAATGATAAAAAAGCAAAATCTATAGAAATATAAATTAACATCGTTAACGTTGTTAACATCCTAATATGTACTGTAGGAAGGGGGTGTATTACTATTATCTAATTAAATATAGTACACCCCCTTATGAAAAAACAATTATCGGTTGCTAAAACAAAGAAACTTTTAAAAGTTAGACGAGTTATAAGATGTAAGGCCAAATAAAATATGTCGGAACAGAATTATAAATATTTTATATATTGCAGGAAATCCAATGGAACTGAAAAGGATGCTTCCCCATCGATTGATGCTCAATATAAAGAGCTTATTACTTATGCTGAAAAAAATAGTTTAAATGTAGTGGGTGTTTTAAAGGAGATACAAAGTGCTTTTGAGACGGGCAGACCTAAATTTGCGGAAATGGTTGAAAGGATAAAAGACGGCGATGCTAATGGAATATTAATTTGGGAAGTAAGCAGGCTGTCTAGGAATATGCAGGACGGAGCAACAATAGACACATTAAAAAAAGATAAAAAGCTATTAAGCATAAGAACTCCAAGCAAGGAATACATTGACGAAGACGGCGAGGACTTCCTGTATTCAATGGAGTTGGTAATTAGCAGACAATATTCAAAAGAAATCTCAAAAAGAGTGAAGCGAGGACTAAAATTTAAAGTTGCTAATGGCGAATGGCCTGGCGGTGCTCCATTGGGTTATGTCAATTTTAGTAGGAATAAAACACTAACAGGATTCATGACTCCTGAAAGACGAGAGTTGGAAAGAATGATTTTAGACAAATGCGAGATAGAGCCTCGTGAAGTTAGAAGAACTGAATTGCATCCAATTAAAGGACCAATGCTTAAAAGTATTTTTGAAGATTTTGCCACTGGTAATTACAGCGTTGAAAAGATTCAGGATAAAATGAATGAGATGGGATTGATGGGAAAAGACGGAAAACCAGTCGGCCACCACTGCATAGTTAACATGTTTCAAAATCCGTTTTATTATGGATTAATAAACTTTGGTGCTAATTCTGCTGAGGGCAACCACGAAACCATAATAACCAAATCTTTATATGACAAAGTTCAGGAAGCTATTAAAATAAGAAACAAGCCACTGAAAAGAAAGAAAGGGCAATTTGAATTCACTGGTTTGATGAAGTGTGCTGAATGCGGTTGCGGAATCACTGGATATAACAAAACTAAAAATAATAAATTCAAAGGAAAGACAACATACACATATTACGGTTGTACCCACATGAGAGACAGGGTAAGGAAAATAAAATGTGGTCAAAGCGCAATCCCAGGACAAGCTTTAAAAAAGCAACTTGAAAAGCAAGTCAGAAAGATTCAATTAAATGATATGACTAAAGAGCTTATAACAGAAGCTATAAGGCAAAGTCATCAAAAAGAAAAAGACTTGCACAACCAAGGGGTTTTGGAATGGCAGACTATGTATAACACTGCCGAGAACAGATTAAACAAATTATTTGAGCTTTATTATAACGGAGCTATCAACCAAAATGAATTTTCGAGCAGAAAGGAAACTTTATTAAATGACAAACAAAAAGCTAAAGAACATTTAGAAACCCACAGTCTGGCACAAAAAGCTTGGTTGAACTACTCAGAAAAGCTGATAGTCACAACAGACCACGTTTACAAAATCTTTAAGCAGGGCACACCCGAAGAAGTCAGGCTGTTAATGACTACAATTGGTAAAACTTATTACCTGCAAGACCACGAGGTGACCTTCGTATTTAAAGAGCCGTTCAATATGATTGCACGGCTCTCGGAACATAGAAGTTCCAATAAAAACGACTGGCGCGGGTGACGGGATTTGAACCCGTGATCTCCTCCGTGACAGGGAGGCGTCTTAAACCGGGCTGGACTACACCCGCAATTTTATAAATTTTTCATTTTTGTGCTGGCGACAGGGATCGAACCTGTGACCTTGCGCTTATGAAACGCATGCTACTACCACTGAGCTACGCCAGCTAAAAATTAAATTCTGAGTAATCCTTCTACCCAACCATTTATTTTTCTTCTCAATTGAGTCCCCTGTCTGACTTTTAGCCTTATAGTTCCATAATAAACGTTGTTTTTGGGATAAACTTTTTTTGATTTGCTTTTTATTAAAATTGTCTTTGTGAATTGATTTAATGAAAAGTTAGAAATTTTTGACCAATAATTCTCTACATATCTAACTCTGTTTTTGTGGGCTTCGTTAATCCTAACTTGAATTACAAATCTATCTTTAGAAACTCCGCAAATTTCCATAAACCATTTCTTCATAAAAAGAATTGTTCTAAAATCTGAATTGGTAAAACTTACTTCTTCCGTACATTCAGCAGTAGCACCTTCACTTAAATACATTGCTATTCCAGCAATAAATAAATCTCTTTTGTTAATATCCTTAATTTCGTTAAATCCTTCTTGTTTTAATTTTTGTGTTTGCAATAATCTATCTTTTCTTATTCTTTCCAAAAATTTCATTCTTCCTTTAAAGCTTCCTGAAATTTGTCTTTTGGCTAATCTGTCAATTTGTTCCTTTCCTAATTTTATATTTCTGCACCAAACACTAATAGTGCTTTTAGGAGCATCTAATTTTTTAGCAATTTCACTTATACTTTTTCCCTTAATCCTTAATTTTAAGGCTTTATTTTTTTCTATTATATTTGCCATTATTGGACTAACGATTATAATTATTATTTTATTATAACGTTTATCCAAAAATAAAACAATGTTGCGCCTCCTGGAATTGCACCAGGGCCTACAGCTTCTTTTACACTCCTTGTTTCCAAAGAGAATGGACTATACCACTTACCAATTCATGCGAATTGGTAATTCCTATTATAGTCTCTGAACCTCCCCCATTTTATGAGGTTTGGCTGCTGATTGCCAAATTTCTTTTCTTTTCAAGCGTTCGCGCTTATCTTTTCAGATTACGCTGTAGCGAAAAGAACTTTATGGGTTTCCAGCAATTTAAGGAATTTTTCCTCAGGGCGTTACCGCCCAGGGTCACACAACTTGTATGAGACTGTCGAGGTACTACTCCTCCAAGGCGCTATGTATATATATGTTTATATAACACAAAATTATTCTAACACAAAAAAATTGTAGAATCAAGTTTATTGATTTTTAAATATTTCCAAAAAAGCTTTTGTTGGCACTTGAACTGTGCCTTTGCCCTTCATTAATTTTTTGCCTTTTTTTTGCTTTTCTAAAAGTTTCTTTTTGCGAGTAATATCGCCGCCGTATAAATATCCTGTAACGTCTTTTCTCATTGCCTTAATTGTTTCTCTGGCTAAAACTTTTCCAGAAACAACTGCCTGCAAGGCAACCGAAAACTGCTCTGGGTCTAAAACCTCTTTTAGTTTTTCAACAACAAATTTTCCTTCGCGATATGCTTCATTTTCTAAAACAATTTTAGACAAAGCTTCTTCTTTCTTGCCGGCAATCCAAATTTCCATTTTTACCAAGTTTCCCTTTTTCAAACCCGACATTTTATAATTCATTGAGGCATATCCCTGGCTGACGCTTTTTATTTTATCATAAAGCCCGGTGATAATTCCTCTTAAAGGAACTTCATAAATTATAATTGCCCTTTCTGAAGAAAGATATTGCGTATCAACATAACTGCCGTTTAAATTTTTTAAAATTTCCATCAGCTTTCCTAAATATAAAGAAGGAGTTATAACTTCAAGCAAAACCCATGGCTCCTGCGCTTCTTTAATTTTTGAAACTTCAGGCCAGTCTGAAGCCGAATAAATTAATTCTTCTTCGCCTTTTTGATCTACAATTTTAAAAACAACAGATGGAGTTGAAATTACCAAATCTAAATTAAATTCCCTTCTCAATCTTTCTGCCACAATTTCAACATGCAGAGTTCCTAAAAACCCAACCATAAATCCCCTGCCCAAAGCCTCTTTAGTTTCTGGCTCATAAGTTAAAGCAGGGTCATTTAATTTTAATTTTGATAGGGCATCTTTTAACGTATCAAAGTCATCTGGGTCTTCTGGATAAAAACTGGCAAAAACCATTGGCTTTGGCTCATGGTACCCGTGTAACGGTTGAACTTGAAACTTGAAACTTGGAACTTGAAACTTAGTAATAGTGTCTCCTGCTCTTACTTTTCCAGGCTCTTTAATACCAGTTGCAATATATCCAATTTCTCCAGCTGAAAGTTTTTTCTGTGGCGATCTGCCTGGATTAAAATAACCCAGTTCTTTTATTTCAGCTTGCGTATCTGTTGCAAAAAGCTTAATTTTTTGACTGCTTTCAATTTCGCCGTCAACAACTCGGATAAAAGCAATTACGCCTTTAAAAGAATCGTAATCAGAATCAAAAATTAAAGCGCGGAAAGGCTTTTCTAAATTTTCTTTTTGCGGGGCTGGAATTCTTTCAATAACAGCTTTTAAAACCTGCTCAACATTTTCTCCTGTTTTTGCAGAAACTTTTAAAATTTCGCTTTCATCAATTTTTAAAAGGTTAACCAATTCTTCAACAACTTCTTGTACGTTTGCTCCTGGCAAATCAATTTTATTTATAATTGGAATAATTGTTAAGTTTTGCGCTTTTGCTAATTCTAAGTTTGCCAAAGTCTGCGCCTGAATTCCCTGCCCGGCGTCAACTAATAATATGGTTCCCTCAACAGCAGCTAAAGAACGCGACACTTCATAAGTAAAATCAACGTGGCCTGGAGTATCAACCAAATTTAAAATATAATCCTTGCCTAAATAGTTATAATTCATTCTGATTGATTTCAGTTTTATTGTAATTCCCTTTTCTCTTTCTAAATCCATTGAATCCAAAAACTGCGGCATCATTTTTTTTGACTCAATTGTGTGAGTCAAATCTAAAAGCCGGTCAGCCAAAGTAGACTTTCCGTGGTCTATGTGAGCAATAATTGAGAAGTTGCGTATGTTATCCATGAAGATATTCTACCTTAAAATAAACTAAAATTAAATAGCTCAGACCTGTCTGAGCTATTTGCTGTAATACACTTTTCTGCCAGCCTTGCCTACTTGTTTTAACCTGCCGTCATTTTCAAGCTCATCTAAATACCTTTTTGCCGATGCGCTGGATATATTTAAGGCTTTTGTTATTTCGTGATTGCTGATTCGCGCTTGCGCATCCTGAGCAGGGTCGAAGGATTTATTCTTTAGCAACTCCAAAATTTTTTCTTTAAGCTTATTTTTCCTATCCTGCATTTTCTGATTATACTCCACTAACCCCTTACCCAACTCCTCATACTCGTTTTTTTCTTTTTCAACCAAACCCAACTCCCTCTTATCTGCCATATTCTTTTGATAACACTTCCATACAACCCACAACAACCCAATAATTATTAAAAATAAAAATAAAACTAAATAATTCATAAATTTTTATCCATAATTTTTATTTCTCAATTAATTTATTTAGATAAATTTTCAATAAACTCTTTTAGTAATAAGGCGCTAAATACACTTCCATTAAGTTTATTTACTGTGCGATGCATATAGGAATTACTTTTAAACCAAACTATGCCGTCTATAACAGCAACTCCGAAAACTTTATCTTTTTTTATTTTAGTCATTTTTAATGCTCCATCGAATTGATTATTTTGCGTTCCGCCATAATCGGTTAAAAACTTAGCTTCTCCTAAAATATACTTATCTTTTATCTTTAGTAAAAAATCGGGCCTTCTATTTAATCTTTTAATTCCCAGTTCTTTTATAGCAAACTCTTTTAGATTATTATCGCTTCCATCTAAAAATGCAACTCCATCATAAACTTTTAGTTCTTGCCCATCCAAAAAATTATATTTTGAACCATGAAGCCAATCTCTGAAACTGTTCCCAAATTGCCTTGATGGAGATTTTGCTTTAGTAGACAAACTTAAAATGGTATCAATGTTTATTGATAATAGTATTTTTCCAATTCTACTTATTGTCCGCGGATTTTTTTCTAATAGATGTTGATGCCTTCTGAGTGATGCAACATAAGGATCATCTATGGGAAATTTTGGAAATTTTAACAGTTCTTCTATTAAATTTTTTTTATCTTTATTTTTAAAAGCCTTTTGCACATCCTTTTTTGTTTCTTCAGAAATTTCCCTTATTTTACCTAATTCAATAGGATATATATCAAAAAGCTTATCAAGATATCCACTATAATTTGCTAACTCTACACTTTTTTCAACCCATTTATTCATATTTGTTAGGAAAATAGTAGTCTCTGTTCCTTGTTATAACTATTTTTATTTAAATATATATAATTTAAAAACTTATAAGTTAAATCAAATGAAATTCTTTTTCTGTTATTGTCTCTAAAGTTTGTTAAAAAAAATGAAAAATATTTATTCCTCTCCTGATTTAATTCTTTATTAAAGGTTTTCATTAGTTCTATTTGCTCTTCTATTGGTAATTCCTTCTTGAAAATCAAATGCGCCATATTCCGAGAAGTATCCTTCCCCACAAGACCAGAAATTCCATAATCTCTTATATCCTCTAGCTGTATCTTTTTACCATTTTTACTATCAATTGCTCTTAGAAATAAAATGTTTTTTTCCATTAATTTTTTAAAATTTTTACTTACAGGAAGGAGGCTTTTTTCTTTGATATTTTGAAAGGCTAACTCAACCTTGTACTCACCCGATTCTAAATAGTCTTCCGTGAGTCTAAAAATACCTAAATAATTTTTCGTATTTTTAATTCTATTTATAAATTCTCCTCCAAATTGCCAATTAAATCTTTTTTCAAGCGTCAAACTAATGTCTTTTTTTTCTGGAAATATAGTAGCTGGAATTTTATTTAATTCTAAAAAGTTTTTTTTCTTTTTAAAATAAAAAGAAATAACATTATAAGTTGTATCTTCAAAAACTTGCTCAGAAAAAATATTTAATTTTATGATTTCAAATTTATTGAAAAATAAATTCCTTATTCTTTGTGAATTTTCGGCGCAAAGAAAGTTCAAGGGAACTATGATAATACCCTCTTCACAATCTAAAACTGAAGAAATAGAAACTTGATAAAGATCTTCAAATATTGCATTTTTACCTGAAAAATATTTTTCTTTGGTTTTTTCATTTGCTTTATTTTTATGCAGATATGGCGGATTAGTCAGAAGAAAAATGTATTTTCCAGGATTTATTATGCTATCGTTTAAAAAAACTTTTTTGTTATCTATATATCTTTTATCTATATCAAACCCTATTATTTTTTTAGCATGATTTTTAATAGCCCACTTTATTAAATCACCATCTCCGGCAAACGGATCAATTATTTCTTTATTTTCTATGAAAGAAGAAAAACTACTCAGTATGTAATCTGAATTTTTTGTAAAAAATTGACCATTTTGTTTTTTATCTATCATGTCTCTTTTATATATTCTACCCCCTATTTGTTTTTTTCTCAATATATTAAAAATGAGCAAATAAGATGATGCCTTATTTGCTCATTTTTAATTAGCTCAAACCTGTCTAGGCTATTTTTTGCTGTTTAAAAAGCCTGTTTGGGCAATAATATAGTCTCTTAAGTGTTTTACTTCTTCAATTTTCATTATGTGAGCAATTAACAGATATATTAAAAGGCCAGAGGTACCTACAACTGCTGTTTGAAAAAATAAAATTAACAACGTGCTGCTGCCAAAATACCCGCCAAAAACCTGCCTTATGCCGTAAGCTGAAAGTGTGGCTAAAATTGAGGCAAATAAAACTTTGCAGAAAAACAAAAAAAGATTTTTAAATTCTATTTCTTTTATTTTAATTTTTAAGAAAAATAAAAGCAGAATAATCTGAAAAATTGCGTCAATTGAAACGGCCAAAGGCAAGCCCAAAACCGCGGCGTTTTGCACTCTGTCAATTCTTAAAAAAGAAAGCACAAAATTTGAAAAAATATTTTCGTACGCTAAAAGCCTTACAAAAAGAAAAGCTAACGCCGGCAAAACAGCAATACTGAAAATACTTATCGTTGCCGGTATCCATGTGTTTTTAATTGCGTAAAAAGTTTTAGAAACCAAATATATTAATCCCTGCGCAAAAAGAGAAATCATAAAAATTCCAAAACAAGCTGCTGTTAATTTTGTTGCCGGCCAGTCAAACCTGCCTGCCCCAAAAACAACCCTTACCAAATGAGCTCTTAAAATATATGCTATGCCAGAGGCTGGAATTATTAAAAATAAAATCTGGCGGAAAGAAGAATAAAATTTTTGCAAAAAATCTTTTTTATCGCCTTTTGAAATTGCCAAAGATAATGCTGGAAAAACAGCGGTTGCAAAAGGAATGGCGATTAAACCAATTATTGGAGCTGCCAAATCATTTGCTAAGCTAAAAACAGTAACACTGCCTGCAACCAGCATAGACCCAATGGCAGTTACAATAATTAAATTAATTTGAGTTGCAGTTAATCCAATTGCTCTTGGTATTGTTAATTTTAAAGTAAGCAAAAAATCTTTGTCTAAAAAATTGAATATTTTTTTAAAGCGAAAACCAATTTTAAATAAAGCCGGCAGTTGTATTAAAAGGTGCATTACAGCCCCTAAAATAATACCCCAGGCTAAACCCTTAATTCCCATAATCGGCACAAAAAATAAAATGCCGATTATGCTTCCTAAATTATAAAGTATAGGAGAAACTGAAGTTATTAAAAAGCGCTTAAAAACCATTAAAACAGCTGAAATCATATTGCTGGCCCCCATTAAAATCGGGCTCAAAAACATTATGCGAGTCAGCAATACTGTTGTTTCTTTTTTGTCAGCAGAAAATCCTGGAGCAATTAAGGAGACCAATTGGGGCGTAAAAATAAATAAAATTAGGCAGATAATAATTAAAAAAAATAAAAATAAATTTAAAAGATTGGCAAAATAAGAAAACGCTTTTTCCTTATCTTTTACTAAGTTTTGCGTAAAAATTGGAATTACTGCCACGCTTATCGCCCCCATCATTAAAACCATTGCAACAAAATCAGGAATGCGAAATGCAGTGTAATAAATGTCTAACGTGTTCCCTGCTCCAAAGGTTGAAGTTAATAATCTGTCGCGCAACAAACCTAATAAAAAACTCAAAAAGGACGAAATTGAAATAATCAAAGCCGCCGCAGTTATTTTTTCTGTTTTGTGCTCGGATATTTTTTTAAAAAAGCGGCCTATCATTTTTTTGAAAATTGATAATTGTCCCGCTTGGCGGGATCCCGCTTCGGCGGGAAAAATTAGAAATTAGAAATTCGCAGGGTGAATTTCGCGAAGTATTCCGATTGGCGTACATTCGTCTGTTTGGCCCAAAGGATTATCTTTTAAAGCTTTAGCAAGTAATTTTTTATCAACTTCAAGAGTTGCTCCTAAAATATTTACTCCAAAATCATTAGCATCAACAATTGCCACTGCGGCATTTATTTTTTTTGAAATATTTTCAGCAACTTTATCTGCGTTTATAGGCCCTTTTGAGACATAAGTATTATAAGGCGGTATAGCGTATGGAACAGCCCCGTCTATGGCCCTGGCTCCAGAACCTGCAATAACGTAGAATATGCCCTTTATGCCAAAAAGCTTGCCTATAGCCCCAAAAAACGCGGCTAAAAGCATTCTCGCGGCGCCGACCTCTTCTAATGCCAGCTGCATTGTTTCTGGACTGCCAAGGCCAATTCCAATAGGCGTTTTTGTGACAAATTTTGACAAAAATTTAGCCAGTTTTGAGGCCTTAATTTCTTTTATAGGATATGACCTTCCTTGGGTTATGGCAACAGCTTTTTCTGAAATAAAAACAATATCTTTTGGTTCAAGATATTTTTTGGCATATTCTTCTACAATTAAAGAAATATCTTTATCTTCTGGCGTAATCAATTTTGTTTTTACAGGATATCTGGCAAAACTTCTTGGCCCTGAGCTTGTCGAAGGGTAACGTATTTCAATTATTAAATTTTTGCCTGGATTAGAACTTAACTCCATAATTTTTTATTCTAATCCTTTTTTTTCCTTTTTACAACAATTAAAAAACAGAGCAAAAAATCTCTGTTTTTTAATTGTCTCAGCAAGACCGTAAGCCGAATTTTGTTTTATGTGATTATCTGTCTGTCCGCGATATTACTATCGGGATCAAGCGAACTACTTTTCTCCGTCAACAAGTTTAAAAATCCATAAATGAATTTTTCAGGCTTTACCCTGAGCTCATCGAGTCTGAGACTCTCAGAGTCGAATGACTTGTCGAAGGGTTTGTTCTTGCGCCCAATAAGGATTTAGCCGTTTCATTTTTACATTGCTGTAAAACTATCCCGCGAACGGGATGCCAGACCTTTCGGTCTAAGCCGTTTCTGTTCGCACCTCGTCCGCCCGCAACTGCGTAGCTGTTGGCGGAGACGGCTGTTAGCCGCTATTTTTTTATCCTTCGCTAAATAAATTTAGTTTAGGAGGGTGTTCGGACTTTCCTCCCCCTGCAAAAGCAGGGAGCAATCACTCGTCTTGCTGAGACATTTTTAATATAACAAATTATTAACCTCCTGTCAAGTTTATTAACTTATAGGAATAGTAAAATAAAAAGTGCTTCCCTCGTTTTCTGCAGATTCTGCTCCAACTATGCCTCCATGAGATTCAACTATGCTTTTTATTATCGCCAACCCTAAACCCGTTCCTCCTTTCTGTGTAAACATATTTTTCAATTGGGAAAATTTAATAAAAAGCTGGTCCATATCCACAGGAGAAATCCCCGCCCCGGTGTCAGTTACTGCAACAAATAACGAATCCGTAATCTTTGTAAAATCAACATTGCTATTATTTAAAAATGTTTTATTGAAGCTTTCTATTTCTGTTTTTATATCCGAGCCCTTTTTGTGGACAAAAGCATTTATAATAATTTTGCCGTTTTCTTTATTAAACTTAATGGCATTTGAAATAAGGTTATTTAAAACTTGAGAAACTGTATTTTTATCGAAATCAATCTTGTCTGGCACATCCTCTTTTATTCCGCTGATAATTTTTACTTTAGCGTCTTCTGCGGCTGTTTTAAATAAAATTATACGGCTGCTTATAATCTCTTTTATATTAGAAGGCTGTTTAAATATCTGAAATTTTCCTGCTTCTATTTTAGCCACATCTAAAAGATTATTAATAAGCTCTAGCATGTCAGAAGAACTGTGATATATCATTTGGAAATATTCTGGCTGTTTTATTTTTTTAATTTTTGATTTTCTTATAGACTCAATTGTTTTTTTTATTCCATCTAAAGGAGAACGAAGCTCGTGCACAATCATTGAAGTAAAATCTTCCTTCATTCTTTCAGCCTCTTTTTCTTCAGTTATGTCGCGAAAAATCGTAACGCATCCTAAAATATTGTCTTGCGGGCCGGACCTGCTTTTTACTGGCGAAACTACAACCTGAAAAAAATGCTCGTTAAGTAAAATTTCTTCAGAAATAAAAATCTTGTCTAATTTAACGCTTTCTTCAATTTTACCCCTAAAATCAAACTTGCCGCTTAGTTTGTCTATAAAATCAAATATTGAAATTTCTTTTTCTGATTCAACGCCAATCGCCTTTTTGGCGGCTGGATTAACTACAAGTATTCTGTGCTCTGGGTCGGTCATAACTACGCCTTCTGTCATGCTAGTGACCATTGCATTTAATTTAGCTTGTTCTGTTTTCACAACTTCTTGCAATCTGGTTACTGCTTGTGATGCCTGCTGGGTAATTTTATATAAAATAGTCATCTCCTCTTCTTTATAAAGTCCGCTTTTCGTATCTGCAATTGTAAGAACGCCTACAACATTGCCGGCTATTACAAGAGGGATGTTAAAAAAAGATTCCACTGGCTTGTCTTGTTCTTCGTTTAAAATAACGCCAGATAATATTTCCTCCATTTTAGTTTTTTTAAAATCTATATTTAAAAGAGCTGACAACGAGCCAACCATTCTGTTTTTTATGTTATCTATAAATTTGCGCGAAACCTGTTTTTCAAGATGGACCTTAAAAATAATTTTTTCTGGCTCCAAAAACATATACGAAACAACGCTATATTCAATAAACTGGTGCAGAGAGCCGGTAATTATATCTATTATATTTTGAACGTTCAACGAATAGCCAATTCTATCTCCCAACTCCTTTAAAATAGAAATCTCGAACATTTTACGCCTCATATCTTCCTCTCGTTTTTCTAAATCTTTCCTAAATTTTCTGCTTTTAAAATACGCAAAAACACCGATTAAAACGGTTGTTATAAAAAATAAAATTGTAATTAAATTTTCCGTAGCCACTAGAAAAAATGGCTTAATTTTAATAGACTTACTTCATTGATTTAATCAGCTTAGATAAGCTGGCTAAACCAAACCCTAACACTAAAAATCCTACAAGTGTAATTATGCAATGAAAATAATCATGATATAACCCCCGTCCAAAAAGAAAATCAATACCCACTCCAGGTATTTCCTGTATTGAAGAGTGAATTGTGTCAATTGCAAGAATAAGAATGCCTGCGCTCATTATTTTTAAAGACTTGCCTATCGCGCCCCCAAACCCGCTCATATTAACCCACAAATTATACATTATACCACCCACAACTATCAACGTAATAATATTAATAATAACAGAAAATCCTCCAGATGTTTGCATTTCTTCAGCTGCTACAGGAAGAGCAACAGTTAAAGAAATAAAAATGCTTAATAATAAAAAAGATATTTTTTTCATTTTTTATGATTTAAATTTTATTAACGCCTTAAACTATAATAAATTTGCTATTCGACTTTTTTAATGTCTGGATACTTTGTAAATATAGAGCTTAAGGCGCTCTTTACAATCTGTCCTGATAGCTGAACATATTCGTCTATTAATTGCTCAACAACATCGGAAGGATTGCCTTTTATATCAATTACTTTTCCATTTTCATCTATTGTTAAACCCAAAACATTGCGGGCCTTCAATATGGCTATATCGGGCCCTAAAATAACTGCCTGCTTGGCAATAATTTCTGATATTAAAGATATATATTGATTTTTTTCTTCCATTTTTAAAAATTAATTATTGTTTTTATTCCGACCTTTTTTTAATATTTATCACTTAGCCTGTCTTTCACTCTTTTAACTACGTCTTCAATAGACCAATCGGATTTAAGCAGGTAATCATATGCTCCTTTTTCTAAAAAATCAGCCACATTTTTTTCGGCGTTTAAATTGGTCAAGACAATAATCTTTACAGCTTTGCCCCACTCATCTTCTCTTATTTTTTCAGTCATTTCCATGCCATTCATTATCGGCATTATTATATCCACTAAAATTAAATCTGGATGGAATTTTAATGCTAAATCCAAACCCTCTTTGCCATTTGAAGCTCCTAATACCTCAAATCCTTCTGCAGTAAGTTCGTCGCGTATTAGATTTAATAACACCTTATCGTCTTCTGCTATTAATATTTTTTTGTTTTCCATTTCCATATTATATATTAAATAAAAATGCAATTGTTATCCGACCTTTTTAAAAAACTAAATATTTATTAATTTTACCACAAAAAATAAAACAAAAACAAGCTCTTTATATTCTGTTTTGCTAAAATAGCGATTTAGCCCATCCTTGCTGGTCAAGCGCTTCGTTTACCAGCCTGTCTGCTTCTTTATTTTTTTCACGGGGTATATGCTTAAATTTTATTGATTTAAAATCCATTTTTAAATTCCAAATTTCTATAAAAAATTGCTGTATTTTGGGCTCTGACAATTTATACTCTCCATTTAATTGTTTTACAACTAATTCAGAATCAGACCTTATTTCAACATCCGAATTTTCAGCAATAGCTTTTCCAAAAAACGCCTTAAATTTTTTCAATGCAAAAATAATAGCGCTATATTCAGCGTCGTTGTTTGTTAAATTATCTCCCAAATATTCTCCGTATTTTTTTATCGGCTGTTCTTTTTCATTGCAGAAAATAACTCCTATTGCCGCTTTTCCCGGGTTTCCGCGCGAACCCCCATCTGTATAAATTATTATCTTTTTCATATTATTTTTATTTAAACGAATTAACGACATTAATCAAGGCTGCATTAACTGGAACTAAAATTGGATTGTCATATATTTTTTGCGAAGCTTCTATAAAAACAATGGGATTAATTCTTGAATTTCCAACTCTCATTGAAAAATGAAGATGCGGGGCCGTAGTATAACCCGTATCGCCAGATAATCCTATAATCTGGCTGCGGCGAACCATTTGGCCAACAGAAACTTTAAACTCCTCCAAATGAAGATATAAAGAAAATATATTCAAGCCATGGTCTATAATAACGGTTTTGCCATAGTTTGACAAATTAAAAACCGCAACAATTTTTCCGTCATTAACAGAATAAATTTCTGTTTTCTCGGGGGCTTTTAAATCAACTCCAAGATGCTGAATTTTATATTTTGCAAACTTAATAAATTTTCCGAATGAAAAGCCTTTTTCTTCAACCTTGCTTAAAGGAAAAAAAAACTGACCTGTAAAATAAGGTTTCTCTGTAAAATTACTGAGAATTTTTTTTAAAGCAGGATTGTCGTTTTTTATTATATTGTTAACGGCTTTTTCTTCTGTGTATTCTTTTTGTTTAAGATCTGGAGGCGGGGCTGTGGGAGCCAATGAAAAATCAGCTTCGGTCACCTTAATTTCTTTTGTTAATTTTTGATTTCCGCCAATATCTATATTAATTTTATAATCGCCCGGCTTTTGATCGGCGTCAATCCCTAAAAAAGATATCCAGTCTTGAGAGTTTCCTGCTTGCGCAGGCAGGCCCTTTTTTAAAAAAACTAATTTTTCATTAAGATCTTGGCCGATAAAATTTCCAGTTACATTATTTGATTCGCTTTTAACTCTTATAAAAACCGTGTCTCCTTGTTTTGGATTTTCTAAGGAAATGTAAACATTGGCAGGTTTTTTGTAAAATAATAAAAAAAATAATATAATCAAAAATAAGATAAAAATCCCCAGGGTTTGGAAAAAAAGCCTTTTAATTTTTTTTCTGATTTTCCCCGCCTGCAACGCTTTGCGTAGCAATGCGGGCAGGTTTTTTCTATTTTTTGAAGTAGTCACTTAGGCATTGTTTAAATTTTTCCAAATGCTCGTTTTTTATGCGAAAACCCGATGCTTGCGCGTGTCCGCCGTAAGTCAACAAAAAATCAGCGCAGGTTTTCATTGCGTCAACCGAATTTGTTTTTTTTGGATTTCTTACAGACCCGCAAGATTCTTCATCCATTTTTTTAAAAATAAAAGCCGGCTTTTCGTATTTTTGCGAAATTATTGAAGCCACAGCTCCAGCTAAAGTTAGCTTCCATGAAGGGTCTCCTTCAAAAATAATATTATCTTCCTGTTTTTTTAAAATTCTCCTTTCTACCTCTTGCACTATGTTTTTAATTTTGTGCTGCTTTTCCTGGGTTTTATTTAATAAATCTTGCGCTAAACTTTTGCATTTTTCTTCTGAAAAAGATGTTAAAAGAAAATATGAATCATTTTTATAATTTATAGTTTCTGCGGCATTTAAAGCCGAAATAACTTTTTGCAAACCATTGTCAAAAATAAAGCCCTTTCCCAAAAGAGCAAAAAAAGCCTGAAAAGCTGGCCGAAAAGTATTTTTAAGGGACCTTAGCCCTTCTTCAATAATAATTTTATTTTCATCAATTACCGGCACCATATCGGCTAGAGTTCCAAGCGCCGCCAATTCTAAAAAACTGTTTCTTAGGCTTTTTGAAATTTTGCTTCCTAAAATTTCTTCGCAAAGTTTAAATGTAATTCCAACATTTGCTAAGCCCTTGAACGGATAACTGTCATCTTTATGCTTTGGGTCAACTATAATAGAGACATCGGGAATTCCATCTAAAGTTTCATGGTGGTCAACAATTATTATTTCAAACCCCATTTTTTTTGCAACTTCCGCTTCTTTAACGTTGCCAATGCCAAGATCTAGGGTAATAAAAAGAGCCGGGGCCTTGTCTTTTAAAAGATCCAAAGCGTTTAAATTAATTCCATAGCCATCGATTTCCCTATCTGGAAAAAAAACAGAGTCTGCTTTGCCCCCTAAACTTTTTATAGCCTCTTCTAAAATAACAACTGATGAAATTCCGTCTAAATCAGAGTCGCCATATAAAATTATCCGTTCATTGTTTTGAACGGCTTTTTTTATCCTCTCTGCGGCTTTTTCTAAATTCTTAATCTTTTTATGCATAATTTAAAATTTTTAATTAAGCGCCTTTAGCCCTGGCATCTCCTCGCCAGAAAGATATGCCATCATCGCACCTCCCCCAGTTGAAACATGTGAAAATTTTTGCATTAAGCTGTGTTTTTCAACAAATTCAACTGTTTCTCCTCCGCCTATTACTGAAAACGCCCTGCTTTCTATTATAGCTTTAGCTATTGCCAACGTTCCTTTCGCATATTTTTCTTCTTCAAATTTGCCGAAAGGGCCGTTCCATATAATTGTTCTTGCCGTTGCAATTTTTTCTTGAAACATTTTTATTGCTTTTTCGTCAATATCTAACGCATCTAAATTATCTTCAGGCCCTATTATTTTTTCTGGAAATTCAAATTCTATATTTTTTTCTATTACTTCTTTTTTAATCAAGCCGCTTATAATCACAAAGTCTGCAATTTTTGAAATTCTGTTTATAAATCTTGATTTTGTTTCAACTTTTTTTCCTCCCACTATGGCTGTCATAGGTTTTTCTGGATTTTCTAAAACTTTATTTAAATTTTCAATTTCTTTTTCCAGCAGAAGGCCGGCGCAATGATCTAAAAATTGAGGGGTACCGGTCAAGGACGCATTTTTTCTATGGTCAACGCCAAAAGCTTCATTTACATAAATATCCCCAAAGCACGAAAGTTTTTTTGCAAATTCCAAATCATTATCTGTTTCTTCTTTATGAAATCTTAAATTTTCAAGCAGTAAAATTTCTCTTTCTTTTAAATTTTTAGAAAGCTCTTCTATTTCTTCGCCTATGCAATCAGAACTTTTAATTATATTGATATTTAAAAGTTTTTCAAGAGTTTTTTGAACATTATCTAATTTTAAAATTTCTACAACTTTTCCATCTGGCTCGCCCAAATGGCTCATTAAAATTATTTTTGCATTGTTTTCTACCAAATGTTTGATAGTAGGCAAAGTTTTTTTAATTCTAAAATCATCTAAAATATTTCCATTACTATCTATGGGAACATTAAAATCGCACCTTACTAAGACGCGTTTATTTTCTACATTAAAATCTTTTAGTGTTTTCATTTTAAAATTTAATTGTTTCTCCGGGATTAATTACCTTTTTTTTATCATCTTCTTCCCCGCCCAAATCCGCTTTCGGCGGAATTGTGGCGGGCCCGCTCGCCTCGCTGAAGCTTTGGCGAAGCGGGTCAAAATGCCCCTCGGGGCTTTTGTCGGGTTTTTCTTCCAATGATTCTTCAAGGGCTTTTCTTAATTCGTCTAAATTAATTTCTTTTCTTTTGGTATGCTTATTGGTTGGAATAGTTTTTTCTTCCGTGCTGTTTTTATGGACGTTAAAAGATATATTCTCAACTTTTTTTTCTTGGCCTTCGCCTTTTAGCTTCTTTAAGCAAGATTTACAGTAAACCGGCCTTCCTTCTCCCGGCTGAAAAATAACCTTTGTCGGTTTGCCGCAATTAGAACAAATGGCGTCGTAAAGAGTTTGATTTTCTACATGCCCTGCCTGCGCAGACATATTTGGATTGCTACTTTTTGCAGGATTAAAATTTTTAAAAGAATCATTGGATTTTATAGGTTTTTTAAATTCTTCTGCGCCTTCTTGATTTTCACCAAAGCCTGACCACCTTGAAATCTTTTCTTCAATTATTTCTTTTCTAACTCCATATCTTTCTCTGCTTGCCTTAATAATTTTTTCTTTGTTTGAATTTTCTAAAGGTATTGGCGGAGGAAGCGTAATAGCTGAAAAAGGATGCCCCGATACTCCGTCAATCATTAGCTTTAAATAAATATTATATTTAGGCAGATTCACTAAATCTTCGGCAGTAAATTGCGGACTAAATTCTCTTTCTAAAAATTCTGCGTCTTCAGCTCCAATTCTGAATACAGCCAAAGTTCCAACGTTTCCAAAAACAGCGTCTCTCACTTCTTCTTCCATTTGCGCAATATATTGGTGCCCTAAAGTTATATTTAACCTGTATTTTCTTGCTTCAGATAATATATTGGCAAAAGACTCTGTGGCAAAATTCTGAAACTCGTCTACATATAAATAAAAATCTTTTCTCTGCTCTTCTGGTATGTCAACGCGAGACATTGCAGCCAGCTGCAGTTTTGTAATTAGTAAAGCCCCGACAAGCCTTGAATTGTCTTCGCCTATTCTTCCCTTAGACAAATCCATAATAAATATTTTTTGCCTGTCCATAATATCTCGCATATCAATGGTTGACTTTGTCTGGCCGATAATATTTCTTATTAAAGGGTTTGAAATAAACTGGCCAACTTTATTTTGTATGGCGGCTGTGGCTTCTATTTCATAGCGCTGGGTATATCTTGCATATTCTGTGAGCCAAAAAGATTTAACAATAGGGTCTGTAATTTTTGAAACCACTTTTGCTCTGTATTCTGGATCAGCTAACATTCTATTAACTCCCAAAATCGTTGAATCAGGATATTCTAAAAGAGCTAAAATAGAATTATTTAAAATATATTCCATGCGAGCTGACCAGACATCTGGCCATACTTTTTTGAAAACGCCCATTAATCCCCCTGCTACCAAATGCCTATACCTAAAATCAACTTTTTCCATAACATTAAATGCTATAGGATAATCTAAGTCAGCTGGGTTAAAATAAACAACATCATTTATTCTGTTAGCCGGCACAAAATCTAAAAGCTTTTCAGCGCCTTCGCCGTGAGGGTCAACATAGGCTACGCCGTTTCCTTTTTGTATATCCTGAATAGCCATGTTTTCCATTAAGTTTGACTTTCCCATACCGGTTTTCCCGATGCAATAAAAATGCCTCCGCCTGTCGTCGGTTTTTATTCCAAACTTTTTTCTCTCGTTTCTAAAAGATGTTAACCCAAAAAAATTGATTTCTTCTTTGCCATTATTCATAATTTTATAAATTATTCAACGGGCAGGTTGGGCGGAGGGCCTCCTTTCTTTGACTCAACCTTAGCCATAGACGGAGATACCATTCCTGAAACTCTTAATGGAAAATGAAACAAAGTCGCCAGTTCTTCTGTGCTTAATATGGCGCAAACTGATTTTCTGTCAGGAAATTTTGGAGGAAATCTAAGATAGGCATTTCTAATTATTCTTCTTGCTCTTAAAAACACTCTTCTCTTTCTCATGATGTTGTGAACTTTTGTCCTTGTGTCTCCGCTAAATCTTAAATAGTTCATATTACTTGTTGCAAAGTGCGGAAAATAAGACCTTGCAATTTTACCGTTCGGGGGTCTGAAATTTTCTCTTTTGGCGATATAAACTCCTCTTATTGTTGTTCTAAAAAGCGGTTTTTTTAATTTATTTTCCACTTCCGTAATAATTTCTCTTTCACCTGGAGTGAGCACCATTTCTCTTTCTCCTGATTCTTCTTTTGCGGCAGAAATCCACGAATATTTGGCTGATTCGCCAGACCCTTCTTTTTTAGGGCCCATAATTAAATCACTTACAATAGAACCCAATTCTTCAAAAAGAGTTGTTTCTTTTTTTTCTGGCCGTTTTGAAATTTTGTTCACTATATTTTCTCCTTCTTTTTTAAAATTAACATAATCTGTGTCAGGGGAAAGTATAGGCATTAAAATAAATTGTAGCCAGTAATGCTCCCCACTCCCTAATTTTGCCAACGACTCAAGCAAAGATATAATAGGGTCTATTCTTTTTTCTTCAGCAGAAATTTTTTCGCCTTGCGGCTCAAAAAACTTTTCATACGTTTTAATTGGAAAAGCGTTTTCTTTTGCCAGAATAAAATCTTCTCCATAAATATCCCATTCTTCGTTTGGAACGTTTTGCGGCACAAGTTTTGTGTAATCTGAAACTTCTTTAATTTCTAAATCAGGGTAATGCGAATAAAGCGCCGGCTCAATAATTGCTCTGTGCGCTTGAAGGCACCTTAAATAAAAATGTATTTTACCCTCAATACTGGCCAGTTCAAAAGAACACCAGTATGGCGCGTCATCCAACTCGCCATCACACCATATTTCTCTAAAAACAGGATGATCCCAAAGAGGCCAAATCATAGAAAAAACATCCTCCATCGCTTTAAAAGGAATTAAAACTTCTTTTGGGGGAGTTATTTCTAACATTACCCATTTTGCTTTTGCGTAATCAAAATCCCAATTAAGCCACCATAAATAAAGAGTTTTCAATTGCATTGAAAGAAATAAGGGAAGAAAAACCCACCACCAAACTCTTAAAAATGGAACCCAAAAAATAATGAGCATAATAATTACCCACCAAAACGGATCCCAAATAATTTTTTTTACAGACTCTGTCCAAAAAAATAATGGTTTAATGTTTACAGCCATAATTATTTAAATAAAACAAAAAGTTGGGGCAAATACTTAATTAAAATATAAATTATTGATATTATTAAAAAACCGACTGCAAAAAATTCAAAAGTAAAAATTAAAGGCACAATAACAAAAGTGATTTTTTTAAGATGCCAATAATAAATTAATGAAAAAAACACTGCATAATAAATTGCCGTGGCAATAAATAAGGCGATAAGAAGAATACTAAAAATTTCCATAAATATTATCTATTTTATATATTATAACCCTAATTAATGCAAAACAAAAGCGCCCGTGAGGGCGCTTTTGTTTTTCCGCCAACTGCCAGATTATGCTGTTTGAGTTTTTCTTAGAAAATAATTTCCATTAAGGTCTTTATCAAAATGCTTTTTATTGTTTAGGTTCATTAACACAGTATTCTTTGCCACAAACCTTTGAGAAAGAACTTGTTTTACAATTTCATCTTTATGCAACGCTTCTTTTTTTTCTGACAAAACTTTAACAATTATATCTTTAATAGTGCCAGGAAAATATCCCCATTCTGACAAAGCATAAGTTCCCCTGCCAACCAACACAAACCTTTGGTCTTTAATTAGTTCGTTGTGAACTGTTTGCGGATATGTCTTTTTTTCCGGCTGATTATATCCGAGCTTATCAATAAACAGGGCAACCTCTGTGAAATGAAGGGGCTTGCCATGCTTTTTGAAAACCAAAAAAGCTTTGTCTTTTACTCCCCTTGGCTTTATTTCAGCCCATTCTGCCAATCCTATTTTTCCGTCCCTGTTTTCTTTTATTCTTTTTGAAATTTCTAAATAAGATGCCAAAGTTCCCTGCGGAAAATTGCTGTTTGAAACAAAGCTTGTAAAAAAATCTTTTTTGAATAAAGGATTTCCCTGTTTTGCAAGGTTTAAAGCCAGCGAGTCCAGCCCTTCTTTAACTTTTATTTTAGGATTTTCTACTGTTGCCCAAAAAGAGCAAAAGTCCTTTTTTTCGCTTACTCTTGAAAATTGTTTTCCTAAGGTCAATAAAAACAATACATACGGCCTGGAATTTTTGCCCCCCAATTCATCTAAAACAATATCTTCTTTTTTAAAGCCTCCGTTATCTTTAAAATAAGAGGCAAGCTCTCTAAATACCCCATCTAAAGTTTCTTTGTTCTGTTTTTTAACAAAAGTAAAACCAGCCTCCTCTATTTGGCGGACCCTTTCTCTGGTAATTCCTAAATCCTTTCCAATAGCCTCTAATGTTTCTGGCACGCCAGTTTTTACTCCAAAACGGCGGTCAAAAATATCCTTAGTCTTTTGCGAAAGGCCTTTGGTGAATTTTGAATATAATTGAGAATAATTAAATTTTTCCATATAATTTACTCTATTTAGGTAGTTTACCATATATAATTATCCGTGTCAAGCCTTTTCTGCTTTTTCTGCTTTGCACAATTTTAACGGCCTTTTTTCGCAAGCCTTTTCTCGTCCCGCTTTTTCCAGCTCACTAACAAGGGGCCGGCAATAAATATAGAAGAATATGCCCCTGAAGTTATTCCTATTATTAAAGCCAATGAAAAAGATTTAAGGGTTTCGCCGCCAAAAAAGAAAAGCGAAAACATCACCAATAAAACAGTTGCTACTGTGCTAATAGATCTGCCTATTGTTTGGTTTAAGCTCCAGTCAACAATTTCGTCAAACTGCCCCATTCCCTTTCTTAAAATATTTTCTCTAATCCTGTCAAAAATAACAATCGTGTCGTGCACCGAAAAACCCAAAATGGTTAATAAAGCTGCTATTATTGGAATTGTTATTTCAGTATTATAAAATCTGCCCAAAACAGAAAAAACGCCCAACGGAATCAAAATATCATGAAAAAGGGCGATCAAAGAAGTAATGCCGTATTTCCATGAAGCAACCGGCCTTGACACTTTTCTGAAAGCAAAAGCAATATATAAGGTTATTGAAAGCAAAGCCAAAACTATTGCCAATTCTGTTTTGTTTTTAAGCTCCTGGCCCACAGACGGCCCTATATACTGAAAACTTTTTTCGTCAGTTTTTGATAATTTATTAAGTTCTAAAAGTATCTGTTGATGCGTCGCTTCGTCAATTCCTTTAAGTTGCAAGACTGCGCTATTGGCTCCAGTCGGCTGAACAATAATTTTGCCTAAATTAAGGCTGGATAAATTTTTCTGCATTTCCTCATTAGATGGCCTTTTTTCAAAACTTACTTCCATATTGCTTCCGCCGGTAAACTCAATACCAAATTTTAATCCAAATATAATTAAAGAAGCAACAGCTGCAATTATTAAAATTCCAGAAATTATATAATAAACTGTTGAATATTTAGTAAATTGAAAATTCATATAATTATAAAAGCCATTTTAATTTTTCTAACTTTGAGCCTATAAAAATCATCAAGAAAATTCTTGTTATAAAAATTGCGGAAAACAAGCTTACGATAATTCCAAGACTCAAAGTAAACGCAAACCCTTTAATAAATGAAGTTGCGAAAATAAATAAAATTGCGCACACAATTAAAGAGTTAAAGTTGCTGTCTCTTATTGATGGCCAAGCGCGGGCAAATCCTTCGTCAATTGCTGAGGGTAAATCTTTGCCAGATTTTATTTCTTCTTTCATTCTGGCAAAAATTAAAATGTTAGCATCAACTGCCATTCCTATAGATAAAACAAATCCGCCAATTCCAGCTAAAGTTAAAGTAATAGGAATTAATTTAAATAAAGCAAGCGTCAGCGCTACATAAATCACAAGGGCCAGGGACGCAAGCAGTCCAGGAAGCCTGTAAAATACCACCATAAAAACAACTACTGCCAAAAATCCGTAAATTCCAGCCCACAAAGATTTTTGCAAAGAAACTGAGCCCAAAGTGGGACCTACTGTTTCCTGCGAAATCGGGCTACCAATTTTTACAGGCAAAGCTCCAGAGTTCAATCTTCTGACAATATCATTGGCTGTTTTTGCGCTCATGTCGCCAGTAATTACTGCCTTGCCCCCAGTTATTTTATCTTGCACAATCGGCGAATATGAATCGTTAGCGTCAATTTTGCCATCGCCTGAAGTATCAATAATAGATGCGCCGTCTAAATAAATCGCCAGCGGTTTTTTAATATTGCGGGCCGTAACTTGCTCAAACAACTTTGCCCCCTCGTCATCAAACTTAAGCTCTATTTGAGGCTTGTAAGTTGTTTGGTCAAAAATAACTATAGCTGATTTTAAATATTTTCCAGTTAATTCGGTTGGCTTAAAATAAGGATTTTGCAATGCCAATTGCCAATCTTTTATTTTTGTTATGTCTTCTTTTTTAGCCTGCGCATCTTGCAGTTCTTTTATTTTTTCTATAATCTTAGCGCTTTCCTCTTCTGTTTTTTGTTCATTAAATTCCAAATAAGGAGTTTGGCCTATCATATTTATTGCCTGCTCAACATTTGTAACTCCAGGCAACTCAACAACTAATCTGTCCTGCCCCTGAATTTGCACAACCGGCTCTGACACGCCAAACATATTAACCCTTCTTTCAATAACATCTCTCAACCCCTGCATAGCTCCTGATTTATCTTCAACTGCGCTCAAATCTGCCTGATAAACCAAATTAACCCCTCCCTGCAAATCTAGGCCCAAAATATATGGCTTCTCCCAAAAATGCGGCAAAGTCCATAAAAATTTTTGGTTCAAAAAATCAACTGATTTATTAAAATAATTCGGATATGAAAAAATCCCGGCAAAAATTGCCAAGATTAAAACTCCAATAAAAATATAATATTTCTGCGCCATAAACCTCTCCAAGCTTCAATTAAAATAATTTTTTTATTATATCCCTTGTTCCCGAAATAGTCAACCAACTAATTTAAAAACCAACTGCGAATTTAAGCGATCGCTCGTTTTAGTAGTCGATTATAGTTTCTCTAAAATTTTAAGCTCTAATTTTTCTGTTTCTGTATCGTAAACTGCAAAACACGGCTTAAAAATTTGGCCTGCCAATTCGCCAGGATTAATTAATAGGCATTCTCCTTTTCTTTCAAGGCGCGGCTTATGCGTGTGCCCATAAAAAACCAAATCAAATTTTGTTGACTCTGCTAAAATTCTTGCATCTTCTGGCTTATGAGTTATGGCTATGTTTTTACTCTCCAGCTTTGTTTTTAATATTTTTTCTTCAATTTTTATTCGCGGTATTTTATTATATTCTTCAATTAAAATTTTATAATCTTTATCCATATTTCCCAAAACTCCCAAAAGCTCTCCCTTAAAATCTTCAAGCGATTCTTCTAAACTTTCAGGGCTTCCAATATCTCCTGCATGCAAAATCAGCCTAATATTTTCTTTATTAAGCCACGCAACAGTTTTTTTAAAATTCGCCGCATTTCCATGCGTATCTGAAATAATTGCTATTTTCATTTGCTGCTAACACAATTATTAAAAATATTTACCTGGCTGTTATAATCTGCAATATTTTCTTTTACTCTGCTTGCCAGCGAGTTATATTGCGAAACCAGCTGGTTATAATCATCAATCATTTGCCTGTAAGCTGACGACCTTGTGTTTGTATTGTCAATTTCCGCCTTTTTTTGGTTAATTTGCAAAGACAAATTATCCAGCTGCGCTTTTTCTGAATCAATTTCATTCTTTAAAATATTGTCTGGCTGGCTACAACTTGATAATGGAAGCCCAAATTCCTGCGCGCCTATCCAAACAGTTTCACCCTTATAAGCGCCTTTAATTATTGCCACTCCAATTTCTGTGTATCTGCTGTTTAAAATATTAGCTCTGTGCCCGGGGCTGTCCATCCACGCCTGAACTAATTCTTTTTCTGAACCAAAATTTCCAAGTATTAAATTTTCGCCTGCAACTATATAGTCATATCCGTAATTCTGCGCTAATTTGCCAGGGTCAACTCCCGAAGGCGAAACATGCTCAAAGTATTGGTTTTTGAACATGTCATTTGCTTTTACTGCAGCTGCCTCGGTGAGCTTTGCGTTTTCTTTTAGCGCTTTTAAATTTCCGCCTGCCTCGCCGGTAGGCGGGTTTTCCTGCCTTTGCAGATTTGTTTCTGCAATAATTTTGCTTTTTAATAAAACAACCTGGCTTTCAGCTCCCCCAACTCTCAACGGAGGCGGAGAAAATATTTCCTTCCCCGCCTCAGACAATGTTATGCCAATGTCTGTTTTTTGAAAATCTTGAGCTTGCTTGCTGGCAGAATTATAAAATCTTACAATGTCATCCTTAAAATACACACCTGCTAAAAAGGCAGCTATAAAAATTAATAAAAATAATATTATTTTTATTTTACTCATTGAATTTTTCTATTTTAACGCCTATTAAACGAATTAGTTTTTGATGCGGATTTTTTCTGCGGTCTGAATATGGCAATAAAAGTCTTAAGGATTCAAGCTTAAAATCTTTTTCCTTGCTAATTGGCTTTGCCAATGTTTTTGCAGTTGTTTTTGTTTCAAAATCTGAAAACCGCACTGTAATTGCTATAGTTTTAAAACTTTTAAAATCGCTGTTTATAAATCTTTTAAAAACACTTTTGCAAAGATTATCAAAAACCTCGCCAATGTAAATAAAATTTAAAGAATTTTGTTGAAAGGTTGCCTGTTCGCCAATTGATTTTGCTGTTCTGTTTTCAATAATTGGCAAATTATCAATTCCCCTTGCCTTATCATATATATCTTCTCCTAATTTTCCTAAAAAACTAATCAAGTTATTTTCTGAAAATTTTTTTAAATCTTTCACAATTTTTATTCCTTTGTCGTTAAACAATTTTTCCGTTTTGGGGCCGATGCCCGGAATTTCTCGTATTGGCAAAGGCTCTAAAAATTTTTCTGCTTCTTCGGCCTTAACTAAAAAAAGCCCGTCTGGCTTTTTTATTCCTGCAGAAATTTTTGCTATCAATTTATTCGGACCAATTCCAACAGAACAGGTAACTTTTAGTTTTTCCTTTATTTCCTGTTTTATTTTTAAACAAATTTTTTCTGCTTTTTTATAACTTTTACCAGAAGATAAATCAAAATAAAATTCGTCTATGCTGGCCGGTTCCACCAAATCACAATGTTTTTTAATTATTCCAAAAACTTCTCGGGAAGCTTTTTCATATCTCTCAAAATCTGGCTGTACAAAAATGGCCTCGGGTTTTCTTTCAGATTTTGCTTTTTGTGACAACTGCCACGCCCGTGAAATTGGTAAAGCAGATTTTATTCCGTATTCACGCGCTTTGTAATTTGCAGTGGAAACAACACCCCTTCCATACCCACCCTTTGGGTCAGCTCCCACAACAATGGGCTTGCCATAAAATATCTCGCTTCCTGCTTCCTCCAACGAAGCAAAAAATGCATCCATATCAAGATGTGCTATAATCCTCATAATTCCTCAACTTCTGCTAAATCTTTTTCAAGAATAGAATCTGATTCTCCAAAAAGAAATTCTCCTTTGAATTTTTTGCCGCTTAAAAGTTTGCCGCCAAAACCGTTCCACCTTCCGGCTCCAAACCCGCGCTTTTTCATTCCAAGCAATATTTTTGAATGCTGATGAATTATGCAAAGCGTCATTATTTTTTTCATATTATTTCTTAAGCTCTTTGGCAATGGATAAATATTTTTCTTTGGCTCCTTTTTCAAATTTCTCTTCAGCCTGTAAAAACATTTTTAACATTTCTTCCTGTGCCGATTGGCTTAATGCATCGTCAGCCATCGGATATAGAATATTGTCTTCCTTAAAAATGTGCTCCTTTAATAGTTGGGCATAATTTTCCGCATTTTCTATAACCTTAGCGCTATTGTTTTCTTTTATTCCCTCTTCCATACCTTTTACAAAACCCCTTCCCAAATCATGCTCATAAAGCATTTGCTGTGTTGGATTGCAGTGCATTTCTGTAGTATCTTTATTCAGTTCTTTAAATAAAATGTTTTCCTCTTTTGCATGGTGAAATTTATCTGCATAGTTTTTAATAAAATCAATAGCTTTGCAAAAAAACTCTTTGTCTAACTGCTTGCCCGATTTAAAGTTGCTGCATTCTTCAAACAGAGCATCAATCACGCTTAATATGTGCTTATGCTCTTCTGAAAGTATTGTTGTTGTTTTTTCCATAAAATTTTATTTAATATTACTTCCCGTGGCACTTTTTATATTTTTTGCCTGACCCGCAGGGACATAAATCATTTCTGCCAACTTCCCGTCCAAATGTTTCATTTGGTCGAGGCTCGCCTGCCCCTTGGGACGAGGTGGCTTTTTGCGCGCTGGTTTTAAAAATATTTTCTGCGATATTGGCATCAATTATTTGTAAAAGCTGTTGGAACATTCTATGGCTTTCATTTTTATATTCAATTAAAGGGTCTTGGCCGCCGTAAGCTCTTAATCTAACCGAATCTCGCAAATGCTCCATATCCGAAAGATGGCTTTGCCAAAAAGTATCTAAAACTTTCAAGCTTATAAACTTTTCAACCTGCCGCATATTTGCCTCGCCAATTTCTTTTTCTTTTTTATTGTAATCTTCTTCTGTATAACCATGTTTTTTCACAATATCTAAAATATACTCTCGCAATCCATTTTTATAATTTGAATTTTGGCCATTCAGATTTGATTGAAAATTGAAAATTGAAAATTGAAAATTATCAAGAATCGCTTTGCGTTTCTTGTATATTATTTCTCTGTGTTTATTCATTATGTCGTCATATTCTAATAAGTGATGCCTGGCGTCAAAATTAAAACCTTCTATTTTTCCTTGGGCTGATTCTAAGGCGCCAGATATAATGCCAGCTTGAATTGGCTCGTCTTCTGGCACATTAAGAGCTGTCATTAAATTTTTAATTCTGTCTCCGCCAAAAATTCTCATTAAATCGTCTTCCAATGAAACAAAAAATTGAGAGGAGCCTGGATCTCCCTGTCTGCCCGACCTTCCCCTTAATTGATTATCAATTCTTCTTGCCTCATGGCGTTCTGTTCCTATAACATGAAGCCCTCCTAATTTTTTTACTTCTTCTGCTTCTTCTGGACTTGCCGGATTTCCTCCTAAAATTATGTCAACGCCGCGGCCAGCCATATTTGTGGCAATTGTTACAGCTCCCCTTCGGCCTGCTTGGGCAATAATTTCTCCTTCTTTTTCGTGATTTTTAGCATTTAAAATCTGATGGGGAATCCCCTGAATTTCTAATACTTTTCCTAAATATTCATTTTTTTCAACAGATCTTGTGCCAACTAAAATCGGCTGGCCTTTTTCGTGAAGCTCTTTAATTTCTCTTACTGCCGCCATAAATTTTCCGCTTTCTGTTTTATAAACTTTGTCTGGCAAATCTTGCCTTTGCATTTGTTTATTGGTCGGAATTACAACGACTTCCAATTTGTAAACCTTATCTAATTCTTCTGCAGAAGTTAAGGCAGTACCTGTCATTCCAGATATTTTTTTATAAAGACGAAAATAATTTTGGAAAGTAATAGTTGCGAAAGTTACAGATTCCGGTTTTACTTCAACCCCCTCTTTCGCCTCCACTGCCTGATGCAAGCCAGAAGACCAGCGGCGCCCAGGCAATATTCTGCCGGTAAATTCATCTATAATTAAAATCTCTCCGCCCTTCACAACATAATCCCTGTCTTTCAAAAATAAAGTTTTTGCCCTTAATGCAGATTCTAACTGATGAGTAACAGCAATATCGTTTTCAGCCCAGGGGTCAGAACCTAATTTTTTAACAACTTTGTCTTGGCCAGTTTCAGTAAAATTTACTGTTTTTAATTTTTCGTCAATTGTATAATCTTCACCTTTTTCCAAGTGAGCCACAACTTTTGAAAATTGGTAATATTTATCTGTTGCTTCTTCTTCTGCTCCTGAAATAATTAACGGCACGCGGGCTTCATCAATTAAAATTGAATCCACTTCGTCAACAATGGCAAAATTATGCTCTCTTTGAACTTGTTGCTCTAACTCATAAGCCATATTATCTCTTAAATAATCAAAACCAAATTCATTATTTGTTCCGTATGTGATGTCCGCCAAATAAGCTTCTTTTCTTGAAACAGGCTTTAAATAATCCTGCACAATTTTAAACCCTCCTACAATGTCCCTTAATTGGTCCCGCTCAATTTCGTTGAGCGAGGCTCGCCCATCTGGAGCGGCTTTTTCAGTATTTTTGTATTCTTTGTCGTACACATATCCTGATTCGTTTACAATGCATCCGGTAGATAGCCCCAGAGCCTCATAAATCTGCCCCATCCAAACCATATCTCTTTTTGCCAAATAGTCGTTTACAGTTACTATGTGCGCTGGAAGGCCTGTCAGTGCATTTAAATAGGCCGGGAGCGTAGCTGCCAAAGTTTTACCTTCACCGGTTTTCATTTCAGCAACCTTGCCTTGATGTAACGCAATGCCTCCTATTAACTGGCTGTCAAAATGACGCTGGTTTAAGGTTCTTTTGGCGGCCTCTCTAACTGAAGCAAAAGCCTCTGGCAGAATATCGTCCAGAGTTTCCCCTTTTACTAATCTTTCCTTAAGCTCCGAAGTTTTCTCTTTTAGCTCCCAGTCCGAGGCTGGTCCGCCTGGGGCGGAAAAAGAATTTATTTTTTCGACTATCGGCTGGAGATTCTTTATATATTTTTCGTTGGGATCTCCAAATATCTTAGTTAAAATTGACATACAAATATCCTTGGGTTATATATATTTTTATATATATTCACATTATACGAAAAACCGCATTTATTCAATGCAGTTTAATTATATTTAGATTAAAATTTAAGGCACGAAAATAGCTGCAGCAACCACTGTTGTCCAAAGCCCGTCTTTGTTTGCCTGGGCTGACTGGGTTACATTTGTTGTATTAACTATTTTTCCTGAAAGTTTGTAAACTTTTTCTCTTTCATCCCAAGCAGTATTTGGGTCAAAATCAACACCCAAGGTAGTTGCCAACATTGTGGCTGCCATATCTTCTGCGCAATCTGCTGCTTTTTCATCTGTCTCGCCAAAAGGATGGTGCTCTGATAAATATCCATACTGCTGGCCTTTGTCAGCTGGCACTGCGCATCCTATGGAAGCGGCAATTAACCTGTTTGGTTCATTGGTGCTGTTTCTTGCCATAACGCAAAACACAACTTCTCCTGGCTTTAAAAATTCTAATCCTTTTTCTTTCGTAATTTTTTGACATCCAGGCGGCAGAATACTAGACACTGTAACTAAATTAAATTTTTCAATTCCGGCATCCCTCAAAGCCATTTCAAAAGACATTAGATGTTGTCTGGCAACACCAACGCCTTTTGTAAAAAACATTTTTGTTGGCACCATAATAATTTTATTTTTTATTTTTTCTTTGTTCGCGCCTTGGCGATTCTATTTTTTTTAATTTATATTTTTTAATTTCCTGCTGAAGCTTGTCTTTAATTTCCACCACCGTTAAAAGCAAATCATCTCCAGCTGACTGCGCCACTATTTTTTTACCTGGGAGTAAAATCATAGCCTCTGACCTAAAAACCTGCCCCTTATTATGATGCTTAGATTCTTTTTGAGTTTCAAAAAATACTTCAGCTAAGGTGTTTTTATTTTCTTCTTTTTTTAAAATATCTATAAATTTTTTGAGACTGCCAATTTTTTCTTCTATAAAATTTTTAAAGCTTTTTGTTAACTCAATATTTTTTGTTCTTATTATGATTTTCATTTTTAAAATAATTATTTAATTATTTTTTAAATCCCACTAATTGGACTTCTGTTTCTAATAATACGCCGAAAGTTTCTTTTACTTTTTTCTTAGCCAAATTTATTAATTTAAAAACGTCTTCTGCTTTGGCTCCGCCTAAGTTAACAATAAAATTAGCGTGTTTTTCTGAAATTTTTGCGTTTCCAATTCTTTTTCCCATTAACCCCGCCTCTTCTATTAAATAACCAGACGGTATAACCCCTCTTTTATTGAATTCTTTTAATGCGGGAAATTTTTCTAAAAGCTTTTTATTGGTAATTTTCTTTTCTGTATTGACAAATGTAGAACCAGCTGATGAAAAAGACATTGGGTGCCCCTTTTTTCTGTAAGCTGAAAAATTATTTATTCTTTCTCTAATCTTTTTCTTGTCTCTTTTGCTAAATTTTAAAATAGCAGAAACAATAACCCAATTTTTATTTTTTTTAAAAATGCTGTTTTTTAAAGAAAATTGGCACTGCTTTTTTGTAAAAATTTTTGATTTGAAGGTTTTAAGATTTATTGCTTCAACGCTTTCTACCAAATCAGAAATTTTTGCGCCAAATGCCTGGGCATGCCCGTATATGGCTCCGCCAACGGTTGCCCCCGGTATTCCAAAAGCCCATTCTAAACCCGAAAGGCCATTTTTTGCAGATAAACCAGCTAATTTTGTTAAATTATAGCCAGCTCCAATAACTGCCTCGCTTCCTTTGAATTTTACGCCAGAAATATTCATTTTAATAATTAGCCCCAAAAATCCATTGTCAGACACTAAAAGATTGCTTCCTCCGCCCAAAATAAAAACAGGCAGATTAAATTCATTGGCCGCTTTTAATGCAATTATTAAATCTTCCTTTGCCTTCGCAATAAAAAAGTATTTAGCCGGGCCGCCAATTTTGTAAGTTGTATAATCTTTCAGCAAAATATTTCTTTGTATTCCCGGTAATTTTTGTAAAATTTTATCCTCCATTTAAAATAGAATTTATTTTTACCCTTGTGACTTCGCCGACATAGCCAGTCCCCCTTAGAAGGCCGACTGGAATTAAAATTTCAGAAGCATATTTTTCCTGAAATCTTATTGCGGCCTGTTTTGTCAAGCTGCCAAAAATTCCCGTAACCAATCCTTCAGGATATATATCCTGCCCTTGAAGTTTTAAAAAATTCTGCAGACACTTCACATCATCGCTATTTTGCAGGCCTAAATATAAGTTGCTATCCAATCTATTGCAAAGATTACCCGTGTTTCCGCCGCCTCCCCGTTGAGCCAGAATCGCCGCAATTTGTTTTTTTAGAGAATCAATTTGCGCTAAAAGTTTTTGTATTAATGCCTGTTCTTCGTTTGAAACTTCTCCTGTAATTGAAACAGTAAAACTATAAGGATATGTAAATTCAAAACCGTCAAATCCTGAAAGTTTTGTCTGTAAAGAAGGAATAATAATCAATGAGTTATAATCTTCCCCGAATTTTTTAATATCAATTTTGCCTTTTTCATTTCTATCCAGTTTTAAAAATTTTACTGAATAGTTATTGTCTTTGTCGTAAATTATATAAGGAACTTGAAAATTAAGACTTGCTAAGCTAGAAAATTCCAATTTTAAATCTCCATTTCCTCCAATAAATTTTTGCCAGTTGCCTGCCCAGTTTTTAATGACATTTGAAACAGATAACGAGCTATTGCCTATAATTGGCAAAAAATTAAGAGCTGGATTTATTCTCAAATTTTTCAGGCTCGTAGTTAAATAGCAATACTTTAAATTTACAGAGCAATCATTGATTGCTACAGCTATTGTCCAATTGGTAAAAATTTGAGCGAAGTCCTCTTTATATCCATTCTCTGCAAGCGCCTTATTTATACTCGGTATGCCCGCTAATTTAGTTTTTAATGAGTCTATTAAAATGTTTATGCTATAATGGTCTACTAAATATCTATTAAACAAGCTCACGACCGCATAGTCGTATTTTGTATCCTGCCACTCAGTTAAAGAATCATATGGTTTCTGTAAAAAATCATTAACCCTTTTTTGAAGGTTACTCCCCTGATAGGCGCTGTCGTAGCCTAAAATCGTTGATGTATAATCTGCTCTTGCTTCGTTGAGCCAAACTTCTTCCTCTACGCCAAATGTTTTATTTTTTTGGTTAAAAGTTATTAAGTGCGCAAATTCATGAGCCAAAAATACTTTTAATTGAGGATTGTCAATATAGGAAATTGGCAAATAAACCATCTCTCTTTCATTTGAATTTGGCGCCTGAAGTTTAATATATTCATCTGCTGAGCGGAAGTAGCCCCCAGAACCTTCCTTCATTGAATGAAATAAAACTGTAATTCTGCTGTCGCCGTCAACTCCTGGCTTCCACTCATTTCCAAAAACAGAAGTAAGCGTGGGATAAATTTTATCTTGGAATTCTGTTGATAGGATATCTAAACGTAATAAAATTTCGTTTTGCTTTCCCTGAACTTGAAAATCCCACCAGCTTTTTTCAACATAAAAATAAAGATTTGGCGCAGTTTTAATTAAAATAGTTGTTATTTGTTGTCTGTCTGAAACATCAAAATTTTCATCTATATTAAAATTTACAACTTCGCTAAAAGTTGCTGCCATAACTCCAGAATATGTAAAAATAGCGCCTAAAAGGCACATAGAAAAAATAATAATTTTGCGCTGGAATAATTTCATACTTTTAATATTCTTTTATTGTAGCATAAAAATTTTAATTATTTTTATAAGATAGGATAAAATTTTTAAGAAAAGATATTATCTCTTTTTTGTCTGATTTATTTATAATATTTTCTAAACTTTTTATTTTTTCCTCTAATTCAGATAAATTCACATCAGAAAGTTTAGCTATAAAAATCTTTTGATTTTGCGTGGCTACAGCTCCTTCTTCTATTGTTAAAATTTCTTCAAATAATTTTTCCCCGGGCCTCGCGCCTGTGAATACTATTGCTATGTCTTTATCTGGCTCCATGCCAGATAATTTTATCATTTCTCTGGCTAAATCAAAAATTTTAACAGGCTTGCCCATATCTAAAATATAAACTTCTCCGCCTTTTCCCATAGCTGAGGCTTGCATCGCTAGCAAACAAGCCTCTGATATTAACATAAAATATCTTTTCATATCGGGATGCGTAACCTCCACAGGACCGCCCCTGCTTATTTGTTCTTTAAATGTTGGGATGACGCTTCCCCTGCTGTTTAATACGTTGCCAAACCTAACAGAAATGAACATCGTATTATTTTTTTGGTTAAATACCTGGCACAACATTTCTCCTGCCCTTTTTGTTGCGCCCATAACAGATGTGGGATTAACTGCTTTGTCTGTTGATATAAAAATAAATTTCTCAGCGCCAAAATTCATAGCTGATTCTGCCACAACTTTTGTGCCAAAAATATTATTTTTTACAGCTTCATCTGGATTTTCCTCCATTAAGGGAACGTGCTTATAGGCTGCCGCATGAAAAACAACTTTTGGCTTAAATTTTTCAAAAATTTCATTTATTTTGTTTTTATCCCTTACATCTGCAATAAAAGACTTGATATTTAAATCAGGATGGCTGTCTTTTAATTTCTCTGAGATATTAAATATGCCTGTTTCGTCTTGGTCTAAAATTAAAAGCTCTAAAGGGTGAAAATTTGCTGTTTGGCGCGAAAGTTCAGACCCAATTGAGCCGGCGGCGCCAGTAATTAAAATGGTTTTATTTTTTATAAAATCTTCTATCTGCTTTGTATTAAGTAAAACTTTGCTTCGGGCAAGCAAATCTTCAACTTCAACGGTTTTTAGATTCTTAAAAGAAACCTCGCCCCTGATTATTTCAGACAAAGCTGGGGCAATTTTAATTTTTCTAACCCCGGCTTTTCTGCCTAATTCAACCGCATCTTTAATTATTTTATTTCCAGCTGAAGGCAGAGCAATGATAAGTTTTTTAATTTGTTTTTCTGCAACAACTTTGGGAATATCTGAAATTTTTCCCAAAACTTTAAATCCATGTATCATAACCCCCTGCTTTATTTTATTGTCGTCAACAAAACCGACCGGAGAATACTTGCTTTTGCGTGAAGAAATAATGCTTCGCAAAATTTGCTCTCCCGCATCTCCTGCCCCCACTATTAAAGTTTTTTCTTTTTCAGAAAATTTCCCGCTGTCAAAAATCCTTAAATAAATTCTTTTTGCAAAACGCGTGCCGCCTGTAAAAATAAACACCAAAATATAGCTGGCAAAAATTGTTGACCTTGGGAAGTTTATAAAATGGGGGAAATAATAAGAAAGAAAAATAGTTATTGATAAAAATATAAAAGCAATAGTTATTGCTTTAAATAGAGAAATTAGCTCATTAGCTGAAACATACGACCACGAAAAAGAATAGAGTTTTTGAAAATAAAATGTTGGAATTATAAAAATTACAGCCAGTATAATCATTCTGTAAATAAACGGCGAATATTGGGATGGTATATTGCCGTCAAACCTTAAAATAAAAGACAGCCACACAGAAAGCGCGATAAAAAAAATGTCAGTTATTATAAAAAATAATGTCCGGTTTAAAGATGTTCTTTTAAATATGCTATACATTAAATAAAATTTCTTTTAAATTTCTTGCCACAAAGTCTATTTCTTTTTCTGTTAAATCGTTAAAAAACGGCAAAGCCAGCGTTCTGCCGCTTATGCTTTCGCAAACAGGAAAATCTCCTTTTTTATATAAAAACTCTTTTTTATAAAACGGCTGCAAGTGTATTGGCTGAAAATAATTTCCGCATTGTATGCCTTTCTCTCCCATTTTTTTTATTATTTTATCTCTTTTTTTGCCTGTAAATTTTTGAGATAACTTAACAACATAAACAAACCAGCTTAATTTGTTTCCCTGCTCTATATAAGGAATTTCTAAATCTTCAATCAGCATTAATTTTTTATTGTAAAGCCCGGCAACTTTTGCTCGCTTCCTTAGAATTTCTTTAATTCTTCTCATTTGCGAAATTCCAATGGCACAGCTCATTTCGTCTAACCTGTAATTATAACCAAGCCTAATATGCTCTAACCATTTTCCATTTTTAACTTTTCTGCCCTGGTTTGCCATGCTCTGGCACAATTCATAAATTTTTTTGTCGTTTGTCAAAATTACTCCGCCCTCCCCTGTGGTAATTTGTTTGTTTGGATAAAAAGCAAAAACAGCCGCATCTCCGAAACTTCCGCATTTTTTTCCTTTATACTTAGAGCCTATCGCCTCAGCTGAATCTTCAATTAAATAAAGATTATGTTTTTTGGCTATTCTTTTTAATTCCTGCCAATCAGCTGGCTGAGAAAAAATATCTACTGCTAAAATAGCTTTTGTTTTAGCTGTTATTTTTTCCTCTATTTTTTTAACATCAATATTAAAAGTATTTTCATCAATATCAATAAAAACTGGTTTTGCCCCTTCAAATAAAATACAGTTTGATGAAGCAATAAAAGAAAAAGGCGTTGTTATTACCTCGTCGCCCTCATTAATTCCCATGGCCCTTATTATTAAATGCAATCCGCTGGTTCCTGAATTTACGGCAACGGCATATTTAACTCCGGCAAATTCAGCCATTATTTTTTCAAACTCCTTATATTTTTTTCCCAAACTTAAACAAGAAGTTTTTAAAACTCCCAGCACGGCTTTTTTTTCTTTGTCAGTTATGTCTGGTTTTGAAAGAGGTATCATATTACTTTACAAATAAAGATAATCGAGGACTCTTTATTATGAAGATTAATTTCTTCAATTTTTTGAAAGCCGGTTTTTTCATAAAATTTTACAGAGTCCATTTCTTTACCGACTAAAACTTTAAAAATTTTAACGCGTCGGATTTTCATTTCGTCAACAAAACTTTTCAAAAGCCAGCTTCCTACTCCCTGCCTCTGAAATTCTTTTTTTACTGCAAACGTCAATAATTCTGCCGCCGGCAAATTCTTGATTTTTTGAGGATAAAAAATATTATCAATAATTTTTTTTACTGCAGTAAAACTAAAAATTTTCGGCAAGAATACTGGGATCAAAACAAAAAAATATTTATAAATAAAATATTTATAAAAGAGACCGATATCAACAACGCCTGAAACAAAACCGTCCACAACATCCCCTTCTTTAGCGACAATGCAAAAACTATATTTTGAACCAATAATCGCCTCATAGAATTTCTGTAAGAAAGGGACTCCGAGCGAGCTTAAAAAACCTTTTCCTAATTCTTTCTGATGGATTGCGGAAATCTGAAGCGCGTCGCTTTTATCGGCTAAACAGACGTTCATATTATTTCCTTTAAAAGCATAAAGGATTCGGCGTAGTGCAAACCCGCTTCGGTGCCTCTTTTTTTTGCTAAAATTTCTGTCGCCTCCAAAGATCTTGGGTGCGGATAAGGCGCCAATTGACTTTTATAGCAAGACAATGCTTTCAATTTTTCTTTAATCGTTGAAGATATATCAATATATATATTCGGTACAAAATTTTCAAAGGCAGGAGGCCCCCATTCCGTTTCAGAAAGGACTTCGTACGCTAAAACTTTTTTTATAAAAGACCCTGGCCTCGGTCTAGCGACCACTAGGCAGGCCATAGAAACCAAACGATGGTCGCTATTAATATCACCATAAAAAGGAATATATAGTATTTCTGGTTTTATTTTTTGAGTAATTTCCGATAGTAAATCATTTAGTTTTTTTTGGCTAAAAATATCTAATTTTACCGCCGGTAAGTCCAATAAAAATGTTTCTTTTATCCCTAAAAACTTACTGGAATTCTCTAATTCATTCATTTCCTGCGCAATATATGCTTCCGTCCAGTCAGGAGTATAAGATTTTGTTACTTCGCATAAATACACCTCATCTCCTGAATTTATATGTTTTTTAATTGTTCCTCCGCAACCTAAAACTTCATCGTCTGGATGCGGAGCTATTACTAGTATTTTCATAAAAATGCTTATATTTTTTATATTATTCTATATTATCAGATCTTCTCCATAAATCAATATAAAAACTACTTTACATAAATCGCGTAAAGTAACAATATCCATCCTGACTTTTTCAAGAATTGGGGCCTCCCTGCTCGCCGTAGACGCCTTTTCTGGATAAAACAACAAAAAACCCTAAAATTAAAATTTTAAAATCCAGCCGTAAAGACCAATTATCAATATACCAATTGTCGTATTCAAACCTTTTTTCCCATGGAACCAGCGCCCTGCCTTTGATATCAACTAAACTGACCAATCCTGGCTTTCTCAATAATCTTTTTTGCCAGAGTTTTTTTAATTTTTCATTTTCACCTTTATATTCTGGCATGGGCCTCGGGCCTACTAAGCTCATGTCTCCTTTCAGAATATTAATAAATTGTGGAAACTCATCAATTGTCCATTCTCTTAAAAATTTTCCAATTTTTGTTATCCGCGGATCTTTTTCGGTTATATCTTCGATTCCGGTATCTGGAGCATCTTCTGCCATTGTTCTAAATTTATAAAATTTAAATTTTATTCCATTTTCCCCTACCCTTTCATGCACAAACAACACACGACCTTTTGAATCTAATTTTATTAAAATGGCTATAATCAAAAAAATCGGGAATAACACAATTAAAACCGACAGCGACACCAAAAAATCAATTATTCTTTTAATACTTTGCTGTATAGATTTATTTTTTTTCATGTTTTTATGCCCTCAATATCTTTTTCCATCTTAATTATTGCTTTAATTTTTCATTTACAAGGCGCTGGTATTCTGTTTTTAATCTTTCTAAAACTAATTCCTGTTTAAACTCTCTTAAAATTTTTTCTCTGCCCTGCCTGCCCATTTCTTTTGCGATATTTGGATTGTTAAAAAGATATAAAATAGCCTCTGTTAATTTTTTTATATTTTTTACTGGAACTAAAATGCCTGTTTCTCCGTTGCTTACAGCTTCAGGGCATCCTCCGGTATCGCAAGCTATTACCGGTCTTTCCATAGATGACGCCTCTAAAATTGACGCTCCCACCCCTTCTCTGTGCGTTGGTAAAACAAATATGTCCATTAAAGGATAAATTTCATCAACATCGCTCCTTTCACCTAAAAAGATTGTATTTTTTTCTATATGGTATTTTCTTGCAGATTCCTGGCTGATTTGGTCTTTTTTCTCTGGCTCTTTGGGGCCGATAACTAATAACTGAGAATTAGGAAATTTATTAAGCACATACCTGAACGATTCAAAAAGCTCAAAATAACCTTTTTCTTCAACCAATCTTGCCACAATGCCGATAACTCTTTTGTCGGGACTGATTCCAAACTTCTTTTTTTTATTCAAAATAAATTCTTTGGAAAATCTTTCAGGGTTAAACCTATTAGTATCAATATCCCTGCCTAAATATTTTAACAAACTGGGTTTGCAAATTTTCTCTTCAATTGCCCTATCAATAACCGCTTTGCTTACAGAAAAAATTACATCTGAACATTTTGCCGCGAATCTCTGCAGAAAAACAAACATTTTTTTCTGGAAAAATCGCGTATCGGGCGACAAGTCAAACCCATGCAAAGTATCAATAATAATAGGAACTCCAGCAAGTTTGGCTACCAGTTGTCCATAAATTTCGGGTTTTGGCGTATGAGTATGCACTATATCAAATTTTTCTGCTTTAAAATAGCTAAACAATTGAAAAAAAGCGTGCATATCGGAACGCGGAGAAAAAAATTTTCTTTTAAATCTTATTGTTTTTACTTTAATGCCCTTTTGTTCAATATCCTTAATCCACTTTCCTTCAGAGCAGACAGCTGAAACATCATAACCTTCGCTTTGCAAAAATTTTAGCTGGTTAAAAAGCATAAACTTTAGAGTAATATCAACTGACACAACACAGCAAACTTTTATTTGTTTATTTTCCATTTTTATTGGCTTAGCTTAAAGATAGCTTTTTTAATTAAAATCTTTAAAAAACCAGGCAGTTTTGAAGACAAATACGGCCTTAAAAGATAAAAATAGGAAAGTTTTGAATAATCTCCTTTTTTTATAGCCTGCTTTCTGAAAAAAATCGTATTTTTAATTTGCTCCTTATCTTTTTTTATAGATATCATATTTTTGTGATATCTTTTTTTAATCAAAAATAATGGTAAATTATCTCCTTTTGCAATTTTTAAAATTCTAAACCACAATTCATAATCCTGGCTGGCATTGAATTTCTCATTATAATATCCTACTTTTTCAATAATTTCTTTTCTCATCATCACCGAGGTATGCATAAAAGGATTTTTTTT
>JBBTQL010000011.1:0-77070 GCA_038065715.1 Patescibacteria group bacterium
TTTCAATAATTTCTTTTCTCATCATCACCGAGGTATGCATAAAAGGATTTTTTTTTATAATATATTTTTTAATCGTATTAGAAGATACGGGCACTCTTTGTTTGCCAATAATCGTTCCGTCTTCGCTTATTCTGTAGCCAAAAGTGCCCAAAATTTTAACATCTGTATGCAGATCTAAAAAAGAAACTTGTTTTTCCAATCTTTCTTCTAAAGATATGTCATCTGAATCCTGGCGGACAATATATTCACCAGAAGCTTCTTTTATCGCCTTATTCAGCGACTTGGTCAGGCCAATATTCTCCTCGTTGGTAATTATTTTAATTCTGGAATCCCTGTCGGCCCAATACTTTAATATCTGCGGGCTTTTATCAGAACATGCGTCATTAACTATGATAAATTCAAAATTTTTAAAAGTTTGGCTTAAAATGCTCCTTATTGATTCTTCTAAATATTGACCTTGGTTAAAGACAGACATTATAACGGAAATTTTTATCTTGCTATTGTTCATAATTTTGCTTAAAATAAAATATGCGATTAAAACAACAGATTATAGGGATTCTTCGCTGGATTGAAAAATACTCCAAAACCGATATGGTTTATCTTGCCTCAGGCGGTTTTTGGCTTGCTTTGGGAAAAATTATATTTAATGTTTCGGGTTTTTTATTAGTCATAGCCTTTGCCAATTTTCTTCCCAAACAAGTTTACGGCACCTATCAATACGTATTGTCTGTTGCCGGAATTTTAGCCATCCCAACTTTATCTGGAATGAATACCGCCATAGTAAGGTCAGTGGCGCGAGGATATGAGGGTTCTCTTTTACCCGCTTTAAAAACACAGCTTCGCTGGGGGGTTTTAGGAGGGATAGCGGGCTTAATTATAGCTGGATATTACTTTTTAAACAATAACATTGCTCTAACTACTTCTTTTTTGATTGTAGCTGTTTTTGTGCCTCTGATGAACTCTTTTATGATTTATGAGGCTTTTTGGATTGGAAAAAAACGCTTTGACATTCAAGTTAAATATAGCGCCATTATTAGGATTGTTTCAACGATAGCCTTAATTGCCTCTCTGCTGCTAACTAAAAACCTTATCTTTATTTTTTTAATTTATTTTGCTTCGTATACTACTTTATATTTTATTTTTCTTCAAATCACTATAAAAAAAATACCCCCTAATGCGAAACAAGACCCCTCGGTAATCTCTTATGGGAAGCATCTAAGCTTAATAGATATAGTAGCGGGTGTTGCAAGCCAATTGGACAAAATTCTTATTTGGTATTTTCTTGGAGCCGAGTCTCTGGCTATATATTTTTTTGCCGTTTCTCCCGTGCAACAAGTTAGAGCCTTTTTCAAAGCGCTTCGCCCCTTAACTCTCGCCAAACTTAGCCAATATAATAACGAAAAATCTAAAGTTACTTTGCTTAAAAAAATCGTTAAATTATTTCCCGTAATAGCTTTAATTATCGTTATTTATATATTCTTAGCTCCTTATGCTTACCAAGTGTTTTTTCCTCAATATATGAAGTCTGTTTTATATTCTCAACTATACGCGCTATCCTTGTTGTCTGTACCCCAAATATTATTTATTATTTTCCTTACATCACAGAAAAAAACAAAGGAACTTTATATATTTTACTCTATTTTCTATTTTACGCAAATCCTACTGTTAGCCATATTGCTTCCCCTGTACGGCATGTTGGGAGCTGTGATCGCTCTTACAGCCACTCAATTTCTCAATTTTGGAATATTGCTGTTTTTATTCAAAAAAGCAAAAATTATCGGTCTTTAAAAAGATCGTGAAGTTTGGGGTTATCATACATGTTTTTTTTAATAGTTAACATGTGTATGATTCCCTTGAGCAATAGCCCATTATACTTTGGGTCTATTGCATTTGTCTTGCCCGTGTCAAGCGGCTTTCCAGAAGAATTGATATTCGTAAAAAATCCTTTATCGCCCTTATATAGTTGTAAAGTTTTTTCCATAAGGTCATAAGATTCTTTCAAATAAAATTCGTCCCCCGAAAGTTCGGCGTATCTTCTTATAGAAATAGAAAAATCCACCTGATTATCAATATGAGCCTTATCTTCATCAAAGTTTACCGGACATAAACCGTTATCCCATTTTTTTTCTAATCTTTTATCAATAATCTCCTTAGCCAGTTCTAAATAACTGGCATTTTTTTCAATAAAAAAATACGCGTCCATAAGCACATCAATAAAAATAAACGTATTAATCAAATCTTTATTTTTAATTTTTCCATTTGGATAATATAATCCATAAACAGTTCCATTTTTATACATTTTTTTCTCAACAGTTTCTATCCAATTGATAACAGCTAATTTATATTTTTGTTCCTTGGTCAATTTATACATTTCCATTAGGGTAAAAATCATCGTGGAATTGCTTTTCATCAATTGCGTAAATTGCCCTGAAAGGAAATAATTATACAGAATGCTTTTGATTTCCCCCGCTGCCTTGTTCAAAAAATTCTTGTCATCCATGCCCGGATGGTGCCTTAAAAAAGTTTCAGCAAAATAAAACTTGGGAATAATTTTATTCAAAACATTAATCGTTCTATTACTGCTGTTCCTGAATGGAAACAAATTATGCTTTAAATAAAAATCGTCTTTTAACCATGTTTCCACCACTTCCTCAGTTTTTTTTATAAGCTCGGGATAATCATCTCCCATTTCTAAAAAAGTTTCCAAGAGTCCTGAAGACCAATAATAATAATGGAGGCCACTTTTTCTTTTTTTTATGTTATAAGTTCCCAAAAGATTATTATCTTTAAAAAAATAATCTAAAATTTTATTTATCGCCTCGTCTAAAAGCGTTTTAACACTTTGATTTTTTGTCTTTTTCCAAATTAAAAAAAGGCCGCCTAAATACTCATCAATTTTATATGAATATATTATATTTTTTTCAGCTAATATTTCATCAAACGAAAATTCTCTTGATTTTTTTACTTGCTGTACTAAAAAATCTGTCTCTTTAAAATAAATAAAGAAGGGCGCAATATCATCAAGGTGTCCAAAAATAGTATATGAAGAAGGGGGGAAATTTCTCGATATAAGACCCTCCTTATTCAGGTAATATTTTTTAAAATTGTTTATTATAAATTGTGCTTGTGAAAAAAGATATTTATCAATCATATTATAGTGGCCTGTACTAATTAAGACTTTATTAAAAAGTATTTACCAGTAAGTTTATCTCTTGATAATTTATATTTAGTATCTCTAAAATATTCATCTATTGCTTTTTTCGCCCCAGGAAATTTATAATTTTCATTTCCGTTATCGTATTCATCAAACAGAACTACTCCTCCTTTAACTACTTTAGGAAATAGCTGTTCAAGGCATATTTTGTAAGAGTTATATAAATCAACATCTAAATGGAGAAAAGAAATCTCTGAAATACCGCAGCTCGGAAGGGTATCTTGAAAAAAACCTTTGATAATTTTTATATGTGAATCAATCCAATAATTTTTAAATCCTAATACAACAAGAATTTTAGCGACATCTTCAGCTTCAATATATTTTAATTCTCCTTTTTTAGCATTCCTTGGGCTCTGGTCATATAAAGACGGATATGGAAATCCTTCAAAAGAATCAAACCCCCATAATTTTTTTGGCAAATCTGCATCCCGTAAAAATGTTGCCAGGGCATTAAAAGTGTGCATATTTCCAACTCCGCATTCTACAATGTCGCCCTTAAGACCAGACGCCCTATCAAACAGCCTTTGCATATAAAAATATCTTACTCCCACGTGGCTGAGTTTATACCCAAAAAAATATACGACATATTTTACAATTTTTTTAAAAAAATTCATGAAAATATCTTGTTTTTAATAGACATCCTTAAAAATACCATTTTAATTTTATAAAATTCAATTTTTTTATAAAAATCTAATTTTTTCACCACATATTTTTTTTGTTTAGCATCTTTATAAATTTTTTGGGCAAATTCATAATAATTTTTAGCTACTGTATCTATAGAAAATTCCTTGATTCTTTTTATGTAATAATTATAGTTTTTTGCCACCTTATCAATTTTTTCTATTATATCGCGCTCTGCAAAAAAAAATTCTCCTCCCTTTCCAACCAATTCCAAATGGCCTCCGCTGTTTAAAACTACTGCAGGAAGCCCGCAAGATAAAGCTTCTATTAAAGAATTCGAGCAAGGGTCATTCTGGCTGGCAGTTATATAAATATCGTGTTCTTTCAAAATATTTGCAAGTTCAATGGAACTCACCGGCTTGATGTGTTTTATATTTTTAAAATAAACAGGAGAATTGCCGACAAATGTCATTTCATATTTTGAAAAATTTAAATTTTCATCAAGATATTTATAAATATCAAACCCTTTTCTCATATTAGACGACCAGCTTGTGGCAATAAGCCTTGTCTTGCCCTGCCCAAATGCCCTTTTGTTTTTTTTATTAAAAATATCCTTGTTAGGCGCATTATAAATAGACGTTTGATATTTTGTTGGAATCTGGAAAAAATTCATATTTTCTTTGAGGCACCATTTAGACTGAAAAATTGTGCCGTCGGCAATCAAATTATTAAATCGATAGATTATTCTATCCAAATTTTTATTTCTTCCTCTTATCAAGTAAACAGGCCCATCAATGCGATGAATAAAAATTTTTTCGCTGAAATTTTTTTTAATTTTAAAAACTTCCTCAAGATTATGATGGCTGTTAAACAAAATTACGTCTGCTATTTGCGGAGATTCTTCATAAATCCCTTTTTTTATAAATTCTTCTTTCAGTGCTTTCAAAAATTGGTTTCCCCCTCCCCACGGCTGGTTTCGCGTTTCATACATTACATTAATTTTCATGGCGAGTTTTTTCATATAAAGAAATATATTGAATAGCAATTTTTTCTATATCAAAAAATTTAGCACGCTCTTCAGCTCCCAATTCAATTTTTTTCCTTAAATTATTATCTTTTAAAATATTTATTACTTTAGCTGCAAAATCATCAGAATCTTTAACTTTTACCAATAATCCATTTACATTGTCATTTATTATATCAATTCCACCGGGAATAGAAGCCACTATGGCTTTTCCTTCTTTTAATGCTTCTATAATTGCAACACTGCAAGCTTCAAGCAGAGAGGGTTTGCAAAAAATATCCGCTCTTCTTAATAAAATTAATTTTTCCTCTTCGTCTTCAATAACGCCAACAAACTGTATATTTTTTTCAAGATTCATTGAATCAACTAAATCTTTTATCTGTTTTCCAAATTTATTTAACCTTCCAGATAAAATTAATTTTGCGCTTGGAAATTCTTTAATAATTTTCGGCATTGCTTTAACCATATATTCTATGCCTTTTAATGGCCTCATTCCTGACAAAGAAAATAATACTGGTTCTGTCCCAATTTTAAATTTATTTAAGACAGATGCAACATTTTCGGCAGATATTTCTTTTTTCAAAAGAGGCACGCCGTTATTAATTTCAATTATTTTTTCAGGTTTACTCCCAGCGTCCAAGGCATATTTTTTCATACAGCCGCCTACAATAACATGTTTCGCGCTTTTTTTCAGTATAAAACGGATTATTGGGTTAATAAAAGGCCTTAATCTGAATCCATAATTTATTTCTGGCTGTATCATTATATCAACCCCATGAGAAGTAATTATAAAAGGCTGCTTTATAAAACCAAATGTTTTTAAAAAAGCAATCTGAAATGCTTGTGTTTCTGCGCTGTGCACATGTATTACATCTGGAGAAATCTCTTTAATTTTGCGCCACAGTTCAATTGTTCCATAAATTATCCCTTTATTATCTAATTTTATCAGTACTGGAAAGCCGTTGCTTTTTTTATTCAAAAATCTTTTACCATCGTTAAAAGACAGCAAAAATAATTCAACGCCTTTTTCAGCCAAAGCTTCAGAAAGATATTTAACTTGAAATTGCACCCCTCCTGTCGCGGGCAAAAAAGATGCAGATATCATGCATACTCGCATATTTAAGCGCTTTGTTTAAGTAATAAATCTATTATCCTTTTTGATGATTCTTTTTCGCCAAAAGGATTTTCCCAATTTCTTTTTATGTTTGCCATCTTTATAGCTTTTTTAAGAATATTTAAAGGATCTGTTCCAGCTAAAACATTACTTCTAATTTCTAATGTTTCTGGCCTTTCTGTATTTTCTCTTAAAGTAACGCAAGGAACCTTCAAAATACAGGCCTCTTCCTGCACCCCGCCAGAATCAGTAAAAATTATTTTTGCATTGCTTTCAAGCTGTAAAAAATCCAGATAACCAACAGGATGGATTGTTTTTATGTTTTTTGGAACTTTCAGCTCAAATTTTTTAATCATTTTTTCGGTTCTCGGATGCATTGGGAAAATAATCGGCAGCTTAAAATTATCAGCCACCAGCTCTATACCACTTAAAATTTTTTTAAGGTTTTCTTTTGAATCTACATTTTCTGGGCGGTGCGCGGTGAATAATATAAACTGCTGACTTTCCAGACTAATGTCTTTTACAATACCCGATCTTTTTTTTGAAATTTTTAAATTCTGAAAAACTGAATCAACAATGGTACTGCCTGTTATAAAAATTTTATTTTTAGGCACGCCCTCTTTTTCCAAATTTTTTCCAGCCGCTTTTGTCGGGACAAAAAGCAAATCAGAAGAATGGTCAGTCAAAACTCTGTTTATTTCTTCTGGCATATTTCTATCATAAGATCTAAGCCCGGCTTCAATATGGCCTATTCTTATCCCAAGTTTTGATGCTACTAACGTGCCAGCTAAAACTGTATTTGTATCGCCCAGAACTAAAATAAATTCTGGCCTTTCAAAAAATAAAACTTTTTCTATGCCAATGATCATTCTGCTCAATTCTTCTGCATGGGTGCCAGAGCGAGAGCCAATATTGTATTTTGGATGAGGCAATTTCAATTCTTTGAAAAATATTCTGTCTAAATTTTCAGAATAATGCTGGTTTGTGTGTAAAATAAAAAAATTGATTTTTTTATCAACGCATTCTCTAATAACAGGGCTCATTTTTATTATTTCAGGGCGCGTTCCCAAAATAATTCCTATTTTAAATTTCTTTTTATTAAGATGCATATAGTTCTTGGTATATTCTTTTTTCCATTTCTAAAATTTTTTCCAAGCTAAATTTATTTACGATTGTTTTCCTCGCATTTTCTCCGAGGTTATTTTTAAGAACATTATCTTCCATTAGAGTTATTATAGAATTCCTGACAGATTGTATATTGTTTTGGCATAGAATTCCATTTTTTTTATGTTCAATCACGCTGTTTATACCCCAAACATCCATTCCTATGCAAGGCAAACCGCAAGCCATTGCTTCTAAAAGCGTTTTAGGGCTTCCGCCCTCAGAGAAAGAAAGAATCGTATAAATTTCGCAAGAATTTAAAAGCTCTGGCAAGTCTTCGTTTTTAATTCTGCCAAAAATTTTCCCGTTTATTTTGTATTCTTCCATTTTTTTCTTTATTTCTCCCTCGAGCGATCCTCCTCCAATCATGAATAATTCTATATTATTTAAATTTTTAACAGCTTCAATCAAAAGTAAGGGCTGTTTTCTTGGCTCAAATCTTGCTAAAAAACAAACTCTGCCTCTTTTTTTACCTGCAATGCGCAACGGATAAAATTTATTAATATCAATCCAATTAGGGTTTATTTTTATTTTATTTTCCGATATTTTAAATTTTTTTTTAATATATTCTGCTTCTTCTTGGCTTGGTACACAAACAATATTGCTTAAGCGGCACACTAAATATTCATTTAAAAACATAATCGCCTGAATTGCCCTTTTTTTAGGATACATTATTAAAGAAGGAATAAATCCGCATCTAGCAATATTCTTTTTTTTAAAAATTACCTTGCAAAATACCGCCACAAGGCCGCCCCACATCTGATGAGATTTTATAATATCTGCTTCTTTTAATAATTTGTAATGAATAATAGGCAGGAAAAACGCATATGCTAATGAAAAAATTTTCGACGGCTTAGAGCTTGATAAAAATGGATTTGGAACAATCGTTATATTGTTTGCTAAATATTTTTTATATTGCAGATCTTCTTTACCGCCATAAGTAAAAAAATAAATATGTTTTAAATCTTTACTGATTTCATTATATAGGGCCGTGTCCCTAATTATCAAACCCATGTCATACCAAGTTTTAAGAGATACTCCAAAAGTAAAAAAAAGAACGAGCGTCTTGTCTTTTAATTCTTTATTATCGTGCATAAAATTCCGAGCTTTTATCCCTTTAACTTATTATTAATTTCTTCAACTATTTTATGAAGCTTTAAATCAACCCCTTGATTGTCTGCAAACTGGATTAAAGCCTTGATATCTTTTGGCAGGCATTTCCCGCCATAGCCTCTGTATCCTTTATGAAAAATTTCCAAGTGCGTTCTGCCTATTCTTTTATCGGCTGCCGCCGCCGAAGCAACTTCTTCGTAATCAATTTTTAATTTCTGGCATAAATTATACATTTGGTTAGCAAAAATAACCTTAATGGAAAACCATGTGTTGCCAAAATATTTTACCATTTCTGCTTCTTCTGAAGGCATTATTTTTTCAAAGGGAGCTAATGGTAAAATTTGCATAATATCTCCTGCAATATTATAGCTTTGTTCTGTATAACCTAAAATTTGCCTATCGGGAAACTTCATATCCTGATCTGCAGTAAGTTCTGTTAAAAATTCAGGATTAAACAAAAATTTATGATTGGGATATTTTTTTTGCATATTTTTCGTGGTTCCAGGCAAAACAGTAGACTTTATTATAATTATTTTATTGCCTAATATAGCAGAAACAGCCTCCTCAACAAAAGATAAGTCAAAACCTTTTTTCTCGTCAAAGGGAGTGGGCACGCAAATGAATATAATATCTGCTTTGTTTACATCTTCAATAAAACCTTCGTTTTTCCCTTTATCATAAAATAAAACTTCAAATTCTTTTTCTTGAAAATATCTTTTTATGGACCCCCCTACCATGCCCAAACCCATTATCCCTATTTTAAAATATTTTAAATTTTTGTTTTCCATAATTTTTTATTTAACTTTACCAGAAAATAATTCATTCTTTAACAAATGAGTTGCAATATTACTGACTAACGGATCAGAAGATTGTTTCTTCTCCTGTAAAAATTGTCGTTCTATTTTTTTATTAAGCGATCTTCTTGCCACAACGTATTGGACAGCTCTTCTCGCGTCTTCTTGATGATGATCAGGGACTTCTTCGAAAAGCTGACATACTTTTCCAATTTCAGCAGATGCCGCATCTGGCGCTTGCTGGAAAAGCATTATTTTTACGAGCTCTTGAAATTTTTTACCTTCATATTTTTTCATTTCGGCTGTTTCTTCTTCATTTATACCTTTTTCTATCTCTTGCCAGATATCTTGAGGAATTCTATTTTTTGGAAATTTATATTCGCCTATTGGATTAAGTTCTGGAGCAAAAATTTGGGCATAAAGAGATGTGTCTTTGCCCCCTGCAAGAAAAGTTAATATAATACCGGATTCCCTTTTCATTGCCTTTGAACGCTCCATTCCATATTCTGTTGAAAGAGGAAACATATTGCGCAATGGCATTTCAAGGTAATGAACAATATTAGTCCAACTATTTTGGGGTTCTGAAGCTTCCGAAAATTCTTCTACCGGTAAATTATTAAATAAAGGAAATGCTTCATCGTAAGAAAGTCGTTCGTCGGGATAAACTGCCGCTCCGCGCTGCGCTCCGTCTGTAACTACGTTTCTTACAAATTCACGGCTTCCCAAAATACCTGCTAAACGGTCTATTGATTGCACGTGATGCGCCACTGGATCTCTTTCTTCGTTCTTCCCGCCATGAAACAAAGTGGCTCCAATAACCCTTCTGTTAAAAGCTTTTGACGCTTCAATTATTTGTGAATCGTCTTCTTTTGCCTTATGCTTCTTAGCAAACATAGAACCAAGATACCCGCTGAGTGCCGCATGAAACTGAATTTGTTTTCCTTTTTTAAAATCCATGGCCCCACTTCTCTCTTTTAGCAAGAGTTCAGGATAGCGACCCAAATCGTGAAGCAGGGAGCCAAACAATACCATATATTTCTCACTGTTCTTAAGCCCTCCTTGTTCAGATAAGTAAAGAAATTCTAACAAATCATACGAAATATGCACTTGGTCGTGGCCAAGGGTTTTGCGATGCTCCTTTGTTTCCCAAAGACTCAAAAGTTCTTCTAACGCCCTTTGAAATTCCAAATTATGTTTTTCAAGAAGTTGTTCAAAAACATTTTCAGGAATCTCCTGATCTTCTTTCACTAAAAGTTCTTTTGAAAAACGCTCCATTACTTCTGGCGCATCCTCGGGTATTTCGTTATAAATTTCAGGTTGCCCTGGTTCTTTTTCCATATTTATTTTAAAGTTTATTTAAATTTTTTTGAAACCATTCTTTAACCAAATCAACTCCGTCTTTAAAATCAATTTTTGGCTCCCAGCCAAGAAGGTTTTTTGCTAAACTGACGTCTGCCTCTGTATAACGGATATCTCCTTGCCTTTCAGGCAGATATTTTACTTCGCCTCCAATTGCTTTGCTTAAATAATTAATTGAATAAGACTTGCTGCTTCCAACATTAATAATTTCTCCGCCATTTATTTTTTCGCTTTCTGCGGTTTTAATGTTTGCCTCTACAACATCATCAATATAGCAAAATCCCCTGGTCTGTTCTCCGTCGCCAAAAATTGTAAGAGGCTGATTTTGGGCATTCAATTTTAAAAACTTGCCGATAACTAAGCTATAATCAGAATTAAAATCAATTCTTGGACCATAAACATTAAAATACCTCAAACAAATTATTGGCGTTTTATAAAGATTAACAAACAACTTTGCAAACTGCTCGCCAGCCAGTTTTTGCATAGCATAAGGGCTAAGCGGGTTTGGCGTCATATTCTCTTCTAAAGGCAGTTTTTTTTGGTCTCCATAAACAGAAGAGGAAGAAGCAAAAATAATCCTTTTTACTTTGGCATCAATTCCTGCTTTAAATACATTTACTGTGCCTAAAATATTAACTTTTGAAGTCAAAACAGGGTCTAAAACTGAAACTGGCACTCTTGGAATGGCTGCTAAATGAAAAACATAATCAACTCCTTTAAAAAGGGGCTTAATTTTTTCAAAGTCGCAAATATCCAATTGGTGAAATTTCGCCTTAGGATTTACGTTTTCTTTTCTGCCAGCAGAAAGATTATCAATAACTATGACTTTGTAATTTTTTTCTATTAATTTGTCTGTAAGGTGGCTGCCTATAAATCCAGCTCCCCCTGTAACTATGCATTTCATATTTTATTTTTAAAAATATTTTTCTAAGAACGGTATTTTAATGTTTTTTAATTTTTCAAATCCAAAAGGAGCTAAACAAAAAATAGATATAAAAGCAGGAATTCTAATTCTTGTTGTAATGCCAAAATTTGCCAAATATACAGAAAGAGATGCCAAGACCAAAAAACTGAAAAAAAACAGAATAAATGTGTACGCGGGTTTTAGATTTTTTATTCCTTTTATTGCAAAGAAAAGGGCAAAATACCAAAGTACTACTTCAGGCAAAATAAGAAGATGCCTTAAATATCTCATTTGCCAAGGGAAAGGGCCAAAAGAAGTATATATAAAGGATATTACAGAATTTTTCAAGAATTTAAAAGGGTTGTCAAAACCTGTTTCAACTTCTATAGAAGACCCCCTCCCTCTTTTTGTAACAGGCTCTGTTGTTGTTGAAGGTTTTTCTGGCGCAGGAGTTTCAACTACAACAGAGGGTTTTGTTGATGCAGGAGTTTCAATATTAGACGGAGTTTCGTCATATACGGGAAATCCCGTGGTTGGAGAAATTTTTGGGTTAGGAATAGAAATTTTTTCCCTATAATAAGTAATAGATTTTACATTTATAAAAGCCTTCAAAAAATTAATGCCGTAATACCCTTGGCCTGAAAAAATTTGCGGTAAAAATCCTAAAATTATTATTAATAAAAAGGCTGAAAGAAACCGCTTTTTAAAATTTAAACTCGAAAATAAAAGCCAGCTGGCAATAAATGTTAAAATCAACGCAAAACCAATATAAACCCGTAAATTCATAAGAGCTCCCAAAATAATATAAAAAAATATAAAGTTGCCCCAGGAAAATATTTTAAGTAATTTTATTATTAAAAGCAAAATAATTGAACACAATAAAGCCACCAAAGCGTCTTTCCCAAGCAATCCTCCAAAAAAAATCAAACTGGGATAAATACCCGCCATTAAGCCAGCAAAAAAACCTTGTTTTTCTGATCCGCCAATTTGCATAACAATTAAATAAACAAAAACAGCTAAAAGGGCTATCAAAAAAGAGTTGAACATCTGGCCTATAAGCATTCCGGGCATTATCAGGGCATAAATGTATCCAACAATAACAAAGTAATGGTTTTCAATATCTAGGCCTTGTAAAGAAAAATTCCCGCGGCTTATTCTTTCTGAAATTTCCTGTCCCAATGAATTATATGTTGAGAAATCACCAGCTCCCCCTGAAAAAGGTTGAAAATGCGCGTAATAGAAGAATAAAACTGCTACAAGTTGAATAAACAAAACAGCTAAAAAAAGTATGTATATTGCTTTAGTTTTATATCCTATTTTCTTGAATATAAAAAAAGTAATTGCTGTTAAAAATACAATAAAAATAGCTCCAATAGCCAAAACTCTGTCAAAAAGAGAAATCAAAAACAAAAACAAGCAGCTTATAATTAAAGTTGAAAGAACCGGAGAAGAATAAAGGCTAGCTTTTATTTTACGCAAAAACAAACCGATTTTGTTTATCATAATTTAAAATAATCTTCAATTCCTTTTTTTATATCATATTCAGGATAATATCCCAAAAATTCTCTTGTTTCTGTTAAATCGGCTTCTGTATTCTCTTGATAGTGCTGATATGGGTTATCAATATACTCTGGCTCAAGGTTTGTTTTTAAAACTTTATTTAAATTTTCAATTATTTGGTTAAATGAAGTTGCCTTTCCCGCGCCAATATTAAAAATTCCGCTTTTTTGGCATTCCATTGCCAGCATATTGGCCATTACAACATCTTTTATATAAACCTGATCTCTTTTTTGCTCGCCATATTTAAATATTTTCGGTCTTTTGCCCTCTTTCATCTGCAAATATAACTGCCAAATCATGCTTGCCATTTTTCCTTTAAATTTTTCTCCGGGGCCGTAAACATTAAAATAGCGGAGTCCGATAATAGGCAGATTGCTAAAATTTTCGCGGGCTATTTTATCTGCCTCTAATTTTGAAACGCCATATATATTGGCAGGGACTTCGTTTTTTCCAACAATCATAGGGGGCATAGAATGGCCGTAAGTTGCAGCCGAAGACGCATAAATTAACTTAGCTCCGCAGATTTTGGCAAAATTTAAAACATTTATAAAACCGACAACATTGTTAAACATCATTTTTTCTTCGTCAAAAACAGTTGTGTCTGTAATTGCCGCCTGATGAAAAATAATATCCAGTTTGCCAAAATGCTTGCTAATATCTATTTCAGCAATATTCGCGCAAATAATTTCACCTTTAAACCCTGATAAATTATCAGCATTTCCTGAAGAAAAATTATCAACAATATAATATTTATTGTTTGGATATTTTTCCTGAAGGGTTTTAACTAAATTTGACCCAATAAATCCGGCCCCTCCTGTTATTAAAATCTTTTTATTTTCCATTTCTATTTTGAATCGCTTAAAATAATGTTTACTGCTTCTAAAATATTTTTTGCGTAATAATTCGGTTCTAACTTATATTTTTCATCCATTTTTTTGTCAATTTTTATTGTTTTCACATTTGCCTCTCTGCCAGCCAACACATCTGCAGAACCATCTCCAATAAACCAGCTTTTGCTTAAATTTAATCCAAAATCTTGGCCAGCCTGCAAAAGCATGCCGGGTTTTGGTTTTCTGCAAGAACAATTGTCATCTGGCCCATGAGGGCAATAATAAATTTTGTCAATTCTAATGCCTTTTTTATTAAACTCTTCAACCATCCATTTGTGAAGCTTTTTCATTTGGAGTTCTGTATAATAACCTCGGGCAATTCCTGACTGATTTGTTACAACAATAATTTTATAATCGGTTTTTGAAAGTTTTTTTAAAGCAGTAATTGTTTCAGGAAATAATTTAAAATCATCTTTTTTATGGGTATATTCTGGCTCGTTTATATTTATGGTTCCATCGCGGTCTAAAAATACTGCCTTTACGTTTTGCTTTAAATTTTTATCTGCAGTTTTTTCTATTAAACTGCTGGTTGAAAAGCCTTTCAGCCATTTTAAAATATGTATTCTGCCTCCCCCTTCTTCAACAACCTGCCTTTCAATGCAATTTTTTCCCCAGTCAGACCCATTGCAATGCACATCTGGTTTTATTTTTTTTAAAATTTCTTTTGGGTTGATTTCATTAAAATTAACCACATAATCAACATAATTTACAGCAGACAAAACTTCTGCTCTGTATTTTTCTGAATTAATTGGGTGTCCTGGTCCCTTATAAAGGTTAATAGAGCTGTCGCTGTTTAAAAGAACAGCCAAAACATCTCCCTGTTTTTTTGCCTCTTCTAACGATTTAATATGCCCCAAATGCAATATATCAAAACTGCCGTTATAAGTAACAATTTTTTTCCCCTGTTTTTTGAGGGTTTCAACAATGTCAATTATTTCTTCCTGGCTTTTAATCTTTAAATTCATTGTTCTTTTTTAACATAATTCTTTATATTTTTAAATATTGACATTATTAAACATAAATGATAATATAAAAAATCTTGAACATTGACAAAATAGTTGTTATTCGCAAGCGTTTGCGAGCAGCTGTTATTGGATTTGTTCGTTTTTGGAGAAAGTGCCATGCGCAAAAGCATTGTTGTAGGCCCTGAACAATTGATTGGCAAAGGCGGCTGGGTCAGTTTATACGGTCTTAATACCGCCGGAGGACGCCGCGAGATATTAATGCGCAACAATGGGCGCTTTAAGGCGGCAAAATGCCTGGTTTTGTACGTTGACAAAGAAGTATGGAAAGAATCAGGCGCTGAAAGCAGCAGCGACCTGCCAACTTTTTTGGCAAATCTGCGCCGAATTGGCCTGCCGTATTTTTCGGTATTCTTTTTGGCGGCAGACAGACCGTGCACATATCCTGAATCACAGGATCTTGCAGGCCTGACTGAAAACTACCAACTGGAAATACCCGGCGGAGTTGCTGATGCAGTTGACGAAGACGGGATTGCCACAGGTTTGCGGGAAGCCTGCGAAGAGTACGGCTGTGCGGCCACAGACGTCGTGATGACTGCGCCTCTGGTGACTGGTGTTTATGCAGCCAACGATGCCGGCGGACAAGTGGAATTTTATTCAACTTGCGCCGCTGTTGTCACAAAAAAACCAGAACCGCCAAAAAAGAAAAAGGGTGAAGGATACCGCGAAGGCATTATTCCAGAAAAATGCGTGTTAGTGCCCCTCTTGGAAGCTGAAAACTTCCTAATGGAACAGGGCAGACAAGGCATTGCTCTGGAATGGCTTGCTCTTGCTTCGCTTTTCCACCTTGGTCTTGAACTGCTCGGCGGATGGAAAGAGTTGACGTAGCAACAAGCGCATTGTTGCAGAATCCATAGCCTGCCATAAACTCCATATTGGCGGGCTTTTTTATTTAACTCTCTAAATACTGCGTTAGTTCTTTTGGGGTAATTGTTGCAGTGCCTAATTTTCCAACCACAATGCCGGCTGCATGGTTTGCAATTATAGACGCCTGCTCTAAATCAGCTCCTGCGGCTAAAGCTAAAGTAGCAACAGCCACAACAGTGTCTCCCGCCCCGCTTACGTCAAACACTTCTCTTGCCGTGGCAGAAAAATGTTTAATTTTATTGTTCTCAAAAAGAGTAACTCCTTCAGCTCCACGAGTAAGCAAAACACTACAATTTAACTGTTTTTGAATTATTTTTCCAGCTTCATTTATGTCGTTAACTCCGGCCATTGCCAAAGATTCTTTTTGGTTAGGGCTTAAAAGAGTGGCATTTTTAAAAAACGATGCGTGTTTTGGCTTTACGTCGCATATAATCGGTTTTTTATATTTTACAGCTAAATTAACTACGTTTTCTGCAAAATTTTTAGTAATAATGCCTTTGGCATAATCTGAAACAACAATAGCATCCCAATCTTTAATATGCAGAGAGATAAATTCCAATAACTTTTTTTCAATATTGCTGTTTATATATTGGGCATTTTCTTTATCCACCCTTACAATTTGCTGGGTTCTGGCAATAATTCTTATTTTTTGGGTTGTTGGCTTATCAGTATTTTGTAAAACTCCTTCAGTTTTAATGCCTAATTTTTCCAGTTCTGAAAGCAAAATTTTTCCAGCAGAATCTTTTCCTGCCAATCCAACAACAAAAACCTTGCCGCCCAAAGCAGCAATATTGGCAGCAGTATTCCCAGCTCCCCCTGGCATAAAGCTTTCTTTTGCAGCTAAAACTATGGGAACTGGCGCTTCAGGCGAAATTCTATCAACATCTCCCCATATAAAATGGTCTAACATTAAGTCGCCTATAACGCCAATTTTTTTTCCTTTAAAATTGTTTACTATTTTAATTAGTTTGTCTTTTTCCATAATAATTTTAGTCGCCTTTAATTATGCGTTTTGAATCTTCTTCAAAATGCGTGGTTGAAAATTCAAAAAGATTTGAATCTTCTAAGGCTGTCATTTGATGCCTTAAACCTGTTGGTATTTCAAGGCAGTCGCCTGGCAAAAATGTATAAACATTTGCCTTTGAAATATCGTCTTCCCAGCCTGCCTTTATTTCTAGTTTGCCTGAAAAAAGATAAAAAGTTTCATGTTTTTTTTCATGGTAATGAAAACTGCACTTTTTTCCTTTTTCAAAAAATAATAATTTGCCGCAATATTCCCTGTTGCTTATCCAGTCTTCAAACCCCCAGCCTTTTAAATGTTTTTCTGGCTTATACGGCTTTGGTATTTCTTTATCCATGTTTTAAAATTTCGTTAATTTTATTAAAAACTATATCTGGGGTTATTTTTATTAAACAGCTATGTTTTCTGCTAAAATCATACTTTGGCGTGAAAACATCATGATATTGATAACTGCACTTTTCTGAAATTATATGCGCATTTTTGCCAAAAGGGCCTGTCCTTTCTGCAATAGTAGGCCCAAAAATAACAATTAAATCGGTATTTGTTGTAGCAGCAATATGGCAAAGCCCGGTATCTGAAGAAATAAATATTCTGCATTTATCAATTAACGAGGCAACTTCTGAAAGAGAAAACCCTATTACCGATTCAGCTGACCCATTTAGCTCGTTTTGCATTTTAAAACAAATATCTTTTTCAAAAGCAGAACCGAAAAGAAGAATGAACGCATCAGGATAACTGCCTAAAATTTTTTTGCCCAGTTCTTTGAAATTTTCATTTGGCCATAATTTAAACTGCTGCTTTGTGCCAGACCCTATTGAAAAGCCTATTAAAGTTTTATTTTCTAAATTACTTTTTTTTATAAATTCATCTGCAAATTTTTTGTCATTATCTGCAATCTCAAAAAATAAATCTGGCGCAAGACTGTCTGTTTTAATTCCTAAAGATTTTAATATGTTTAAATTTGCCTCTGTTTTATGCTGATTTCCGTTTAATTTTACTTGGTGATTATAAAAATTTAATTTAAATTTTCTATATTCCCCAGCTCTTTCTTTTCCGCCTATTAATAAAGCTAAAACACTCCCATTAAGCTGGCCCACGCCATTTGCCACAAAAACCAAGTCGTATTTTTCTTTTCTAAGATTTAAAATTAATCTTATTTTATCTAAAAAATTATTTTTCTTAAAATTAAAAAAGAAAACTTTATTTATAATTTTAGACTCCTGAAAAATTCCTGTTTTGCCAGTAGCGCAGCTGACAAGCATATCTATTAAACTTTCAGAAAAATTATTTTTTAAAACTTTTAGAGCAGGCGAAAACATTATTAAGTCTCCAATTCCCCCTGGATTTATTATTAAAATTTTTTTAAAATCATAAGCCATCTTTTACTTTTTTAAATTAGCTGATTTAAGTATTTCTCTGCTTTCTTCTCCGTAATTAAATAATAAATCTATTGCTGACATATTATAAATAAAAGGCTCAAACTGCTGATTATAAATAGGGTGCTTAAAATCTGAAAAAATGTGGTTTAATCCTTGTTTTTTAAATTTTTCCTCTTCAACATAATGCTCGCCTCCTTCAGCTGTTAAACCGGGCCCTGACAAATGGGTATCAGCTTTCATTGCTTTGCACAAATTTATTATCATATCGGTTTTCTGGCCTTTAATATCGTAATCAGAGCTTTTATAAATAGGACTTTGAATATTTAATTCTTTAAATAAATAAATAATAATTGTTTCATTCAAGTCTGCTAAATATTCCCATTTTTTTAAATATGTTTTTTCAAAAAAATCTTTGTATTTATTGAAAAAAGGCGCACCCTTATATGCAAAATAAATGCTTTTCCAATGTTTTTTTGCCCAATATCTGGAATTATCTATTTTAACCTCATTTATTTTTTGAGATGTTTTGTTTTTTGTGGCAACAGGAATCGTAAGCCATGTCCAGCCGTCTTGACCAGGGGCAGTTCTGATTCTGTTTCTATTCTGAAAACCCTCTTTCTGGAACTGGACATGGTCAACAAAAATAAATTTATCGGCTTTTGACGCTTTGTAAAAGAACCCAAGATACGGCAAATATTCTGGCTGATGGGCAACAAGTATCATTTTATTGCGGTTTTTTAAAATAAACTCCTGTATAATCTATTTTAACTAATTCTGGACTTATCTTTTTCTCTATAAAAAACTCGTCTAGAGCCTTTTTAGCGCCCTCCCAATGGCCATAATCATCTAAAACAATGTATCCTCCGATTATAACATTATCGTACAAATTATCAAGGCAGCATTTTGTGGACTCATACCAGTCCCCATCCAGCCTTAAAATTGCAATTTTGCCAATTTTTTGCTTGGCTGAAGGCAATGTGTCCTGAAACCAACCTTTGCTAATTATAATGTTTTCTTTGTTTAATTTTAAAACTTTAAAAAACACTTCTTCTACGTCTTTTAGGGAGGCTACGCATTTATCAATTGTTTTTAACTTTCCCTCTGTTTTGTTTAATGCATAACTACTGGCTATTTCTCCGTCTTCTTTTGTGGGTTCTGGCAAGCCTTCAAAAGAATCAAAAAGCCATATTTTTCTGCCAGAACCAAATTTTTGCGCCATAAAAGCCATAACAGCTGCGCATCCGCCTTTCCAAACTCCGCATTCAGCAAAAACTCCCTCTGTTTTATTTTTTTCAACCATGTTTGCCAATTCATATACATTAGACAATCTTGCATAACCCACCATAGTAAAAGGATATACTTTTTTAAACAGCCACAGTTTTTCAAAATTAAAAAAATCTTTCAGCGGAATATTTTTTATAAATATCAGCTTTTTGGCGAGGCTTAATAAAATTTTATTTTTTCTGATTATATTTTTAATTTTCTCTGTCATTTGTTTAAAAATTCCCATTGTTTAATAATATTTTTAACATCAAAATCTTTTGCTCTTTGAACTGATTTTTCAGCTAAGTTATCGTGTAGCCCTTTATCAGTTAACACACTTATTGCAGCTTCTGCTATTTTTTTGCTTAAAATAGGCGTTAAAATTCCAAATTCTGCATATTCAATATCTTTTGCTTCTTGTTCTATATCTGTTTTTGGAACTAAAATTTCTCTTGGCCCCGATTTGCAGTCTGTTGATATAATAGGAAGGCCGCAGGCCATTGCCTCTAAAATTGAACATGGCAGCCCTTCCCGTAAAGAAGATAAAACAAATAATTTTGCCTTTGATAAAAATTTAAACGGATTTTCTTTAACGCCTAAAAAATGCACGCTGTCTTCAATGCCCAATTCTTTAGCTAAATACTTCAAAGACGTTTTCTTTTCTCCGTCTCCTAAAATCACAAGATTAACTTCTTTAATTTTACTTTTTATTTCTTTAAATGCTCTTATTAAAGATTGCTGGTTTTTTTCTTGAGACAGCCTGCCCATGCTAATTACTACAGGATACTTAAAAATTTCCTGATATTCCTTTTCAAGCGGCAAGGCAGCCAATTTTTTTATTTTTTCAACATCTATTGGATTATAAATAACATTAATTTTTTCTTCTTTAATGTTAAAATTTTCAATTAAATCTTTGGCAACTGTCTTTGAAACGCAAATAAACATTTTTGCCTTGTTAAAAAAAGCTTTAATCAAGGTTTTTTCTATTATATTACCATGCGATTTAGACCAAAGGCTATGGGCGCCAATTAATGTTTTCTCCGAATCTGCCAAAAGCCCCATTAAATCTGCTGGAAATCCAAAGGTAAATATATAATCTGGCTTTTCTTTTTTGACTATTTTTATAAATTTATAAAGGCCTTTAAAAAAATAATAAATTTTAAAAATAAACCCATTGGAAAGGCGCAGGTTTAAAGAAATCATTTTTCCCCTATAGGGATAAAAAATTTCTTCCTTGAACAAAACAATAACTCTTTCAATTGAATCTGGCAAAGCTAAAGACAGTTCAGAAACAACTCTTTCGCCTCCTCCCATGCTTAAGGTTGGAATTAAAAAAATAATTTTTTTATTCATGTTTTAATTCAATTAACATAATTCCATTTTTGCGTTTTAATATTTTTCCATAAAGCAATAAAAATAATGCCGGAACCGCTCCTATTAAATAGTCCTTCGAACGCCCTAAAAAATAAATAATTTTAACAAAAAATAAAAATTTATGCCTGTTTTTTGATTCAGATAGAGATTTTCCAGCTAGTCCTGTTTTAAACTTTCCAACAACAGACTCTAAAAGAATTTTAAACTCTTCTACGTAAAAAATATTATTTATTTTAAAGCCGCATTTATTAAATAAATTTGAAATTGCCCATTCATTCCATCTTGTCAGGTGGTGCGGGGGAAAATCCCAGTGATTTAAATTTGCCAGCATTCTGCCTCTATATGGCACGCTCAAAATTATTTTTCCATCTTCTTTTAACAGCCTCTTAACATTTTGTATAAATTTTAAAGGATCGTCCAAGTATTCAAATGTTTCAAAAAAGGTAATTATATCAAACTTTGGCAAATTTTCCATTTTAAAAAAATCGTCAAATACTAAGCTGAAAACATTTTTTAAGCCAAAATTATCCTTGGCAATCTTAATATTTTCTTCGTCAAGATCTGCCCCCCAGACCTCGCACCCTTTTTTTTCAAGCTCATGCAAGAATTCTCCGGCTCCGCATCCTAAGTCTAAAACCTTTGTCCCTTTTATAAAATTTTTATTTATTTTAAAAAATTTTTTATGGTATCCTCTATAAACTTCGGGCTTTATAATGCTTTTTATCCTAAAAGTGTTTTCCTTATACCAATCAAGGCTCGGCGCTCTAAAAGGCAGCCAAAAATGAATTTGACATTCACAACATTCATATAAAGAAAATCTACCTTGCTTGCTTTCAAAATCCCTAATAAATTTAAAATTTCTGCCTTGCCTGCAGACAGGGCAAATTTCAGGATATTTTTGAAACGGCATATTTTTTTAAATTTTGATAAATTAATTTGTAATCATTTGTGTCTTTTTCTTTGCCGGCTAAAACAATGTCGCCCTCAATTGCGTTTCTTAAAAGAGAAATAATAAAACGAGTATTAATGTTTTTTAAATCGTTTGCATTTGGTTTTTTAACTAAGTCTTCCCTTATTTTATTGCCCAACTCTTCAAAGTTTTTTATTTTTCTGCAAAATGGATGGTAAGAGTAAAATACATTTCCCAAAACATAAACCGGCTTTCCAGAAAGGGCAGCTTCCATTCCCGATGTGCTGGTTAAGGTAATAACTCCTAAAGATTTTTCTATAATAGTTTGAATATTTTCATACGGCGAAATTAAAACTACATTTGGAATTTTTTTAAGTTTTTTATAAAAATTAATTTCTCTTAAACCAACAGAAGCTGGATGCTCTTTTACATATAATTTATAGGGAAACGGCAAAGAAAAAGCAATATTTCTTATTGTGCTTAACTGCTCTGAATAATATGTTGCCCAAACAGAGGTTGAAGCCTCTGGTTGGTAGTGCAAAGGAAAAAAGAAAAAATTACTGTCATTTTTTCCCATTTTAGAAAAAATATTTTGCTGCAATAAAATTTTAAACTGCCTTTTTTCCATTCTAAAAAAAGCTGAAAGCGACCTTTTTAATCTTGCCTCGCTTTCGTAATCAAAATCTTTAAAGAGCTTTCTTTTTAAAAAATAATTCCATACAGGTTTTAGTTCATTTATTTTTTTAATATAATGCTTTGCAATGCTAAACTGGCTAAGGCGGATTTTAGCTAAACCCACATAAGAGGGCACGTGCTTATGATTCACAAATTTTTCTACAAAATCTTCAGCAAATTCTTTTTCCTTTTTTAATATATCTTGTTCTTTTATTTCTTTAAATGTTTTTTCATATTCTGAAAGCGTGAACTCTGAATCGTAAATATCTGTTTTGTTGTCAAACCTTGAAGAGCCTACTCCTATATAGGGCACATTATTATTTTTGCAAAAATAATAAACTGTTTCGTGGAACAAACCTGCTGGCGGCTCTGCAATAACTATATCTGGCTTTTCTTCTTTAAAAATAAATTCAAAAAATTGATATAAATGCGATGTCATTTTCACAGAATTTTCATAGCTGAAATTTAATGACTTAAACCTATCAAAGGCGGAAAATATTTGCTTCCACGACAAATCACCGAATTCTTTTTTATTTGGATTATAATCTTTAATGCACCAGTCAATTTTTGAAATAAATTTTGCTTCTTTGGGATAGAACTTTCTTTTGCCATATTCAGAAACTTTGCTGTTGCAAATAATTAAACATTCGTCTTCCTGCTTTATTGCCTCAACAGCAAGTTTTCCAAAAAACTCTGATAAATATGACGCATTATTCATTAAAAAAACTATTTTCATATTTGCGTATTTTCTACGCGCTTTTTAAGGCGCGGTTAATTAATTCTCTGAAAAAAATTATTTCTTTTTTACCGATAGTCCTGAATAAAAATATTAGGCTGCCGTACATTATAACACCAAAAATAATCGAAAAAGAAACATTAAATATGCCCTTTGGATTAAATTGCCATATAGGTAAAATCATTAAAGCAGATGCTATAAAACTTTTTGCCATAAAGTTCCAATCAATTTTAAATTTAAATTCTTTAAAAGCGAAATGCCACGTAAGAATAAGAACGCAAAAATAAGATAAAAAAGTAATTACAGCTGCAGCCACAATTCCAAATTTAGGAATTAAAATTATATTTAAAACAAAATTTACTAAAGCGCCCGCTGCCCAAATCATTGCGGCAAGTTTTGTTTTTTTCACAAGAACCAAAATATGGGAAATAAAACAATATATTCCATAAACAATCATACTGGCTCCTATAAAAGGAATTACAAAATATGCATTGTCGGCAATTTCTTTAGTAGAAAGTATTTCAAGCAATTGATGGGATAAAATAGATATTCCAAATACAGCTGGAATCATTACTAATAAAAAATATTTTAATGAATAATTAAGATATTTTTTAACTTCGTCTAGATTATTATCGTCAAAAAATTTAGGCAAAACAACTGATAATATTGAATTAATTGGAATAATAAAAAACACTAAAAGCATTCCAATAGAATAAGCCGGAGCATAATATCCGACAAAAACGATTCCCAAAATAAATCCGATAGCATACCTGTCAAAAGAGGAAATCACCCAATAAGTAAAACTATTAGTCATTATCGGCAAACCAAAACGCAGATAATCTTTTATTAAAGAAAAATCTGGAACTTTTATGCCGATTTTTTTAACAATATAAGCAAATAGGATTAAAAATATCGCTGCTTTTATAAATAAAAGAGAGAGAAACGCGCCATATAATCCAAAACCCAGTGCAACTGCGCAGATTACCGCCCCAGTCTCCCCAAACATTTTTAAATTAGAAAACCAAAAATATTTCTCTATTTCTCGCCTGGCTTGCAATACAATTAAGAGAACTGCGCTTAAAGATTCAAAAATAATAAGCAGAGAAACAAGTTTTATAAAAACAGAATCGAAATGAAATAACACTGCAACTTGCCCAGAAAATATTACCAACAATAGGGCCATCGCCAGAGTTGTAGCAGAAACAAAAACTAATGTAGAATACACTCCTTCCTGGATTTTTTTTATATCTTTTTCACCCGCTAAAAATCTAAGCAAAGCGTCAGATAAGCCAAAATAAGCAAAAGGAATTAACAAGCTCATGGTAGCTTTAAGTTGAACCCAAATGCCATAATCCTCGGCTCCTAAAATTTTTGTGATAAGAGGCAAAAAAATCAAACTCTGTATAACCCCGACCCCGTGGAGCAATCCAATAAGAAGAATATGTTTTACGAATTTAAAATATGAATACATTACCTTATTAATGCGCCGTTAGATGCCCAATAAAAAACCTTGCTTGTAAGCTCCCATTTTCTTTTCCAGTTATTGCCGTATCTTATTATTAATAGACCTTTATACGCAGTTCTTAAAATTACTGATGGGATCAAAAAAAGAATTGAAAAAACAAAAGAAAACAGCAGCATATCCATAAATGTTGAATTTTGGAAGAATAATTTTAAACAGCCAAAATAAGAAAAATAGTTGAAGGATTTAAAAATTTTTAACACTATCATATCTGCCACAAAACACCACTTAAGCTCTTTGTCCCTTTGAATAAATAATGAAGCAAAATTACTATTCATATATTTGCTGGATAACAAAAAATTATTTAATTTCTTTTGCAACTGATAATGCAATATAAATTTATTTTCAACAAAATACTTATATTGGGGCAGTTCTTGTTTTACTATAGTTTTATTAAGCGCAATTCCATCAATATCGGGATATTTTAAAAACATTAAAGAGGTTAAAATCATATGCGCGTGTTTTGTTTCAATTCCTTTTTCCAAATCTTTGTCTTCTGCTATTATTTTTTTTGCAAGGCAAGAATTAAAAATTAATACTGATATAAAGCCGATGTTCGGAAAATTCAACCCAATAATGTCTCTCTTGTCTATTTCAAATGCTTCCGGCTTATTTTTATTGACGCTGTTCCTAAAAATTATTTTTTCTCCGGTCAGTTTATCTGTAAGGTATGATTCTATGCCAAGTATAATTAATCCTGTTTTTTCTTTCCCTTTTTTTTTAATAAAATTGACAACTTCGTTTAAACCGCCGTTTGCCATTAAATCATCGTCTCCAAAAAGCCAGACAAAATCGCCCTGGGACATTTCTATTAGTAAAAGTATGTTTTTATCAGCGCCTATATTTTCTTTGTTTTCATTATATTTTATTAAGTCTGGATATTTTTCTATAAAAACCCTTACAATCTCCCGCGTGTTATCTGATGAAGCATTGTTAGAGACACATATTTCAACTTCTCCCGCCAGCGCTTTAGCCTGAGGCATTATGTTGTCTAAAAGTTTATTTAAACAAGAAGCCCTATTCCATGTCGGGATAGCAATGCTTAGTAAAATATCATTTTCCATAATTTTTCAAAAATTTATCAAAGGTTAAAATTATATAACTCATTTTCTCTTTAGTTATGCCTGCGTAGACGCCGATCCAAAAAAGATTATTCATAACAAAATCCGTGTTTTCCAAAGAACCGGAAACTCTGAATTTAATATTCTGATACGCTGGCTGTTTTAATAAATTTCCTCCAAAAAGCATCCTGGTTGCTATTTTATTTTTTTCTAAATATTCTACAATTTCATTCCGACTAAATGGAGCCGTTTCTTTAATTAAAATAGGAAAGCCAAACCAAGAAGGTTCAGAATTTTTTTCCGTTTCTGGCAAAATAAAATATTTTTCGTAATTCTTAAAAAACTTATAAAGGAAAACAAAGTTCTTTTTTCTAGCCTCAATAAATTGAGGCAATTTTTTCAACTGAGCCAATCCAACAGCCGCCTGCATGTCCGTGATTTTTAAATTATAGCCAATATGAGAATAAATATATTTATGATCGTAGTCTTGCGACAGTTCTCCAAATTTGAAAGAAAATCTATTTTTACAGGTATTGTCAAAACCTGGCTCGCAAAAACAATCCCTGCCCCAATCGCGGAAAGAAACAATAATTTTTGTTAATAAAGGGTTATCAGCGCACACTGCTCCTCCTTCACCCATAGTAATGTGGTGAGCTGGATAAAAACTAAAAGTGCTTATATCTCCGAATGTGCCGGTATGTTTGTTGTTATACTTAGACCCCAGCGCATCGCAAGAATCTTCTAAAAGCCAAAGATTATATTTTTTTGCTATTTTTAAAATTTTATCAATATTAGCCGGGTTTCCCAATGTATGGGCGACAAAAATTGCCTTTGTTTTTTGGGAAATTGATTTTTCAATTTTTTTTACATCAATATTATAGCTTCCCAACTCAATATCAACAAAAACCGGCGTTAAATTATTTTGCAAAATCGGATTTAATGTAGTGGGAAAACCGCAGGCAGTTGTAATAACTTCGTCGCCTGGTTTTAATTGTTTTTTACCAAGTTTTGGCGAAGTCAAAGCAGATATAGCCAGAAGATTGGCAGAAGAGCCGGAGTTAGTTAAAAGGCAATATTTTACGCCCAAAAATTCGGCGAATTCTTTTTCAAATTGTTTGGCATATCTTCCGGCAGTTAGCCAAAAATCAAAAGAGGCGTCAACTAAATTTATCATTTCTTTTTCATCATAAACTCTGCCGGCATAATTTACCGGGGTCTCCCCCGGAATGAATTTTTTTTCCCCCGACTTTCTGACTTTGTAAAATTCCTTAACCTTATTTAAAATTTCTTTTTTAATTTGTTTCTCTGTTTTCATTTTTAATATATTGTTGCAGTTCTAGCGGAGTATTAAAAACCATGTCAGCTCCAGCCTTAATTAGATCATCTTTTGTTCTATACCCCCAAGTTACGCCAATACTGTAAATAGAATTATTTTTGCCGGCAATAATATCATTTTCTGTATCGCCTATTATGGCTGTTTCTTCTTTTTTTAGTTTATACTTTTTAATAACATCTTTTACATATTCGGCTTTTTCAGATTTTTTGTCTGTACCGTCTGTTCCACGAACAAAGATAAAATATTTTTCTAAATTATGTAATTTTATTATTTCTTTCAAAAATAATTCTATTCTATTGCTCACTATAAAAATTTGGTAGCCGTGATTTTTTAAAAATGCCAACAATTGCTCAATCCCAGAATAGACAGTATTAAGTTTGATCCCTTTTTCTGCGTAATATTTTATAAATAGACCAGACCCCTTGCTAATAGTTTCCTGATTATTTGTGCTCAACATAGTGGCTAAAAATTCTGCCAACGGCAGTCCAATCAATTTCGTTATTTGATCTTCTGAAACTTCTTTTTTAAAATCTTTAGCAACAAGTTTAAAAGATGTGACAATCCCAGGTTTTGAATCGACCAATGTTCCGTCAAAATCAAAAATAATGTTTTTAAATTTCATATTTTATTTTTTTCTTCAAACAACCCTGCTTCCCATTTGGGGAGTTTTTTTTGATTAGGGTCAATAAAAACTTCGCAAAAAATAGGACCGTTAAAATTTAAAATATCTTTTATTTTATGCAGGTCTTTTTCACTTTTTATTGATTCGTATTTTAATCCCCAGGCAGGAGCTAATTTGTTCCAGTTAGGCAGCCCCACTCCAGAGCTTTCATCTGATGCAAAAACCTTTCCGAAATAATTTAGATGCGTGTTCCTGATTGAATAATAGCCTCCATTATTAAATAAAAATATTTTTATTGGAAACTTGTTGTAAATCACTGTTTGCAATTCTTGCATATTCATCATAATTGATCCATCTCCTTCAAAACATATTACCTGTTTTTTATTGCTTGCAACGCAAGCTCCCATTGCCATGGGAAGGCCCTTGCCCATTTCACCAAAAGCAGTATTTGTAATTAACCTTTGGCCTTTCTTGAGCTTTAACGCTTGATGCGGAGTTTCTGCAGCCATGCCGTTTGTGGTAATAACTGGATAATCACATTTTCCACTTAAACTTTCTAAAAACTTATAAACATCAATGTATTTATTATTTTTTTCAACGTTACTGCTCACGTGAGTACTCACGTTACCCCTCACGTTACCCCTCACGTTACCTCTTGCATCCCATCTTTTTAATTTTATATTTTCTTTTAACAATCCCTTCAAAAAATCTTTAGAGTCAGCTACAACCGGAATATCAATTTTTAATGTTCTTTTATAAAGCTCTGCTTTATCTATATCCACCATTATTTTTACAGCGTTTTTTGCAAATTTTTTATATTCAAAAGAAGTATTTCTAATCTGCATTCTTGTACCTATAATAAGAAGCAAGTCACAATTATCAACTGCATAATTGGCTGTTTCAACCCCAGTCATTCCCTGTTCTCCTAAATAATATTGATAATCATCGTTTACTAAATCTGTTCCACTCATAGCTGAAACAACATTAATTTTTGTTTTTTCAACAAATTCCCAAAGCTCTTTAACTGCTCCAGCCAATCTTATCCCGTTTCCAACAATCATTAAGGGCCTTTCAGCTTTGTTAAGCGCCGCTTTAATTTTTTTAAATGGAATAACGTACTTTGTTTTTTTCGGAGTTTTAAAGTTTTTAAGTTTTTTTTCATTGATTTCTGAGCGCTGGACGTCTAAAGGAATCTCAATAAAAACTGGACCCGGTTTTCCGGATTTAGCCAAATAATGAGCTTTTTCCAAATGATATTTTATTTCGTTAGGATTTTCCACGCATACAGCATACTTTGTTATTGGTTTTACAACATCAAGCAAATTTATTTCCTGAGGCTCCCCAAGTCTCCTTAATCCGTTTTTTATGTCTTGTCTTGTAAGCTTTATTTCCTTTCTCACCTGCCCCGCAATAACCATTATGGGAATTCCATCAACCCAGGCAGAGCCAATGCCCGTAACCGTATTTGTTCCACCAGGCCCCGATGTAACAGATACCACGCCAATTTTATCATTATTTATTCTTGAATAACCTTCTGCGGCCAAAGCGCAAGCTTGTTCGTGGTGACAGCAAATAGCGTTCAATTTTGATCTTCCAATAGAGTCCACTGTATGCATGCAACCGCCTCCTGAAACCAAAAAAACGCTGTCAGTAATTCCTTCTAAATATTTAACTACATAGTCGCTTAATTTCATTTTATAAATTTTTCAATTATTTTTTTATGTTTTGTTTTATGAAAGAATAAATACATTGTTTCTTTAGTGCTTTCCTTAACCTGCCCAAATTTTCTAATCTTATTTTTGCTGATAACATAACATTCGTAATCAAGACCGTGCAACAAACCAATTATATCGTTTGGATGATAATTAAATTTTTTAGACCATTTTCTCAGCATTTCAGAAAAAATTATTGGCTTATATTTTTTAATTGTTTCAATTCCTCCTTCAAAAACAAGTTTCTCTGATCCCTCAACGTCGCATTTTATAAAATCTAATTTTTTAAGCCGTAACCTTGGAACAAAGTCATCCATTCTCCTCACCTGGCACTCCTCTCTTATAGTACAGCCTGCTTCCCTCAAATTTGCCATTGAAGATGCTGTAGCTACCTCTATATCAAAATAAAATTTGACTTTCTTATTCTGATTTGAAAAACCAAAACAATATGCCTTGGCGGCAGTATAATTATTTAATTTTAAATTTTTTACCATATATTCATAAGATGACTTTATGGGTTCAAAAGAATAAACAGAAGTTCCTTTTTTTTCATAAAGAATTAAAAGGGTATACCACCCTATGTTGGCTCCAATATCAAAAACAACATCTCCTGGTTTTATAATTTTTAAAATCATATTATTTTCATTTTCTTCGCTGGCTGAAATTTGGGAAAGATTAAGATATGTTAATGGGATAGAATAAATATCTCTATTGTCACAGCAAACCATTATACTTTTATTTCCCTTGCGAACAGTGAATATCACGCCTTCATCAGTGATTTCTATTTTTTTGACCGGCGAATTTTTAATTAATTTAGGGTACTCAAATAAATGTTTGTGGGTTTCAAACATTTGTTTCATATACTTATCTTTATCGCCTCCTTTCTTGAGATAATTTTTTTTGTTTTGCAATAAATTAGCCATTATATTCTTAAAAGATACTGATTTGCTCCATACTTAATGCATGGTTTACATAAATCATTATTTTTTTTCTTATTTTTTATATCTTCAAGAGAATCAAGCAAAAAATCTTTAGATACCACCGATTTTGGGTAGTTATAACAGGCGCAGCATAATGAAACAGATCTGTCCCAATTAATATTTAGCTGATTCGATAAATAACGGCAAGGAAGATTGCGGAATTGCTTGAACATTTCTAAACCTTCGTCAACGCTTACCGGCAAGAGTTTCATAAATTCTTTTGTCTTTTCATCTGTCTTTCCTTGGCAATGGTCAATAATTCTTTCAACGGGCGTGAAATTGGCGCGGCAGGTAGATAATATAAAACATAGCTCTTTGCAAAGCTCTTTCATCTTTTTTAAATCTTCACCCGTATTATTTTTATATAAATGGTAATTCACTTCAACAGGAAAAGAACTGCCTAATTTTTCCATAAAATATTTCAGCCTGTATAAATTTGATTTTACCAAATTTATATCTCCGGCGGTGTGGGTGGTGTTATAAACTTCAGGATAATATCCAGAAACCGAAACTTTAAAAATATCAGGGGATGCCTCAATAGTTTTATAAACTTGGTCAGTGTTGGCAATTGAAAAATTGGTTGAAACAGCAACTGCAATGCCTTTTTTGTGGGCATAATTTATAATCAAATCTATTTCTGGATGAAGCAAGGGCTCCCCCCAATTATACAAGCAAATATGGCTTACTAGGTCTGATTCTTTGGTAACCTTATCTAGTATTTTTTTAAAATCTGAAAAAGGCATAATTCCCTTATGTCTCTTAATTGTTTCAATGCTGTTGGCGCAGGAGGGACACTTTAAATTGCAAGACCCCACAATGTCAATGGTTATAAAATTTTCACAAAAATCTTTATAATTAATAAAATCCGAGGCAGACAATCCTGCCTTTTTCAATATGTCTGTGATTTCATCTTCCTTTATTGAAACAGCAACCACCAAAAGAAGATTTTTGTGTTTAGCTTTTAAACTCGAAAGATTTTTGGGAGAAATAATATCAAGGCCTAAAATTTGTTTGCCGTAAAGCGAGGAATCCGAGTCAATAAAAGTAACCAAATTAACATCATGCTTTTTTGCAAAACGGCAAAAACCAATGCCTGTCATTCTAGCCCCAAAAACAGCCACAGGGCGCTTACCTAAAATTTTTAAAAGTTTTTTTGCATTTTTTTCCATTTTCAGAAAATTTTAATTTTATACATAATATTTTTTAAGCCTTTCAGCGTCATTATTCAAAACATCTTCGGGAAACAGCCTGTATTTAATCAATTCGCATTTACCGCAAATTTTAGAGGCGCCCTTGATTCCGCCAAGCATTTTGTGGCGAAATGTTTGAAACTCGCTGTTGTTCCATATTTCTTTTACTGATTGTTTATTGCAGTCGCCCAATATGGCAGGATATTCAAAGGAATAACATGGAACAACTTTTCCATCTGGATTAATTTGCATATGAAAAAAGGGCTGAGGGCAAATTTTAACTTCAGAGACGGGCAAGCCAAACTGGGTAAAACCCATTTTTTTGCCCTTTAAAATATTTTCATAATCCACTCCAGAATGTATAGGGACAGTGTGTTCAACCGCAATAGTGTCAGAAATATTGCCAAAAATTTCATAAAATCTTTTTTTATCATCTTCTCCGTCAAGCGCGCAATCTATTATTTTAATATACATTTTAGCCAAACCTTTATTAACAAAAAAATAACGCAAATTATTTACAAAGTTTTCAAAATCTAAATTCGCCTTGCTTATTTTTTGGTATTTTTCTTTGCTTGTTCCCTGTAAAGAAACAACCAATCTAGAAAGGCCCGCAGCAATCAAGGCATCTGCCATTTTTGGAATAAGTAGCGAACCATTAGTTAGAATTTCTATTGTTTTAGCAACGCCCTTTTGGGAGGCATATTTTACCATATCAGCTATTTGGGGGTGCAAAAGAGGCTCGCCAATTCCAACAAAGCGCAGAACCTTAATTTTTTCAGGAAAATCAGCCATATCATTTATGCATTTTTTATACAAATCAAAATCCATAACAATCTTATCTGAAATAAAGCCCCTTTTATCTTTTTCAATCCTAAAAATTCCGCAGTAACTGCATTTAAAATTGCAGTTGTAAATTGGAAACATTTGTATCACAAAAGGAGTGCTTAAAGGAAGCGCCTCTGCAAGCCTAGTCCTTTTTCCCCCGGGCGCTTGCCCGGAAATATCTTTTGCTTTTTTTGCCATAAAATTTTTAAACTAACGCGGGTAAATTAAATTGTTTAGCATAATTTCTCCAAATTTTAGACTCTTCTATTATTTTTTTGTATTTATCTTTATAAACCGAATATTTCTCACTCAAACCCAATAGCTTGCAGCATTTTGCTGAAAAATAATAAGCAAAGGCATGATCATTTTTTATGCGCATTGCGTTTTCAAAACCCTCTAATGCCTTAGCATAGTTTCCTAACCTAAAATCGCTGTTTTGCACAAAATTAATCTCAAGATTCAAAGAATAAGCTTTTTCCTGTATATATTCTGCAGTAAAATCTGGAGTTTCTATTACTGCATTTTTAAAGTCGGAGTCTGTGTAGTCGCCCGTCAAATAATTATTTTTTATGCACAGATCAAATAATTCGCTACCCACAAGAGGAGTTGCAATATAAATTCTTATCCATGCAATATCCAAGTTCCTTAAAAATAGCCTCGTGTCTTCAATGTCTTTTTTTGTTTCTCCAGGCAAGCCGATCAAAATATTGGCGTCTGTATAAATTCCAAGCGCCCGACAGTCAGCAACAACCTGTTTTATAATTGAAAGAGTGAGGGGTTTGTGCATAACATCTTTTAAGACTCTGTCTGATCCCGATTCTATTGCTAAAGTAATTTCATTAACCCCAGCTGACTTAATTGCAGAAAGCATTTCTTTATCAAGGGCATAAAGGGCTAACCCTGTAAGAAAAAAGATGTTTAACTTTAATTCTTTTGCAAGATCAATAATTTTTAAAGCCCTTTTTCTGTCTAACATAATATTATCATCCAAAAAGGCAATAGTTTGGGCGCCATACTGCTCTTTTAACCGCATAAAATCTTCTTTCAACCGCTCTAAACTATGATAGCGCATTTTTCTTCCATGAATGGAATGTGAAGCGCAAAAACAGCATTTATGCGGGCATCCCCTTGAAGTGGAATAAGGGAAATAATTCTTTTTATTATCAAAAGAAGTGAATGTGTCTATACTTGGACTTAATTTAGATTGGCCGGTTTCTAAAAGATCATAGTCAGGGAATGGTATTTCGTCAAGATTTTCAATAAAATCATATTGAAATGGTCCGGTTTTTTCTTTTGTTATCCATGACGGATTGCTTTTCAAAAATTCTTTCTTGTCAGATGTTTTTACAAGACCAAGTATGGGTTTTTCGCCTTCGCCATAGCATAAAGCGTCAAAAGCAGAACTGTCTTTAAATATTTGTTTATACATATTACTGGCAGCTCCGCCTCCAGCTATTATTATCGCATTCGGGAATATTTTTCTTGAAATGTCAGCAACATCAAGCATGTTTTTATAAGATGGGGCGAACAAGGCTGATATTCCTATTATGTCTGGATTAAAATTAACCCACTCTTTCTCTGAGAGAATTTCCAAAAATAATTCAGAAAAAGAGTTGTATTTAAAATCATCTATCTTGTTCAAAATCACATTAAAGTCGATGAGCTTTGTTTGGACTTCAGCGTTCTTTTTTAGGTAAGCGCTAATAGAAAGCAAACCCATGGGCATGTCTGTTACAACATTCCCGTAGTTACCCGATTTTTTTACCACTACCCGCTCGTTAAAGCCTGGATTCACAAAACTGTCAAAATTTGGATAGGGCGGAACTATGAATAAAATTTTATCCATTTTGTATTAATTTTGGACTTTTATGAAAAGGTATTTTAGTTTTGTCTTCTTCAGTAAACACATCTTTCCAAAGAACAGGAACCGGCTGCCCGTAAACTTTTTTGGCTATATATTTGTTGATAAAATTCCTGTCTTCGGCAATAAGGCATGTGTCAACATGTTCGCCAAACCACTTAATATCCAAGCCTCGTTGAATTATATCCTTTAAAGATTCATCAAAAATATTACCAATAGATATTTGCATATATTGGCAAGGCAAAACATCTCCCTGTTGGGTTATGGTTATCATTGTTTTTACTGCAATACAACCTAAATTAAGACCGTATGCTGGAGTAAGATGCGTAAAAACATTATATTTTTTTTCAAGCTCCTCCATATACTTCATATCGTCTCTATTCACCAAAACATCAAAATTTCCCTCCCATGCTCCCACTGGTTTTGCATAACTTACAAACACTCCTACTCCTTTTTTATTAAAGTACTCAAGAAACTTAATAAACTCATCTGAATGAAGCCTTTGTTTTGTAACTACTGAATTTATAAAAATATCTAATCCTGCATTTAAAGAAGCATCAATGGCTCTCATAGATCTTTCGTGAGAACCTTTTTGATTTCTGAACGCATCGTGTTCTTCTGCGTTTAAGCTATCCAAACTTAGCTGAATTCTATCAACGCCAATTGACTTTAAGTGTTTTGCCATTTTATCGTTCAAAAACCAGCCATTTGTATCGCAATTTATATAAAATTTTTGAGGGTCAATAGCGGCCACTAATTCATTCAAATCTGGAAAAACCAGTGGTTCTCCGCCAGTAATTACAAAACGCGCAAGCCCCAGGTCGTCAGCCTGTTTCGAAAGGTCTTTTATAACAGCGGGATTTAACTGTCGTCCATCTTTTTTACCTTGAAGCCGCCTTATAGAACAGTGTTGGCAACGGAAATTACAAATGTAATTATACTGGATGTGCATTATGGCAATGCTCTCACCCTTTCTGATTTTTTCGTCAAACTTCATCACCTTTTCATAGACAAGCGGTTTCTCCTTTTGAAGTTTACCTCTTTTATTGTTTTCTTCTGGTTTTAAATTTGTTGTCATAAATTTTAAAAATTATTTCATAACAATAATAATATTTTCTGCGCCCATGTTTTTAATTTCTTTGGCAATATCATCGCTGTACAAGGCAGAGCAGACAACCACAGGCCCCTTGTGCATCTTCAATTTTTCGGACGAATATATTGGAATGTTTTTCATTTTCATGCCTTGTTTTTTGGGATCTTTGTCAATAAAAAATTCGATATTACATTTACTAAGAGAACTGTTGTTCAAAAGCCGTAAAGCATGGGAACCCGCTCCCCAAACGACAATCTTTTCCTTAGAGTTTGCAATCCTGTCTATTTCCGGCCATTTGCTTTTTTCTTCAGATTCTTTAATGTGGGCCAAGACAGAATCCCTTACTTTTAAATTTTTAACTATATTTTTTATATTTTCTTTTTTATTTGTCTTTTTGTATATAGCATAAACTATAGGATACAATTTGTTTGAATCCATTTGGTTGATTACCTTTTTTTCATATTGCAGCAAGTCAAAACCTTTTTGAAGAAACAAATTATTCAAAGAATTTTCGTCAAAATGATTTATATGCTCTGTATCAAAAAAATAATAAGGAACTATAAAAAATTCAGAATAGCGGGAAGCGTCCGGAACTTCTATATATAAGACCCCACCGTCATTCAGATTGTTTGACATAATATCTGCCGCTTTTTCTAAATCGCGAATATGCTCTAAAACATGAGAAAGCACAATACAGTCAAATTTTTTATCAGGAATAACTGAATTGATTGAAAAAAGCTCTCCTTCCACCGTATCAATTTCATTATTTCTTGCGTTTTGTACGCACACTTTTGCAGGATCTAACCCCGTTAAATTCTTATAGCCTATTTTTTTTAACTCAACCAATAATTCTCCGTTAGCGCACCCAATATCCAATATGGAGGCCTCTTTATCGGGCAAAAATTTTGACAAGGGCTTCATCTTTTCCGTTGTCCACACAGGAGTTCCTCCGGATTCATATTTTGAAAATTCTTGATAATACCTACTATAATCCTGCTGGCTCGCCTGAGTATCGGCAAAAACAAAACCGCACCTATGGCAGCAGACAATATCATAATCTTTTGGCAGTTCATACATATCTAAATCAGCAAAAGATTGATGGTGCAATATTTCGCCAGAATCGCTGTTGCATATAGGGCATTTACGTATAAGTTTTTTCTCCATGTTATTTAGCTTTTTAAACGTTGAATTAATTTTTCTGAACTCTCGTCAATATTATCAATGTCGCAATAGTCGTTCATCGTACAGTCTTTGCAAGGTTCTGTTTTATTTTTATTTCCACGTAAATGTTCAATCTGCAAATTTCTCAATTTCTTCCCATTCCAAATTTCAAAAAGTGAATTCTTATTTATATCCCCTATTACATTTACTCTTTTCCAATCAACACAACAGGGAACAACTTCGCCATCTGCTTGGACCTGAAAACCCTTGAACATCTGCACGCAAACCCTGCGCTTAGTAAGCTCTCCTCCATACCTAAATTCATTGGGATTATAATCAAGGTCCAACTGAGGCCACATGGGAACCAATTTTTCAATATATATTTCATTGCAACGGTTACTAAACATGTTCAAAAACTTTGTTTTTTCTTTTTCAGAAGAAATAGCTTTACTGTGGATTTTAATATGAAGCGTGCATTTTCCCCTGTTTTTATACAGCAAGCCTACCTTGTCCAACAAGTTCTGAAAATTTATTTTTAAACCGCTGGTTTGCTGATAATCATCAGATGACAATCCTTCAATCGAAATAATTATCCTGTCGGCAAAACGAGGCAAAGTTTTTGCCAGATCATCTGTAAGTAATATGCCGTTGCTTATAAATTCTATTCTTTCTGCAAGATTTTTTTCTTTGGCATATTGCAACATTTTTACAATATCTTTATTTGTCAAAGGCTCTCCATTCCCGCAAACGCGTAATAATTTAACTTTATTCGGAAATTCAGCTAAGTCGTCTATTAATTTTTTAAATAATTTTAAGGACATCAAACTCTTTTTTAACGCCTTCCCTCCAGTGCTTTGCGGACAAAAAATACACTTTAAATTACAAAACCCTGACGGTTCAATATATACAACAAGCGGCGTTGTAAGAGGAATATTATCCTGCAATATCAGACGCTCATCTTGATGCACTTGAGATGTTATTTTTGCTTTTGTGTTCATATTTATTTTTATATATATTTTTTATACATATTTTGGCACTTTAAAAAACCTGGCGGGCAAGTTTTATGCCATTTAAGATAGCCCGAATCCTTAATAGATAAATTTTTATTTTTTAACACAACTTTGTTGGAGAGAAAGCATTTATATAATAAAGATATAAAATGCCCCCGCGTTTCCTGTTTTGATATCAGCTGATAAATTCCCATGGGGTTGGGTTCAAATTTGACCTTTGCGCCAATTTCCTGCATTGCAACTTTTTGTATTCTCGCTTCTGTTTTTTCTTTAAATCTTATAATGCCGCCAGGAATATGCCAGCCTTTATAAAATTCATCATCTCTCCAAGCTAAAAGCGTACGGCCCTTTTCATCTTTTATCAGCAAATCAACATTTATCATTGGCGTGATTCTACTTATAAAAAAGAATATTTCTTGAGGCAAGCCTTTTGAAGGGTTTTTAATTTGATTCTCTAAAAATTTTATTGCTATTTTTGTGTCCATATTTTTATTTTTGATTAATCAATATTTAACCAATGAGTTAATTTGGTCTTTCTATTTTCGTTTTCTGCTATTTTTTCGTCGTCATAAAAAGAATCGTTTTTAAAATGAGTGGTTGATATTTCTTCAAGAATTGCCCCGTTTTTTGTTTTAAAATCATGCTTTGCCCCTCTTTGCACCAAAATAATATCTCCTGGCTTATATTCTTTTTCTATTCCGTCAAGATTTATTGCAAGATCTCCATATAAAATTTGGAATGTTTCTTCTTTCTGCTTATGCATATGCATAGGATGGCTTTGGTTAGGAAACAAAACAATTAATTTTTTGCAATATTCCCTATTCACACATGTAATAATTACAGCTCCATGGTTATAAAAATCATCTATGCCGTAATGGTGGGAAATTTCAATTTCCAATCTGTTAGGAAGAGCTATTTTTGCTTCTTCTAAAAATTTTCTCATCTGGGTTATAATCTCATATGTTTTTTCCCTGGTATTTGCTTGTTTTAAATCGGAAACAATTATAGGATCTTTTTCGTTTATATCTTTTTGTGCAGTATAATCTGCATATTTTGACATATCATTTGCTAAAAGCTGGTTTTCTATGTTGGGCCAGGCAAAAAATACATTTGATAAATCTATTTTCTGTCCGCTTTGTATTTTTTGTTTTGCAAAAACACCTCTTTTAAATTGCTTTAAATCTGCCAATTCTTTTTCTGAAAAACTATGCCTTTCGTTTAAAACGCCACAAGTGTCAAAAGCTTGTTTTGCGGAATTTAGCCAATTTTTCACCTGCTCTGGAACAGCTGAATAAGCATTAAGCTCTATTCCTTCAGCTTTTACTCCAACATGTTTTTCAAGCACTGTTGCTCCTTTAGCAATGGCTATTTTAATTGAATCAAAATTATCCGGAGATTCGTGGGTTGAGTATCCTACCTCTATTCCAGGATAACGTTTCAAAATTAAATCAAGCTGGTTAAGTTGTAAATTTTCAACCGCTGTAGGATATTCGCCTATGCAATGCATTAATGTTAATCTTTTTTCTCTGTGGCTAAAAAAACTAACCGCCTTGTCTATGTGCTCCAAAGGAGCTCCAGCAGTAGAGGCAATAATGGGCTTATTTGTTGCTGTAATTTTTTCTAAAAGCGGCCAATCGGTAAAAGAGCAACTGGCTATTTTAATAATGTCAAAATTAAGCTTTTCAATTAAGTCAACCGAGTTTTCATCAAAAGGCGTGCAAATTGAAATAAATCCCAATTTTTCAATTTCGTCTTTTAGTGCCTTAAATTGCTCTTCGTTTAATTTTGTTTCAGAAAAACGCTTTACATATTTTAAATCAGTTCTATTTTGATAATCTTGATGAATAAAAGTTGGTATATCCCTTGCTTGCAATTTAAAAGCAAAATTAAAAGGAAAATTTTTACTCACCTCATAAATTTCCCGAATAATTTTCAATCCGTGTTCAACATTCCCCTGATGATTGTTTGCCATTTCAAAAATAAACAATGGCCTTAGATTAATGTTTTTCATAATTATTTCACGACAATATTTTTTAAATATTCGTCTTTAATTATAAAATTTTTATCTATTTTATTTATGTTTATTTATGTTTTCTTTATAATATTTGAATAATTTTTCTATTCCCTTTTTATATTCGGTAAATTTTAGTTGCGGGATTTCGTTTTTTAATCTGCTGTTATCTGCAGTATATTCATTATTTAACTCTTTATTTAAAACTATAATTTTTGATTTATAATCTGAAACTTCGTTGACAATAGTGGCGATTGAAATTAGGTCTATGGATTTATCAGGAACAGAATTATAATTTTGAAATTTGGATTTATTCATAATAAAATAATCTGCAATAGATATCAGGTCGTCAATAAAAAGATAATCAAAAACAACGTTCTGATTAATAACTATATCTTGCTTTAAAAGATTTTTAACAATAACATTGGACACAAATTTAAACCTATAGTCTTCATATTTTCCATAAACGCCAAATAAATTTAAACAAACTATGTCCTTTGTTTTTTCTGCATACTCTGAACAAACATATTTATAAAGGCCATACTCATCTGCTGGAATAAATTTTCCAAGTTCAGTTTCTTTAATTTTTTTCAAGCTTCGTGTTTTATCATACATGGCTCCCGATCCGAAAAAAATCATTCTTTTATAAAAATTTTTTGGCTTAATTAAACTGAAAAAAGTCTTAAGGCTGTTTATTAGCCGCCCGGCAGAGCCTTCTTCTTTTTCCTGGCCCGGCCCGCCTGTTGAAACGGCATTAATCACTAAATCTACAGGATTTTTTTCTAAATATTTAAAAACTTCTGCTTCTTTTCTTAAATCCAGCTCTTGTTTTGAGGGAGCCAAAAATTCATATTTCTTGCCCAAAGATTCTAAAATATTGCGGCCAATAAAACCCGTTCCCCCAAGCAATAAAATTTTATTTTTTTCAGATTGTTTCATAACTTTTTATAATTCTTGCAAATCCTTGCTCTAAGGAATGTTTTGGCTCCCAGCCAAGTCCGATAATTCTGGAAGTGTCCAAAAAATGGCGCTCAATTTTGCTTTTTATATATCCTTCCTGAAAAATTTCTTTTCTTTCCACTTTTAAGTTTTTTTCAGGAAACAATCCTGCTAGCAAATTGGCAAGATCTAAAATGCTAGTTTCTCCTTTATTATCAGCAACATTATAGGCCTTTCCATTTTCTCCTTTTAGTAAAACAAGAAAAAAAGCAACGGTTGCGTCGGCAATATAGCAAAATGTTCTGACCGCTTTTCCGTCGCTTTTCATGGTAATATTCCTGTTGTTTATTATATCAGAAACAAAATCTGCGTAAACCCTTCCGTCATCAAGCCGCACGCCGGGTCCGTAAGTATGCGCAGGCCTGACTATTTTTGTAGGAACTCCGTACTGATGAAGCCAGCACGCACACATTGTTTCAGCCATTCTTTTGCTTTCGCCATAACAAGAAGCAACGTCTGTTGGGTCTAAAGAGCCAAAAGTATTTTCTTTTATTTTAACATCTTTTTCAGCAAATTCTCCGTAAACCAGCCCGGCTGAAAAAAACAAGAAACTTTCAACTTTTTTTTCTCTGGCAAGATCTAAAAGGTTTTTAGTTCCTAAAATATTTGCAGACAAAGTTCCAACTGGATCTTTCCCATAATATTTAGGGCTTGCCTGGCTTGCTGTATGAATTATAAAATGAATCTCATCTTTTATTTCAATTGGCTGACAAATATCCTGCACAATAGGCATAAAATCATTTCTGTTTTTATAGCTTTCAAACCTGTCTTTATTCCTATCTAAAGCAAAAACTTTTGCTTTATTTTTAAATTTATTTTCGTTTAAAAATAAAATGGTTTCAACAAGATAATTAGCCAAAAAACCATTAGCTCCTGATATGAGTATATTTTTTCCTTCCATAGCCTGCCATGGAACATCTGAATCAATAATAAATTTTAAATCTTGTTCAATAATTGCGTTTCTCATTTGTTTATTTATTGGGTAAAGTTTATATGGGAACATTAAACATGTCTGCGTAATTTCGCCAAAAAGGCTGTTCTACTGTAATTGTTTTTGCTTTATTCATATATTCCTGCGCTTTTTCTGAATTGCCGAGTTTTTCGTAGCATTTTGCGGCATAATAATATGCAATGGCGTGGTCGTTTTTTGAGCTTAGCGCATGCTCAAACCCCAATAATGCTGTTTTGTAATTGCCTAAACGAAAATCATTATTTTCTACAAAATTTAATTCTAAATTCAACATATATGCTTTTTTTTGTATGTAATCTGACGTAAAATCTTCTGTTTGGACAACCGCTCTCCTAAAATCCGCGCCAACATATCCTCCCGCAAGATAATTTTTTTCTTTGCATATTTCATACATTTCACTTCCCGCAAGAGGGCCAGCACAGTGTATATGAAACCAGTTTGCGCCAATAGTTTTTAAAAATAATCTCGCGTCCTCAATATCTTTTTTTGTCTCTCCGGGAAGCCCTATTAATACATTCGCGTCCGTATATATCCCTAATTCTCGGCAGTCATCAACTACTCGTTTTACTATAGAAAGATTAAGAGGCTTATGCATAATTTCCTTTAAAACCCTTTCGCTTCCAGATTCAACCGGCAAAATAAGAGAATTTATTCCCGCGCTTTTTAGGGCGCAAAGCATCTCCTTATCAAGGGCGAACAGGGCTAATCCCTGAAAAACAGCCGCCATTTTCAATTCTTTTAGCATATCAATAATTAAAAGCGCCCTTTTTCTGTCCAGTAAAAACTGGTCGTCCTGAAAAAAAATAATTTTTGCTCCATATTGGTCTCGAAGCCGTTTTAAATCCTCTCTCACCCGGTCTAAACTATGATAACGCATTTTTCTTCCGTGAACTGAATGCGATGCGCAAAAACAGCAGCGAAAAGGGCAGCCCCTTGATGTTATAATGTGGAAGTTTTGCTTTTTCTCCTCTTCCTTGATCGATTCATTAATATGGGCAAAACTTGTTATGCCTGGATTCACCGCATATTCTTTTATTTCACAAAGGTCATAATCATAAAATGGTATTTCATCAAGATTTTCAATAAAATCATATTTGAAAGACTGGCCATTTTTAATTTTTTTTCTTGTAATCCATGATGGGTTATCCTCAAGATATTTTATTTTGTCATCAGCTTTTACAAGTTCTAATAATGGCTTTTCTCCTTCGCCGTAGCATAGAGCGTCAAAACATTCGCTATTTTTAAATATTTCATCTGGCATGTTTGTAGGTATTCCGCCACCGGCTATTATAACAGCATTTGGAAATGCGCTACGGCAGTACTGCGCAATATCAAGCATACTTTGGTATGCTGGCGTGAATAATGCAGATATGGCTATTATATCAGGGGTATAACCTGCAAAATTTGGCCCTGAAAAAAAATTAAGAAAAAAATCTGCAAAGGAACTGAATTCGAAGCTTGCCAGTTTATTTAAAATAATATTAAAATCCACTAACTTAGTTTCTGCTTTAGCATTTTTTTTTACATAGGCGCTTAAAGATAATACTCCCAAGGGCATTTCAGTAGATACGCTTCCAAAATTTCCATACTTTTTTTGCACCGTTCTTGCATTGAAAAAGGGGTTGATGAAATCATCAAATGTAATATGCGGCGGAATTATAAATAAAATTTTATTCATGCCTGATAAAAATTTTTATGCCAATTATATGTTTCTTTTATTCCTTGTTCAAAACTCGTTTCAGGCTGCCAGCCCAACATAGTTTTTGCTTTTGACCAATCAAGATATTGTTCTGGTATTTCGTTTTTCGCAATATTCAAAATTTTATAATTTATTTTTATCCCTAAGGCCTGTTCTGATTTTTTCACAACATCTATTACATTAAAAACATTTTTGCTTCCAAAATTAAACGCCTCGCCAAAACTTTTTTTGTGGTTGGCTAATTTTATGCATCCTGCAACAATATCTTTAATATACGTATATTCTCTTATCATTTTTCCGTTGCTTCTTATTAAAAGCTCTTTGTTTTTTATGGAAGCCTCTATGGCGCCTGGAATCAATCTCGAAAAATTGTAGTCTCCTGGCCCAAAAACATTGCTGAATCTTGTAATGACAACGGGCAAGCCATATGTTTTAAAATATGTCTGGGCAATTAAATCAGCTGATGATTTTGAAGCATCGTATGGGTGGTCGCCCCTTAATGGCGAATGTTCTTTATAAGGAAGCTCGCTTGATTTTCCATATGCCTTATCTGAAGAAACAACGATAACTGTTTCTAAATTTTTCTGTTTTCTGCAAGCTTCCAAAACATTAACAGTGCCCATAACGTTTGTTTCTATAGCCTCAAAGGGGTTTTTATATGCCTCTTCAACAAGAGGCTGCGCCGCCAAATGAAATACTATATTTGGCTTTTCATTTTCAAAAATTTCTGAAACTTTTTTGCTCCTGACATCTGCTTTATAAAACTTAGCTTTCTTATCTATATTTTCTTTTTTGCCAGAAGACAAATTATCTATTACAACAACTTTATTGTTTTGCCTTATAAGTTCAGCAACCAAATTACTGCCTATAAATCCAGCTCCCCCTGTTACTAAAATTGTTTTTAATTTTGCCATATTTTCCATTTTGGGTCTTTCTCCCAAAGTTCGTTTAAAACTACGAAATCCCTGTATGTGTCCATGCAATACCAGTAACCATCGTGCTTATATAAAGCAAGTTGTTTCTCTGGTATTAATCTCAATAAGGCGTCTTCTATCATATCGCCTGGCTTTAAATAGTTTAAAAATTCTTTGTTAAAAACCATAAACCCGCCATTAACATAATCAAAAAGTACTGGTTTTTGGGCAAATTCAGTAACTATGCTGTTTATATCTGAATTCACTAATCCCCATCTTGCAGCAGGATGAACTCCTGTAATAGTTGCTATTTTACCGTGGCTTTTATGAAATTCTAACAGTTTATTAATAGCAATGTCGGCAACGCCGTCTCCATAAGTAACCATAAAAATATCATCTTGGATATGTTTTTTAATTCTCAAAATCCTTTCGCCATGTGGAGTTTCCAAACCAGTTTCAGCAAAGGTTATGTCAAAATTATCTTCCTGCACGTTATCTAAAAAATTACTAACCTTGCCGTCTTTAAAATTTAAAGAAAAATCGCAGGTATAAAATTTTTGCTTTAAAAAATAATCTTTAATATAGTTTCCCTTATATCCCAGCGCAAAAATAAAATTATTGTAGCCATAATGATTGTAAATTTTCATAATATGCCACAAAATTGGCTTTCCGCCTACTTCTACCATGGGTTTTGGCTTAAATTCAGTTTCTTCTTTTAACCTAGTTCCCATTCCCCCGCAAAGAATTATAGTTTTTATTTGATTATTCATAGTAAAAAAATTACTAATAATATTTAAATGATATCATAATTTAATGATTTTTCCTTGCTTTTTTGCGCTTTCTCTTAATACAAAAATAACTTTAAGCGCAGCTAATCCGTCTTCTCCTGTACCAACTGGTTTTTTTTTATCATTAAGACAAATAACAATATGACTGACAACAGAGCTGACTAAGCTCCTTGGCTTTCCTTTTTTCTCTGATTTTTCAGACAGCTGATAAAAACCTTTACAATATTTATTTTCAATTGATTTTTTATATTCAATTTCAAAACCTAAATTTTTTATTGCAAAATATCCTTTTTCGCCGTAAAAATGAAAATCTGAAAGCCCGTAATTTTTAGGAAGAGTTTGCAATGTTGCCAGTGTTCCATTCTTAAATTTAATTACAGCGTCTATGTTGTCATCATCTTTTTTCCATGAAGTATGCGTATTTTTAAAGCCTTGCACCCAATCAATATCTCCCAAAAAAAACCTTAAAAGATCAATAACATGAGTTCCGCTGTTAAGCAGTCCGTTATAATAATAACAATTTACCTGCGCAATTTTTCCCAAAAGACCATTTTCAATTTTTTTCTGCCATTGCTGCAATAGTGGGTCAAACCTGCGCTGATGATTAATAAATAACAGCGACTTATTTTTTTTACACATTTCTATCATTTCTTTTGCTTGTTTTATTGTTTGTGCAATAGGCTTTTCGCAAAGTATTGCAGGAGTTTTATAGCTTGCAGCCAATTTTACTAAAGAAAAATGGGATTCAGAGTTTGCGGCAATTGAAACAATATCTGGCCTTATTTTTTCAAACATATCTTTTGCCGAATTAAATAAAAAGGCTCTAGGAAAATATTTCCCGGCAGCTTTTAATTTTTCAGGGTTTATATCAACTAAAGCCGTTAAATCAGTTTTTAAATTTTTACTAAAGCAAGCAGCATGGGTTTCTGGGCTTAACTCTTTTGAAAAATTCCACTCTTCTGCCCCGACTTTGCCACACCCAATTACTGCTGCTTTATATTTATTTTTCATGCTTTAAACCTTTTTGAATGGATTTTAGATAATTTTTTATAATAATCGTCTCTTAAAACAGCCATTAAAACAGCATCATAATATTTGCTATTGCGATAAATATCCTGCTTTAAAGTTCCCTCAAAAACATAACCTGCTTTTTCATAAGCTTTACCGGCTGCCTTATTATCTGCAACATATCCCAATGAAATTCTATTAAGGTTTAGTCTGTCAAAACCGTAATAAGTAATTAATTCTGTAATTTCAGTGCCATAGCCTTTGCCCCAAAAATCTTTTTCGCCTATTAAAACCCTAAACTCGGCTTTTCTGGCAGTTTGGTTAATGTCGTATAATCCTGCATATCCTATTGGCTTTTGGGTTTTAATGTCTTTTGCCATAAATATTACATTTTCATGAGTCTCAAGTTCTTTTTTTATACTATCTGAAACTTGCTTTGAATTTTTTGGCTTCTGTCCCGTAAACATATAATATGTAACCTGCCCATTATTTATCCACCCTGAAATAACGCGCGAAAGTTCTGAAATTTCTTTCAGCTCAATTGGCTGTAAAATTATTCTTTCTGATTTTAAAAAATATTTCATAGTCGTATGTTCTTTGAAAGAACAGTATTAATTCTATTTTTATTTATTTTTAAAATTTCAGGATTTTTTCTAAGAAAATTTAAAATATCTTTTTCATCAAAAACTCTTTTTTTATTGCCCAGCGCTTCAAAAATTTTTCTTATTAAAATAAGGTCTTCTTTGTAATCTAGGGTCAAGCGTATTGAAGAAAGATTAACCAGTTTTCTCATATTGAATATTTTAAACTTTCTAGGGTTTTTCATAATATAAGCAGCAAAGCACTCACGGTCATAAATAAATTTAACTTCTTTATCTATTTTTTCAAAGGTTGACGCTGGTATTATGTCCATATCCAAACCGTGAGGAAAAGTTGGCGGAAAAGTGTTTGTTAAAAAATCAAACTTTTTAGGATTATTTCTATAAACAGCTACCATATTATCTACTATTTTTGGGTCAACTAAGGGACAATCGCCGGTTACCAAAACCATTGCGTCTGCATTAAGTTTTTTTATGGCACCATAATGCCTTGAAATTAAATCTTTTTCAGAGCCTCTATAATATTTCAAGCCTATTTTTTCAGCGTGTTTTGCCAAAATATCATTTTCTTTATTGTCTGCCGTTGATAAAATTATGTCATCAATTTCTTTGGCAGCTTTTAGCCTGCAAAACATACTTTCAATCAAACTTTTACCCGCAATTTTTAACAACGCCTTTCCTTTAAGGCGTTTAGATCCAATCCTTGCCTGAATACAAGCGACAATTTTCAATTTCTTTTTTTGATTTTTTTTAAGAATATCGTTTATAAAATTTATTACTTTTTGAGTAGAATTATTCTGAGTATATTTTTTAATTAATTTTAAATTTTTAGCTTTCGATTTCTGAAAAATTAATCTTTTTAAAGCCAGATAAAGATCTTCTTTTTTGTAAACTGGCAAAGATAAACCTAGCCTATTGCTTGCCAAGTAATCAATTTTTTTCTTTAAGCCGGGTTGATAACTCAATACCTTTTTACCAGCTAAAGCGGCTTCAAAAAGCACCACTGTGCTCATTCCAATGATTATTTCTGGATTTTTAACTGAATTTTCACCATATGGTTTTATATTTTTTTCTATTTTTAATTTTGATTTTTTGATTATTTTGTCAAATTTGTTTAATTTTTTAGCCCTAGGGTGAAAATCAATTATAATTTTTTTATTTAAATCTATTTTTTCAATAGCCTCCACAATGTCGTAAAAAACCTTAACTTCGCTGAATTTAGTGGCGTTTTTATAATCTTTGGAGTCTTTTTTATATAACTCAGACATTGGCTGGCAAAAAAATGTTATTAAATTTTTGTCTGCTTTTTTGTTTAATTTTGTATCAAAAGAATCAAAAGACGGGTTTCCTGTAATAAAAATTTTATTTTTAGGAAAACCTTCTGCCTCCATTTCTTTTTTCATTATTTCATCTACGGCTAAAATATAATCTGGCAGATATTTAAAATTTCTTTTTTCAGGGTCGCTAAAAGAAGGCGTGTAATCAGTCCAAAAATCAACTATGCTTATTGTCGGAATTCCTTTTTCTTTTGCCTCAAAAATTATCTTTTTTTCAATAGAATCTCCAAAACTGGTGCCTGTAAATATTAAATCGGCCCCAGAAATATCAAAAGATGTTTTATCGGCGTTTAAATATTTTATATTTTGTTTTTCTGCATAAATACAGGCATGTTTAGCTAAAATCACAGATACGTCAAACCTGGCGTCTTTTTCAAAACTTTTAATAACCGGGGCAATTGCATTAAAGCCACCCGGATCCTGGGCGGTAAAAATAATTTTATGCTTTTTTATTTTCATATTCCCTTAACTCTTCAATATTTTGCCCAATTTTTTTTATAGCTTTAATAAATAAATCAATGTCTTTTTTTGTTTGAGGAGGTTGGCAAATTGCCGATTCTAAAAGCTCTCCTTCAGACATCCTTTCTGCAACAGGACAAATTCCTTTTTTATAGCTGATGTTGTGCGGATATTCATTTGAAATAAAAGGGAATTTAGAATTTGGATACATTTGCTGCTTTTGATAAATTGGCATTAAGTGGACTGGGTCTTCACAGGCGAGCACCATATCAAACCCCTCAGCTTGCATTGCTTTCATAAAAGTTAACCCTGTAATGCCAATTTTTTCTTCTAAAAATCTAAAACCATACCCGTAATAAACATGCTTGCTATTTTTGAAAACCGAAGGGGGAATCAACCAATCAAACTGTAAAAGTTGTTTTGAAAGATAATCAGCAAGAATTATCCGAGGCTTGTTTAACCTGTCTAATTTTTTAACTTGTTCTATAGCAATTGCCGCCTGAATTTCTGTCATGCGTAAATTGTTTCCCAAAACCGGCTCAAAAAAAAATTTATTTTTCTTTGATAAGTCGTTGATTACTGCCTCTCCATGATTTCTGATAAGCTGGGCTTTAAATGCATAATCTTTATTATTTGTAACCAGCATTCCGCCCTCCCCGCACTGTATCACTTTATGAACATTAAAACTAAAAATGCCAATATCTCCTATTGTTCCTGCAAATTTTCCCTTATAAGTGGCTCCCGGGGATTGTGAATTATCTTCAATAATTTTTAAATTATGTTTTTTTGCAATTTTTAATATGGGATCATAATCTGCCGAGCTTCCCAGTATATTAACAACCAAAATTGCTTTTGTCTTTTTTGTAATGTTTTTCTCAACGCTCTTTATATCAAGGCAATAGCTTTTTTCCTCAATATCGGCAAAAACCGGCAAAGCATTATTATATAAAATAGCTGAAGCCGTTGCGCACATTGTGTAGGGCGAAGTAATAACTTCGTCTCCTGGGCCTATTCCCAAAGCCCCCACAGCTGCCTGTAGGGCAGTAGAAGCAGAATTAAAGCTGACTGCGTATTTTATCCTAAAATACTTGCAAAACCTTAATTCCAGCTCTTTTACATATTTGCCTCCCAAAAAATATTTGCCAGCTCTTCCCACAAATCCAGAAAGATTTTTTTCTTTCATTACTTTCTGCGCAGCCAACTGCTCTTCTCTGCCAATAGAGTTATAAGGGAGCCATATTTTTTTTGAAATTGGCTTGCCGCCGAATAAAGCAAGTTTTTCCATATTTTTATTTTTTTGTTCCGCTTTTAATAATATCTAAAGATTTATCTCCTTGATTAAAAATTAAATCAACCACTGAAATATAAGGAATAAATTCTCCCCAAAGCTGAGGATATTCAGGATGCGTAAAATTCTGAAAATCTATTGAAATTCTCTCTTTTTCAAATAAAGATTCGTCAAATAATGTTTTACCGCCTCTAGGCTCATAAAATTCAGTTATTCCTAATTTCATGCATATATTTACTATTTTTTCTGTTTTTGCCATTCCTTCGTCATTAAGGTTCAGTTCTGATGAAAAAACAATATTTTTCTTTATGCCTAAAATATCGCAAATAAATTTTATTATCTCAACATTTAGATCTCTTAATAAAAGATGTTTTTTAGAATAAATATTTTCAAAGTCTCTTCTATATTTTTCAAAATACGGTGCTCTTTTGTATGCTTGCTCTATGGATTTAAAATGTTTTTCTAAAAAATTTCCTGCCTCGTAAGATATTTTTATCTTGCAAATCGGTGTTTTTAACGGCATTTTTTGCACAGGCACATGTAAAAATATGGGTCCATTGGCTGTTTTAATCCTATTTTTCTGTTGCCAAGATTTCCTTTCAAACTGGACATGATCAAAAACAACATATATATCAGAAGAATTAATGAGTTCAAAATATCCCGACCATGGCAAATAAGTTGGCTGCAATATTACTCCTTTCATATATTTAAAAAATAATCTATATTTTTAATATCGTTTTCAAGCCCATTTTTTCCTTTTGGCGTTTCAAATGCCAAATATATATCTTTTTTTTCAGATAATTTAACCAATATATTTTTAATCCATTTAATATCAAACTCGCCATCAAACAAATCTAAATGCTCATCTTTGTCGTTATTTAATCTTCCGTTGCATATATGAAAATAATTAGGATTCAATTCTTCAATTAGCTTTTCAACAAATTCTTTATAATTTATTTTTTGGCTGATGGCGCTTTTTATTGCATGAGAAAAGTCAAAACAAAATTTAAATCCGCAATCTTTTATAAACTTTAACTGCTTGTAAGTTGAAGCATAACACGTTTTACTCTCTAAATTGACTTTGGGCAGATTTTCAATTAACATTCTGCTGTCTTTTATTTTTTCAATATTTCTTTTGAAATCTTCATTTGAATCTCCCTCATCTGCATGCATTACTATAAACTTGCTATTCAAAAGGTCAGCTATTTTTATAATTTGGTTTTTGAAAAATTTTATTTTTTTATCGTCAAGTAAAAATACATCAAAACCATGTTCCATATGCGTAGCATGAATTGTTATTGGTATTTTTTTAAAGTCTTTTAAAATAGAGTTGCCTGCCAAAGAATCTGGGACAATATACAGTTCTATAAAATCAATTTTTCCAGTCTGAAACAATTCAACGGCTTGTGAAAACAAATCTTTATTAGAAGACCAAATTTTTAAACCGCATTTTATATTATATTCTTTGTTTGACATTTTTATTTATGCTTATTAATTTTGGCCTTTTATCAAGATATTCAATTATTTCTTGAACAGACATATCTATTCTCGGCTTGAAATGATTAAATATTTTTTTTACTAAAACAAGATCAAACGCTTCGTCTACACAAACCCTTAAGTCTGGACGAAAAAATTCGCTCGGAGCTTTTTCAATTTTTATTTCAAATAAACTAGGGTTGTTCGCAATAAAAGTCATTACATGTTCTTTATCTTTTGGGTTTTTAGCCAGTTTTGCGCTCTTTTCAAGAGATTTTTTAGAGATTATCTCAATATCTCCTAATCCCCTAGGGTACCCTTCAACGAAAAAATAATCCGGTTTTTTTTCAAATTTAAGATATTTTTTGATGCTTTCATCAATCAAATAAGGGTCAATAAGAGGGCAGTCTCCGGTAATCCTAATAACCGGGTCAATTTTAAATTTTTCTGCGGCCTCTAAAAATCTTAAAAGAACGTTATCTAAGCTTCCTTGATAAAAATTAACTTTATTATTTTTAATAACCGACAATAAAAGTGAACTTTTTTTAGTGTCTGGAATTGCCACTACTATCTTTTTTACCAACTTAGCTTTTTTTGCCCTTAAAATAACCATTTCCAGCAAATGTTTGCCCAATATTTTTTTGTTCATTTTTCCCGGCAATCTTTTTGATTCCATTCTTGCTTGTATGATAATTCCTATGCTCATAAAATATTTTTTAATACTTTAATTAAATAATTTATTTCTTTATCAGTTAATGAAGGATATATAGGAAGAGCTATTAGTGAAGAAATCGCTTTTTTAGTATTTGGAAATAATTTATCGTCCATTTTTAAATATTGGTGAAGCGGAGGATATACTCCTCTGCCTATTTCTATGCCGTTTTTTGCCGCTTCTTTAATAACCTCTATTGGATTTTTTTCAATTTCAATTACATAGCGCCAAAAAATATTTTCTTTTGATAAATCAGGAAGTTGTGCTATACCTTTTAACAAGCGGCTATAAACTTTAGCTATGCTTTTTCTTTTATTAACAAACTGATTTAATTGGTTAAGCTGGCTAATTCCTAAATAGGCGTTTAAATCGCTAACTTTATAATTATATTGCACATTATAGCTTTCAGGTTTTTTAAGGCGCTGTTGTACTATTGTATTTTCATAATCGCCGAAAAATTTTGCTTTTCTATATAAATTTTCAGAATCTGTTGCAAATACTCCGCCGTTTCCTGTAGTAATCATTTTTGAAAAATGCACAGAAAAAATTGATATTGCTCCATAACTACCCAATTTTTTGCCGAGATACTCTCCTCCTAAAGATTGAGTTGCATCTTCTATTACAGGAATTCCAAGTTTAATAATTTTTTCAATTTCCGCCGGAAAACCAAACATATGAGGAACAATTATTGCTTTTGTTTTTGAGCTGATTTTATTTTTTAAATCAAATAAAGAAATATTAAAATCGCCCTTTTCAACATTAAAATTACAATCAACCAGTTTTGCTTCTGCTTTTACATAAGAAATAGCGTTTAGCAAGGCAACACAGGTGTATGATGAGCAGATAACTTCATCTTTTTCTTTAATATCTAATGCCAGTAAAGCTAAATGTAAAGCAGATGTTCCAGAATTAACAGCTATCGCATATTTCCTTCCAACATATTTTGCAAATTCATTTTCAAATTTTTCTGTGATATTCCCCGAAAAAAGATTAAAAATCGGCAGCTTTTTTAAGCTATTTTCATCTTTTTTAGTCAAAGTAGGCCTATTTAAAGGAATTATTATTGTTTTTTTCATGAGTTTAATAAATGCGTCCATTGAAGGCCATTATACTTTTTAATCGGCTTTACGGCCTTTTTTCCTAAAATTAAATTAAAATATCTTGGGTGAATTCCGGGATTTAAATATCTTTCAGCTCTTAAAACCGCTGTATTTTTTTTGTTCAATCTGTCTCCCTTTTTTATATCTTTAATTATAAAAATGCTTCTTTTATCTCCGGGGTAAATTTCTTTTTCTGAAGGAGCAATAATTTTTTGGCCGTTGCCTAAAATATTTTTATAAAAAGGCTTGCTGTTTAAAAATTTATCTCGCTTTTCTTTACTCCATTTTTCAACTTCTCTTATTTTTTTAACCATTAAAACTAATTCATCTGGATTTAAAGCGAAAGCATGATCTGCTCCCGATAACTTTTTATCTAAAGTAAAATGTTTTTCAATAATAGCAGCTCCTAAAATTGCAGCCAGTTCTGGAATAATAACAGGGTCTAAAGAATGGTCAGAAATGCCGACTGGAACCTGAAAATTATTTTGCAAGGTTTCTATTAGTTTTAAATTATATTCTTCGGGCGGAGCAGGATAACTGCTGACGCAGTGTAAAAGAATAATTTTTCGATTATTTTCTTCATATATGGCTTCAATAGCCTCCTCAATATCTGACAATGTGCTTAACCCTGAAGAAATAATCATCGGCTTTTGTTTTTTAGCTATATACGACAATAAGGGCAAGTGATTTAATTCAGGAGAAGCAATTTTGTAGGCCTTTATATTATTTTTTTCTAATTCATCTGCTGTTTCCTCGTCAAACGGACTGACAATAAAAATTAATCCTTTTTTTTCAGCATATTTTTTAAGTAAAGGAATCCATTTAAAAGGCATTTCAGACTGCTCAAAAAATTTATACAAATCAAGCTTTCCTCTAAGAGTCGGAATTTTTCCGCAATTTGGGGTATAAACTTTTGAAGCTTTAAAAAGCTGAAATTTTACTGCATCTGCTTTTGCTTCTGCCGCAATATCTATTAATTTTTTTGCCTGCTCAAAACTGCCATCGTGATTAGACCCGGCTTCAGCAATAATAAAAACCGGATGCCCCTGTCCTATTTCCCTGTTTCCAATTTTAAAATTATTTCCTTTGCTCATTTTGTCTTAATAAGATTTACTTTTTTTAATTTATTTACAAAACTTAAAACGTCAATAAAATCCATATCTAATTTTTCTGCAATGTCAAAAATGGTTTTGTCGCCCTCAAGTGATAACATTATTTTTTCCATATTTTGGTTTAATTCCAAATTTTTTCTCCAATCAACCCATAAGCCGTAACCGGATAAAAATATAGGGCCCTTAAAATTTCTTTTTGGCGTAAAATCTTTATCAATAATATCTAATATTTCTAAAACTAAATCCTTGGATTCTTCCAACCTTTTTTCTGATATAATGCTAAGGTTGTCATCTGATGTATGATATTCTGGATAAGGGTATCTGCTGATTGAAATCATCGGAATATTCACGCCTGGCCCATTAAACACCATTTCATCGTTTGCCACAATTGTTCTAAACTGTCCCTCTTTAAATTTTTTAAATTTTCTTTTCATTACATGCCTTGCAACTCTGTCTATCTTTGTATCTCCCTGTCTTGATAACTGCAAAGCATGAACGTTGTTATTACCCAGCATTTCAAGAAAAACCCCGTATTCAATTTTAGGAATTAAATCTTCATTTTGGCTTAGATAAGCTATTGAGCCAATAGTTTCAGAAACAAATAAAAATTTATAAGTATAATAGTTTTTTTTCTTAAATATTTCTTTAGCAACGCCAGTTAATACTGCAACTCCAGTTAAGTCATCGTTCGCTTGAGCAGGGTGGCAAAGATGGGCAGCCAAAACAATTGTTTTATCGGTTTTGCCTTTTATCGTGCACTCTCCAACCTCTAAATTTCCTTTTTCAAATTTAGAATCAATAAAAACCTTATATTTTTCTTTGTTAAATTCTTTAAGCCTGTTGTTTTGAATGCAAAATCCCCAGTCTCTTTGGTAATATTTAAATTCAAAAGGAATGGCATTGGGCCTTTCTTTGCTTGTATGCAAATGCTTTAAAAGCTCTTTTCTGCTTACAGTTTTATTAATTGGCAAAGAATAAGAAACAATATGCAAAGGGTGGTTTTTTAAATCAAGCATTCTTTTTCCAGACATATCTTCTATATATGCATCATTTACTGACCATTTTTCAGGGACAACCCATGTCCAGCATTTTGTTCCTGTGGGAATTTTATGTATTTTTAAAGGAATTATCTTTGAAATATATTCCAAAGATTCGCTGAATCCGTCAGAAATTATATCTCTTCGTTTTAACCACAAATTGTTAATCAATTTTATCATAATTTTCTAAATATTTTTTAAATGAAAAAATCTCGGTGCTTTTTGGAATTTTAATTTCTTTTTTTAAATAATCAGTTATTTCTTTATCATAATCTGTTGCCATTACCCAAAGCTCGTCAACTTTATTTTTTATTAAATTTGCCGGATTTTCTATCGGGTTTGAATATCCGGGAAAATATTTTCCATAAGTAGCAATATCTCCGTTAAAAAATCTGGGAGATAATTTATGATTTAAAAGGCTAATTACCTGCAGTCCTCCCCCATAAAGCCCCAGTGTTTTATTTTGTTTTTCTAAATTATCTATCCGTTTTTGCAGCAAAGGAAAAATATTTTTAACTTTTTCAGAAAAATTATAAAAAAGACTTACAACTGCGCTCTCGTCTGATATTTCATCGCTTCCTGTTTTTTTTGATAAAACTTCTCCAAAAGCATATATCATTGCATTTTTTGCCCCAACAACAACTTTAACATTAGATAGCCCGCTTTTAATAAAAACATTCTTTAAGGTTTCTTTGGTAAAAAAACTCCAATGTTCGGGGCCCAATATGCTTATATCACCAAGTCTTAATTTATTTTCGCAGTTGGGAACTGCTGCAAAAATTTTTCCGTTTTCTTTAATATTTTTTTTAAACGATTCTAAAATTTCTAATGGATTTTTAACGTGCTCTAAAAGCCCAAAACTGAATATAATATCAAATTTTTCTTTAAATAATTCAGGCTTGTAAAAATTATTAATTATTTTTATTCCAAATTTCTTACTTCCCTCTATGGCATCTGTTCCTGGATCGCACCCAACCACATTTTTTGCTCCTAAATTTTTAAGCTGGTAAAGCAAATATCCGTATCCGCAGCCAGCCTCTAAAAAACTGCAATTTTTAATGTTTTTTCCGCATAATTTTATAATATGTTTTAATGCGTCGTCTGCCCTTGAAATTCCAAAACTTCCTTGTCCCAAAGGAGTAGACGCTGAACTGCCTCTTTTATAAGCTGTTTTAAGTATTTTTTCGCTTTCTTTTGAATGTTTTTGAATAATAAGCCCGAGTTTCTTATTAAACTCTAAAGCAAAAGGAAGGGTTAAGGGCAAATTTTTATTGTTTGGAGAATCAAGCATGCCGATATAAAATGGCATTTTTTCAAATTCAAGCATATTTGATTTTTCTAAAAAACACTCCTGATCTTTTTTAAACATTTTTTCAGCCTCACGACATATATCGCCGATATTAGTAACGCTTACAAACGCATTTCCAAGCTGAATTTTTTTTAATAGTTCTTTTTTGAAAAGATAGTTTTCAATTTTATCAAACGAAGGTGTTGAGTCTTGGTCTAAACGCCTGACATAATATTCATATTCGTCGTCATATATTTTGTTGTTATCTTTAATTTTTCCTTTAAATTTTTTAACATACCTATAAGGAACTTTAAGTTTTTCTTCAATATAATGGATTTGAGTGCAAGAAAAATAATCAACTCCGAATATTACATACTTGCTATTTTTTATTTTAGAAAGCCTGTCATATATTGAACCTTTGCCAAAACTGTTTTTACTAAGGTTGCTGGTTAATTCTTTAGCCCTTTTCGAAACAGCAGCAACTGAAAATATAGGGTGCAGGCTTCTAAAAGCGCCTTTTCTTATGCGCAGTTCTTCTGTAAATAAGCCGGCTTTAGACGGCGTGTTTTCTTTGTCATACACTTCATTGTTGCAAAAAGAATAAGTGAAAGTGGGAACAATTAAAGTGCCGTTTTTGCCAATAACTTTCAAAAACGCATCTATAAAAATATTAGCGAATTCTTTTTTATCGGTAATTTCGCCCAACTTTCCAAAGCGCGCTAAATCAGCGTGGACCATTAAAGTGTCGCCGTTTTTTATTCCAGCTTTTTTTAGAGCATTGGCAACATCTTTAAAAACGAATCCTTTGCCTTCGCATTTAAATATAATTTTTTGTTTTTTCATTTTCACAATTTTATACCCCTTTCCCGAAGCATATTTTTAAGGTCGAGCAAAGATTTGGCTTTTAGCACTTCATCCATATTAAAAGACACTTCAAACTGATTTTCTATTTCAGCAATAAATAATAAAAAATTCATAGAATCGAAATCTGGAATTTCTTCTAATCTAAGGGAATCTTTAATCCTATTTGGCGCTAATTTAAAAATATCAACGATTATTTTATTGAATTTTTCCATCTTTATTTGATAAAAATTTTGTAACTATCCAATTTGGCGAATTAATTACATCGTCAATTGGGATTGGGTTTTCTTTAAAATACTTTTCTAAAAAATATTTTGCCGGTTTGTTTTTTTCAGTTGGGCTAAATGCTATTGATAACTTTTTAACCTGACTATCTTTTGCAATTTTTGCCATAGCTGCCAGAAATGCTTCCTCAACGCCTCGTCCAATAGCCCTGCAACTCATCAAAAATTGATCTATATGCCACAAATCTGAATTTCTTTTGGCAGTAATAGCAAAACCAATTATTCCGTAATCGCCAAAACGGTCTGCCAGCCCGCCATAAAATACCTGATATTTTGAGTTGTTTACAAGATCCATAATATCTTTTTCCGATAAGTCACGTTTGTTAAAATTGAATTGATTAGTCTTGCCAGTAAGTTGAGACAAGCGCGCCAATTGAGAAGAGTCATCTATAAATATTTGCAATTCCAGACCCAAACTTTTTAGAAAATCTTCCTGATTATTAAAAGATTTTTCAGATTCGCGGCGCAATCTTTCAGTTACATAAAGATTACCTCTCATTTTATCTTCATCTGTCAGGGTAGTAAGGGCAAAATAAGGAAGTCTGATTAAAAATTTTGCGTAATCTGAGGAGTCAGAAGGCATTTCTGGAGTTTCAACCTGAGGCAACAACGCCCTAACTTGCGCTCTGTTTGTCGGGTCATCGTCCAAAAACACCATTGAATCCAGCCCTACATTTATTTCTTTTGCCAATTCTTTTAAATTGCTTACTTTATCATTCCAGTTAATCTGCATGGCGGCAAAATTATTTTCTTTTAAAATCATATTTGGGTGATTCTTTATGACTTTAATGGCATCTTCATAATTATTTTTACTGCAAATAGCCAAAATCACTCCTTTATTATATAAATCCAAAAGAGCCTGTTGAAAAGCAATAAAACCCGCCCCAGTTCCACTCAAAGAAAGTTTAATGCCCTCATAGCCATCCTCGCCGACAATACCACCCCAAATAGTGTTATCAAGATCTAATACTATGCATTTTTTAGTGTCCATTTTTTGTTTGCTTTTTACTTTTTAAAAGTAATACACACTGCCTGGGCCATAAATTTAGTGTGGGTGATGCTAATTTCTGACTCGTATTTTTCTTTAATTTTTTTATCTAAAAAATTAACGCAGGGAGAGCCATCTTTATTGTTTATTATTTCAATTGCATTAAATTTAACATTTTCCTTTATAGTTTTTCTTACCGCTTCTTTGGCTGCAAACTTGCCTGCCAAGCTTTCAATCTGCCTTTTTTTGCAGTCTTTCAGTTCTTTTTTGGTAAAATTATTTACTAAAAATCTGGTTTTTTCAGCAATATTTTCAAACCTTTTAACCTCAATTAAATCAATTCCTATTTTAAACTGCATGTTTTAATCCATTAATAACCCTGTTAACTTCTTTTAAAGACATTGCTGGAAAAAGAGGAAGGGTAATTGCTTTTTCATAATAGTTTTCTGCTTTTGGAAAATCGCCTTTTTTATATCCAAAATTATTTCTGTAAAAAGGGTGCAAATGCAAAGGCATATAATGAACCTGCGCCCCTATTCCATTTGACTGCAAGACATCAAACACCTTTCTTCTGTCGCGCCCTTGAATTTGAACAGGATATATGTGCCATGCTGATTTAGCATATTCTTTTTCAGCTGGCAATATAATTTCTTTCATGCCCAAAAAAGCTTTATTGTACGCCCTAACAATTTCTCTTCTTTTTTTAATAAACTTTCCTATTTTTTTTAATTGGCTTATTCCTAAAGCGCACTGAAAATCAGTAATGCGGTAATTATAGCCCGGACTTTCTATTTCATAATACCATTTGCCATTTTCTGGTTTTTTTATTATTCCGTGATGCCTTAATGTTTTTAATTTTTCATAAAAATTTTTATTATTTGTTAATATCATTCCGCCTTCTCCTGTTGTTATATGCTTTACAGGATGAAAACTCAAAATTGTCATATCAGCGAAACTGCCGATTTTTTTGCCTTTATATTCAGCCCCTAAGGCATGGCAGGCGTCTTCAATTACTAAAAGATTATGGGCTTTTGCAATTTTTAAAATTTTATCGTAATCGCACGGGCTCCCCGCAAAATCAACTGTAACAATTGCTTTCGTCCTGCTATTTATCAACTCTTCTATAAAATCAGGATTAATATTTAAGGTGTCGCTCTCAATATCAACAAAAACAGGTTTTGCCCCGCACAAAACAGCCATATTGGAAGTAGCTGCAAAAGTTAAAGGGGTGGTTATTACTTCATCTCCATTTTTTATTTCAGCTACTTGATATGCTAAATGTAAAGCAGCTGTTCCAGATGAAACCGCTATGCCATATTTTGCCCCGCAATATTTGGCAACCGCTTTTTCAAATTCTGCAACTTTTGGGCCTTGAGTCATCCAGTCAGATTTCAAAGCTTTTACCACCTCTTTAATGTCTTTTTCATCAATTGACTGATGGCCGTATGGTATTATTGATTTTTTAGCCATTATATCGATGATTATTTTGCAACCATCTTGTTGTTTTTATTATTCCTTGCTCTAAATTTACTGTTGGCTTCCAATTTAAAATATTTTCTGCTTTTGTTGAATCTGCGCGCATATTCATTACTTCAGCATGTGGATGGTGATGTAAAATAAATTTTACTTCCACTTTATTGAAAGCTATTTTTTCTGCCAGGTCTTTTATTTTCACCTCTTCGCCGTATCCTGCGTTAAAAACATGCCCTATTGCTTTGTCAGAAAGAGCCGCTCTTGCCACGAATTCGGCGCAGTCTTCTATATAAAAGAAATCTCTTCCCTGCTCGCCATTTCCAAAAACTTCCAAAGGCTCGTTTTTAAGCATTTTATTTATAAAAATACTCATCACTCCGCCCTCTGAATCGCATCTTTGATATGGACCGTAAATGCTGAACGGCCTTAAAATTACAGCCGGTAAATTATATGTTTTAAAATAAGACATTACAAGATTTTCGCCGTTTATTTTGTTTGCCGCATAAGGGCACGAAGGATTAACAGGATGCTCTTCTGTTATTTTTTTTCCAAAATCAGCTGCTTTATAAACCAAGGCAGAACTTATAAAAACAATTTTTGTATTATGTTTTCTGCATTCTTCTAAAACATTGAAAGCGCCTACGCAATTATCGTTGAAATTTCTTTCTGGCTCGTCAATGCTGTTCTGCACATCTATTGCAGCTGCAAAATGAATGCATATATCAAAATTATTTTCAAAAAGTTTTGAAAGCAATTTTTCATCTTTTACATCGCCCACTATAAAATCCTGCAATTTATCTTTAAATTCTTCAATATTTTTCTCAAATCCGTTTGAAAGATTATCTAAAACCCAAACCTTGTGGCCTTTCTCAATAAGATTTTTTACTGTCCATCGGCCCATAAAACCGGCTCCCCCTGTTATAAAAATTTTTTTAACTGTATCCATATTAACCTTTGTAGCCATAATCCCACCAGTTTACGGGCAGGTCATAGCTTTTCATTTTATCTTGAACAGCTTTAAAGGCTTTCTTTTTAAACTCTTCAATTTCTAGAGCTGAAACATCGTATGGTTCGCCCACGCTTGTATTGCAATCATAAAGCTCCCAATTTTTATGAAATATTTTATATCTGAATTTTTCAGGATTTTGGAATATTTCTGTCCCTGGGTTTGGCGCCAGCAAATTAAATTCTGCCCTTGAATTTTCTACAATTAATTTAAACGGCATCATTAAGAGAAGCTCTTTAAAATTCTTCCTTACTGTTGTAAATGTTGCGTCGCAGCATTTCAAGGCAATATCAAGAGTTTGTTCAAGAGTTTGTTTTGTTTCTCCTGGCAACCCTAAAATAAAACCTGCATGAAAAAGCATTTCGTTTTTTAAAAACATATCGGCAATTTCTAAAATTTTAGAAACAGTGACTGCGCGCTTGTTAAATTTGAGCACTTCGTCAGAACCAGATTCCATGCCTATATAAAGGTTAGTGCACCCTGCTTCTTTTAATTTAACAAGTATTTCATCTGTAATGCCGTCTGGCCTTGTGGCTGCGCGAAATTGGCCCACATTTTTGCTTTTTATCAATTTTAAAACCTGCTTTGTGCGTTCTGGAAACAAGCCCATAAACTCGTCTTCATACCTTATTTCAAGTTTTGGATTCAAAGAAAGAGCCAGCTCAAGCTCCTGTTCTATTTTATCTGCCGGGCGGCACCTGATTCCTCTTCCGTGCACTAATGGCAGTTCGCAGAAAGTGCAGTTATGGGGGCAGCCCCTGGTGCACATTAAAACAACATAAGCATATTTTTTCATATCTAACATATCGTATGCAGGCACTGGAATTTCCTCAGGAGCCAGCAACGGTCCAAACGGATTATCAATAATTTCTCCGTTTTCCCTGTAGCTAATGCCTTGTATTTGCGAAAGCGGCTTGCCTTGCGAAAGCTCTAATAAAGGCCTTTCTCCCTCTCCCCTTACAACAATATCTATCCATGGGCATTCTGTTAAAGTTTCGTACGCCATAAATGTAACATGCACACCCCCTATAACAACTTTTGCTGCAGGGACTGCTTCTTTAGCGGCTTTTGCTATTTTTGTTGCAGGAATATACGATATTGTTGTTGATGTTATTCCTATTATTTCAGGATTCTTTTCTTTCACGTAATATTTTACGTATTCCTGTATTTCACTTATTGAGCGCGATAAAAGCGAAGGTCTTTCAAACTGCAATTGTTTTGTATCTAAAACTTCTACGCTTACCTCTGCCTTGCGCAAATAAGCCGCTATATACATTAAGCCCTTTGGAGGAAACTGCGTTAGCCAGTTTATATCCCATGGCCTTTCTGGAAAAGGCGGATCAATTAACAAAACTTTTAGCATAAGTCTATTTCTGTTTTTAATAATATGTTTATTTCATCTTGTGGCATAAATTGCCCCATATTTGAAGTTATAACCGGATTTTTAATTGCTGTTTCATTTTGATATTTATTTTTTACATTAAAATAATCAACCATTGGAAAAATAATGTATAAATTTTCTGTTTCTATTGAGCGCGAAAGCTCTTCTGCCGACATTATTTCCTCGTGCAGTTTTTCACCCTCTGCTTTTCCTGTTATAATCATTTTTACCTCTCTGCCACCAGCATATCTGTTTATCATAGCGTTTGCCAAATCAATTATCCTCAATGTTTTCATTTTCCAAACAAAAGTTTCTCCTCCTTTGGCAGATTTCAGGGCATTAAATATTAAGTCTACGGCTTCCTGCATTGTGATTATAAAGCGGGTCATTCCCATATCGGTAATTCTAATTGGCTCGCTGTTTGCAATTTGTTTTTTAAAAAGAGGAATAACAGAGCCGTTAGCGCCTATTACATTTCCAAACCTTACAGAAGCAAATACAGTTTTTCTGTCTCCTTTATAATAGTTAGCCGCTGAAATAAGCTTTTCACCCAAAAGTTTTGTCATGCCCATTACGCTTTGAGGCTGGGCGGCCTTGTCTGTGCTTGTAAAAATAACTTTTTCAACATTTTCGTTTCTGGCGCAGTCTATAACATTTTGCAAACCTTCTATGTTTGTTTTAACTGCCTCAAAGGGATTATATTCGCCAGCATATACATGCTTTATTGCGGCTAAATGAATTACAATGTCAATTCCTTCCATTGCCATTTTAAGCCTGTTTAAATCTCTTACGTCTCCTATTAAATAGCGCAGCCTTTCTTCCCCGACAAAATTATTTTTTAATTTGTATACCTCGTTTTCTGATATATCAAAAATGCGGATAACATTAACCTCATGCTTTAATATTTCTTTTATTAAGGCGCTTCCAACAGAGCCAGCTCCCCCTGTTATCAATATTTTTTTATTATTTAGCGTAGCGATATTTTTTAATTCTTGTTCCATAAGATTTAATTTATGCAGCCCAGTTGCTCAAAAGCGCGAGCTAACTCTTCGGGAGTTGCTTTTTCTGGAATGCGCAAAACGCGGCAAGGTGTGCGAGATACTGCTTTCTCTAAAATAGTGCGGGCGCGCCAAAAATTAACTCCAAGGTCTTCTAAACCTAAAGACCCCATTTCCAGAAGCCGCTTTAAGTCGTTTTCAAGCTCTTGGTAGAGAATGGCAAACATGCGGCGCGCCATCCATGTCCCGTTTTGTTCTTCTATTAAAAAATCAGGAACAGAGCACCTAAGAAGCAATATTGTTTTTACAACAGGCCCTTGTGTTGCCAAACACTCAGCTGGGAATATTTGTTCAGCTGGCACAACATCTACAGAGTCTTTGCGAATAAAAGGAATAAAGGCAATCCTGTTGTAAACTCCTTGGCTTTTGAGAAATTTATCAATAATCCCTCTAAATGGAACGTTAGCGTAGAGATGCCATATAATAAAACGAGTGGCGCGTTTTTGCAGACTCATGTGTTTGCGAGTAGCAAATAACTCGGGGTAAACCGAACGGTGATATTCCTTAAGCACGAATGCTTTATGAAACGCCAAACACATGCCTAATTCCGTGAGCGCTATCATATCGTCGCCCAGCAGTTTATAACCTTTTTCTTTTACGAGGAAACCAGAGAGCGCTGTTTTACCAACTCCTCCAGAGCCTGCCAAAATAGTGACGCCTCCTGAGGGATTTTGCAAAGCAGCCGCATGCGCAAATGAAATGCCTTTGCTAATAAAAAGCTGTTGAATAAGTCCGGTAAAAGAAAACATTGCATCGGTGTATACGGCGTATCCTGTTGGTATTTTTTCTATTGCCAGGCGAGATTCGCGGTTCGCGTACCACGAATCTTTACCGCCCTCTGAATTTTGGAATATCTCTCTGTCTTGAGTAAAAGAAAACATATCAAAAGGATTAACCAATATCATTAAGGGGTTAGAATGGTTTTTGTTGTCGCTTTTAAAAGACCCTAATTGCCTATTGATTGATTTTAAGACCCACGGACGCACTTTTTCGTTAACGCGCACGGTTATAAGATTATGAATATGATATACGTGTTCATTCATATTAAAAATTACCATTTTGTAATAGTATCTATTGTTTTGTCTTTTACTTTTTTATACATTTTATAAAATCCTTTCTCAAAATCAGGAGAAATAAGACGTAATATTTCGTCACCCCAAATTCTGTATTGGCCAGAAACTTTATAGGCTTTAATAATCCCGTTTTTTATCATTCTTTTCATTGTGCTTTCTGAAATTTTCAAAAAATCACGGGCTTCTTTTGGAGTATAAATTTTAGTTGGCTTAATTTCTTCTACCATATAGTTTAGAAACCCGCTTCGCCTGCGAAGCGAGGCGAGTTAGAAATTACTTCATATTAAACCCTCCTTAACCCAGTGTCAAGAGGGGTCAAAAAGTGTCATCGTATAAATAAAAAACAAACTAAACAGCTCAGACAGGTCTGAGCCATTTAAATAATCTTAATTAGTATAACGCTTTAGCTAAATTTGCGCAGAAACAATGCTGTTTTTTGTAACTTTAAATCTTTTTCTTATCCAGACTTCTGCCAGTTCATAGGCTCCAAAGAATACGCCTGCATAAAATATGTCTCCTAACAAGCTGTTTTTAAAAAACGGCAGAGCCATAACATAAGATTGGATTAATCCGGAAAAAGTTTTGGCATACCACGGTGAAAATGCCCATACCGCAAAATTAGTAATAACAAAAAATAAAACAGATGATAAAATCACGCTTCCTGCAACTGTTTGCCATTTTTTATGATTTTTTAGCCAAAAGCCCAAAACTACGCATAAAAGAAAACTTCCGTAAACAGAAAGCATTATCAAGGGTTCGTAAAAGCCTAAAAATATGTCTGAAATTGCCATTGCTAAAACAGGAAAAATAAGCGCTGTTTTTTTAGAAAAATAAACTCCTCCAAATAAGGCAATGGCTGCTATTGGAGTAAAGTTAGGAGCATGAGGCAAAAGCCGCAGGCTAACCCCTATTAAAACTAAAACTAACGCGGTAATAAATTCTAAATTTTTCATTTTTTTAAATATTTCAAACATTTTATTATAACTTTTTAAAAATTTTCAAATTTATATTCAACTTTATCTCTGGCTTTTAAAATCATTTTATCCGCAGAAACCATTGGAGTTTTTCCATTAACATAGTATAGCCAATACTTTTGGTTTTGTCCATTTTCTATTTTTCCTATTGCTTCAATAAATATTCCCATATCATATTGTTTGGTTTTTAGAGGCAGAGATAGTTTTTCAACGCCTGCTTTTAACAAATCAAAAGCAGTCATATTATCTTTAAATTCAACAGAAACAACATTTTTAGTTCCATTTCCGTTATCAACAGTTAAAGTAATTTCTTTTTTTACAGGCTCTGTTGCGGCGTTTTCTTTTTTTACATCTTGCGAAGTCTCAAGAAAGTTTGCTGAATTCGCCTGCCACAAATTATTTAAGGATATTAAGCCCAAAACAGCAACAATTATTAAAATTCCTATTACAATGTAAAAACTTTTTTTCATTTTTCCTGTTTCTTTTTTAGACGAATTATTGCAAAAAATATAAAAACAATAAAAATAATTAAAAAAAGAAAAATTAAATACTTTTGATTTTTATATATCCTTGAAAAACTGTCCAAAACAGAAGCTGCAAAAACCCCTGCTCCTTTTTCTGAAAATGTAATTTCTAAAGGAATTTTTACTCCGGCTGCAGCGCTAAATTCTTTGTCTGACAATGGTTTTGCCACAACAGAAACCATTGTTGAAAAAATTCCTGTTTCCTTGTTTTTTATTTCTAAGGCCACTTTCTGCGATTTACCGCCATTTAAAATAAAACTTTCTGGATTTATTTTAATCCAATCAGAGAAATTATCAACATAAACTTCAAACAAAGCCACATTATTACCCGGGTTTTCTATTGTTATTTCTTTTTTAACTGAATTTGTCCCAGTTTTAATTTTTATTTCCGAGGGGCTTACTTTAATTGACACTGCCCCAGCATAACTAGCAGCAAAAATAAAAATCGCAACTAAAATCAATATATATTTTTTAACCATAAAATTTATTTTTTAATTGCCCAAAAAATAATAGAACCGTCAACTGAACCAAAATTATCGTTATAATTTAAGGGTATGCTCAATTTTATCGGCACAACTTTATTTTGACCTGTTTCTATTTCAATAGAAAAATCCTGCCATGATTTTTCAGCTATATTCAAATTATCTTTAAAAACTTTTGCCCCGCTTACCTCTGTTTCCAAATAAATTTTACTGTCATTGTTATTTATGGTTAAAGTTTTAGCAGAGCTTTGGCCGGGTTTTAATTTTCCAAAATCAAGCATATCTGGGCTCACTGAAAAACTGATTTCATTTTGTTTGCCGCCGGCGGGAACTTTAATTTTTTCTATTTCAACTTTCAAGCCCACTTGATGTTCCAAAGGGGCTTGACCTGATGTTAAATTTACTTTTTCGCTTCTAATATAACCTGTTTTATCTATAATCTGATTTTCAACAAATGCCTGATAAAACCCCTCTTCCAACCCGCTCAAAGCAACCTCAACTTTGCCTGAATTATCCGTTATTAACTCAGAAGAGCCAATTTTTACTTTTAATCCTGCTTTTTCTAAATTTTTCCAGATTTTTGCCGCAGAATCAAAATATTTTACATAAATTTCAGCTAAACTGTCTGTTTTAGTTAATTCAATTTTGGTTGGAAACCATCCCTTTTCAAGCCAATCTCCTGTAAACCATAAAACTTCGTCTGAAGGCTCTAAATAATAACTGTCTGCTCCTATTAAAGGAGAAATGCTGTTTACCAAATACATCCAGCTTTCCTGACCGTTTATTTTTGCTAAATAATTGCCCATGCCAGGATATTCGCTGATTAAATAATTATAACCGCATATTTGAGAACCTTTAATTATTAAATCTAAAGCGGTTTTTCCACTGACATTTTTATCGCATACAGTATTGTCTTTTCCTTCAATTCTTAAATGATGTAAATTATTATCTGCCTGAACAGGATAAAACTTCCCCAGCAAAGAAATTAAAGCAAAAGAAGTACAGGATTTGTTGTCGCCGTTAGACTGCCACCAAAATCCGCCGTCTGTATCTTGCAAAGAAATAAGGTGGCTTACAGGGTCTTTTCCATTTTTTTGCCAATTTGAGCTGACAGGATCCTGCCCTAATTTATAAATAGCTGAAGTTATCCAGGCGTCAGAGCAGGAGTCAGAGGGAGATTGGATAGAATAAGGAAACCCTCCATCGTCATTTTGTTGTGATTTTAAATAATTTACTGCATTTGAAATTACAGAAGAAGATGCAGATTCTCCAGCTTCTAACAAAGACATAATAGCGGCTGCCGTATCATTGGTGTCCGAATCTGAAGAAGCGCCATAGCCCCAGCCCCCGTCTGAATTTTTATGATTTAAAATATAATTTTTTGCGTCTTGCGCTATTGATATATTTGCTTGCCCAAGAGAACCTAACGCTAAAATTGCCCAAATATCGTCATTTATTAAATTTTCATCGCCAAACTGCCCTGCCTGATAAAAACCTTTTAATTTTTCAACATAATTTTCGTCTCCAAAATTTACAGGATTTTTACCGGCGGCAGTTAAAGCTAAAATATATTTAGCATAGCCCATAGCAGATTTTTGGTCAGAAGAAACGGATTTCAAATAGTCCAAATTAGTTTCAGCTTCTCCTGCGGCTGATAAAGCCATTGTGTTCCATGTGTTTTGAGCTTGAGATTTTATATAAACAACTGCTTTGTCAACCTCTGACTGATTTTCAGCTTTGGTATCAAAAAAAATTCCTATTCCAAAAAGGCTCGCTAAAACTATAACTGAAGAAAAAACTAAAATTCTTTTTTTCATAATAAAAAATCCCTTTTCGAGAGGGAAAATTTGCTTAATATAAATTAAGCAACAATCTATTTCCTTTGCTCGAAGAAAATTAGGTTAATAGTACTAATCTCCAAATAATTTTGGAGCAAGATGGTATTCTGGCTTCACCCGTTTTGATAGGGTTTACAGTTGCGGCACAGCCTCGGATTTTCCCGCTATAGCAGGATCACCGATGTTTCCCATCTTTTTAATTATTTTATATGCTGTTTTATATATTATCTTTTTTTATAAAAAAAGCAAGTAAATTAACATTCCAGCGAACCTTTCGGCTGATTGGAACGTTGCTCAAAGTGAAATTAGCAGGGCGATAAATCCAAATTCAATCTGTTTGCCAAAGAGAGCTTTATAGCTTCTTCCAAATCCGGTGCTATTTTTTCCACTTGGTTTATATCAACCTTAACTAGAGTATCGTCTGTTTTATTATTTTCTTCCAGCGTGTCCAAAGCCTTTTTCATTTCCTTTGCCGTTTTCTTGTGATGTTTTATAAAGTTTGCCTTAAAATATTCCAAAAAGATTCCTTCAACTCTATTGTCTTTGTTTATGTAAAAAGCAACCTCATCATCAAAATACTTGATTCTTGCGGAATCAGACAACTTGGGAGCTGTAATAGAAAAAGCATCGCTCTCGGTGTCATAGCGTGAAATCCAGCCGTGCTTCTTTATAAAGTCGCCAAAGCCGGTTGCTAAGTCCAAAAATTCTTTTTTATCTTGGGTTGTCATTTTATTCTTTTTATATTTGGTTGATAAGTTTCTTCTTTTATTTTGTTAGTTTCAAAAGCCGATACTATATGGCAAGGGCTTGCGGTAATCCAGATAACAGCTTTTACATAAGAATTTGGGGAGTATTTTTTGTAATAGCATCTTTTATTTTCTTTATCGCTATAATCTTCCCAAACCTCGTTAGGGTTTTTTATAGTATCTTCCAAATTTTTAAGGAATGTTTTGCTTAACAATTCTGGATGCTGTTGGAATTTTTGCTTCCATTTCTTCTCGGTTAAGATAACCTTATTCCCATCATAATCCACAACATCAATAACAAGTTTATCCATCTTCTTTTTACGCCCACCATAATGATTATACGATGAACATAGGCTTTCTGATTTAACTATAACAATTTCATAGATAGCTTACAATAGCACGATGTTTATTTTTTTCTTCCAAGATATATATCAAAATAGTCTCCCGGCAAAGTGTTTATAAAGTTTGAAACATTTTCTTGAAAACTTGTATCTAACTTTTCAGCTAACAGCGCTTCTTGATATGCTTTTTCATATTCACCCAGTTCTTTTAAAACGCCTGCTAAACTAAAATGGTGATTAGGATTATTGGGATACATTGCCACAGCTTGCATGTAAGCCGATTTAACTATAAGATATTCCTGCCTTGCTTTTTCTGTTTGTCCCGTTTGCGTATAAATATATGCCAATGAAGAATGCAGGGCAGGGTCGTTTGGATTCAATCCAAGCAGCTGTTTTAAAAACTCCAGCACTTCTTTGTTTTCAGGCTGTAATTTAAAAACTTCAATTGCTGATTTTTCTGCTTTTTTATACTCGCCAATTTGCTTGTATAAAAAAGCCAAAGTGGCATGCCAACTGGCATTTTTTTCGCCGCCAAAAAGAATAGCCAAGCGATATGCTTCGGCGGCATCTTTATAATTTTTTTGGCTTATGTAAGCTGCGCCAAGCTGAACATAAAGAGGCTGGGCAGGGTTTTTTTTAAGCGCTTCTTCAATATGTTTTTTGCCATTTTCTTGGTCCCCTAAAAATATTTCAGCAACTCCTAAATACCAATAGCATTGCCCATAACTTGAATCTATTTTAATGCAGTCGTTTGTTGTTTTTTTAATTACTTGATAGTCTTTTGCTATTAAATATCCCTTTTCAATTTCTATAAAAATTTCCGTTCTTTTGGGACTTATTTCTAAAGCTTTTTTAAGATAACTTTCTGCTTCTGAAACCCGCTGTTTTTGCGCATCAAGATTTTTTTCTTTTGCCGCTAAAGCATTGGTGAATGCGCCAAAAAACAGCCATGCTCTTGTAAATTTTGGCTGGGCGACAGAGGCGCTTTTTAGCGCTTCATAACCCTTTAAAACATAATCAGCTTCTTTTTCCGGCTTTAATGAGGCGCATCTTTTAGCAAGGTCAGTATACCTCAATCCCGGATAAGCATTTAGAATTCCTGCATTCTGCCAAATTTCATCTGCCACAACCATTGCTTTATCGCATTTTTTGGCGGCAGCTAAATTTTCAGCGTAACTAATTTTTTCATTAAGGTATAGAGGCTTTAAATTCCAAAACCACAAAAATAAAATCAAAAAAACAATAAAGACGCCAAGAACAGGTTTTTTTGACAAAAAACTTTTTTGGGGCGGCGCGCTTTCTATTTTTTCTTGCCTGAATGAAATTAAATAAAACGAATATCCTATAAAAAAGAAGGAGATAGTATAAGTGGAAAAACTGTCAAAATTAAAAAATAAGGCAACAAGATACCCTAAAAACATAGCCTGAACTCCGTGGGCAAAATAAGTTTTTTCCTCATCTCCCTGTTTTCTTTTAAACATTTGCAGCTGCCACAGCAAAACAACCCAGAATGAAATATATAAAATTAAAGATATTATGCCAGAGCTTGCGGCAATGTCTAAAAATATATTATGTGGCCTGTCCCACCACATATTTTTAACATCCTTAATATTGGGGTCGTAATATTTTTCAAAGCCAATATAAAAATTTTCTGGGCCCCAGCCCAAAAGCGGCTTGTCTTTTATTGCTTGCAAGGTAATTTTCCAAGCTGCCAAACGATTTCCCAAAGAATATTTTATAATTTTTTCTATTGATAATTTATCAGCGGCAATTTTTAAAAGATTGTTTTTTTCTCCAATTTGAGGATAAACATTAAAAAATACAGTAATAACTACTGCAGACAGCACAAGAAAGGCGGCGATTATTTTAAGCGTTTTAAATTTTTTAGGGTAGAAAAAAAAGAAAAAAACAAAACCAGTTAATAGCCCAAGATATGTGGCGCGGGCTCCTGTTATTAAAATAGTGAAAATAAAAAGCAAGAATAGGCAGGCATATATAATTTTTTTCTTCTTATCTTTTTCCTGTATTAAAAAAGTAAAAGATAAAAAAACCAAAAAAATCATATAAATGGCTAAAAAGGTGGAGTTGCCCAAAAAAGAAGGGGTGTTTCCGCTTTCATAAGAAATAAAAACATTTTTTAAAATATTGAAATATTGCACAATGCCGAATAAAGAAACAGCAGACCCTATAACAAATAAAAAGTTAAATAGTTTTTTCCAAGTGTTTTCATTTGTAAAAATAGGCAAAAGCAATGCAAAAACAAAAAAGAACAGCAGATTTAATATGCCTCCAGCCCTGGTTGGCGAGCCAAAAATACTAAATTTTATATCTTGAGAAAATAGGGTTGATAAAATTAAAATAATAAAAAAAGCAGACAGCAACAGAAACGGCAAATATGCGGATGTTTTCCATTTTGGCAAAGATATAGAGGCGTCTTTTTTACCTGCCTCGCCGACCAGCCTCGCCGAGTCTAGGCGGGCAGGCGGGTAAAAAAATCTAAAAAGCAAAAAAAATAAAAGTAGAGCTATAGCGCTTCTAAATAAAATTGCTCTACTATAATCAGCTGGCTGAAAGGTTGGAGGGAGAATAACTATTGGCAAAAATAAAATGAGGCAAAAACCCCAAAAAAACACTTGGCTGATGCTTTTTTTAAAAATATTATTGTTGTTTTCCATAATAATTTATGATATAAAGATTTATTATAAAATACAATAGACTCAAACAAAATGGATGTAATAATAGTCTGCCATACTGAATTTGGCTTTGCTGACGGAATAAGAACAATTTTTGATAAAAAGGCCCCTCAAGGCATAACAGAAGGGGTTGCTAATTTAGTTAAATTGGCAAAAAAATACGGCGCTAAAATAACATTTACTGTTTGCCCTGAAACTGTTGATTTTTTTCCCAAAAACACAGGCCATGAAATTGGCCTCCACATACACCCTGGCTGGGAAGAATTTAGCAGAGCTGGTTATAAATGGCATGTTGGAGATATGTATTTAAAAAAGCACTGCAAACAAAGTTCAGTTTCAACTGCAATGCAAGACCACCCCTATTCAGAGCAATTTGAAATGATAAAAATAGGAAAGGAACTTATAAAAAATAAACTGGGAGCAGATTCAAAAGTTTTTGTTGCAGGACGCGGCTCTTTAAATAACAACACAATAAAAGCTCTTATTGAAAACGGATTTACTCACGATTGCTCTGCCATAGCCAATAAAAAACTACCGTATTTTGACTGGGGAAAACTTCCCAGAATTTGCATGCCTTATCACCCCAGCAAAGAAGATTATCAAAAAAAAGGAAATTTGCCAATATTAATAATGCCAGCCAGCCAAACAATTTTCAGAATGCCAATATCTCCAGAAAGCATGCCGAAAGTGGGTTTTTCATGGTTTAAGGCTTGTTTTTTAGAATATTATAAACAACAGGCTCCCTTATTTCATATTTTTACCCACTCTCCTGCAATGACAGGCGACTATTATTTTAAAGCAATGGATAATTTATTGGCTTTTATTTCAAAACACGATAACATTAATTTTAAATTTGCTTCAGAAATTAAAGAATATCCTGTTCAAAACTTTAAAACTGATTTTTTGGCGTATTTATCAAACCCCAATAAAGAAATTATAAAAACAGTTTTTAAAAAAGTTTTAATCAAATATGTTTGATTTGAAGTCATCAATAATTATTTTTGATACTGAATACACGACTTGGGAAGGTGCTCCAGAAAGAGAATGGGGCGATCTCGGAGAACATCGAGAATTAGTTCAGATCGGGGCAATTAAAATTAATACTCAAACACTCAAAGAAGTAGAATCTTTTGAGATATTTATAAAGCCTCATATTAATCCTATTCTTTCTCCTTTCTTTGTAAAATTAACAGGCATAACACAGAAAATAGTTGATGAAAAAGGAGTTGATTTTTCAACCGCCTGGCGACATTTTGTAAATTGGATAGGTGGGGATTCTGTTTATTCATTCGGAGATAATGATATTGCTGCCATTGAAGAAAACTGCAAATTATTTAACGTTCCATTATTAGTTAAAAAAAAACGATTTATAAACATCTGTAACCTATTTGAAAAATATGGTATTGATACTGACCGATACCACTCAAGCACTATAGTAAAAGCATTCGGAAAAAAACCACGATCAAAAGCACATAATGGACTTTCTGACGCACGATCTATCCTTGACGGGCTTGCATTACTTAAAATGAGAGTAAAAGTGTTGTAAACAGCTGATATTTATGATAGATTCAACTGTAAGTTCTTTAAAAATCTCACACTACACTATTGGGGGATAAAATGTCAAAGAAGAGAGGTTTTCTTCCAGTGCCCAAGGATTGTCCCGAACATCTTGCTAATAGGCGAGAATTACTTCATCACCTTCGACGATGGGCAAATATTGTTTACGCCCAATATGGCGCACCTGTATACTTATGCGGTTCGGCGCTTAGGACCGATAATGAAAACCCAAGAGATTGGGATATCCGTGTACGATTACCCAGTAAGGTATTTACCGTACGCTACGGTTCTCCAGACGAGTGGTGGCAAGAAGGTCAAACTGGATTTTGGACACAAATAAGATGGAGATGGGTTGACGATTGCCGTAAACAATCAGAACGAGGAGCTCACTATACGGGACTTAATATTGACTTTGAAGTTCTTCCTCCTGCTTTCTGGCGTCGTTACAAAAATGAGCCGAAGCTCCGAATTGACACAAGGAGAAACCGATGGAATCCAACAATGTCGCAGTAATCTGCAGTGCTCGGCCGTCAATGCTAAAGTTAAGCCTTACACGGACACAACAACAAACTTTGCCTTTTAAAAAGATTGTCGTTGTGGCTTGGGGTACTGAAATATCTGCCATTGCCAAAGAGACTTCGCACTTTAGCTTAGCCGAAATTACGGAAGGTGGAACAATTGGAAATGTATCTACTCACAGAAATATAGGTCTTGAACGGATACGTTCGATGAACCCTGATTACGTTGCTTTCGTCGATGATGACACTTTTCTTAATGATACCTGGCACGAGTATGCGATGCAGACGGCTATTCATACTGTAAAAACATGCAGTATTGGAGGAGTGATAACATTCGCCTCTAATTGGACAAAAGTACAAAGTTGCGGACACCTCTTTTCAAATTACCGTCCACTCGATATCTCATATGGCGTTGCGCAAGATGAAATCGTACTGCCAACACCTCCCGAAAGTGTATCTTCTGAAACCTTTACTTGTCCTTGTGCAAATTCAGCATTTGTGCCATGGACAGCTCTCGAGTGCATCCACGAGATTGATGGGTGCTATTGGGATGAAAAATTTTCTCGAATGACATGCTTTGAATTCGGATTCAAAATGCACCGGCTAGGATATGGATATGTACTCGCTCCCGGTGCACTCGCAACCCACAATGGCTATCTGCATCGTAAGAATTTACGGAAAGAGGATATTTATGATCAGATCTTCTCTCGGATTATGCTGTATCGCAAGTTTCTTGCCGATGCAGAATGCGTACGTGCTCTTGCTGATTTGGGACAAAGAGTAATTCGCTGGGCTACCAATGGATATCCGCATTCACCGCTTAGCGGTGAGGAAATTGTCCACATTCACGAAACTGCTTTAAACACGGCCGGACAACACCAGTTTAATAAAGTGTGGACTGGGAAAATCGTTAAACCAATATAATATCACTTTTAACTAAAGAGTCGCGATTCTCGTTGCGGCTCTCTTTTTATTTATATAAGTGCATTTATTTAATTAATATGGAGTTTCAAGCAAAACAAAAACCCACGACCGAAGTCGGGGTTTTTGTTTTGCCTTGCCATGCCGTAGCCTTGGCGAAGGCTGGTCCCTTCAGTTCTTTCACAAGAAAAACAAGGGGTTCAAATCAGAATTACCTTGTCCAAGTTTCAGAATCCAGAGAATCTTTTATCAAGAAGCCGTTTGTCCAGTCGCCTGTTCCAGCTGTTGTTGACGCAGAGTGCGCCACGGCTGAATCGTCTGACCAGATTAAGTCTACATCTGTAACTTGAGCCGATGTATCAGCTGTAGCTGAAGTAAACAGACCCAATGCACTGCCAAGTTGGTCAGTACTATCGGTGTTAAGGAAGCCGATATAATCAACTGTAGTGCTGCCTAATGTATAGTCTGCTGTATCAGAGCTTAATGACAGAGAAACGCTATCTGTATTAACAGCATCTGTGCCATCATTCACTCTGAATCCTTGTGGCACGCCCTGAATTGTGTAGGTGGTAGAGCTTCCTGCCTGAATTGTGTCTTCTGTGCTGCCATCCCACACCACAATAATCTTAGTAGCGCTTGAAATGGCGCCAGTGGTGCTTTCAATAGAATAACCTTGGACGTCCTCTTGAATAGTTACAAGGTCAGTAATATCAACTCCATCTTTGAAAAGCTTGATAGATTCTAATTCAAGCTGGTCGGCTGTGCCGCCACCTTCAGACCAAGACACATCAACTTTAAACTGTTTGATATGAATGTCTCCATAAGTAGTATCGCCCACAGTGTAAGAAGGAGCTGTTACCTTGAACTTGTACAAATCTAATGTCTGACCATTAGCAATTGAGTGAGAACCAGCCAACACAACTTTTGAAAGTGTTGGAACTGTTCTGTAAACATAAGAGCTGTTTGCTTCGTAAAGATTGCCTGTTGAGTCTGTGGTTTCAGTTACTGCGCCCTGAGTATCCATTTTTTTAACATAGGTCAGCGCCGGAATTACCCTTAATCCTGTATTTCCAGCAGTTGCTGATGTAACAGTAAAGGTTGCAACAGCAGTCAAAGTTTTTGACGTGCTGGCAGGGACTTTAACATTCAAACCAGTGAAGTAGTATCCGCCGGTTGAACCATTGGTGTCAATGTTGTTAAAGCTCTGTGTTCCTAAAACTGTTGACCCGTCTTTAAGGGTGAGGGTTACAATAGCATCTTCAGCATTGTCGCTTGTGCCTGGGGTAGTATTTACATCAGGATCAATTTTAATTTCCTGTATGGTGTATTCCTGATAAGAAGATGTGAATTTCCATCTTCCAATTTCAACCTCTTGTCCGCCGCGCACTGCCTGACTTTGAGGCGTGCTGGCAAAGGCTACTGCAAATGCGCCTGTGCTAAAGTTAATTGTCTGGCCTGTTGTTGCTGGCGTAGTATCAGCTGAAACAGCTGAACTTACCGTTGTGCCATCAATATCAACTGTGGCAACTCCGTCGCCGGATATCGCCAAAGAAGAAACATCAGCATAAACCTCAATTGGCATTGTTGCGCCAGCCGCTAATGTTTCGCTAATTGACCAGCTTTTGCGGTATGAGGTAATACTCGTTTGAGTATCTGTTGTTTTAGTTCCGTATTTGACATACAAATTGCTTGCATATCCAGATACGTCGTCTAAATCAACGTTAATTGCTGTTATATTAACTGCTTCTGTTGTGTTGGCAACTAAATTAAAAGAAGCCAATTTGTAAGCATAAACAGGAGCAACAACTGTTTGAGCTGTATATGCAGGGTCTGCTGATAAAGACAAACCGCCTGTTTTAACAGTTAAAATATTGCCATTAGTGCTAGTTGAAGGCACGCTTAGAGATGACAAAGATACTTGACCTTGTGCATTGCTTGAACCTGCAATAATACTAACTTGAAGGGTATCTGTGGCATCAATATCGTTGTAAGTGCCAGTGGCATCGTAAATATCGCCTCTTACCTCTAAGGTAACAGGTGAACCCGGTTCAACAATTAAAGATGAACCTGGGCTAAACAATGTTCCAGCGGCAATAGGTGAAATTGCTGTTGTGCTGCCTATTTGAACGCCATTAGCCAAGACCATGCCATTTCTTAATAACATGCTTGCAGCTGTAGTAC
>JBBTQL010000012.1:0-11222 GCA_038065715.1 Patescibacteria group bacterium
ATCAAAGGTTGCTAGCCACCTCCCCGAAGCTTATCGCAGGCACGCCACGTCTTTCATCGCATCAATATCCCAAGGCATCCACCATTTGCATATAACCTAATTTTCTTGCGTAAGTGATAGATACAGATTTTATGTATCTTCGCCCGCCTTAATGCGCAAAGCGCTTTTGGCGGGTTAACTTATTTTGTGTATGCATTTTTACCTACAACCCAATTAAATAAGACCCCATGTCTAAAATTAATTGGGTAACCGGTTAAACGATTCGCTGGTGAGCGAACTATCACAATATGATATATTTAACCGGGTTGAATTTTCAAAGTTCGTGGATTGAATAAAATAAAAATCGCCTTTCGGCGAAGCGGTCATTACTAACGAAAAAAGTCAGACGTTATCCGCTTCGTTTTTTGATAGTGATTTTTAATTTATTTACCATGTGTTTATATCTTATTAAATTTATTTATCCTTGTCAATAGCAATACCGCAAAACAAAAAGGCGCGGTACGTACGCGTCTTTTTGTTTCACCCGCCGAAGCTTCAGCGGAGGCGGGCATTTATTCTTTTATACTCCTTTCGGAGTTATCCAATATCTAAATTTTTATCCTTCGACTTCGCTCAGGATATTCTATCTCTCTTCTATCTTTTTATGCATATCTGAAATAATTTTGGCTGCAGTTTCTTTTCCGCCAAGCCCAATTGCTATTGCAAATCCAAGAGCAACTGCTCCCACTATTCCATAAACTATTGCCGAATACAGAGTTTTTATTAAAGCGCTGCTTGGCAGAAGTTGGTCTAACACTAAAAAAATTGTGAATATCCAGATTGCCCATCTTACAATTGAAGCCGCCAAATACCCATTACCAACTTTCATCCGCTCAACTGTTATCCTTATAATTTTTTCTATGATGTCAGAAATAATTACTGCCACCACAAAAATTAAAGCTGCAACAACTACATTTGGAAGATAATTTAAAACTTGCGTTAAAATTATTCCAAACTGAGTGAGCTTTAAAATGTCTACTGCTATTAACAATGAAACGATAACGAAAATCCATTTAAAGACAGCTCCTATAAAACCAGATGGATCTACCTCTAAATTTGCTCTGTTAAGAGCCTTGTGCCAGCCTTCTTTTTCAAAGAGCTTATTAAATTTTACGCTCTTTAAAATTTCTGTTATTACTTTTCCAATTCCAACTGAAACTAAATAACCAATAATAAATACGACTATTGCCAAAACAAGGTTAGCAATAAAATATACTAATCCCTGTAAAAATGGCTGGACAATTGATAACGATAAATCGCTGTATATCATATTTGTTTTTTATTTTTTTTAATAGTTTTAATTTCAAAGATCTAATTATTCGCAAACTAAACGAACTCGACCTTTAAATTTATATTATTCTATTATCCCTCTTATTAAGCATATAAATCAAGCCCCTGCCTGTGGATAACTCCGCCACCTGTTGGCGGCGCTGGAATTTTTCCCGCCACTGCGGGATCCCGCTTCGGCGGGACAATTTTAAATTTTCAATTTTCAATTAATGTTTTCCACTCTTCTGGTATATCTATCTTTAAGTTAATCTGTTCATTGCTGGCGGCTGTTTTAAAAGAAATAGCTGTGGCACATAGCGCTATGATGTTTTTGGCTTGCCATTCCGAAGCCTCGCCTTGATGGGGCGAAGGATGGCCATACTTTACATCGCCTAATATAGGAAAACCAGCAGCAGAAAGCTGGCCTCTTATTTGGTGAAACTTTCCTGTTTCTAATTTTATTTTTAACAAAGAATATTTACCGGATTTTATGCCGGCGGCTTCGCCGCCGAGCATCCTCGATGCCTCTGGCATCGGGACAACTTCGTAGTAAAGTACTGCTTCTTTGCCTCCACTTTCATTTACTTTTGAGTTTTGAACTTTAGTTTTGAACTTTGAACTTTGAGTTTTGATTTTTTCCAAATAATCAACTAACATTCCTTTGTTTTGTTTAGGCTTCCCTAAAACTATTGCGTGATATATTTTTTCAATTTCGTGATTACGAAATTGTTCAGACAATCTTGAAGCGCCCTTGCTTGTTTTTGCAAATAGCACAATCCCCTGCACCGGCCTGTCTAACCTATGCACCAACCCCAAAAATACCCCACTGGAAACAACGCCACCGCTTCGCGCAGGAGACCTGCCTGAGGGGTGGCTGTTTCCTGCGGGGCAAGCATTCCCCGGCTCTAAAAGTGAGCCCTTTCCTTTCTTAATTCTTATATAGTCCTTGACCATATCAAAAAGCGATATATCACCTGATTTATCTCCCTGAGTTAAAACTCCTGCCGGCTTTACTACCGCAATTATATGATTATCTTCGTATAACACTTTTACTATTGACATATATTAATTAAAATGATATTATTAATTTAGCACAAAAGGAGATAAACAATGTCTAATCATTTCATTGAAGGACACATGTATTACGTGCAAGGTCATTCTCTTCTCACAAAAAAAACATTTTTTCTAAGTTTCGAGTTAGACAATGACGAAGAAGCAAGAAAAAAATGGCGGGAATGGCTCAAGGAAAAACTCACGAATCATATGGGTCACCCCCTAGAGTTCGCATTACTATTTCGATTTCTAGGGAAAGATCCAGTAAAACCCGTAGACTTCCATAGGGTACCCGTCTATCTTGAGAGTTTCTCTCTATAACAAACCCTTCAACAATCTTGCGCGCATGAGCGTTTAACCACAACGCTCTTTTTTATTGTAAAATTTCTTTTATTTTGGCGGAGATATTCCTAAATCGTGACAAATTTTTTTCGCTAAAAAATTATGTATTTCATTGTGCCTTGGCACAGTAGAAATTCTCTTTGTTAAAGGATTTAAAAAGACGCTATGACGAGCGCCTTCTCTTAAAAATATGCACTTATTTTTAGTTAAATGTTTTATTAAATCTGCTCTCTTCATTTTTTCATTTTAAAGAAACAGAGATATTTTCTCTAATTGTTTTCCCTTTTGAAAAATTTTTGCTAGTTAAGATTCTATTTGATTCTAAAACCAAAAACAACGCCTCTTTAAGGTTTTCTTTTGCCTCATTTAATGTCTTTCCTTGGGTATTTACTCCTGGAATTTCTTCAATCCATCCTAAATACCACTTCCCCATTTTTTTATATAATCCTGTAAATTCTCTTGTCATATTTTTATTCTAACACGAATAATACGATAATGTCCATAAAAAAATTTAAGAACCGCAATTATATGATTATCTTCATATAAAACTTTTACTCTTGATATAAACATTATTATATTATATTCTATATTTAGCACAAAAAAGGGTATCAAGTTTCTATACTAAGTTCCAATAGTTACAAGGAGGCCTTTCCATGTCGTGTCTTGGCGTAGTAGTGGTCGTTTTACTGGTGATTGCAGCTATACTCTATTTTCAAGGAGGCGGTCAAGGCAAATGGGGATGATAACTTTACTTGAACCGTATTGTCGCAATACGGTTTTTTCTTGTAATATTTTATATTATCATAATATATTTATTGCAAAATTTCTTTTATGCGGTCGGCTTCGGTTTCAACAACCGGGCCTTCGTATTCGCCTGCATGGGCGTGAGTTCCACTATATGACGGTGCTTTTTGGTCTAAGTGCAAATTAAAATCTAAATACTCCCCTCTTTGTTTTACATAAATATGAAACCGCGGATAATTGTTAATAGTTAATTTTCTCACCATATTATATTCATTCGGACTTTTAGCTTCCAGAATTACATAGCCAATCTGCCTTGCTATATTATGAATATTTTCTTTAATATTTTTTATTTGAAAATCCATATTATACTGGTAGCGTTTTTGTCGTTCGACAAAAACGCTACCATAATTTATCCGTGCTTGAATTCAATAACATCGCCGTCTTTTACAACATACTCTTTTCCTTCTGTTCTCAACTTTCCTTGCTCGCGGGCTTTTGCATAACTGCCAGCGTCCAATAAATCTTTCCAAAAAACAACTTCTGCTTTCACAAATTTATTTTCAAAATCAGTATGAATTACAGCTCCTGCTTTTGGAGCCTTTTCTCCCTTGTTTATTGTCCAAGCCCTTGTTTCATCTTCGCCAGTTGTTAAAAAAGTAATCAAATTTAAAAGCTCGTACGATTTTTTAATTAAAATATCTGTTTCTGATAATTCTGGTAAACCCAATGCCTGCCTTTCATCTTTTGACAACCCTTCTGCCTCAAATTCAGTCGCCACATCAATAATCAAAGTATTTTGCAGATGTCCGACGTCTGTAATTTCTTCGGGTTTTCCATTTAACAAATATAATCTTGGTTTAAAAGTTAATAATTGAAAACTATTTAAAATCTCCTTTTCATCATCTGCAAATTCCTGGTTAACCAAAACTTTTCCAGCCGATAAAAAATCTTTGGCTTTTTTGCAAACCTCCATTTCCCCGCCCAAACTCGCCTTCGGCGAGATTGCGGCGGGCCCGCCTAAATGCCCGCGGCTTTTGGCGGGTTTTTCCAAAACTCTATTTACGGTTTCTAAATCTTTTAAAATAAGTTCAACATCTAAAATTTCTTTTTCTTTTAGCGGATTTATTTCGTTTTGCGTGTTTATAATATCTGGGTTTTTAAATGCCCGCAAAACATACAAAACCGCATCAACTTCTCTTATATGCGATAAAAATTTATTTCCCAAGCCCTCGCCTTGCGAAGCCCCTTTTACTAAACCTGCAATATCAACAAAATCAACAGTTGCATAAATTTTCTTTTTTGATTTTGCCGCCCCATTTGGGGCGAGCCTCGCCTCTTGGCGGGACAATTCCCATAGCTTATCAACTCTTTCGTCTGGAACCAAAACAACCCCTATATTGGGGTCAATTGTTGCAAAAGGATAATTGGCAATCAATACCTGTTTTTTAGTTAAAGTTTTAAATAGTGTTGACTTACCCACATTCGGCAACCCAACAATTCCTATAGATAATTTTGAACTTGGCATAATAATAATCTAACACATTTTTCCCATTTTAGCAAAAATTATTTGCTGTTTATTGCTTTAATGTATTTGCAATAATCGCAGTCGGGGCCTGCGTCAGGAATTTTATCACTGTTTAAACATTTATGTGCATCAATAATTGCTTTCTCCACCCACGAATCATCGCCTTCATAGGGAATAATTTTTATATCAAATTCCAACTTTCCGTCAAAAGCTTCTTTATCGGTATCGCCATTACAATAAACAAAATATCCTGTCTTAGAAACCTTAAATCCATTTTTTCTAAATAACCATGGTAAAACATTCGTAACCAATCCATCTTGCAGAATTAGCAATGCCCAGTATTTCAAACTGCTCAGGATTATATTTATCAACGAAGGTAATCGGTACGCCCATCACGCCATCATAATCCATTGGTATATCGGCTATTTTATCAACATTTACAACGTTATAGTTATCGTATTTTGGAAATTCTTCTGGCGTATATTTCTTATATAGCACCATTTTTTCATGACGCTTTGTGGTATGGAGGTTTGTAAGCCACATAATCCTACCCATGCTGAAAAACTTTACACCGTTTTCAATTTTTTTTCTAGACTCCGTCGGTATATCGTAGTCCATAGGAACCTGAAACCACTTTGTACCACCATTATCATAACCAGTCCATAATTTATTTTCTTTAATAAAACCAAAAGTTTCTTTATATGTTACAGCATTCTGATCACCAAGAATTATAAACTTCTTTTTATACTCGACTAATTGCGCCACATACTCGCGAAAGAGCGAAAATGGCGGGTTAGTTACAACTATATCTGCTTTTTTGAGTAGTTCAATACACTCCTCACTGCGAAAATCTCCGTTACCCTTAAGTGGAGTGGCGATGTTGGCATCATTTTTCAAAAGCCACCTTACATCAGCGAGCCCCACCGCGCCGTCCGCATCGGTGTCTGTCACTTCATTAAGCTCGATCTTAAACGGCTCTTTGCCTTTCGGTTTCAATCCTTTAACCTCAAAGAGTGGTAGCTGTCCTCCGGCAATTGGCGACTTTGTATAACTTGTGGTGATTAACTTTTTAAGACCAAGCGTATTAAAGTTAGTGGCAAAATACTTAAAAAAATTACTCTCGAATGGATCATCGCAATTGCAGTAAACAACTTTGCCGTGAAATTGTTCTTTGTAGTGCTTTAGCTCTTTCTCAATATCAACAAGCTGAGTATAAAACTCGTCATTCTTTGCTTGGTTCGCTTTGTGTAAATTTTTATTTGAAGATTTATTTGACATATTTTATTTAGTAACAAAAACCAAGGCAATCGTTGCTACTGCAAGAATTGCTGTAAATACAGATAAAGACTTCGACCAAAATAATTGTTTTTTGTTATATTCTCTTTGTTCATTCAAAAGTTTTTCTTGCAATCTGTAATTCAAAAAAACTGAGCCAATTCTAATTTGTTCATCAACGCAATTATCTAGTTTTCCTAAAATCTCATCTAAATTTTGCTTTGAATTAAATATACCCATATTTTTATTTTTATAATAATCCGCAATAAATTGGATAATTGTCTTTTACCGTTTGTTTCCATTTTGCGAAATTATTTTTTCCATTATATTTTTTTATTTTTCGTTTGATAAGGCCAATCTAAGTGAGAACAAAACCTCTGATTTAAGTTTTTCTCTTGCCCAATCTTTTTGTTTTTCGTTTAACAATTCGCCCATACCGGCAAGGATATCTCTGGCTTCAAATTTTTCCACTTGGTCGATACATTTTTGTAAAAATTCTTTATATGACACACCCATACGATCTTCAACAATTTTTTTATTTACCGGCCAGTCATGAGAGAGAAAATATTGCACATCAAAAATGTCTCTATTGCTCTTGCCTATTCTTTCATACATAGCGCAAAGCTTATGGGCTACCATATCTTCTTTTACCATAACCTGCATTGAAATTCCTAAAGTAGAAAAAATTTCATACTTTGACCCAAACTCTCTACGATTTATTTCCACCTTCACATTTTGCGCGTTGATATCTTTTTGATCATAAGAAAGCAAATAAAAAAGGTTAAACCTCTTTCTGTTTGCTTCTTTTAATTTACCGTATTTTTCAAGAATTGTTTTAACCCTTTCAAAAACATAATATTCCTTTTCTGCATCAAGCAAATCAAAATCCAAATCTACTGAAAAACGAGGCAAGCCGTAAAAAAGAACGGCCGCTGTGCCACCTTTAAACCCTAAAACCGTACTGATAGTTGGGTCAGAATAAATATCTTTTAGAACCTTTAAAAGAATACTGTTATGAGTTGAGATATTAAGTGTCATATTTATGCCTATTTTAAGTTATTTTTAGATGCCTCGTGATACATTTTTACCATTTTTGCCATTCTTTTATTCCCTCCATAAATTGGTAAAATTTCATAAACCTTCTCCCAATTTAAAACTGATAAATTATCAAAATGATAATCTTTGTTTAAATACACAACATCTAAAAATGCTCTCTCGGGTGAAGCTATGCTATAATTCTCTTTTTTTTCTACGCCCAATTGATTGCTAAGAATTGCATCTTTTATTTTTTTGTATGCAAATTTTTGCCCATCACATTCAATTTCTTTTGTTGTGTATGAGGCAACAAAAATTTGGCTATAAAATTGGAAAGTAATTCCACTTGCCCCCAAAACCGTTTCAAAACTAACATATGCGGGCGTGTATATTTTTGTAGACAATTCGTATTTGTCGTAATTTTTGTCTTTTGAATAAATACCTTTGCGTATAGCGTTTAATTTTCCGGCCTTAACATAACGATGAATTTTCTTTTTAATGAAATTTACATCAGATTCTCCCCAAAGCAAAACGACGTCTTGAAAAGTGAAGACCGTTTTATTGGACCTCATTATGTCTAAAATATAGTCTTTTTCCATAAGTTTACGTAGCGTAGCGATATAAAATTATGATTTATACTCTGATAGTACCCATATTCGGGCACCACTAGCTTAAATTATACACTATTATATAAAAGATGCAACAACAAGGATAACTATACCCAATAAATTAATCTTACTCTTTTTAATTCTGATTTCAATTAGCACAATTTTGGCGCTTCAGAAATAGTATACTTTTGTATCATATCTGAAAAGCCAAAATATTACATGCTTGCATTGTAAGTGCTTCCTTACGATGTAAACAAAACGTAGTAGTTTGTATATATCAACCTAAAAAATGTATATAAACTAACTATTTTTACTTAAACAAAAAAGAGCGGCTAGAATAGTCGCTCCGTTTGCGTTGAGTTAGTTGCAACCAATTCAACGCCTTGTGAGTGAGTCTGCGGGAACGCAGAGAATACACCCCTCTGGGATAAGAGAAATAGGAACACATCCACGGGGAATTTCGCCTTTGTAGCTTCTATTAGCCACAACTGCAAGATGCGTCCTTCCTCTATCCTCATAATTCACTGTTTGACCAGCTCTAAATCCAGCCCACGACATGATAATCCTCCCAAAAGAACTGTTTTGCTGTGAAAGCTCAGTAAAATACTGATATATTAATCATAACATATTAATACGTTGATGTCAATACTTGTCGTCGTAGGTGGCGTAAGAAACAATTAATTCTTCGCCTTTTTTAATTTCTCTCGCCATTCGTCGTCAATTTTACGATAATCTATAGTTAGCTCTTCTCCTTCGCTAATATCGCGAAGGGCTACAAACCTGTATTCACTTTTGGGACCGACATTCGGCTTAGTTGAGTGATTAAGAAAATCATCAATACCGTATTTATTCCATGAATCTAAGGAAACCCAATAGTGTTTATTATCTCCCACGGCATAAATTTTAATCAGCCCAACCAAGTGGCTAGGTAAATGTTTAAGCTCGGCCTTAGAGATTTTACTGTAAGATTTTTTATGCCAAAGAAGAACATCGTGAAAAGGTTCAACCCCTTTAGGAATATTTCTGATTGCAAAAACGCCGACGCCCTCTATTTTTGAGGGCTTTAATTGCGCATAAACCAAACTAGCAATTTTGTTTAATTTTTTAACATTTTTATTCATAAAAACCAAACTTTTTTTATTGCCATAAGTTTACATTGAGCGAAGCGAAATGTGGTCAATTTTAGAAAAAGTTAGAACTCATTTTCAAGAAAATCCTACTGACGATTTTTAGTTGCTCGCCCTCGCTTTCCGATTTCGATTTTTTCCGCCACCACGATTCTTTTGTGCCAGCGAAGCTGACACATCTTCGTTAAATTTTTAAGTTTTGCTCTATTTTAGGTTATTTAGACAATTCTCTTTTATAGAATCGACAGTGATCATCTGACAAATAGAGGTATCTTTTTTCTTTTCGGCAACCCTAAGATAACAGAATGGTTCATCATATTGTTTATCTGTAAGTTTGTTGCATAAGGTTAAATCTTCTTTCAAAACTGCAACTTTGCTATAACAAAAATCCTTCTGCGTTCCTGCTTTTTCACACAACGCACTGTCTACCAAATTTTGCCCAATCACGGAAAAACAAACATCCTTGAAGGTTTGGGATTGCACTTGTTCACATAATTGACTATCATTTCTATTTTGAGCAATTTTTGCAATGCATGTGTCCATATCAGATTTATCACATAAAGAAATGTCATTTTTTAATACAGCTATGGCATTAACACAAACTGATTTGCTTCCTCGGGTAGTTATTTTTTCACAATAAGAGGTATCCTCATTAATTATGGCTAATCTCTGATTAACTCCATCTTTGCACAAAGTTTTTATATTTGGATTAGAACTATTTGAAATTTTATCACAAATGCTTATATTTGATTCTTCAACTGCAAGGCTCTCATAACATAAATTTATGCTGTGTTCATCGATTTTTTTCTCACATTCTCCGAGATTAAAATTTGATTTCGAATTTTTCATCACAACAAAAATAACCACACTAACAATAATTACAATTATTAAGATTATTATGAGGATTGTTATGAGAATATTTTTTTTGTTCATATATAATTAATTTTATTCCATTAAATCATCAACACTGACCTCCCGCCTACGCCTCTGGCTACGGATGGGCAAGCAAGAGCTTTCGCTATTTTTTTGAGCGTATCAAGCGTTGGATTCTGGTTTTTACCAGCTTCGAGTTTGAAAATTTTGGTGGACCCGGGGAGAATCGAACTCCCAGCTTCTCGTTGTTCCGATAACTTTGGTGGACCCTGCGAGAATCGAACTCGCATCTCCTCGTTGCAAACGAGGCGTTTTGCCATTGTACCAAGGGCCCACCAAAGTTATCGAGAATCCTCGATTTCCTTAATAATTTTGAATAATAATCGGGACAAATGAGATGTGTTGCCATGCCGATTTCGGTTTACCGAAATCGTGCATCCACGATAGCGGTTTACCGTTATCGGGACTATACCACGGGCCCAAACCCCCGCCTTAGGCGGGGGAATTTTAAATTTATAATTTTAAATTTTCAATGTATTTGTAAAATTTTTACTTTAACTTTTTTATTTCCTGCCATAAAATCAAACTCTTTATTAACTTCTTGTCCCATCAATTTTTGTCCTAACGGCGAATGATAAGAAATTTTATTTTTTAAGATATTTGCTTCAGTTGGAGATACAATCTGGTATTTTAACTCTTCGCCGTCAAATAAAATTTTAATTTCAGATCCTATTTGAATTTTATCGTCACCGTCTTTTTCTTTTATAACTGCTTCGTTTATTGCTCCTTCCAGTTCTGCAACTCTCATTCTTAAAAATGCCATTTTATCTCTTGCGTCATGATACGATGCGTTTTCTTTCAAGTCGCCAAAAGACGCAGCTTCTGCTATAAGCTTAATAATTTCTTTATTCTTTGTTGTCTTTAAATAATGCAGTTCGTCTTTTAATTTTTGCAACCCTTCTTTTGTAAAATATTGAGGCATATTATTATTTTACTTATTTTTACAAAAATTTCAAGTAAATGTAAAAACAAAAACAGGGTAAATACCCTGTTTTTATTTTTACCAAAATTTAGTTTCTTAAAGTTGATTCGAATAGTTGGTTTTTTGCCGAACCATACTAAACGCATTAGTTTAAAATCCAAATTTAAGACTTCAAACTAAGTCAACACTTTTAAAAAAATGATCCACGAACAGCTTCCGCTACCCGTGCCTTGTTACGACTTAGCCCCTCTTACTGAATCTAGCTTAGGGCGCCTTGCGGCGCACTTCGGCTATCCCCAGCTCGCTTGGCTTGACGGATTAGAGTACATTAAGGTTTGTTCTCCGTTCCC
>JBBTQL010000013.1:0-44993 GCA_038065715.1 Patescibacteria group bacterium
ACGAGCTGTGCTCCACTTTGGGGTATGTATCTACGTGTTACTAAGCCGTTCGCCGGTTGCCTTGCGGCCCCCGTGACTTGCATGCCGGTATCCACGTTACCAGCGTTCACCCTGAGCTAGGATCAAACTCTCAAAAAAACAGTTTGAACTTTATTCAAGTTGAAAACTATTATATGCCGAGTTAAAGCACTCGGCAAGCTTATTCGAAACAACTTTAAGAAACCAAATTGAGCTTACTTCTCAATTTGATATTTCCCCAGCATTAGCATGGTCCCGATGCCAACTGGCATCGTGGATGCTCGACAGTCTTGCTGTCGGCATTTACTAAACTGGGATTCATTATTTACCCCGTCATTCGACAGGGCATGTTTTTCAAAATACTTTCCGTTCAGATAAACTAAGAAAAAATACCCACGAAGATATCTAATTATTAGAAACCTTCGTGGATATTCTTGAAACTAGTTAGGTTTTAGAATATATTATTTTTTGTTTTTTAATATTTAATAATATCTTTCTACTACACCGTTCATTCTATCTGAAAATAAATCCTTGTCAATAGCTCAATTATACCTCGCCATACTCGAACAGAATTTTCAATTTTACTTACTTGAATTTCTCGAGGCGCGGAAATTCACGCTTTTTCTATTTCTTTAGCGGTTGAATATTCAGGTTGTTTTCAATGTAAGCTACACGATGATCCAACTCAACAACTTTATCTAATTTTTCATCAATTTTATCAAATCTTTTACTCATTTTATCAAAATTCTCGTCAATTTTATCAAATCTTTTTGCATTAACCTCCATAAAACCCTCAAACTCCTCTTTTGTAACAAAAACTTCTTTCTGAACCTTAATTAATTTTTCTATATCTTTATCGTCTAACATAATATTATGCTTTTTTAATTTCCTTATTATTTTTATCAATAATTTTATTTTTTCTTAAAAACTTCAATACTGGTTCTCCACAAACTGTGCATAAATCTAACTTTGGTCCCAAGTTTTCAATTCTTACTACGACCAGTTCCTCTGTTTCTTTATTGCATAAATCACATTTGCGAACAAACATAAAATTTATTATTTATATTTTCATTATACGCTGGAGAAAAGTCGTGTCAATTTTTATTCCAATAGCTTATTATTTTCTGGCGGCGGCGGTCCAAAGAGGCGGGCGAAACAATACCCGGGCCATTTATGCAGCCGCCTTCGCAATTTAAAATATCTAATACCCTTAACTCTGGCTTATTTAAAAATTCCTGCAAAGTTTTTTCTGCTAATTTGGGGCCTGAAACAACATCATATTCTGGGTCAGTAAATTTTTTAATTATTCCAGAAGACTGCGACAACCCGCCAGAAACCGGATAAAGTCTTGTATTTTTTGCTGAAATATCAAAAGAATAAAACCTGTCAAAAAATTTTGGCCCAACATTTTTTATTTTAAAAATTTCCAGTAAATCTTTAAATGTTACGGCTAAAATATTTAACTCTGGATAGTCTTCTTCTGCTTCAACTTTTTTTAACAAACATGGCCCTATAAAAACTTTTTTGCATTTAGGATATTTTTTAGCAACAATTTTGGCAGTGGCTATCATAGGAGAATCAATTGGAGACAAAAATTCAACCAGTTGCGGATATTTATTTCTAATCAGCCGCACAATAGTTGGACAGGGGTTAGTGATATAACGTTTATTCGGGTGAAGCTTCATTAAAGACAACAATTGCCTGTTTGTTTCTTCAGCTCCCCTTGCAACCTCTGCCACATATTTAAAACCTAATCGTTTTAATATTCCAACAATTTCTTTATAATTAAAAACAATGGGAAACGACGGAGCAAGCATTGCCACCATTTTTTGTTTTTGTTCAATTAAGTTAAGCAGTTCTTCCGCCTCTTTTGATATATTGTCCATATATTTTAAAAATTAAAAATGAGATTAATCCCCCAGCCAAAGCAGTTGCCAGCTGATTAAACCCCATTATTTGCAAAAACACCGCTGGCACAATATTAAATTTAAAATAAACATTAGCGGCCGACAGCAAAAATAAAAATTTAAGAGCGGATGAGCCGAGAACGCCTGCAATAAAAATTATGTTATTATTGCCAACGCAATCAAAGGCTTTTTTAAAAGCAATAATTAAAACCAAATTTCCTATCCAAATAAAAGGCATAAAATATATTAAAAATGGCGTTAAGGGACCAAAAATTATTCCCCTTGATAAAACTCCTAAACTTGGAAAAATCGCTAAAGGCAAATAATATTTACTTGGCAAAAAAACAACGGCCAAAAATAAACAGGCGTTGACCGCTGTGCCTACTAGCCATTGCGGATGCCCCAATAAAAACGGACCAACGATAGATAGAACAGACAACCCTGTAAAAACCAAACTTGAAGCAACTGCATTTAAACTAATTGGAAAACTTAGCGATAAAACTTTTTCTTGTTCCATATATTTTATTATAACACAAAAGGCATGATTAAACATGCCTTTTGTCGCACAATAGCCGATGAGGTGATTCGAACACCTGACCCACGCTTTACAAAAGCGTTGCTCTACCACTGAGCTACATCGGCAGAATTATAAAAGCAGGTTTTTATTTTTTTTGCCGCTGTTTTTTTTATTCACCTCCTGCGCTTTTTTGCGGATACCGTGCAGTAAATGATCAATTTTTACTTCTGCTTTTATAGTTAAACGCTTCACCCAAGAAAGAAATTTGTGCAAAAAAATCTGTTTTTTAAAAACAGTTTGAATTTCTTTTATTTTATTTTCTATGTCTAAAATAAATTGATGGTTTCTCAATCCCATATTTCCGTTGCGCGGCAATTCAATTAAAACAGGAATTTTGCGATATAAAATAAAAACTATTCCTAAAAACGAAACTAAAAAAATAATTGTGGCAATTAGAGTAAACATTTTTAATTAGTTATATTTCGTATCTAGCAAACCTTTTAATTTCTATATTTTCCCCTATTTTTGCAACTGCTTCCTCAATCAAATTTTTTATTGTTTTTGCCTCGCCCGTATGGTTACGGCCAAGGGCCTCATCTTTTATCCAGGGTTGTGATAATAAAGAAATCCCCTCCTTATATTTTTTTAATTTCCCCTCAAGTATTTGCTCTACAATTTTTTCTGGCTTTCCTGAATCTTTTAACTGTTCTTTACAAATTTTTGTTTCGCTGTCTAAAAATTCTTCTGGTATATCATTTTCACTTATAAACAAAGGCTTCATTGCCGCTATTTGAAGACAAATTTCGTGGGCTAAATTTCTAAAATCTGGAGATTTTGCAACAAAATCGGTTTCACATCTTATATCCAATAAAACGCCTGTTTTTAAACTTGGATGTATATATGTGTCAATAATCCCCTGTTTTGTTTCTCTGTCGATTTTTTTATTGAGTACTTTTTTACCCCAAATTCTTAAAAGCTCTTTTGCTTTTTCTGTGTCTCCTTTTGATTCTTCTAAGGCCTTTTTAATTTCTGTTGGAGAAACTCCGGTTTCTTCGCGAAGTCTTTTAATGTCCTCTATTTTTACCATATAATTTCTCAGTTTCTTAATTTCCCAGTTTCAAATAATTTTAGAAACTAAGAAATTATGCTCGTTTACGGCTCACGAAATTTAGAAATTAATTTTTTATTTTTCTTGCATTTATTATACACTCTTTTACTTTTTCAAGTATATATTTTACAGATGAAATTGCGTCGTCATTCGCCGGAATTAAATAATCAGCTATATCCGGATTTACATTAGTGTCTGCTATGGCAATTATTTTTACTCCTTTTCTTTTTGATTCTCTGGCGCAAATTTCGTCTTTTTTTAAGTCTAAAAGTAAAACGGCTTCCGGCAGTTTTGCCATATTTTTAATTCCTTCAAATTTAACTCTTAACTTTTCCATTTCTCTATCAAAATTGATTCTCTCTTTTTTTGTATATTTTTCCAATTCGCCGGTTGCTTTCTTTTTTTCAAGGTCTTTAAAATATTCCACCCTTTTTAATATGGTTTCTAAATTAGTAAAAGTTCCGCCAAGCCATCTTTCAACAACATAAGGCATTGCGCATTCTTCTGCCGCTGCCTTAACTATTGCTCTCATTTGTATTTTTGTGCCGACAAAAAGAATTGTTTTGCCGTCCTGGATTAAAGCAGAAATAAACTTTAATGCTTTTTCAAATTCTTTGGCGGTTTTTTCTAAATCAAAAATATTGACATTGTTTTTAATACCAGAAACATAGGGCTTCATTTTAGGATGCAAGCTGGAAACTTTGTGCCCGAAATTCACTCCGGCCTGCGCCATCTCTTCTGTATTGATTTTTACGTCTTTATTCATTTGTTTTTATTTTTTTTAGTTATAACCTTCTTTTTTGACGCCCTTTCTTTAAATTTCTGCACTCTTCCTAATGTGTCCAGCACTTTTTCTGTTTTTGTATAAAAAGGATGGCACTGAGAACAAATTTCAGTTTCTATAAATTCTTTTGTTGAACCAACAGTAAAAACGTTTCCGCATGAACAGCGAACACTGGCTTTTGGATAATATTTTGGATGTATTCCTTGTTTCATAAATGAAATTAATGCCAATCTGCAAATGGCACACAAATGACGCAAATACGAATTTGCATTATTGGCATATCATTAGCATATTTGCATTATGTTTATTATATTACCAAACTTTTCCCCAAAAGGCAATAGCAATAATAAAAAAGGGCGACAAGGTCATCTCAAAGAGATTTCCAAATCGCCCATGCTGAAGAAGAACGTTTGTTGAGTGTTACCGACCACCCACTGCTGGCACCTCGGCCCGACCCTCAGAAATCGCACACGCTCCCAAAGGGAAGGACATACTAGTTTGTTCGTCTTCTTCGTCCTAAAATGTGTGCGGGAAACGGCTAATCGCTTACCAATTCAATGTTACCCATATGCGCGCGGGTAAGCACTTTTATCGGATCGCGAAAAAACGTTTTCCTTTCAGGACTTGTAAGACCGTATATCCAGACATCACTGCCGTGGAATTCGATCTCCTCCACGCGGAAACAAGCGTTCTCCGAACTAGCCTGATAAGTTGCTATTTGTATATTATCACAACCTCTTTTAAAAATCAAGATTTTGTGCTAAAATTTTTTAATATGAACGACCAACCAGATTTTTCAAAATTTACAGCAGAAGACTGGTCCCGCTGGCAAGAAAGCCAGCGAGGATTCGCGACGCCGAAAGAATCGGCGTCGGAAAAAAATCAATCGGTGATTATTGAAATACGTGCCGGCCAAGGCGGCGACGAAGCCGGGCTTTTTGGCCGCGATTTATACAGAATGTATTCAAGATACGGCCAAACAAAAGGCTGGAAAGAAAGAATTTTAGACTCTAATACTACAGATGTTGGCGGATATAAAGAAATAATTTTTGAATTGCAAGGTCCTGGAGTTTACGACGAAATACAAAACGAAGGCGGAGTTCACAGGGTTCAAAGAATTCCAAAAACCGAAAAACAAGGAAGAGTGCATACTTCAACAGCAACTGTTGCGGTTTTATTAAAGCCTAAAAAAACAGAAATTAATATTTCACCTGCAGATTTAGAAATTTCAACTTATAAATCTTCGGGGCCCGGCGGCCAATATGTAAACAAAACAGAATCAGCCATAAGAATTGTGCACAAACCTTCGGGGCTCGTTGTTACCTGCCAATCAGAAAGAAACCAGTTGCAAAATAAAGAAACCGCATTGTCAGTTTTATCAGCTAGACTTTTGCGGCGGCAAGAAGAAGCGGATTTATCAAGTTTATCAGCTGAAAGAAGAGAACAAATCCAAACAGCAAAAAGAGCAGAAAAAATAAGGACTTATAATTATCCTCAAAACAGAATTACAGACCATAGAATAAACAAAAGCTGGCATAATTTAGAAGATATAGTAAACGGAAATTTAGAGCCAATTATAAAAGCTTTTAAAAAATAATTTTTTACAAAAAAACGGGCGTTTCGCTCTGATAGGGTGAGTGTGGGGGACGCAGTCACACAGCCTCTTCAGAATACGAAACGCCCTTACCGGCGCAAGAGCTTGCTACTCAAAACGCCAGTTAGGCGCGTATGGCGATGGCCCAGAAAACGCGCGACCTGTGCGCGATGTTTCGGAACAGCAAGAGTTCCAAACAGTCTGAGGAAAAAACCGCCATAGGCGAAGAAAGAAAGAACAATGAATTTATTAATGAATTTATTATAGAACATTCCATTAGAAAATCAAGTCTTGGCAGGAAGATGACATTGTTCCATTGTCAATAAAACCTTGAATACAGCTTGCCCTGCTCGCAACTGATCTGGCATAAGCTGACGAGCCGCCATAATATCTTGAAGCCGCTTTGCTCTCCGCGCTCAATGTTTGAGAAGATGCTCCTAAGTCAGCCAAATATAATCCTGCGGCAGTAAATGAGTCTTTTATGCCCCATGGATCAGCAGCCGCGCCAAGAATATTTTTTAATCTGTCGGCAAATAAATTCCAAGTTGACGGAATAAATTGAGCAGGCCCCATTGCTCCGCCCCATCCCGAAGGGCTTCCATTTATATATGCTGGTATCCAGCAGGACACTGGTGTTTTATAAAGGTCCCTGCCTAAAGCCGAAGTTATCTGTGTAAATATCGGAACATCTCTTGTTGGTTTCATCACCCTTATAGTGGCAGCTCCCGTAGAAATTCTTTTCCCAGCCCCAGTATTTATATTGGTAATAACGCATTGTCCTACATTCTTGCCAATTGCCGATTCTTGGCTAATTATTGCTAAAAGAAATGACGGCCTTATTCCAACCATATTTGCCGCGGTTTTGGCAACCTCTAACGCCTCGCCAAATGTCGGAACTTTTGAAACGCCAAGCGTTTGAAAAAGTTTAGCTTTTATTTTTGCTGATTTCTGTTCGGCATCTTGTTTGTCTTTTAATTGTTGCTGATATTGGGCTTCTGTAATTTTTAAATACTGTTCTTGCTGTTTTTTGTTTTGTTCGTTTTCTTTTTTCTGCAAGTTTTGCAAAGCAATTGTTTTTTGCACCTGAGTTACTTCCCCATCCATTTTTACTTTCTGGCCCTGAAGATAAGACTGTAAATTTTGGGTGCTTTCCATCAAATCGCTTACTTTAGAGTTTAAACTTTCTAAATATGCTAAATTGCTAAAAAAATCTGAAAGATTTCCCGAAAGTAAAATTTCAAATGATGATTTTTTATCTTCTTCGTATATTGACCGCAAAATATTAATAATTTGCTCTTGTGACCCCTCTATTTTAAAAGAAGTTTTATCAATTGATTTTTGCGTGTCATTAATTTGGAAATTAAGCCCTTTTACCACAACAGTCCCTTGATTAATTTGGGCCTCAAGGCTTTGTATTTTCTTTTTTAAAGTTGATACCTGGCTTGAAAGAGTATTTTTTTGCTGAGTAGTTTTTGTAAGGTCTTGCGCAATTTGCTGAGTTTGATCATCATAATACTTAGCGCATTTTTCAAGAAGCGCCCTGCATTCAGTAGAGCTCAAATCTTTGCATCCGTCATTTGATTCAGAAATTTTTTGGCATGTTGCGCTCAAGTCTTCAGCCAAAGAAAAATCAGGCAATAATAAAGATAAAACGATCAATAATAAAATAAATTTTGTAGAATAAAACTGCATTATTATTTAAAAAATATTTTTATCTTCGCGCTTTGTTTTTTCTAATTTTATCTGCTATCACATCGGCTTTTTTTCTATCTCTATCTTTTATAAGATTTTCAATTTTTCTCATCCAAATATTAAATTTACCTGGCGATATTTTAAAAGATTTTCTGCCGTCTAAAAATGGCACTTCTATTTTTTCAACAAAAAATCCATATCTTCTACAATCTTCTGGTTTATAACCAATTTCACACATATGATAAAAAACACTTTCTGGCACTTCACCCAAGTGTAATTTTCTCTCTAATTTCATTCTCTTTTTTTCTAATTCCGCTTCAAATATTGAAATATCTCCGTTATATTTTTCTTGTTCTTCTTCCTTAAGCTGTGACCACCTTTTTTCAACTGCTAAATTTCGCTCTCTTTCTCTTATCAAATCCATCGCCTGCTCCTGAATGGCATTTTCTGTTGAATTACCCCAAAGACTATGAATAGTCCTATCCCCTTGCTCATAAGCATTCCCTTGTTGATATTCTCTTGGCTTTTCTGGTTTTTGTTCCAGCTTGATATCGTACTGAGCTCTTTTATCTTGATTAGAAAGATTTTCAAAGGCTTTGTTTATTCTTTTAAATTTCTCTGCATCGCCGCCAACATCTGGATGCGTTTCTTTTGCCAGTTCACGATACGCGCTTGCAATTTCTTCCGGAGAAGCGTCTTGAGAAACATCTAGTGTTTCATAATAATTCCCACCTGTATTTTTTGGCGAATCCGTTCGCCCCGTTCTTTCTTTTTTGTCTTTACTAAATGCTTCATTAATTTTTTCCCTCGCTTTATGCATTTCATTTTCCTCGCTCTCTTTTCTGTTTCCTACGTCTTCAACTTTGTATTTTTCCTCAACTTCTGGCGGCCTTTGCGGAGATTTTTCTGTTTTGTTACCAATATTAACCTCGATTTTTGCTTCTGGCGGTTGAGGCGCAACCTCTGGCGCTGGCGGAGCAATTCGCGGACCCATCTCGGGAGTTGGCATTGGACCTACTTCTGGCATATTTTTAAGATATTAAAATTATTTATATTGTAGTATATTTTTATTATCTCTTTTTTCTGTAAAAAAACAACCCCGCCAAAGCGGGGCTGTGAATTATTTTTATTCCTTTATTTCTTCCACTATTTCTTCTTCTTTCTTTTCCTTTTCTACTTTTTCAACCTTTGAAACATCTTCTTCTACGGGTTTTTCTAATTCTTCTTCAACTTTTTGTGGTTGAGCAACCGAAACTATAATTTCATCTGGCTTTTTTAAAACCTTAATGTCTTTTGGCAAAATTAAATCTTTTACTAATATATGGTCTCCAAAATTATTTAATCCGTCTATAGAAACTTTAATTTCATGCGGAAGATTTTGCGGCAATGCTTTAACCTCAATTTCTGTTATATTTTTTATTAAAGTTCCGCCTAAATCTTTAATGGCAGGAGATGCTCCTTCAAACACCAAAGGAACCGTAACTTCAACCTCTTCTTTCAAAGATGCCTGAAAAAAATCAATATGTAAAAATTTATCTGAAACAGGATCTTTCTGAATTTCGTGTATTAAAACCGGCCTCTTTTGTTTTTCTCCCTCTATTAAAAGTTCAACTAAAGAACTTTCTCCTGTTTCTTTAAAGACTCTTTGGAAATCTTTATAGTCAATTTCCAAAGAAACATTTTTTACGCCATGACCATAAACAACAGCAGGAATTTTTCCTAAATCCCTCATTGAATTTGTTTTTTTGCCAAAATCGTTTCTAATTTTTGCGTTTAAGATAATCATAATTGCTTAATTTCTTAATTTCATTATTTCTCAATATGTATGCATTGCACAGGACAAACCTCAACTGCCGAGGTTGCGCATTCAATTTTTTCAACTTCCAATTCTTCCACTGCTTTTTCGTTTGCCCCCTTAATATGCGATTTTCCATCAGCTATTAATTCAAAATATAATGGGCAAACCGCCTCGCAAGAACCGCATCCTATGCACTTTTCCCGTTCTAATATTATTTTGCTCATTTTTTATGAAATCTAACTAATAAACAAAATATGAGCATATAGCTCAATTTTTGCCGTCACTAATATAAATATATTACTATGTTTATTTAAAATAGTAAAGCCCCATTGCGCTTAAACCCTATTTTGGCTTGAAAACAGCGTTATTTTTGATTCAACAATATCCTGAACTGATTTCTTTGCTTCTGGCAAATATTTATAAGGCGTTATTTCCCCTATATTATCATTTAACGCTTTTCTAAGCGCATCTGTATAAGCTAATCTTAATTCCGTATTTATATTAATCTTTAAAATACCTATTTCAATCGCTTTTTTCACATCTTCTTTGTTAGTACCAGAACCACCATGCAAAACTAAAAATGAATTTTTAGTTTTGCTTTGTCGAAGGGTTTCATTTATTTCTTCCAATTTATCTAATCTTAGCCTAGGCTCTTGTCCTGAACTTTCCATGCCATGAAAGTTTCCAATACTAACTGCCAATAAATCAACTCCTGTTTTTTCAACATAATTTTTTACTTCGTTTGATTTGGTTAAATTTTCTTCTTTTATTTCAAATTTTTCTGAATAAACTTTTGACGAATCTGTCCCTATTATTCCAAGCTCTCCTTCAACTAAAACTCCTCTCCAGCGCGCATATTTTACAACTTCACTGCTTATTTTTATGTTCTCTTCTAATGGTAATTTTGAGCCGTCAAAATGCACCATATCATAGCCTGCGTCAATTGCCTGTTTTAAATAGTCAAAACTTTTGCCGTGATCTAAATTTAAAAAAATCGGATTACGTAATCTATTACGTAATAGATTACGCAATATAACTGCCTCCTCTAATCCAAAAAATTTACTTTCGCCTTCAGATGTTCCTAAAATAATTGGCGACTTTAAATTTTTCCCTGCCTCAACTATTGCCTTCAACTGCGTATAAGCAGAAAAATTAAACTGCCCAATCGCCCACTTTTCTTTCTGCGCCTTTTGAAAATAATATTTTAAATTTTTCATTTTTTTTCTAAACATAAATTATTTTCTCCGCATTCCTGTTTTACAACTGCAACTCTTTCAAATGGCGAGTTTTTATCTAAAAGCCCTGTTTTAGCTCCAATTTCTGATAAATTTCCTTCAGAATTTGCTAAACCCAATTGAATAGCTTTTTCAATGTCGCCATTATATCTTATATAATCAGACAGAAATCCTGAGGCAAACGAATCGCCAGCTCCTGTTGTATCAACAATTTTTCTGTCCGGATGGGGCTTTGCTGAATATAAATATTTTCCATCAGAAGCTATAACTCCTTCTCCGCCTTTTGTCATAACTGCAACGCCGGGGCAAATCTCATCAATTTTTTTAAAAATTTCTGATTCGTTTTGAAAAGAAATTTTTGTTAAAAATGACGCTTCTTCTTGATTTAAAAATAAAACATCTATTTTTTTAAAAATTCTAATAATAACTTCCATTGGCAAAGAAAGCTGAAGATTGCCGGGATTTATAGCAATTTTTATTTTATTTTCAAAAGCAAAATTTACTATATCTTCAAAGGGTGTGCGCCCTCCTTCGCTCTGACGAAGCAATAATCCCGACAGCGGCGCTAAATAAATCCATTTAGTTCTTAGTTTGCTCCATGGAATATTATTTTTGTCCATTAAATCTGCAGCTCCGCGGTAAACTAAAATCGTCCTGTCTTGCTCGTTGCCGGAAATAACAACTGAATGATTGGTTGCTTTTTCCTTTGTTTTAACAACTAGGCTTGTATTTACTTTATTTTTTTTTAACTCTTCAATCGCTTCTTTGCCAGATGCGTCATCACCCACCATTCCGCAAAAAGCAGTTTTAAATCCCTGTTTTACAAATGTTACAGCTGTGTTTGTTCCGCCTCCGCCAGAGGTAAATTTTATGTCTTCAATATCTATTTTGGATCCCAAAGCAAGACAAAGGCCTTCTCCTGTTACAGAATCCTTTTCGTTTTTTAAGACCTTGAATTCCTTGGACTTTAAATTGATATCCTGCGCCGCTGAACCAAAAGTTATAATATCGTACATGAATTTTACAAACGAAGTGAGGAAAATTCATCCCGAGCCCGAAGGCGAGGGATTACCCTCTATTTTAATCTTTAATTTTTAATTTTTAATCAATTTCTAAATTTCCTAATTTTGAAAACATCTGAAACAGTAATCCATGCTGACATTGCTCCAAATCCTGTTTTATCAATGTTAAATGGTTCAACCTTAATAGGATTTTTCAGAAATATAAGTATGCAATATTTTTTATTTTTAAATCGGTCAAAAAATTCAGAAATTAATTCTTTCTCTATACCATCGTCTTTACCGAACTTGTTTAATATCTCTTCAACTTTTTTGGGGGTTAAATTATTAAATTGCACAACTCGTTCAACCTCGGCTTTTATTTTTATTGGCTCACCGGAATCCTTAAAATAAACTACTTCACCTGATTTAATATCATTCCATGGTTTATATTTTACAGAGTACCAACGAGATTCAATTCTTTTACGGCCATCCAAAATTTTTTCAGTTAACCCCCAGGACTTTCTCATTATTGCCACGTGCTCCATAGCTGTCTTATTATTTTTTAGGATTTTTAAATGGCGCCAGCGATGGCGTAAATAATAATGCTTCTTTTTCTAAATCTTTATCGTCTTCAAATTTTTCTATTACGGCATCGAGCAAGTCTGGCAAAATTCTGTTTGCTGGACTGAATCTTTTAAGAGCCGAACTTTGTCTGGCCTGTTTTTCATCGTTTTTAATTCTTTTTAATCTACGCTTGCGGTTTTCAATTAATCTTTTGACAATAATCTTATAACCGCTATCATCCTGCAATAAATTCTTTTGCACGGTAGATATTTTATCTCTCCCAACTTTTAAAACCTTGATTATTTGATCGTATTTAAAGTCACCCGATAAAAGAACAGCTATTTCTATCCTTCTCATTAAACTGGCTATCTCATCGGCTGTTAGTAAACTCTTAATAAATAAACGAACTTCACTTCTATCCTTCAATGAATCTATCATATCATAAAACTCTCCAATCATCTGAATTCTATTTTCCTTAGGCAAACTATTCAAATGAAAAGTCGTCATTTAATTTTAGTCCTGTAGTCCGAACCACAGGACTATTTTAATTTTTATTTTATTTGGTCTTTTTTATTTAATCTTCGTTCTGTTTCGGCTACGGCAATTTTGGTTTTTAAAACTGAATCTGGATTTAAGGAAATTGACTCAATACCAAGCTCTACTAAAAACTGGGCGAAGTCAGGAAAATCACTTGGCCCTTGTCCGCAAATGCCAATATATTTATTATTATTTTGACATACTTTTATTGCTTCTTCAATAAGCTCTTTTACTGCTTCATTTTTTTCATTTCCAATGCTGGCTAATCCAGAATTATCTCTGTCTAAACCCAAAGTTAGTTGCGTTAAATCGTTTGAGCCAATTGAAAAGCCGTCAAAAATCTCTAAAAACTTTTCAGCTAAAATTACATTTGACGGAATCTCGCACATGACAAAAATCTTTAGATTTTTGTCATCCGCCTGAATACCCGTAGGGTTTTCGGCGGGTTCCCTTGACAATCCATTCTCTTCCATAATTTGTAAAACCTTTTTTCCCTCTTCAACAGTTCTGCAAAACGGAACCATTACCTGAATGTTATCTATGCCAAATTCTTCTCTGACTTTTTTAATTGCCTTGCACTCCAGAATAAACGCTTCTTTAAAATTTTTATTGTAATATCTTGAAGCTCCGCGAAAACCAATCATTGGATTTTCTTCTTCTGGCTCGTATAATTCTCCGCCTACCAAAGACCTGTACTCGTTTGTTTTAAAATCAGAAAACCTTACTATCACCTGTTTTGGATAAAAAGCGGCTCCAATTCTTCCCACGCCTTCAGCTAATTTATCAACATAAAATTGAACCTTGTCTTCATATCCCAATGTTAATTTATCAATTTTGCTTTTTAGGGCCGGCTTTAATTTTTTATAATTTATTAAAGCCATAGGATGAATTTTAATCGTGTTGGCAATAATAAATTCTTCCCTTGCCAATCCCACTCCGTCGTTTGGTATAAAACTTAAATTAAACGCCTGGCTGGGATCTGCCAAATTCATTAATATTTTTGTTTTTGTTTTTTCTATTTTTGAAATATCTGTTGTTTTTATTTCAAATGGAATTATTCCTTCGTAAACCTTGCCTGTTCCGCCTTCTGAACAGTCTGCTGTTATTTCGTTTCCGGTTTTTATAATTTTTGTGGCGTTTGAAGTTCCCACTATGCACGGAATTCCTAATTCGCGCGAAACAATAGCGGCATGCGCCGTTCTTCCGCCAGAATCTGTAATAATTGCTGAAGCAAGTTTCATTGCCGGGACCCAATCGGGATCTGTCATTCCCGTAACCAAAACTTCTCCTTTTTTAAATTTATCAATATCTTTTACATTCATTATTTTATTTGCTTTGCCAGAACCAATTTTTGAACCTACGCTAAGCCCCTCTACTAAAACTTTTCTGTGGCTCGCCGTAGCCTTGGCGGAGGCGGCCTCATCCTTTAAAACATATTCTTCTAAAACGTTTAAATTTTTTCTGCTTTGCACGGTTTCCGGCCTTGCCTGCACAACATATAATTTATTTTCTTTGCCGTCTTTTGCCCATTCCATATCCATTGATCTTTTATAATGATCTTCCACAATAACTGACCATTTTGCCAATTGTAAAATTTCTTCATCGGTTAAAACAAAACTTTCTCTCTCTTTTTTAGTTGTGGTAATATTTTTTGTCCCGCTTAGCGGGATCCCGCTGTGGCGGGATAGGCTGTAAATCATTTTCATTAGTTTTGAGCCAACGTGTTTTTCTATAATTGGTTTAAATCCTTTTTTTAAAGTTGTTTCAAAAACATAATATTGGTCTGGCTCAACTCTGCCCAAAACAACATTTTCCCCCAATCCCCAGCTGGCATTTATTAAAACAACATCACCAAATCCAGATTCAGTGTCGCAAGAAAACATAACCCCAGAGACTCCCAAATCTGACCTCACCATTTTTTGCACGCCAGCAGAAAGCCCAACCTGCATATGAGAAAATCCCATTTCTTTTCTATAAACAATGGCCCTGTCTGTAAAAAGCGACGCAAAACATTTTTTAACGGCTAAAATAACATTTTCTTCTCCGCTTATATTCAAAAAAGTCTCCTGCTGGCCTGCAAAACTGGCTCCCGGCAAATCCTCAGCAGTTGCAGAAGATCTTACAGCAACGTCCACATTTTCTGCTTGATATTGTTTACATAATTCTTTATAGGCTAAAGCAACGTCTTTTTGCAAATCTTCTGGCAAAGTTGCATTTAAAATTAAATCTCTTATTTTTTTTCCGGCCAATTGAAGGGCTTTTATATCGGATGTGTCCAAATTTTTTGTGATTTCTTCAATCTGCTTATCTAAACCTGTTTCTTTCAAAAAATAAAAAAATGCTGGAGCTGTAGTGGCAAATCCGTCTGGAATATTTACGCCCTTTGAAACTAAATTATTTATCATTTCGCCCAATGAAGCATTTTTCCCACCAACAACTGGCACATCTTTAATTCCTAATTCACGAAACCACAAAACATTTTTTTGTTTATTTTCATCCATAGTTTTTAAATTTTAAATTTTTAATTTTATTTGCAATTGCCAGTTCTTCGTCTGTTTTAATTGCTAAAATTTTTGTCTTATTTAATATGTTTAAATTTTTGTCTCCCTTAGAGAGATCACCCGTAGGGTGACAAACCATATTTCTTATTTTAGAACTATGATAACCTATAGCCCCAGTAAAAACCAATAAATCGCACCCTCCTAATATTGCAAAATAAGAACCTATATATTTTTGAATTGAATAAACAAAAATATCCAAAGCCAATTCAGCCCTTCGTCGAGAAGGCTCCTCAGGGTTTTCGGTCATTGCGATGACCTTCAACATTTCACTCTCTCCGCAAATGCCTTTTATTCCAGATTCTTTGTTTATAATTTCTTTTGTTTTTTCTGGGCCCAAATCTTCTATCATTTCAAAAATTATTTCGTCATCAACGTCTCCTGGCCTTGTCATCATAACTATCCCGCCGCCTGGAGAAAACCCCATTGAAGTGTCAATTGCTTTGCCGTTTTTAATTGCAGTAATGCTTGCCCCGCCTCCCAAATGGCATGTAATAATTTTTGATTTATCAAATTTCTTTTTTGCAATTTCACACGCTTTTTTAGCAACATATTCATGCGAAATGCCGTGAAAACCGTACTTTCTAAAACCAAATTTTTCTGCAAGCTTATGGGGCAGGGCATACGTAAAGGCAATTTTAGGCAAGCTTTTATAAAACTCTGTGTCAAAAACTGCAATTTGCGGTATATCACTAAAAATATCCTGACAAACTTTTATTCCCAAAACATTAAAAGGGTTATGCAATGGAGCTAAATTATTAAGCGCTTCTATTTCTTTTAACGTTTCCTGTGTAATTATTACCGGATCTATAAAAATGTCTTTTCCGTGCACAACCCTATGTCCTATTTTTGAAATTTTAAAATTTTTTAATTCTAAAATTTCTTCTTCTAATGTTTTCTCAAAATTATCAAAATCAAAAACCTCTCGCTTCCCTTCTTTGAAAAGTTTTAATTCTTTGCCCGCCTTCGCCTTCTGGCTTTGGCGAGGCAAGTTAAATATTTTCCACTTTATGGATTGTGATCCGCAATTTAAAACTAAAATCATATTAAAGTTGTCCCGCCAAGGCGGGATCCCGCTGTGGCGGGAAAAATTGAAAATTATAAAATCGCGCCGTTGCCGATTTTATCTATTCCTGCCGCATTCCCCTCGTCAGTATCTAAATGCATGCATAATTTATAATCATCTTTTATTCTTATTGCCACATTTTCAAAAATTACAGGTCTTTCTCCATCCCCGCCTTGACTCGGCGAGGCAGGAACCCTTACAGACACTTTATCGTTGTTTTTTAATCCCAATTCAGCCGCCTGGCTTGTCGCACAATGAATATGCCTCAAAGCAACAATTAGCCCCTCTTTCAGACTTAGGGTCTCTTCTGGCCCCACAATAACAACCGGCGAAGAATTTTCAATTTCGCCAGACAGCATTATTGGCGGATTAACACCTAAAATAAATGCATCTGTTTTGCTAATTTCAACCTGTGTTTTTTCTCGCAAAGGCCCCACAACTCTTACATTTTTAATTTCTTTATCGCCAACTTTAATATCTACTGTTTCTTCGCAGGCAAAATCAGACGGCTGTGAAAGCCGCTTTAATTCTTTCAACTCGTAGCCCAAACCAAAAAGTTTTTCTAAATCCTCTTTTGACAAGTGGATATGCCTGGCTGAAACCTCAACTGGTATTTTTGTTTCCATAATAATGATATTATACTATTATATACTTTTTCCTAAAAACAAAAAAGAGGAAAACTCCTCTTTTTTTATTAAAATAATTTTAGAGCTTTTTACCAACGAACTCCGCAAATTCTGCGAGCCGACAGCTGTACCCCCACTCATTGTCGTACCAGCCGATTACTTTTACCAAATTATCTTTTACCATAGTTTCTTCTGCGTCAACAATTGCTGAATACGAATCTCCTTTAAAATCTGTTGAAACTAAAGGCATTTCTTCAACTCTTAAAATTCCTTTAAAATTTTCTGTTTCTGCCGCATCTTTAAATGCTTTATTCACTTCTTCTTTTGTTGTTGATTTTTCAACCTCTACAATTAAATCTAAAACAGAAACAGTTGGCGTTGGAACCCTCAGCGCAATTCCATCTAACTTGCCGTTTAATGCTGGAATTATTTTTCCTATTGCTTTTGCTGCTCCAGTGCTTGTGGGAATTATATTTATTGCTGCTGCCCTGGCTCTTCTCAAATCTTCATGCGGTAAATCAAGAATTTTTTGGTCATTGGTATAGCTGTGCACGGTTGTCATAAATCCTTTAACAATTTTAAAATTGTCGTTTAAAACTTTTGCAATTGGGGCTAAACAATTTGTTGTGCAAGAACCCATATCCATTATGTCAACATTTTTTGCGTCAAAAGTGCCGTCGTTAACGCCTAAAACAAAACCCGGCAAATCTTTCCCGGGAGCTGAAATTATAACTTTTTTGGCGCCTGCCTTAATGTGTTTTTTAGCGCTTTCTGAGTCTGTAAAAAGACCTGTGCACTCTAAAACAACATCAATTTCCAGCTTTTTCCAAGGAAGTTTTTCTGGATCTTTTTCTGTTAAAACTAAAAACTCCTTGCCATCAACTGAAATTGATTTTTCATTAAAATTAACTTCTTTGTTTAACTTTCCATAAATAGAATCATATTTTAAAAGATGCGCCAAAGTTTTATTATCGGTCAAATCATTTATTGCAACCACTTTTAAATCTGGATGATTTTCTATTATCCTTTTAAAAGCCTGGCGGCCAATGCGGCCAAAACCGTTGATAGCAATTTTAATCATAATTATTATTTAATTTTTAATAATTCGTTTATTTTTGCTTTGTCAAAACCTGTTATAATTTGGCCATCAATATCAATAACTGGAACGCCAATTTGGCCCGAATCTTTTATCATTTTTTCAAGCTCCTTTTCATCTTTTGAAACATCAATGTCCTGAAATTCAAACCCATTCTTTTTAAAATATTCTTTTAAAGTTTTGCAATAAACACAACTTGGAGTTGAATATAATTTTATCATTTTTTATTATAATATTCTTATTTTCTTATTGAGCGGGCGCGCAATTGGTGCCATTAGCTCCCGAATTTCCAGATCCTCCTGAACCGGCGTATTCTGCAGAAAAACTAACAGCAGCTTCTGTTGTATTTAGTTTTGTAGAGCAAAATCCAGGCGCCGAATTAAAAGAACCGCATACAATATTTTTAACTGCGTCAGAGCTTCTTCCGCCAAAACTAAATTCTGAAACCTGCGCGCCGCCTGATATTAAAGTTGGAGACCCCTGCACATTGTATTTGCCGCTCAAGTCAAAATCTTTTTGGGCGTATGCCAATCCCCTTCCGCTGTCTGAAGCGCAAGCGCTTAATTTTGCCGAATCAATTCCTGTGGATTTTTCACAGCCTGCCGTATCTCCGTTTTGCATTTGACATGAAACATAATTCCAATATTTGCTGGCTTGCTCTTCTCTAATGCATATTTGCCTTAAATTTTCTTTTGCCTCGGCATCCCCATGCATTGCAGTTATCACGCCATTAGAAACAGCTCCCATATATCTTACTTTCATATATTGCGCCATACTGGGAATATTTTTTACAGCGTCAGCCATAACTCTTTGCATTTGAAGGCCATATGGGCATCTGCTTACAATATATGCTTCAACAAGCGGGCTGTCTGATTTTTTTAAGCTATCAGCAGATTTTGCAATTTCTTCTGCTGTAGGCTGATTATTCTGCGCTGGCTGCTGGGTATTAACGTCGCTTGAGCCGCCCATTTTAAAGGCTTCTGGAAACAATAATTTGCCGTCTTTTGTTGCATATGTATCGTATTCAGTAGAACCTATTTTAATTTTCATTTTTACCAATCCGCTCTCTTCTGAAACGCCGTTAAGTGTTGCAGGCGGTTGTCCTTGCAATAATTTAGTATTTATATAATCTAATGATTGCTTTGCTATTTTATCATTTGAAAACCCTAAATTTAAAAACGAAAATTGTCCTGAATTTTTTCCAAAAATTAATGCTCCAGTAATAATAATGCCTATAACTGCCACGGCAACCAATGAAGTCTTTTTATCCATTTTTATTTTAAACATTTTTTATTAATTTTTATAATTTTAAATTTTAAAATCAAACTATTTACAAAATTATAAATTACAAAATTATTTAATATTCTATTTTATTATATTATATTCTATTATTATTTTAATGCAAATTTTGTGTATCTTTTTCCATCAAAATCATATTTTACTAAAGCTCCAAACGGCAATTCAACGTCAATAATTTTTTCGTCTGAAACATTTTCTACATATTTAACAATAGCCCGCAAAGAATTATGGCTGGCAACAACTAAGACATTTTTTCTGTCTTTCAAATCCTTCTCAATATATTTCTGGTAAAATGGCACTGCTCTTTTATATACATCTTTCAGCGATTCTCCGCCCGGCGGAGCCACATTAAAACTTCTTCTCCATAAACGAACCTGCCCTTCTCCATATTTTGCTTTTACTTTTTCTTTATTCAACCCCTGCAGTTCGCCATAATTTCTTTCGTCTAATGATTTGTCAACCACAATCGGCAAACCCTTTATGCCCAAATTTTTTAAAATTAACGAAACGGTTTCTTTATTTCTAATTAATGGCGAAGTATAAATTTTATTAATTCTAGCGCCGACTAATTTTTCGGCAATTTTTTTAGCGCTTTCAACCCCCTCCTCGCACAGAGACACATCTGTCCAGCCGGTAAATCTATTTTCCAAATTCCACTGCGATTTTAAATGTCTCAATAAAAATAATTTTGCCATAATATATAATATAATAATAAGCGAGGAAAATAGTTTTTTGCTAGCCCCGCAGTCCCGCGAAGCGGGACGAGGATATGTCTGCAAAAAAATTATTTGCCGAGCGCTAATTCTTGTTCTATTTGCAATAACCTCTTATATTTTACCATTCTTTCTTCTTTTGCGGGAGAGCCAGATTTTATAAAGTCAGCTGAAATCCCAACTGCCAAATCTGCAATAAAATCATCCATAGTTTCGCCGCTGCGGTGGCTCACTATTGTTTTCCAACCAAATGATTTTGCTAAATTACCGGCCTCAATTGTTTCTGAAACTGTTCCAATTTGGTTTAATTTTAATATTACACCGTTGCAGGCTAATTTATTATGCGCCTCTTTAATTCTTTTAATATTTGTCGTCGTTAAATCATCGCCAATAATCATTAAATTTGAAATTTGAAATTTGAAATTTGAAATTAATTTCCAACCCTCCCAATCTTCTTCGTTATACGGGTCTTCAATAGAGATTATCGGAAATCTGTTTATCAAATCTTTATAGAATTCCAAAAGTTTAGACCTTGTAAATTCTTTACCTTCTAAAACATATTTTCCGTCTTTATAAAATTCTGACGAGGCGCAATCTATCGCAATTTTTGTCCCGACGGCTTCGCCGTCGAGGATCCGCGATGGCTTCGCCATCGGGACCTCTGCTTTATTAATAGCACTTTTTAATAAATATAAGGCTTGTTCTGCGGTTGAAACTTTAGGGGCAAAACCGCCCTCGTCGCCCATTTCTAAACTTCCTCCATAATTTTCATCTAAAATAACTTTTAAGTTTTGGAATATTTTGTTGCATAAAATTAAATTTTCAGCAAATGTATTTTTTTGGGGAACAACCATAAACTCCTGAATATCCAAGGCGTTTTTTGCGTGAACGCCGCCATTCAAAATATTAAACATCGGCAAAGGAATAATTAACTGCGACCCGTTCGTAGCTAACTGCGCTACATGCCTGTATAGAGGAATTTTTTTAAAACCAGCTCCTGCTCTGCAAACCGCCAAAGAAACTCCTAAAATTGCATTCGCTCCTAACTTTGATTTGTTTTCAGTTCCATCTAAGCCAATCATTATTTGATCAATTTCTTCCTGATTTTCCGGGTTTTTGCCTTTTAATTTTGGAGCAATAATTTCGTTTACATTTTTTATTGCCAAATTAACGCCTTTTCCGTCCTCATCTCTTAATTCTAGCGCTTCATTTTTTCCAGTTGACGCGCCAGAAGGTACAGAAGCCAAAAACACGCCTTTATCTGTTTCCAACTCAACTTCAATTGTCGGGTTTCCTCTTGAATCCTTAATTTCCCTTGCTTTTATGTTCTTAATTTTTACCATTTGAATTTCTTTTTAAATATTCATAAACTGCCAAAGAGGCTTTTGCTCCTTCGCCTGCTGCCGTAACTATTTGTTTGTATTTGCCCATATTGCAGTCGCCAACAGCAAAAAGACCGGTTGTTTTTGTTTGAAAAGTTTCTGGCTGAACCATTATTTCATCTCTATCTGAAAAATCAACTAAACTTTTTGCAAAAGCGGTTGCAGGAGAATATCCGACTTCAACAAAAATGCCGTCTGTTTCTAAAATATTTTCCTTGTTTGACTTTGTATCTAAATATGTGAGCGAACCGACAAGCTTAGGACCTTCCCCGCCCGAGGCAGGCTGGCCTTTTGCGGAAATTTTTAAAACTTTTGCATTCTTGATTATTTCAACTTTTCCAGTTTTTAAAATTAAATCCTGGTTTTCTTTGTCGGCTTTTATTTCTGGGCCAGCTTCTAAAATGTAAATCTTTTTTATGTAATTTGATAAAAATAAAGCTGTTTCAAATCCAGAATTTCCGCCGCCTATCACAGCAACGGTTTTATTTTTAAAAATTGGTCCGTCGCACAATGCGCAATAACTAACCCCTTTTCCGATAAATTCTTTTTCTCCTGGAACCTCTAACATTCTTGGGTCAGCGCCAGTGGCAATAATTACCGAAAGCGCTTCAAATTTTTTACCGGTTGCTGTCGATATTTCAAAAATTTTGGGATTTTCCCCGCCCGAGGCAGGCTGGCCTTTTGCGGATATTTTTAAAACCTCGCCTAAAATAATTTTAACTTGATTTTTTTTCAATTGTTCTTCAAAAATTTTAACCAAATCCGAACCGGAAATTTTATTAAAACCAGGGTAATTTTCAATATCCACCGCTTTTTTGCCAATCTGGCCGCCTATATCTTTTGTTATAATTAAAAAATTCAATCCCTGGCGGGCGGCATAAATGCCTGCTGCGGTTCCAGCAGGGCCTGCTCCTATTATAATAATATCATACATAAAATTTAAACTTTATTAATTGGCTTGTTTTTTAAATAAGACTTAATATTCAATACGGTTGTTTCTAAAATTCTTGAAAGCGCCTCTGTTGAATTAAAAGCGTTGTGCGGAGTAATAACAACATTTTTTTGATTAAGTAAAATATGATTTTGCAAAGCGATTTTAAGGTCGCATTGTTTAGGAAATTCTTTAGATAAAAGCTGAGCTTCCTCTTTAATAATACATTCTTCTTCTAATACGTCCAATCCAGCGCCAGCAATAATTCCGCTTGATAAAGCTTTAAGCAGGGCTGATGTCTCAATAAGTCCTCCCCTTGCTGTGTTTATTAAATATGCTCCTTTTTTTATTAAATTTATATTGCCAGAATTAATTAAGTGGCGCGTTTTTTCACTATATGGAGCATGCAAACTTATAATATCTGATTTCTGCAATAAATTATTAAATTCAACATATTTTACTCTTAATTTTTTAGCAAGCTTATTATCTTTTTTAATGTCAAAAGCTAAAACATTCATTTGAAATCCCTTGGCAATTAAAGCAACATTCTGGCCTATATGGCCAAATCCCACAATACCCAGTGTTTTGTTTTTTAAATCAAAACCCCTTAAGCCGTCTAATGTGAAATCTCCTATTTTTGCCCTGTTTGCAGAATCTAATAACTTTCTGGAAAGAGCTAAAATTAAAGCAAATGTATGCTCTGCCACTGTATTTTCACCATAAAATGGAACATTGCAAACAATAATTTTATTTTTTTTAGCCTTTAAAATATCAATATGGTCAAAGCCTGTTGATCTGGTAGAAATCATTTCTAATTCCGGAAGGCTATTCAAAATATCTTTATCTATTTTTGAATAAATAAAAGGAGAAATAACCTGAAATGACTCTGCCAAAGATAAATTTTCAGCTGAAAGCGGCTCCGAAAAAAAAGAAATGCCGGCGTCTTTTAGTCTTTCTGATAAATAGCTTTTCTCCCATTCTTCAATTTCAAAAAAAGCGATTCTCGTTTTTTTCATTTAATTATTAAAACTTTTATTTTAATGTTTTTAAATACTGCTTTAACTCGTTTCCAAACCTTTCGTCTTTTAAAGCAAAATAGAAAAAAGATTTAAGCCATCTTAATTTATCTCCGCATTCTAACCACTCCCCTTTCATTTCATAACCATAAATTGTTTTTCCTTCGCTCAGCATTTTATCAAAAACTTCAGCCAAAATTATCTCTCCCTTTTTAGAAGGAGATGCCTTTTTAAGATAACTAAAAACTTCTGGGGTTAAAATATATTTTCCAACAATCACCAAATCAGAAGAAATTTCTGATGGATTTGGTTTTTCTATTATTTTTTTAATTTTATAAAGGCGATTAGCAATTTTTTCAACAGCGACGGCGCCATAAGCAGGTATTTTTTCTTTTGGCAAAGACTTCAAGCAAACAACTGGCGTATTGCATGTTTTAAATATGTCTATTAGTTGCGACATAATAGGAATATCCGAATCAACAACATCGTCTCCAAATGAAACGGCAACAGGCTCTTTGCCAATTTTTTTTGCTGCTTGTAAAATAGCGTGCCCATCGCCTCCAGGATTTTTTTGCGCAACAAAAGAAAAAGAAATATTTTCAAACTTTTTTTGAAATTCTTTAAGTTCTTTTAAAAGATTATCTTTTTTCCTTTTTATTAAAATTTTTTCTATATCAGGAGATTCGTTAAAATAATTTAAAATTGCTTTCTGGCCGAGGCTGACCACAAAAACTATTTCGTCAATGCCCGAATCTTTCATCTCTTCAACTATATATTGTATAATCGGCTTATCAACCAAAGGAAAAAATTCTTTTGACAATGCCTTAGAAAGGGGCAAAAATCTTGTGCCTAATCCCGCAATGGGTATTATTGCTTTTTTTATTTCCATATTTTATTTGACCTAGTTAATTTTTAGATTTTACTTTTCTTAAAAAAGCCGGAATTTCCCATTCTTTTTCCTGAAGAAGCTTTTTATTTTCTTCTAGCTCTTGCGCTTCTTTAATTTCTAACGCGTTTCTCCTTATTGTCTTTTTAGGGGGCGTATTTTCTTGTATATCAATAATGCTTAACTTGCCTGCCTGCGCAGTTGACTGAACCATGGCAGACAACCCTGCCGCTTCAGTTGCAATTGGATTTTTGTTAAATATAGAAACATATGAATTTTCAACCGGCATTTTTTCTTTCTTCGCCTGTTTTCTTGTTTTTTCTTTTATTTTTTTTATCAATTCTTTTTTCTCCTCTGGCTTTTTGACTTCTTCTGACAGATGATAATTATTTGGATTAAACTTCTTTTCTGCCAAACCTGGGCCTGTCATTAAAATAGTTGTTTTAATCTTGTTTTTTGATTTTATATTTTTTGAAATGCCAAAAATAATTTTCGCCTTCGGGTTAGAATTTGAAATAGACCTGCTGATTTTTTCCACTTCAAACATTGAAAGATTTTGGCTTCCTGAAATATTAAATAAAATCTTTTCTGCGGTAAAACCTGTATTTTGATACAAGGGATTATGCAAAATTTTCTCTGCTATTTTTTCTGCCCTATTTTTACCGGACTCTTCAACGGTGTTTAAAAATGCCATGCTCCCCTTGCCCCTTAAAATTGTGCGCAAATCGGCGAAATCTATATTTATAATTCCCGGATTATAAATTAAATCTATTAAGCTTTCCAAAGATTCTATTAAATTTTTATTAACAATAGAAAATGCCTCGGTTATAGGAGTGTTAGCATCAATTATTTTAAAAATTTTTTCATTTGGAATTGTAATTGAGATATTCAAAGATTCTCTTAAATCTTTACTGGCTTTTTGCGCTATTCTGGTTTTCTTTTTACCTTCAAATTTAAAAGGCAAAGTAAATACTCCTAATGTGATGGCCCCTGCATAATTTGCCATTTCAGCAAAAACTTTTGTGGCGCCAGACCCTAATCCGCCGCCCAATGAGGCAATTAAAACAACAATATCCTGGTCTTTGAAAAGATTGCCCATTTTCTCTTTTTCAATTTCTGCTGCCTGCTTTGCCAAATCCGGGTCAGACCCAGTGCCTAATCCATGAGTTTGTTCTTCGCCAAACCAAAAATGTTTAATTCCAGACCTCTTTTTTAAAGCTCTTATATCTGTATCTGCAATAACAAAAGTTGCTTTTTTCAACGACCGGCCAATTTCAGAAACAATTGACCCTCCGCCGCCTCCAATTCCGATTACCTTAATTCTTGTTTTAAAAAGCGATTCAGCAGTAAAGAGATTGTTATCATTGTTTATTGGAACAATCTTTTTTAGCTTAACTTTATTATTTATTTTTACTGGCTGGGGCAATTCTGCGGACGGATTTTTCTTAATAATTTTCTTTTCAGTTTTTTTAATTGCAGGCTTAATTTTCTTAATTTGCAATTTTGCTTTTTTTATTTTAGCTAAATTTACGATTTTCTTTTTTGCCGGTAATTTTATCTTTTTTGTCTTTTTAAAAACTTTTGTTTTCTTTGGCATTGGCTTAACTGTTTTTTTCTTTTTAGCCGCGTTAGGTGCCTTATTAACTAAAAATTTTCTCAACGATTTTACCGCTTTCTTAATTTTTACAGCCTTTTTTATTTTTATCTTTTTAACTGCCATATTATATTAGTTTACCCAGTAAAAAAAATTTGTCAAAGAAAAAAGGTCCGAGTTAGCGGACCATGCTATTGCAAAGAACTATATTTTAAAGTCGTAAAACATTGAGTCGTAAAACCTTGAATAGTAAAACCTTGAATAAGCCGGCAAAAATTTACGGACTAATCTATAAAAATCCATCCAGTGATTTTCTGGCAACCTTTTTATAGCGCGCCTTATTCTTCCTCTTAAGATGCTAAAAAGCGTCTTAATTTTATCGGAGATTGGCTCAACAGAAGATTCGTTTTCGATGAGTTTTTCCAACCTGCGATAATTGAAACTTCGAGCAATCTCTCCAATCATTGACATCATTGTTTCCATTGTTAAGTTCCTTTTCAAAGAACCGTAAAGAACAAGCCTAATAATTAGATATTATAACTCCTAAGATATAAAGTCAATTTATTTCTATTATTTTATTTCTTGAAGAATATCCAGAAATAATTTTAACAGATGAAGACCCGGTTTTAAAATATACTGCCAGGGCATTTTTTATAGCGTTGTTTGCTTTGCCTTTCACTGGCGGCTCTTTCACCCAAACAATATAATTTTTCTCATCAATCTTTTCTACTTTTTCCTCCTTTGAATTTGGTTTTGCTTTTACAAAAATTTTCACTTGTTTTTTTACTTATTTCTTTAATAAACAACTTCCTCTCCTGTGCCAAGCAGTGTTATTTCTCTATTTAAAACTAATATTGCCTGCGTATCAGTTAAAATTTTAAGCTTGTGCCATGATTTTTTCTGTTCTTTTCTTATTATTTCGTCATATTCTGGCTTATAGTGCACGAAAATATTAAATGGAACAAGCCTTAACCCCTTTAAATTTTTAATCTTTACTGTGTTTTTATCTGTATTTTTCCAGCCGGCAGTTATTATTGTTTTACCTGCAACAATAGAGCCGGCTGAAACTCCTATATAAATAACTCCTTTTTTAATTAATTTTTTTACAACTTTATCAAACCCGGTCATACGAATTTGTTTTAACAAATAAAAAGTATTTCCCCCCTGCACATAAATAATATCCATATCTTTTAATTCTGCCATTAATTGCGTTTTATTTTTACCTTCAATATCAATATCTTTTATATTAAAATGCGCCTCTCTCATTAATTCCCGATCTTTTTCTAAATAAGTTTTATCTGCCTCTGATTTTGAAGCTGTTATAATATGGGCAACTCTTACATCATATGCTGGTTTTGGCAATATATTTAATATCTCCTGCTTTGAACCCTGCATTCCAGACGAAGTTAAAAGCATTACCCTCGTTTTTCTGTTTTTTATTTTTTCTATAAAAAAACCGATAAAAATAAAAAGGGCAAAAATAAGCAGTAATATCAACACTGCGCCAATTAAAACTAAACCGAATGGAGTTAAAAAGAACTGCAAAACAGATGTTTTGAAAAACTCTGTTTTGAGGACAGGTAAAATCCTGTAAGCGCGGACTAAGTTTAACCAACTGAATTCTTGATTCTTGCCGATTGTTAAAACATATTTATTGCGATTTTCATAGCTAAAAACCGTAATTTTATAATTCCCCGCCGGTAATTTTTTTTCGGTCTCAGGGCCCTTAAAATAATAATCCCTGATAGATGGGTCATAAAATTCCTGCCACTCAAATTTTGTTTGCCCGTCAATAAAAGCAACCTCTTCTTCTGTTCCATCTTTTACTGAAAATATTTTTGCTGAATATCTGCCATTATAATTTGAGGATGCCGGCACTAATAAATTAATGTACAAATCAAAATCAGTTTTAGAATTTATCAAATAATTTCTGGGGACTCCTCCCAATTGATCATAATAAGTCTGTAAAACTTCAGGATTTTTTGCCTCAATATCGCCAGCCTTATTATAAACAATTTCCATTAAATGGACTGAACTGATTTGCGCAAAAATCAACGAGAAAAAAATTGTAAAAATAGAAATTATTTTATTCATTATTTTTTATGGCTGCAATTGCAGAGGTTGCAATCCCAGTCGCATTCGCAACAGTGATAACAGATTTTTGGCCTGCACTGGCATCTGTCTTCTGTTTTTAAAAACGGCCTGCGGCATTTTCTGCAGCTGCCGAAATCATTAAACATTCTTTTTGTTTGTAATCCTTGCTCTTCTGTATTTATGCGCCCTTTCGTTTTAAATATGGGGCCATGGCCAGGTATTACCCAGTCAGCCATTTTATAAACTAATCTTCGGCTTTCTTTCAATTTTTCCTGATCCTCTGCAAAAAAATCTTCTTTTGGATAATTCTCTTTCCAAAAAACATCTCCGCAAACTGCAACAACTCCTTTTTCTGTTTTTATGAAAAGAGTTATTGAGGTGCGCTCATGCCCCGGCGTTCTTAAAATTTGAATATTTTCCGTAAATTGCTCTTTCCAATTCTCTACATTATTTTTATCCCATAAACCAAAATATTCTAAGGTTTTTGCCTTTTCGAACATTCCTATATTTCTGTAATGATCTAAGTGCGAATGCGTTATGCAAACTATATTAATGTCATCAATTGAAAGCCCCTCTTCTTTTAATTTATCAACTAAAACCTGCCGATTTTCTAAAATGCCAGGGTCAACAACCATTAAAATATTTCTGTCTCTAACTAAACTAATAGTAGGACAAGTTTTTTCTTCTCCGGTTTCAGCCACAAAATCAGCGTTTGTATAACCCTCTATTAAAATTTTAACTTCTGCTAAGGCCATACACAATAATACTATCAACTAACGGGATTTGCTTTTGTTTTTGTTCCTGACATTAACGCGCTCTAATCTCGCAGCATTGCCCCAAAATCTGTTAATAGATTTGTCCTGTATCTTTTTCCCGTTAATCTTGCCTTTTTGCATATTTTTTGAATTATATTTTTGCATGATTTATGAACGAAGTGAATAAATCATCCTGAGCCTTGACTTTATGGCGAAGGATTACCATATATTATATCACAAAAAACCGCCATAAGGCGGAATATGTAAAATACCGATTATTTTGCATTCAACTTGTTTTTTATTCGGGCAACAATATCTTCAATGCGCAAATCAGACTTTACAATATAATCAGTATCTTTCACAGCGTCAACCGCATTGCTTATGTGCTCTGCGTCTTTAAAGTCAGTTAAAAAAATAATTTGCGAATTAGCGCCTTTCTCTTTTAATTTTTTAGCAACAGTTATGCCATCCATTTTAGGCAATAAAATATCTAAAATAATTAAATCTGGCTTTTCTGTTTCTGCCATAACTAATCCTTCTTCGCCATCTAACGCATAAACTACAGAAAAATCTTCCATAGAAAGGCTTTGGCGCAAAATGAAAAGAAAGTCCTTATTATCTTCTACGATTAAAATTTTTTTTCTTATTTCTTCCGCCATATTAATTTTATCCTACTCTAACTTTAACTGCTCTTTTATTAGTTTTGACAGTTGAGTCGGAGTAACATTTGCTTTAATTATAAATTTATCTGGCTTAATATCGGTTGACTGCTGCAACTCGGGGCTTTCTTGATTAGTTAACACAAAAACTATAATATTTTTGGTTATATTGTTTGTTTTTATTGTTTTCAGCACTTCAACTCCATTGATATCCGGCAATATTAAATCAAGAAGAACAATATCTGGGGCAGCTTCTTTTTGAGCTTGCACTTCTTCCATTTTTTTTATTGCCTCCTTGCCCCAACTGATAACTTCCACATCAAAATGGTCTTTTTTAAAAATTGTTTCATAAACATCTATAATAGCCTTATCGTCTTCAATTAAAAGTACTTTTTTTCCGTTTTGGTTCATAATATTATATTATATTTAGTTTAGATTAACTTAGCATTTATTGGCTAATTTGTCTATTATTGAAAAGGGTCTCTATAGTTTTCGTTTAAAAAATTATTAAAAATATTTTCCCTGGACTGCAAACTATCTAAAACCATCTTATATGTATTTTCTTGAAGTTTTACTGGCGCTACAACATTCTTTGGCTCTTTAAATTTAACCAAAAGCGCATAATTAGAAAACAAAAGCATGCCCAAAATTATTTCTAATGAAATGATAATTAAAATAGACAAGAATGCATGCGTTCCGATAATCCAAGGAAATACTTCAATTTTTTTCTTATATGCATTTAATCTTTTGTGGTTAGAAAAAAACTTTTTTATTGTTTTTGCCATATTATTTTGTGAAAACATTTATCAAAAAATCAGCTCTTAAAACGGCTGTATCCTTTCCGGCCCCTTTTTCTTCTTTTATTTCCATGTTTTTTATTTCAACTAAATAAGGACCTAATTCTAATTTATTGGAAAATTTTAATATATTCAAAAATTCCCCCTTAGAAGATATTCTAAAACTGACAAAAGGCATACTTACTGGTTTTGATTTGGAAGCCGGCAAAAAGGCTAAAGAAATGTCTGATTTTACCCCGGTTTCAGAGGTTGTATTTTCTAAAAAATTTATAAAATCAACGGGATTTTGAGGATCAATGAATAATCTGTCTATTTTTTCTAAATTCGGCTGATAACTTTTATAATTGCTTTTAAAATTTTCCATCTCTTTGTTCTGCTCATCAATAAAATTTTCTCTGCCATTTTGTAAAATCGTCTCATCAGAATTTTTTTTTATTTCAGCAAAGGCGGGCCAAATTAAAAATACGGCTAAAAGCAGGGATATTAATATAAATGTTGCCGGTATTATTATATAAATTTTCGTTTTGGATTTCATCTTCTAATATTTTAAAAGATTATTTATTAGGAACAAAATCAAATGAAACGTTAAAATTAGAGTTTACTGCCTTTATCCAGCTGTCTGGCGAAAAATATAAATTGCTTATTTTGTCTGACTTTTTAATATTTTCGCGAAATAGCAAAATATTTTCTCTGCTGTTGCTTAACCCCAAAATAATTACTTTAATTTTTCCGCTATCATCTCTATTTAAAGACAAACCTGTAAAATATAAACCTTGCGGCTTTTGAATTTCTAAAATATTTTTTAAAACATCGCTAAAATATATTTCCTTCCCCAAAAAAGAATATATTTGCGACAGGTCTGCATTATAGTTTTGAACAATTCCTTTAAATTGTAAAAAATCTGGAGTTTGATATTTTTTTTCTTGCTGGTCAAAAAGAATTTTACGAAAATTTACTTCTCCAAAAATATAAAACTTCAGCGAAAACAATATCAATATTAAAGAGATTAAACAAACTAAAACTATCCCCCCTAAGGTTGTAAATAAATTTTTTCTAATTTCAAGAATAAACCCTTCTTTTTCTTTTGGCGGCAAAAGATTAATCATAATTAAATAACTATTATTATTTATTATCTTCTTCTTCTCTTAAAGCCAGCCCAATAGCTACAACAAAAGATAAAGATTTTTTATTAAGAAAAATATGATCGCTATTTTTTTCCATAATAATATTTGTAAGCGGATCCGCTAATTCTACTTTAATTTTTAATTCTTTTGAAAGAAAATCAGTTATTCCCTTTAAATTTGCTCCTCCTCCGCATAGAATAATTTTTTCTATGTTTCCATCGGCTGGAAAATATTCGTGAAATACATGATCGTGATAAAAACTTATATACTTTTTAATGTGAGAAACTAAATCCCGTAAAATTGGCTTCATAATTGTAGACACCTCTGGCTGACCGCCTTTTTCTTGGAGCAAGCCATATTTTCTTTTTAATTCTTCAGCTTCATTATAACTAATTAAAAAAACTTCGGAAATTGCCGATGTAATCTGGTCAGAAAAAATTGGTATAGAAGAAGTAAAACGGATTGAATTGCCTGAAAAAATAATAAAACTCGTTTTGGTCTTTCCTAAATCAATAAAAATTAAGGGTTTGGCGTCTCTATCTTTTTTTATAAGAGCCCTGGCAATTGCCTGAGATTCAACCTCTAAAGCATAAGGAATAAGTCCTGATTTTTTAAAGCACGACACATACGAATCAACTATAGACTTTGGCGTTGCCGCTATTAATAAATCGCAATGATTATCATCGCAATAATTAGCACTGTCTTTGGCCAAGTTAATAGTCTGGAAGTCTAAATAAACTTTATCAATTGGCAGGGGTATGTAATTTTCAGCCTCAAAGGGCACTGCGGATTTTAATTCGTCTTTATCCATTTCCGGCATTTGAATCACCTGTGAAAAAGATTTCTCTTCTGGCAAAGCCGCTACAACATATTTTGTGCCAAGTTTTTTTCCTTTAACTGTTTTGCAGGCAGATTCAATAATTTTAACTAAAGCTTCCTCATTTTTAATCACCCCTTCTTCTACTATGCCTGGTTTTATGTCTACTTCATTAAAAGAAACCAAACTAAAACCTTTTCGCTTTTTTTTAAGCCTGATAATTTTTAAAGACAAATCATTAATGTCTAATCCGAATATTTCTGGTTTTAGATTCAAAAATTGCAACATTGTTTTTTTAATTATAGCACTAAATTAGAATCAAACAATAAATTTTAATTATTTTTAAAAATTTCAATTTTATCGTCTTTTGATTTACGTATAAATAACAAAAATAGATAAAAAATAATAAGCAAAAAAAATGATAAATATAAAACGAAATTAATTTTAGCGCTCTTTGCTTTTAAATCCGAATCTGCTTGATTTAAAACAGGCGGAACTGAATAATCTTGTTCATTTTTATTCTTGTTTTGAGGATTATCATTGTTAGGCGGAATTACGCCCTTAACAACATTGAATGGCGGCGGCTGGAGAGACGAACTGTCGGGAAATTGGGCTTTGCCTCTCGCAAAAACATTCAAAGCGCTAAAAAAAATAATAATACCTGCGATAAAAATACAAATTTTAAAAATTTTCATAATTAATTGCTTGTCCAGTTTAATAGTTCATAACCTGAAGCAGAAAGCGGAAAATAAGGAGGCGGCGCATATAAAAGATTGCTATCATAATTATAAACACTCTCTGAATAACCAGACACAACATTATTAGTATACCCTGAAGTCCAAACAAAATTATCAAACCAATAACCAAAGTTCATAACTGTGCCAAAAATTGTAAGGGTATTTTTAATAACACCTGGAAAATAAAAGAATTCGGCAAGGCCGTTTTGGGCGATTAAAGCGGCGTCAATCTCTAAGTTGTTGGGGGCATTGCGAGTTATAACAATATCTTTCTGCGCAACCAATCCTAAAACATTTGAGCCGTCTTTTGCGCTATAAATAATATTATTTGGAATATAAATTGTAGGAGCTGTTGACGCATTATAGGGCAGTTTCGCCGCAGCGATCGTTGCGCGGCCTTTAACAGTTCCCTCTACCCATGTTTTATCTTCTATATATATTATGCCATTAGATGGAATTGCCTGAGTAAATTGAAAATCTCTGGCATTATAATCAATACACTCATTATGCGTGATATAATAACCGTCCATACCCCCGCATGAGTTGCTCTTCAATGTTTTTACTTTGTAAACGCTCACTGTTTCGTTGCTATTAAAAACTAACGAGTAGCCGTTTTTATTTGAGGGCGGCAGATAGATACCGCCGCTTTGGGCCGTGCTTTTCATAACAGCTAAATCAGAAGTTAATGATGAAAAATCTATAGCCGGCACAGGAAACTGCCAGAAATTTTTTGTAGATTGCGGAGCTGAACCCCATACTCCGTCTTTTATTGTCGGGCAAGAATCGCCTTGCCAGCTTGGACAAGTATAAGTTGATTTTGCAGATTGAATAGGCGCATTTCCGGTCGCGTCAAAACGTATTCCATTATTAGATTGAATCCTGCCGCTAAATGCTTCATCTGTGAAATAAACAGCAATTCCATCATTAGCTAAAAGAGAATATTGCGCCAGTGAAGGAATCCCATATTTAACTGTAATGGTTCTTGTGGCGCTTGGATTGTTATTAGTCCAGCCGGTTGATTGGATTGTAACAATTGTCGACCCAATTAAAGGGGGTGTAATCGTCAGGCTAAATTTTCCGATATTTTTTTGAGTATCAATATCTATATAATCGTGCACATAGGGGCCAGGCTGGTTTGTGCCGTCTTTATAATCATTTTGAAAATGGGCAAGATGCCACTGATAATAATTTATTCCTGATTCAGCAATTTGCAAAGCCTGTTCCCTATCAGCAGTTGAACGCAATAGCTGCATCTTTGTTGAAACAATATTAATTATAGGCAACATAACAATGATAAAAATAAAAATAATAATTATCAGATAAATTAACATAGCGCCTTGTTGCTTTTTTTCTTTCGTAATCTTTAAAATCATTAATTTCCTAAATTAGTTTTTAAATTTCTTATGGCCGCGCCTGCGCTAATAGAAAAAACGCTGGTATCTTGCGCCTTGACTTCTTTTAAAATCATTAAATTAATTTTAACAAATTTGACAAGATTGACGTTAATCGGCTGGGAAAGCGCGTTAGTGGAGCCGTTGTAATTGCCATCGTAATAATAAAACAAAGGGTTTGAGCCGTTAGCCACGCCCGATTGCGCTATTTTTAAAATTTCAGAAGAAACATTGTATGTTAAAGGGCTTCCAGTTGGAATAATAACGCCTTTATATAAAGTGTTTCCCGACAGATAATAACGGATCTTATTTACGGTTGTTCCGCTGCTTGCCGCTTTTGAATAAAAAACTATCTGCGAGTCATCTGCTTGGTTTAATGGATAAGAGCCGTCTTCGCCCGTTGTGGCATTCCTTATTTCATTTACAAATTGGGAAGTCACTAATCTTGAATAATCAACATTGTCTAAAGATAATAATTGTTGTTTAGAATTAGTAAAAATGTTTGGGATCATTGAAGCTATAAAAAATATTAAAACAGTAAAAATGCTTATTGCCACAAGCAGTTCTATTAATGTAACCCCGCTGCTTTTATTCTTTAAAATAGCATTAAAAAACATATTTCTTTTAATGGCTTAATAAAATTTCTAAAACATTATATTGGCTTATAGTTATATCATTTATGATTTGCGTTTCATATCCGTCGGCGCTAATTGTTGCCTGATAATTTGAACCAGCCGATAAACCAGGGAACATTGCTTGGCCTGGAGTAGAACAGCCAGAAACATAATTGACATCAATGCTGGTCAACACTGGTGTTTTTAAGGTGTCTGTTGTTGAAAGAAAAGTTTTGTAACGGATATAGCGTTGATTGCTATTTATCGCGTTTATTGTGGTTCCAGAAACAGTATAATAAGTATCAGCAGTGCCATCGGGCCCTATATAATTCCATGTAAGGTTATCGTTATTTGTAGCAATTTGAAATTTAATACTGGTTGCAGGATCTTGCGAAGCAGGCAGCCAGGTTAAAGTGGTATAAGAACTCAACTCTGTTCCAGTATCAAAACCCGAAGAAATTAACGAACCAGATGAATAATAATAACCGCCAAAAGACGCTAAACGCAATCCTAAAGGAATAACATTGCCGCTGATATTGCCATCATCCTGATAATATTTCGTTTCGTCAATAAAATTTAACTGCCCGGCTCCTCCCGACCAATCATTTTGGCTCCATACGCTTCCGCTCGTCAATTTATCAATATTCACTGCGTCTTTTTGCAAGTTAACATTTGCCCCTTCAATCGGATTTGAACTTGAAGCGTCTTTAACCGCGACCAATAAACTATTATCAGTTTTTGGCCCTATTATTAAAGCAAAATTCTGGCTGGTGTTTGGAAGAATATTAGCTTGCTGAATCGGCGATGTTCCATAAATCATATAAGATGAACTTATTAATGCTGGCGTATATGAATCCCACTCAATATTATTTAATGCAATCTCTCCAGAAGAATTTGAAGTATAGATATTATCAAATTTTAAAACATTTGGGAGGCCTATAACTTTTGAACCTCTTATTTCTAAATCCACTCCTGAAAGTTGGCTGCAAACCTGATTATTAATGTTAAAAGACAAATTGCTTAATATGTCTATTGAAAAACTAATTTGAGTTACCTGTCCGTCTGAAATAGTAGCATCGGATTTTATAGGATTTGGATTCGAAGGGCTTGCAGGATAAGTTTGATCTGTAGAATAATTCGTGTTTTTTGTAACAGAAATATGATAACTGTTGGCGCTGTTAGGCAAACCAACCTCCACCCAATCGCCATTAATGTCGCTAGTTCTAGTTAAATTTATTGCCGGAGAAATAATATTATTTGTAATATGGATAGCGGCCCCGGGAACTGGCTGTCCGACTGCGTTAAAAACTTTTATAGAAAGAGCCCCGCCTCCCTGCATGCCTTCTAAACTCTTAGGAGCCATATTGGCAAGAAAGCTGTTTAACACATTATTTACGGTATTTTTGATATAAAGTTTAATCTGCTTATAATCATTTGGCGCGCTATCTGTGCCAGCTATTATGGTTCCGTCAGCTAGATCGTCAACATAGTTAACCGTATAATAAATTTCATAATTAGTTCCATTAAAATTGACGCTCAGCGCATTTACCATATCAGGAAGATTCCCATGGGGATTTCCGCTCAAAGTTCCAATTTGGGAATAAGGAAGATTACGGGCAATTTCTAAATACTGATCGGCTAAAGCAGAAACTGTAGTCTGTTCGCGATAAGATATAATTTGGTTTAAAATCAAAACATAAATTTGAGTCACTATCAGCGCCATAGATACAAAAATCCCAACGCTCACTACCGCTTCAATAAGTGTAAATCCTTTTTTGAAATTATCTATTTTCATTATTATTGAATTCCTCCTAATGTTGTATACATTGGCATAATTATGGAAAAAGCAAAAAACCCAACTGCAACACCAAGCACAATTATTAAAATAGGCTCTATGGCAACAGATAATTTTTCGGTTGCATCAGCCGCTTCTTGTTCGTAAAAATCCGCCAATTTTTTTAAAATAGCGGTTGTTTTTCCTGTTTCTTCGCCAACTTCAACCATTTCAACAGTGCCTAATGGGAAAATATCTCGATGGTATTTTAAAGCAGCAGATAATTTCTCTCCCTTTTTTACTTTTTCCACAGCTTCGTCTGCTGCTATTTTAAAATAAGAATTTCTCAATGTGCCAGAAGAAATTTCCAAAGCCCTTACTAATGGAACGCCAGAAGCCACAAGAGAGCCCAGCGAACGAACCAAAAGGGCTGAGTTAGTTTTTTTAATAAGCGGGGAAATAAGCGGTATTTTTAATAAAACAGTGTCTATCGCCCACTTCCCTTTTTTAGTTTTGGATATTATTGCAAAAGCAAAAATTAAAACAAGGGGAACTATAATTAATAAATACCAATTCTTTGAAAGAAAATCCCCAGAATAAAGCAAAATTTTCGTGTATATGGGAATTGGAGCATTCATAGATGAGAAAAAAGTTTTTAAACTAGGCAAAACTGTAGTAATTATCAAAACCCCTACGGCCGCCATGGTCAGCAAAATAAGAGACGGATAAATCATTGCATTTTGTATTTTAGACTTTAGTTCATGTTCTTTACTCAACTGCAAAGACAAATTTTGAAAAACTTCTTCTAAAGTTCCTGACTCTTCTCCAACTTTTATCATACTGCAATATAGCTCAGAAAATATATTCGGATAACCGCTCAAAGCTTTTGACATGCTTTCTCCCTTGTTGATTCTTTCTTTAACGCTAAGCAATACTTTTTTTAAACTTTTAGTGCTTGCCTGCGCAGATAAAATATCAAAACTTTTTACCATAGACAAACCCGCGGCAAACATAACCCAAAGATTTTTGGTTATCATTATTTTCTCTGTTTCTGAAACCCTGGAAAAAAAAGAAGAAAAGTTATAACTATGCCTTGATTTTTCTTCTTTGTGCAAAACCGCCTCAATCAACACCAGCCCCTTGCCCTTTAAGCTTTGAGCAAGCTGGCTATGGTCTTTTGCATTTAAAGAACCTGTTTCGGTTTTGCCATTAAAAGATTTTGCTGTATAAAAATAAGTTGGCATGCCTTTAAAAATTTTAGGCTATTCAATAATGACGCGCAAAACTTCTTCTATTGAAGTTATTCCTTGAGCCGCTTTAATAAAACCGTCCTCGGCCATTGTTCTCATTCCGTCTTTTTTAGCCAGATCTGTAATTTCTTTTGTGGAAGCTTTTTTAATAATTAATTCTTTCATTGCATCATTTACGGCTAAAACTTCAAAAATTCCAATTCTGCCTTTATACCCGCTTGAAGAATCTTTAGATGGTTTTGGCCTATAAAGCTCAATGTCATTTAAAACCGCCTTTGGTTTTAATATTTTTTCTCCTTTTAATATTTCTAAAATCCTGTTCAAGTCGCAATATTTTGTCAGATTTTCTAAATCCGCAGAACTTAATTTATATTTTTCTTTGTCGCCATGAAATTTCCTTACTAATCTTTGGGCTATAATCACGTTTAAAGTTGAAGCAATTAAAAATGGCTCTGTTTTCATATCTATAAGCCTTGGTATTGCTCCTCCGGCTTCTGTTGTGTGCAAAGTAGATAAAACTAAGTGGCCGGTTAAAGCGGCGTTAATGGCAAGATTAGCTGTTTCGCTGTCCCTAATTTCTCCAACCATAATAATGTTTGGATCCTGCCTGACTAAAGACCTTATTCCCGAAGCAAAAGTAAGTCCTATTTTAGCATTTATTTGGGTTTGGTTAATTCTTGGCATTCTATACTCAATCGGGTCTTCAACTGTAGATATATTTACATTTGGAGTATTAAGAATTTCCATCATTGAGTAAAGAGTTGTTGTTTTTCCAGAGCCAGTCGGCCCTGTAATTAAAATCATTCCCGTTGGCCTTTTCAAACTATTTTTAACTTTTTCCAAAGATTTTCCGGTCAGCCCAATGCTTTCCAATGTTAAAGATTTTGTATTTTCAGCCAACAGCCTCATCACTATTTTTTCTCCATTGAAAACCGGCAAAATTGAAACCCTTACGGAATATTTATAATCTTCTGTTTCTATTTTAAACCTGCCGTCTTGAGGCAGTCTGTGTTCATCAAGCTTTAGGTTAGAAATAACTTTTATTCTGGCAACAATTCCAGCGGCCGAAACTATGGGTAAAAACATAACATCGTGCAATATACCATCAACCCTGAAACGCGCCACGACTTCTTTTTCTAAAGGCTCAATATGAACATCAGACGCCCTTTGCAAAATCGCATGCTTCATTAAAGTGTCAACAATTCTTATTATCGGCAGCTCTTGAGCGGCCTTTATTAACTCCTCTTCTCCTGCAACTTCTTTTCCTTCTCCAATATGGCTTATTTCTCCTGTATTTTGCTTAATTAAATCTCCAAATTCCACATCTAAAGATTTTTGGTACTGCTTTAAAACATTTTTTATGGCCTCTGGAGTGGTAAGCCTTGGCAGAATTTTTAAAAGAGGATCTGTCTTTTTAATAAATTCAATAGTTATCAAATCTTCCGGGTCAAGCATGGCAACTTCAACGCTATTATCTCTTTTTCTGAAAGCAATTATATTGTGCGCCCTTGCAATTGGTTCTGGAATAATATTTAACACTTCCGGCGGAATAATCTCCTCTCCTATATTTACGAAAGGAATTCCCAAAAGATATGCTTTAAACTTGGTTAATTTTTCCTGTTCAATAAGGCCTTCTGCAACCAAAACATCGCCGATTTTCTTGCCGGTTTTTTCGCTTATTTCCGATGCCCTGCTAAAATCTTTTTCAGTAATCAATCCGGCATCTAGAAGAAATTTTTTCAACCTCTGCGGTTCAACATTCATCTTTGTTTTGTATTATTCTATTATAGCATTTATAAAAAAAAACAAACTGTGTAGAAGTTAAAATTATTGCAACAAAAAAGAACCGCCAATCCCCCCAGCGGTTTTCATCGCGTGAATTATTGTTTATTAAACTTTAAAAATGGATTTTCCATATCAAAAATTATTTTAGGTATTTTATTATCTATAACTTCACATAGAAAGAAAAAGCCCAATTCCCCTGCCTGTGGCAAAAGTTTTTTTAAATCTTTTGTTTTTGAAATTTTAAAAATCAATATTATCTATATTTTCTAAAAAATATTTTAGAACCGGCAACTGTAACGGAAAAATATTTTTGTGATGATTTTCAACAATATCCTTTAAATCTTTAATAGATGCCCATATTGGATTTTTCGCCTCATTTTTATTAACCTTTACTTCGCCTTCAACTTCGCATAAAAAAACAAATCCTATCCAAGGTAAGCCGTTATTGGTTTCTAACGCTTGTTGACAAATAAATGGTTTGAAAACAAAAGCCTTGTCATTTTTCCTCGGATTAACAATATCTCCATGGTAATCCCCTATTATTTTTACTATATCTAAATTAGTTTCTTCTTTTATTTCTCTTTTAAGAGCGTCGTAAACATTCTCATAAGGGTCTATGCCTCCAGCGGGAATTTCAAACATGCTAGAATAAGTTGGGCTTATTTTGGGCTTCCACCTTGTTTGTAAAAATATTTTTAACTCTCCTTCTTGTTTTTTAAAAAGTATAGCAGAAATTATTGCTTTAGATTGTTGCTCATTTATCATATCATTTATCATTTACTCCATTTACTCTATTCTTTTTTGGAAAAGTTTTTGCCAATGGTTTTTTCAAGTATCTCTAAGGTCGCCTGCACCGAGGGATTGCTTGTATTCTTTAAAATTATTTTTTCGCCGTATGTATTCAATAATGGGGTTAAAAACTCGTCCCCCCAAGATGGTGAAAAAGTTAACACGCCATCAAAATCCACTTCAATTATTTCACCTTCCTTCACATCTTTTAAAAATGGCTGCAAAGCCGAAAACGCCTCTCTTCCTGTTTGTCGAGAAATTAATGTTGTTCCAAATTTTTTTAGTTCTATGTTCATAGTTAATAAGTAATTAGGGCAATACAGCCACGAATATTTTCTTTAACTTTTGTAATGTCTATTTCCGCGCTGCCGCCGTTTAATATTAATTTTGCGTCGCCTGTTTGAAAAATTAAATTGATTGAATTTTTTAAAATAACGCTTCTTACGTATTTTAGCCCGTTGCCTCGCGCTTCTGGTTTCCTGCCAGAAATTATTTCAGTAAATGCAACTTTTAATGCCTGCTCGTGATTTTCAAGTTCTGGCTTTACTCTTTTTAGGGTTTTCAATATTCCCACCCCCCTATCTGCTAAAACAATCTGTTTTTTATTTAAGTCATAACCAAAAAATATACCGGGGGTATCTGGCCATTGGCCTAAATTGTGATCATACGAATTATTTCCTATTTCGCCGGCAATAGATGTAAGCAAAGAAAACAATGCTTTTGCTTCTTTGTTTTCCATCATCAACCCTCCCATTTTTGTAACGCGAGCCTGAAACACTCCGCTGTTTTGGCAATAAAATTGATTGGAAAATTCTTTGTGTGAAATCGCCCAATCTTTGGCGAGTTTAAACAAATTACTCAAAAAAACATCCATATCTCCGACATCTTTTTTAAATATAACAAAATTACGGCCCATTTTTTGAGCTTTAATATCGCCTTTTTTAATTTTGTTAAAAACGGCTACCCTGCTGATGCCTAATAACTCGGCCAATTCTTTTGTAGTGTAAAATTCTTTTGGTTCCATAAGTTTGTTAACTCATTTTATTAAGGTTAACATATGTTAATATCGGTGTCAATACCTAACTCGAAAAGCCAAAAAAGACTAAAAACAGCTAAAATTAAACAGCTCAGATGTGTCTGAGCTGTTTGACCCTCTTTTCCCCTCTCTTTTCTCAAATTTACTTAAACGCTTCTTCAATAAGCGGCATTAATTTGCTCGGAGGATAATCTGTCTTAACAAGATATTTGTTGGCCTTTAATTCCTCTGTCAGTCTTTTTTGTATATGCTCTTCGCTACAATTCGTTAGAATAAATACAGGAATATCTTTTGTGGCGGTTGTCTTTTTCAATTCTTCCAAAATTGTGGCGCCATTCATATCGGGCAGTTCTAAATCTAATATAAAGAGTCCCGGCTTCTCTGTTTTATTTTGCTCAATCTCATTTATTCTATCCATGGCAAGCTGGCGTCGTCTATATGTTTTTTAATGTGATTTTTTTCTTTTTTATCTTTTAGATATCCGTCTAAATTAACACTCATTTCCATGCCCTTATTTAAAACTTCCTGATGATATTTTGGAAGCAAAAATTTATGCGACTGGCTTGATATCTGATATCCAGTTTTATCAATAATTGTCACCCAGCAAAACATTTCATAACCATTCTTTTCTTTATGATAACCAACTTCAATACCTAGGGCAAAATCAGCATCTTTTGTTTTTTTAAAAGTAGACTTGGCTCTGTTTATAGAACCCCTTTCCGTTTCTTCGGTAGTTTTGGGCTGTTCTGCAACTCCGCTTTTTGCATCAACTGGAATCAAATCTGCTTTGATTTTTAATTCTTTTAAAACTTCTTTCAGATATTTTATTTTTGCCTCGGAAGTTGTCCCGACTGCAATTTTTAATTTATCCATAATTATAAAAATTTAATCATTACTAATTCGTCGATAAGTTTTCCTTTGTGCTGGATTTGTTTTGGCAACTTGGCAACTTGTTTAAATCCCATCTTTTTATAAAGAGCTATCGCAGGCTTATTATTTACATAAACTTCCAACTGAATCATCTTTGGTTTTGGATTTAATTCCGTTTTTGCTAATTTTATAATTTCTGACATTAAATAATTTCCCAACCCTATTCCCCTATAACCCTGTCTCACAGAAATTCCGAATTTTCCTATATGGTTTCTCCTCCACATCCCTTGTTTTATATCCGTAAGGCCTACTATCTTTTTATTATGCACTGCCACAAGAATAACTTCTGTTTTATTTTTTATGCCATTTAATTTTGATTTTAAAAAATCAATTTCTTCTTTTATAGCAGCTTTTTTGTTCATCAAAAGTTTCGCTTCTTCTTCAATTAAAGAATTGATATAATCCTGAAACTTTACAGCATTCTTTAAATCTGATTTTACAATTTTCCGTATTATTATCTTTTTACTTTGCCCGTCCGAAGCCTTGTACGAAGGAGGGTCGCCAAATATTTTAGTTTCCATGCTTTTATTGCTTTACTTTTTTTAGTTCTTCTGCAAGCTTTTTTAATTCTTCCGGATCAGCTGTAGGTCCGCTTCCCGAAGAAATCCAGCCCTCATATTTATCAAACCAAAATTCTTTGCCACTTAAAACTTGTTTCCAAACTCCTTGTTTTAAGTTTTCTGTTCCATGCATTGGAACAAGTTTTATATGTGCGTGGTCTATACCGGTTCCTTCCATAATTAATCCTACCCTGCCAACATCATAAAAATGTTTTTCAAGTATGTTTGCAACTTTTTTAGCTACTGTGACAAATTTTTGCAATATATCATCCGGCATTTTCAAAACATCGCTTACATAATGCTGTTTTGGAATCACACAGGTAAAACCCTCTGTATTTGGATCAATCGCGAGCCATGCCATAAATTCTCCATCTTCCCAAAACAGCCCGGGAGTTTTTGTATTCCCCGAAGCTATTTCGCAAAAGATGCATTTACTATCTTTTGTTGTTGAATCGTATTTAGCCATGTTTTTATTATATAAATTATTTATTATTTTATCTTGCCTTTTCTAAATCAAAAATGCAAATAAATTCAATAAAAAAAGAGGACCCTAAAAGAGTCCTTATTTTAACGATGCGCTACGGGTTTTTCCATTTTTCAACTACCTCGTCAACCTTGCATTTTCTGCATATCTCTATTATTTTCTGTGAATGCCAAATCCCATCTACTATTTTACTATTTTTCCAAACAGCGGGGGCAAAATTATGTCCAATCTTCCATTTCTTTTCTTGGCTATTAAAATAATGTCCCCAAATTTGAAATTGCTTTCCGCATTTCGGGCAAATTTTTAATGGATTATATTCTGGTAATTTTTCTTTTTCTTCCAATTCTTCACCCATTTCGTAGCCTCCCATATATAATTTAAAAGAACTGTCGATAAGTCGCAAACACGCGTATAAAAAAAACTTCTCGTCTCTATGGCGTAAATAAATTACGCAACAGGGACGAGAAGTATTCTCGCGGTACCACCCTATTTCTCAATTAATAAAATAATTGAGCGCTTTGTTGACTCATCAAAAGTTTGAACTTTTGATTTAACAACTATCCTATGATTACGGAGGAAACCGGATCTACACTAACGCATAGACCACCTCATCGGGCCCAACCCCAGTTTTCACCGGGACCCGAGTCAAAGGTTTTATAATTGTTAAAGATAATTAATATTAACATATCAATAAGCTATGTCAATACCTGTGTCGCATAATAAAATTATAAAACTCCTAAGAAAAAATATTACTTGGCGAGAGGGAGTTCAATATAAAAAGTGCTTCCTTTGCCTTCGCCCTCTGATTCTGCCCAAATTTTGCCGTTGTGGGCCTTAATAATCTGGCTAGAAAGGTAAAGCCCAATCCCCCTGCCTGTAACAAAAGTTTTTTTGGCTTCTTCGGTTCTTTCAAATGTGCTATCAAAAAGTTTTGGCAGCCTTTCTTTTGCAATTCCCATTCCTGTATCTTTAATTTCTATTTTTACTTTTTTGCCTTGCCCTGAGCTCCTGCCCTGAGCCGCGTCGAAGGGTGTCGAAGGGTCGGTTTTCAATTTTATTTCTACTCCTCCCTCTTTTGTATACTTTACGGCATTATCAAAAATATTCACCAAAGCCGCTTTCAATTTTGATTCGTCGGCTTTTATAACGCAATCTCCTTCTGGTTTACCCTGAGCCGTATAGAAGGGCTTTTCATATTTTAAATAAATCCCCTTTTTATTTGCCTCAAGCTCCATATCTTTTATAATTTCATCTAAAATAGCCGGCAAATTAACTCCATCTTTTAAAGCAACAACTTCTTTGCCCAGCTGAAACTGCGTAATATCCAAAAAATCATTTACCATTTTAATCAAACTGGTTGTTGAAGCCTCAAACTTTTTTACAATCTCCTCAACTTTTTTTGGCATTTTGCCAAAAGTGCCGTTAAGCAGCAAATCGGCATATCCGCGCATAGAGGTCAGCGGAGTTCGCAAATG
>JBBTQL010000014.1:0-1646 GCA_038065715.1 Patescibacteria group bacterium
AATAAAAGTCTATGGATATTTTCAGCGCGCTTCTTGTAATTTTATTTATTGCAACAGCAATTTTTTATGTTGTGTTTTTTTCTTTAATTTATTATTGGCATCTCAAAAAGACTTCTTATGTTGTCGTCCCGTTTATTTTTACTTTTGAATTTTTTGTCACAGGATTTTTGATTGCGGCAATTATAACAATTATTGTTAAATATTTTCCGTTTTTTATATGGCAATAAAAATATCTCCATTATTTTTTTGGTGGGAATGGGTTAAAAAAGTGATTTGGGACCCGTTTTGGTGGGTGATTTTGTTTTTGATTATTTTATGGGTTCCGTTTTTAAGAGTCTGGTGGTGGCTTTTTTTGCCAATAATGTTGCAAGCCCAGCTAAAAATTTTATATATCTGGTGGATAGATTGGGATTTTTCTTATGCAAAAGCTAAATGGACAATGCTTGAAATAACTCCGCCAAAAGAAGTTTTAGTTCCAGCTAAAGGCATGGAAGATGTTTTCGCAGTTGTTTGGCCTATTTGGGATGCTGGCAACTGGAGGGAAAGATGGTGCGATGGAGAATTAAATAATACTCCATATTGGTGTTCGTGGGAGATTGCAAGCATTGAAGGCAAAATACATTTTTATTTAAGATGCTTAAGGGACCATCGGCTTAGTATTGAAACGGCTTTGTATGCCCATTATCCTGACATAGAAGTTCACGAAGCCTCAGATTATACAAAACTTGTACCGCCGACTGTGCCAAATGAAGAATGGGATATGTACGGAGAAGATTTTATTTTACCAAGAGAAGACCCTTATCCAATAAAAACTTATGAGAAGTTTTTTGAGCCACAGGGAGAAAGAATTTCAGCTGAAGAAAAAAGAATTGACCCTATTATTTCTTTGCTTGAAGGAATGTCAAAACTGGGGCCGGGAGAAAATTTATGGATGCAGTTTATAACAATGCCCATGCTGCCGGCTATTGACGACCCAACATTTACTGAAACTGGTCAAAAAATAATTAATAGTTTATCAAAAAGGCCAGAAAAAAAAGAGCCCACATTTTTTGAAGATTTATGGTATGTTGCAAAACAAGTTATTTTGGGCCCTGAAAAAGAGGGCTCTGGAGAAAAAGCGTCTTATGAGTGGATACCCCAGCAAAAAGAAGAATCTGGAGAAAGGGAAATGGTTTTAACTCCGGGTGAAAGAGAAATTATTACTGAAGTGGAAAATAAAATGAAAAAAGCTCTGTACAAGACGGTTCTAAGGGCTGTTTATGTTGCTAAAAGGGAAAACTGGGTAGCGCCCCACAGAGTAATGGCAAGGTCATATTTTGCTCACTTTTCAACGCAAAATATGAATAGAATTCAGTTTTCTCAGGATACCAGGCCCAAAGTCCATTATATTCTAAGAAGAAGAAGAGCATTTTTAAGGGCGAGAAGAATGATGAGAAATGCTGTTTTAAGGTTTCCTCCGGCATTCCCAAACAGGAAAAAATACGCTAATATTTTTAGCGCAGAGGAACTGGCAACATTGTTTCACTTCCCGTTGAGAATTTCTGGAATGGTGGGACCTACCATGGCAAGAGTTGAGTCAAAGAAATCAGGCCCGCCGCCAAACTTGCCAACGGAATAAAAAATGAATAAATGAATAATAAAGACGA